>QHYH01000101.1 GCA_003223215.1 Acidobacteriota bacterium
ATTTTGGAACAAGCAGGAACGGCGCGATCAGGCGTCCTGACGCCCACGCCGGGCAATCCAAGAAGTCTCATGTGGGAAGAGCGCACATGGACAGCGATGAACAAAATGAGGATATTTCGTTCAAGTTGGGCTTGGGAGATCTGACAAAGTGACAAAGTTCAAAGCGGGGCTCTAAACGTCTAGCGCGTCAGTGTCCGAGCTGAACGTGGCATTCACGTTTTTGAAGTGTTCGATAGCCTGTTGGATGTGTGCTAATACGTAATCCCTTCCTGTCTCTGCGGTCTGCAAGAATGGGTTCGAGAGAAACTCCCTCTCTTGAATTAGATACTTAAAGAATGCTTCAACGGCGGTTACGGTTTGATACGACCCGACCTTGCCGCGTATCGATTCGTTCTTCACCACATCGGTCAAACGGTCAGCAACCCCTTTATCGGTCAGAGGAGTGGTCGGCAGAACTCCATAGAGGTATTCAATTCGACCAGCCAGGACCCGAACATGGATGAATCCAGACGCTAGGATGCGAACGCAGTCGTCAAATTCCACCTTCCTGAAATTCATGTGGTCAGCGGCAATGAGCTGTCTGTTTAGCAGTAGATTTAGGGCCGCTAGCGTGTCCTCCGGCACATATCCGAGTTTCTGTAAATCTTCGGCGATACTTCGACAGGTGAAGTAACCTTCTAGGCCTATTTGCCCTACGCGCTTGCGATTGCGAGCCAAGGAATAGAGGATTTCGATCAGGAGAAAATTGTCAGGCTTCTGCCAGTCTGGGTCGTAGCTAAAGATATTTGAGATGAAACCGCTGTGGTTACTGAAGAATGCATATTCGGTCCGCATCAAGATTTTGAGGATTCGGCGTTCGCTTATGGAGACTGCTCCGCCACCGATGGCCGTGGAGGTAAGAGCCGCAGGGCTGAGATGACCAGACATGATGATGCTGACAAACATTTCCAAAGCGCGTCTTACATCTCTCCCTGCAAGAGATTCGAGAACGCGTGATATGTTGCGCTTTCGCTCGAACAGTTCTATGTACAGACCGCGAAGAAATGCTTGCAAGTGAGACTTGTGGTAGCTAACTCGGGCGCCCGTTTCGATGGTGAAGCTTTGCTTTTCCTTTGCTTCAGCCGCTAGGTATTCGAGGCTCAGTTCCAGGCGCTTTTTTACGACGTCAAGGAACCGCGGTGGCGTTATGTGGAATGTAATCCCGGTCCTGAACGTATCAAGTGGTGGTTGATTCTTGTAACGCTCGTAGGTTTCGTCGCGCATCTGTAGAATAACAAAGGAGCGCGTTTTGTGCATAAACCAAAGCGCGAGTTGGAATGCATCAAGTTGATTTTTAAGCTCAAGTCGGTCAACGTTGTCCATCACCACAACTAGCACTTCCTTGCGGATGCCAAGGACATAGTTTGCGATACCGTCTACCATCTCCGCCGCATCGTCCTGCCACTTGGCTAGGTCCGTTGCCTTAGCCACAGCTGCCTGTTCAGGAGCGTTCTTTTCCAATTCGTCATAAATATACTTACGCCTCTGGATGTTGCGCGAAAAAATTCCTCGTAATACTTCTTTGGAAGAGAGATCGAGTGCGGGATTCTCGTACTCAAAGCCTTCGATGAAGGCTTTGCATAGCCATAGTTCTGCATGAGAAAGGTCCGCTGGGCTAGCATTGAAGTCAACGAACGACCATCTACATCGTCCTTTATGGTCTTCCGGTTGTAGTACTTCCTTATAACGCCGCGCGAAAAGAGATTTCCCGCTTCCAACCGCGCCTTGAATTATCTGCAACTGTCCTGTCTCGGTACGGACGCGCAAGAACTCTTCAATCGCATGGGCGACATGTTCTTCGCGATGGCGGCCGGGCTCCAGCCGCTGCGACAATGTGCCCGTCCTTGTATACAGCCTTTCCTTGAGCAGCGCTTCCAAGATCTTGTCGTATTCCGTGATCTCTGACGAGGAAACGTACGCGCGCTCGATTATTTCTTTTATGTTTTCCTGATTTGAAGAGAAAAAATATCTTCGAAGGAGTGGCGACAGGTCGGCGGCGAAGGAATTTGGTGGGCGTCGGGCGGTCAGGAGAGCTTGCCCTCCAGCTGCGTTGTATGAATAAAAAGATCTTGCGGCGCGCGCACGAGCTAGGCAGCTAAGTGCAAACGCCTGTAGGACGGTGTGGTGACACTGTTTAATCAGATTATCTAGGTCCGAGGAGCCAACCCGCAAGTTCTTGGCCAGAATCGCGAGGATTGGATTGCAGTCCCAATGTCCAAAGAGGAGGTCTCGACCACTCGTGCTAATTGTGAAGCTGCATGGGTTGAAGTCAGCAGGATATTTCTGGTTCAAATGTCGCGCGTACAAACTCGCCTCACGAGACGCCGATTCGGAAGACACATCGGGGGCTTTCGCCTCAACGATTAAAACTGGAAAACCGTACATCCAGACTGAATAATCGGGGAAGTAGCCGAAGGTCTTCTCCGCTGACTTGTCGAGAATCGTAGGCGCGAGATACTGCTTTGTGAAAATACGGTCCTGAGGTATCTCAAGATAGACTGAACCCTCAGGAGAGGCATGACAATCTTCTGCTCTACGTCGCTCTCGTTCCCAAGACTCAGATTGTCATGGTCAATGTGCATCGAATCGCGTCCAACAATCCTGCGAATCTTACCCCGAACACTGACCGCACGGATAGTCTCGATGGCTACCGCGCCGTCGCCGTCAAATCTGATGGCGGGGTGAATCTGTTTTCGCGGCGGCACAACTTGGCTAACCACTGATGAATCCGCCAGACGGATACACGCGGCTCGGCTTCAGAGATTCGTAACATAACAGGCTTCCGCAAACCGTGCGACATTGGTGCGGCAGCAAATAACCTTCGCTTTTCTGCTCTGGAACCGTCTCTTCTCGTTTAGTGCGGATTGCCGTTCAACTCCTTTTCCAGTCGGTCCACGCGATCTTCGAGGCCGTCGAGTTTTGCCTGCTCGGCCCGCAGTTGTTCCTCGGCCTCCATTTCTGCGGTTTGCGCTTGCTGTTCTTGCGCCGCTACGGATGGGAGTTCTGTTTTGATCGAAGAAACCTGCTGTTGGGCCTCTTTCTGCTGTGCCGGCGAAGCCTCACTGTCGTCTGCGATTTTTTCATAATATTTCATGGTGCCCACCAACTGTCTCTGATGTTCCTGGATCGCCGCGAGTTTTGAACGCACGTCGTTGAGATGTTGCGAGACACGCGCTACGGTCGCTTCCTGAACCTGCAAGCGATAAAGGAGGACTTGCGCTTTGAGCGCGTATCCATTGGTAGTATGCAAATCCTCTCTCAGTTGTCGAACCTCCGCCACCAGAGCTTGCATACCTTGTGATTCGCTCGAAGTGGATTGACCCAAGCCAGACGCGGAGAAAAGTAAGAAACATAGAACAAAGACCCAAGGGCGACTCATGGTTCACCTCCCCAAAAATTCTATGTGTGAAACCGGCAGAAAGAATTATAGGTCCGTAGCGTGCGGGGGAAACCCCAGAATACCCCAACGTCCCTTTGCACGGTACTGCGGGCAGCCCGTGGGCTGCGGTGTTAACGTGTTGCTGGTAGGGTGGCTCGTATCGCGGGATTCAGTATCGGTTAGCGTTGTTGGCTAGGCTCGGCCTGGGGCGGTTTGCCCGGCGAGTCATCGATGCGAAGTTCGGCTCCACACTGCCGACACTTCGGATTCTGCTTCCAGTCCGCGACGACGTAACGCTTGCCACAGCTCGGGCACCGATAGCGCCGCGTGAGTTGCCAGTCTCTCGCGGTATCCATGAGCGGCTATCCTAGCATAAGCATTCAGAGGCTTGACAAGAGGCATTCGAGTCGCGGTAGGGACGACCATCGCTGATCGCCCCCCGCACAGAACCGTACGAGCGGCATTAACGCATACGGCTCCCACCTTGGATGATTGACGAGGAGGACGGCTCCTCGCACACCGCGCAATCCTTGGAACACTCACTTCCCCGCGCTGTGTCGGGCTGTGTCAGATTGAACGATGTTCTCCTTGGCCCGCGCCCTTTTCTCCCCAGACTCCGCCGAAGATCGCACTTCTTTGTTCGTCTGGTTCATCGATAGTATGGCGCGGTCCGACTCCTCCAGAGCGTGCGCGTCCGCCGTGTGGCTTTGCGCCTTCGCGGACCGGCCTCGTTCCCTTGCGGGCCGAGGCGCTCCAGAGGTCTCCCGGTTCTCGTGCATGTTGTTTCTCAGCGTGCGCAGGTTCTACGACTACGCAGGACCGACTGCTCGCTCGCGATTATCGCGTAACAGCCGTGTTGCCTTCCTCCAATCAGGAGAGAGTCGGCGTCCTGGTTTTGCGTTTTTCGAAGTTCAATAGCCCGGCCCACCGATACCCCTGTCTACGCTTCGGGCGACACCTCGCGATGTCACCTGCAAGACTGAGGGCCAAGATGGAGTCGCTGTCTCCTTTCTTGTGGGACTCTTTCATTCCCTACGACACGCCGGTTTAACCGGGCGAACCCGGCGCTCCCTGATTGACGCTAGGATTGGCTGCTTGCTACGATACGGGGAACCCCAGCGTATTTGCATCCCAAGCACCACGTCGATAAAGTGAGGCCGCATGCTGGATGCCCGGAGACATCCGCGCACCCCTGAGCAATTCCTGGTGCTAATCTTTGCCGTGCATGCTCCGCACGTCGGCGAGTTAGCCTCCGTCGAAAATGTTAGTTCTCATGGAGTGCGCGTGGCGACGGAGCGATCTTGGGAGGCTGACTCGCATGTAGGCCTCAAATCGCCCACTGGTAACACATGGGCCAGGGCGAGAGTAGTTTACTGTCTGCCGCACAGTCCGAAAGGATTTGCCGTTGGACTGGACTTCCTAACACAGACAAGTGAATGGGATACGCTGAGCGAGCTTCTAGCTACCAAACAACGGAAGTAACCCGCGCGGCTTCGTCGGACAAGCGTGCCTGCGAAGGTGTTGAGCCCATTTGCGCCCATTTGCGCCTCCCGGTGCTCTACAGTGTCCGCATTCCCGTATTCTGGCGGTTAAGCTTTTGCGCCCTCTGGGCCCACCTACGCTGCGCCTGTCTCGGTGGAGTTTGCGAACCGTTCCGTGACAATCGGTAGCCAGCTTTCGGGGCCGTTCTGTAGCGCGTTGTAATCGGCATTGGTCATTTGCTGGCAAGGCGGATTCATGGCAAGAATCTTGACCTGCGGATAGTTCGCCTTGAGCCAATCAACAATTTCTCTTCTGGTTTCTTCAGTCGCTGCGTGACCCACGATAAAGAGGTCGTAATGCTGAATCGAGCTTAAAAGAACCTTGGCGGCTTCGTTGCCCAATACAGAGATAACGCCATATCCACGGCTCCTGAGCACTTCGGTTCTTCGAAGTCCTGCTGCTTCGTCGTAGGAAATCTGGAAAATCCGCTTGATCGTTCGCTTTGCCGAAGGCACATTCATTTGCGCCACAACCTGGTGTGTTTTTTCATCGGAGGCCAAGCATTCGTTCGTAGTGCGTTTCGATAGCTCTTCGGCGGCGAGCTTGGCAAACTCCAGCCCGGAGACGGCGGCTCTCTTGATGGTGGAACCATCAGGCATGACTTCAAAAATATCGTACGCCCGATACACTGCTACACCTCTCCTGGCCTCCTGCACTGGCGTCAACGATGGCTCTGCGCTGGTGCGGAGCGCCGGAAGTTCACTATTTGAAAGTCAAGCTTGCGCTGTGGCTACTTGGTCAAAAGCGTAGACCCACGAGGTGAGCGTCGTCAAGGACTCGCGCCAGAGCATGATCGCAATTTGTCACCATCCAAGGCCCTAATCTTCGGCGGAAAAGACATAGCAAACGAAGATTCCCCTAAAAACCTCAGCGTTTACGCGGCTTCTGCCACTTCTCAACAGGAACGGACAGTCGTTCACTTACCGGCAGATTGGCGAACGGCATCGTTGACGATGCGAGTAGAAGGAGCACGTCGGAGAAGCCTGATCGGGTACTGGCCCTTTAATAGGACTTTACCGGTAAGCGTTTATCAGGCAAGCGGATTATGCCGCCGCTCGTTTTGCACAGAAGCATTTTTCGATTCTCCTTGACACGCACGTCCGCGAGGAACAGGATCACTTCGAAGTTTCGCCCTTTGAGGTGAGACTCCCGCTCCGTAGTCTAACCGCAGTTTCTTTAACAGCTAAGCTCTGCGTCGAGCGCCAAGAGGGCAGTACGTCCTCGACTCGTTTTTCTCCGCCCGCGCCGGGCCTAACCTTCTGTCCCGACGTAGAGAACTGCACGCCCAGGACCGCAGCGGTTCCAGGCCATAACATTCGAGCCCGACTCGCTTCATGCGAAGATAGATTTCGAATTTCTCAAAAAGGAGAACACCCCATGTCAGAAGTAAACAAAACTATCGTCCGTCGTCTGTTTGAAGAAGTTTGGAACAAGGGCAATCTGTCAGTGGCAGACGAGCTCTTTACCCCCAACTGCGAACATCATGACGCTTCGTCACCCGATTTTGGGCGTGGCCCGGAGAGTGAAAAGAAAAGAGCGACGCTCTACCGCACTGCTTTCCCCGACCTTCGATTGACGATCGAGGACATCATTGCCGAAGGCGAAACTGTGATTGCCCGTTGGTCCTGTCGGGGTACGCATAAAGGCGATCTCAGCGGCATTGCGCCAACGGGGAAGCAGGTCACCATCTCCGGGGTAAGCATCGCCCGCTTCAGTGGAAGCAAGATGGCAGAAGGCTGGATCAACTGGGACGCTCTGGGCCTTATGCAGCAGCTCGGCGTCGTCCCTGAGCTTGCCAAAGCCAAAGCCGTTGCAGCGAAGCCTTAACCTTTCGGAGAGCTTTCCAATCTTTCTCACGGGAGCGGGCTCCCTCCGCTCCCATTTTTTCTTCGGAATCGGCTCCCGGCTTCCACTCGACCGTCGGCGGTCACTTGCCTGTGTAGTCGGGTTACCGTACAAGTGAAATCGGTCACGGCACTTGTCCGGTTTCCGCGTTATGTCAGACCTTTACTTCCGCCGCCGGGTGCACGGGGCGCGCTTTTGCGCTAAGATTCATGCAGGAGTCGTGCTGTGGGAGAGTTCAGCGCCATTCATTGGTTTGTCCTCACCGTGATTCTGTTGCTGTTCGGCGGTAGAAAAATCCGTGAAATGATGCGCCACCTCGGTAACGGCCCACGTGGCGGACCTCCAACGCATCCGCTTCCTGTGACGAGCGCTATAGAAACCTCGCGTGGTTCAGGAACCGGAGAAAAAGAACGCGCCTGGCAATTCGTCCTTCGGCCTTGGCGTCAACGCTAACGCAGGTTAACCGGCGATTTCGAAATCCACTTCTCCGGTAACCGCGTTTACCAGGGCCTTCGAGAAGAAGCAGCTTTTTGTTGATGGATAGGCATCATAGAATTTGCTTTTTGGGAAGTAGGAGGGATTCCTGATTGTGGCACGCGCATCTGGCGTCATCTGCGGGACGTCGCTGGCGACCGTATGCCTCCTGTCCACACTTTGCGGTCAGACCTCCCGGTATCCAATCGAGTCTGCGAGCGCCCTCGTTGAACAGTTCGAGAGCACGACGCTATTCTGGAAGCAATTTGAGATGGCCAAGAAGATTGTCGTGCTTCATGACAAGAGCGTGCTTCAACCCCTCGAATCGTGGCTTGGCAACGAGGACATGCACCGCAGAGGCAACGCGGCGTTCATTTTCGCTAGCCTCGGAGATGATCGGGGGTTCCAGGTTATCAAGGCTCTTCTGGAGGACCGCTCGGCTAAACGTGCTGTGTTCGAGATCGACAGCACGGGCCGACCGAGTCTAAGGCGACAGCTTCGTGAGGACCGTTATTACGCCGCGCACCTTCTCGGAGATCTAAAGGACCCCCGAGCGGTTCCCATGCTGGTGCCCTTATTGAAAGACGAAGAAGTCAATTTGATTGTTCCTTGGTCATTGGGAGAAATTGGCGACAAATCAGCGATTCCTCCGTTGATTGAAGCGCTAGCTGACAGTCGTCTGGAAATGCGCGCCGCAGCTCTTCGCGCTCTTGAGAAGCTCGAAGCTAAGGAATGTCGCCCACCGCTGCGGCAAATCGAGGACGGCTGCACCATCGCCGTGAATCCATGATGGTGAGGGGCCGGGGAAGCTCGCGGCGCATACGTGGTGCGTTAGCTCTAACCTTCGTCATCTTCTGCGTGTCGCCCTGTCGCACTAAGTCCCGCCGGTGATGAGCTGACGCTGAAGACAATGGTGAATCCACTAGAGTTTGTGCCTACCTGCCCGGTTAGTACAAAAATTACCGGCCAAACGCTTGGTGGACCGCAAGTGCAATTGAATAAGAGAGTTTGGCCGGTAATTTTTGACATTACTGGTCCAATCTGTGCACGCACCTTTAAACTATAGATTTGCAAACAGTTGATCTCGATGCGGGCATCACGATTGGCCAGTAATGTCGCGTTACCGGAAAAGTCCCTCCCAGTACTCACATGGCCTTACAATCCGGCGCGGTCATGGCAGCTGGATAGCCTTTGCGAGTTAGAATCCCTGCCTTGAAAAAGGGCCCAAACGTGGAACCGATTCAACGTACGCACCGGGGACAAGACGCAACAACCGCTAATGCGGGCGCGCACCACCAAACCGTGAAATCTCTCTGGCAACTGTGGAACGAACGGCGCTAGACTAGAAATCCCTCCTGGCACGCATGGTATTATCCGCGCATGTTCGCTAAGGCGTGGGTGTGGCTGCTCTGCATCTTTCTTAGCGCTTGCACCAAAGCGCCAACTCTGATCGTAATTCACACCACTCAGTCATGGATGGGATACGGTGATCCCAAAACAACAACATGGGTTCGCGTGGATAGAAAGAATGGGAAATATGTCGCCCAGAACCTGGACGCTGAGAATAGGGGAATTCCCGACGAGCAGGTGACGGCGTTCCTAGCTGCCCTGGATGCCCGCACCGAGGGGTCCGTATCCTTCTCCAACCTCGGCATTACGCAGACTTGGCTGGATCAAAATGCCGAGCCCGCGTTCGGCGAGTACTTCAACGGCCGAACGAGATGCATTGCCCCGTCACAACGAGAGTTGTTCATTAGCCGTTTTCGAAACGCCAGCGCAATCGGAAAAGCAGTCGGCGCGTACTTTGAATCGTCCTGGACGGATGATTTTCCGTGGACGCATGTGGAGATTTACGAGCGCGCTCGCGGTCGGGTGATCCTTTTGGAATCCTCACAGCTGCACGCTTTTATGATTCCTTGGACAATCATTGAAAATGGACGCGGTCGCCTTTCCTTCAACGCAAACATCAGTCGAACGCTCAACGCGTTCTTGGCTGAGAACGCAGTGCTGAAGCAAAGAATCGCCGGGACCGATTTTAGGCGGGGGCTGTCCGAATCTCTGTACAAACAGATGTGTCCGGCCTGGCGAAAGCTGGACCGAAACCCGGGCTCATGGAGAGTGTACGGAGAGTACTTAAGATGGTACCCACCCAATCCTGGCTGTGAGCCGCCGCCCTTCGATTCGTGCTATTTGCCCTGGAAAGCCTACAGTAAGGCCCCATGACCCTAAAAAAAAAGACGGTTTCCCACTGTGCGACGGTCAAGCTGTTCATGGACTTGTGGGACAAGAAAAAGTAAGCTGGTTTCTCCCGATTCTCCTACCTATTAATCTCAACTTCCGAGACACATCATGTCGATCAGCAAGTGCATTGTCCGTTTGAAGGATTGCCACAATACCGAACACAGCGTTGAGGTTTACGCAGAATCACTATACGAAGCCGTCCTTCGCGGGTTTAGTCGCTTGCAAGTTGTTGGGTGGGAATCCAACGGGAATGAAACAAAACAGCGAGTTGAGGTAGAAATTCACCAGGAGCCCTACCCGCGAACGTATCTCACCGCTACTTTGGCAGCAAATCGAGCAGAGCAGGCGGCGGGAACAAGCTTGTCCACAATCATCTCTTTAGGTCGGCAGCGATCTGGGAAAATTGGTCAAGGGCCGCCTGCAAGTCCTCGGCGATTTCGGCGGCGATCACGTCTGGATCAGGCAGGTTTGCAGAGTCCTCTAGGCTCTCGTCTTTCAGCCAGAAGATGTCCAGGTTCACCTTATCGCGCTTGAGAAGCTCATCGTAGGCGAAGCACTTGAATCGTTCGGTTTCCTTCCGCACATGGCGATTTTCGGCGTGATAACAGGCAACGAAATCATCCAGGTCCGAGCGTTTGAGGGGATTCGTTTTCAGCGTGAAGTGCTGGTTGGTCCGAAAGTCGTAAATCCAGAGCTTCTTTGTCCACGGAGTTTCGCTGGCTGGCTTCCGGTCAAAGAAGAGAACGTTCGCTTTCACACCCTGCGCGTAGAAGATTCCGGTCGGCAATCTCAGAAGGGTGTGCACATCGCATTCATGTAGGAGCTTCCGGGCACCACAATTGCGGCCCGGCCATGAATTTTTAGTAGCGATTTCACGTGCTGCAAGAAGTTAAGTTAAGTTGTTTGTTGCTCGTCGTGGCCCAGAAGTCGTCGCGATAATACGTAAGAGCTTCTTTTGTCTCCTCTCCTTCTTCGCTGACGACGGTGATACTGGATTTCTTGCCGAAGGGCGGATTCGTCAGAACGACTTCGTAATAAGTCGAAGGGGCTTGGGCGAGTGCGTCTATCCCGTCGCGTATGGGTGAGTCTTCGCCACCGATACCATGAAGGAACAGATTCATCACGCACAATCGCGCTACGCCTGCGACAAGGGCGGTACCGGACAGCGCTTTATGCCTCAGGGTCTGTTTCTGTGTCTTATCCAGTTCGTAGTGATGACTCTCGTAGTCGTAAGCGGCCAGCAAGAAGCCGCCAGTGCCACAGGCGGGGTCGTTCACTGCCTCGCCGGGCGCAGGGCGCACTACGTCCACGATTGCCTTGATGAGAGCACGCGGCGTGAAGTACTGTCCCGCCCCTCCCTTCACGTCTGCTGCGTTTTTCTCTAGCAATCCCTCGTAGGCGTCGCCCTTTACATCCACTTCCAGAGTCATCCACTGCTCTTTGGCAATCAGATCGGTGATAAGGCGTTTCAACTTGGCGGGGTCCTGAATCTTGTTTTGAGCTTTGCGGAAGATCACGCCGAGCATCCCTGGTTGCTTACCAAGCTCCGTAAGGATGTGACGGTTGTGGCTTTCCAAATCGTCTCCGTCGAGACGCTCCAGGCTAGACCAATCCAAGCTACTCGGGATGAGTCGCGGACGGCTGTACGGAGGCTTCATCTGCTCGTCCGCCATTTTCAAGAACAGAAGAAATGTCAACTGCTCGACGTAATCCCCATACGAGAGACCGTCATCGCGGAGAACAGTGCAGTAGTTCCAGAGCTTTTGAACGATAGCCGATGATCCGGTTGGCATTCCTTTTTCCTATCTTCCGTGGTTCACAGCACAAGGCCCGTGCGACCGCCCTGACAATTCGGGCACTTGCGCTCGAAGATGTCGCTGCCATTTGCGCCATAGACGTGCCCGCAGCCCGAACATGCGACCTGGTACACGTATTGATTGTGGTCTGTGCCCGGCGTCCCGGTATTGCGAATCGTGATTTGCCCGTGTGGGTTGGCAAAGCCCGAGTCCGTGGTTGACCGAAATGTTCCATTTCCTAATCCCAGGTCCTCAAAATCAAAAGCAGCGGCATCCAGTTCGCACGGCAACACGCCAGCCTTGTCACAAATCGCTTGGATGTAATCCAAAACCGTTTCGTAATAATTGAGTTGGTTGAGGCGCTTTGGATGAATCTTGTTTGCGAGATTGGCATTCACCCAATCCGTCACTCGGCTATCAAGGGGGATCTCATACCGTGTCAGGCCCAGCCATTGCCAAAGATTGCGGCTCTGCTTCGGTCCAAGGCCAGCAAAACTGTCATCCGCCCAATGAGCTGCCTTGCGTTCCAGGAGTCGATCCTCTTTCTGTGGTTCCCTTGACCGCTGCTGCCTGAGATTTTCTACACCCTCAACAGTTATGGAAGGCTATCGCTTTGCTACGGTAGCCCCCTCACCTTCGACACAACTCCTGCACCTAAAACCAATACTTGTGTACCCACCGCGTTTAAGCACCTAGGGCTGGACGCAGACATGCTTGATTGTTCCGAAGAGGGAACATCACAAAAGCAAGCGGACGAACTACTATCAAAGTTCGAGAAGCTATCGTGGCAGGGATTTGTTGGGGATTTTATCAAGCAACATCCGACCGGGTCTTACTACATCTCGTGCTACCTGGATTACCGGGAAGTCGATGGCCACGCCTTCGCTCTAATTGACGGTGATGCCTTCAACATCAGTTATGAAAATTTCCGGAAAGAAGTCCGAGCAGTTTGGCGGATCAGATGAGTGAACTGTCAACGGGCACCAAGGGTGCGATATCCGAGTTACGGGTCGCGTCACACCTCATGGGTTTAGGATTTCAAGTTTTCAAAAATCTCAGCATGCACGGCAGTTGCGACCTGGTTGCAATTTCTCGCCGTGGCCGAGTCATCAAGGTTCAGGTCAAGTCCACACTCAGCATCAATAGTTTTCGCAATCTGCGTCTGGGGCAGAACCAATTATTAGCGTGTCTTGTGAATGGGGAGATACACTACCGAGCAATCAACCGTCGTGTCCAATCCCTGATCCCAGGGTGTGCTCTCGCTAGACGACCGGCACGACCGTCAGCAGCGAAGCGGCCAGCGTTGCGCCATGCCAGCGTCAAAAGCGTCAAAGCGTCAAAAAGGCTGCTTGACATTTGGCCCCAGTTCTGGTAATATCAATTTTGTCAATCGCTCCTGTAGTTTGGGAGCCATTTTCATTATGGGCAAATACCACCGGGTCACAGCCCCGGTGCCCGAAACCCCGTGGACCCGTTTTAGCCAGGGATAAAATAGCATCGACCCTGGGTCAGGTTTACCGTGGCGCACGCTACCCGGTAGGGGAACCTCCACAAGACCATTAAGCAAGGTCGCTGGCAAGCGCATTAGTGCGTTTGCAGGACTTTTGCTATGGCTCGTCTTAAACCGAAGTATCCGACTCCGCCTGCACCAGTTGCAGTTGCGCCTGTTTCGCCAACACCCTGCAAGGACTTCATGAATCTGAAAGAGGCCGCTAGATATTTCGGCGTCTCCATCTGGTCGGTTCGCGGTCTAATTGCGAAGGGATTCATCAAGGCGAAACGAATCGGAAAGTATGATGTCGTGCGCCGGATGGACCTTGCTGAGTATTGGGAAAAGGCGGCGTAGCTGGCAGCGGTACGGGGAATCGAACCCCGGTTTCGAGGTTGAGAACCTCGCGTCCTAACCCCTAGACGATACCGCCGCACTCTTTGATTCTATCATTTACCAGCCAGAGTTTCGAAAGCGTTCTGCTGCTGACTCAGGTCCTTGATGTCGTAGCGATTGAACACCGAATCTGTTCTGTGTCCGCTGATGCTTTTGGCTGTGGCGCGGTCGATGCCGTTGGCGGTCATCCGTGAAACCGCTGTGCGCCGGAAGTCATGTGGCCTGAGTCCGCGATATGTTTGCTTGATCGGGTCGTACACGCCGACCTTCAATTTGTGGCATGCCTGACGCCATTGGCTGCGGAAGTCGGTGGTATCGAAGATCAGAGCACCGTTCACTCGCGTACCCTCGACAATGTGTTTCGACCAATTAAAAGGCTTTCCTTTGGAATCGACCAAGGGAATGGGCGCGTCTTGTTTCGTTGTCCCAGGTTCAGAACGTGGAGTCAGGATTGTACGTTCTTCGTTCACGTCGTCCCAGGTTAATTCCGCAGTCTGACCGGAGCGTTTTCCAGTTCCAGCAAGAAAGAGAATATATGGATGCAGTTTTTTAGGGTTTGCATCTTTCTTCAGGTTTTTCTCGATTTCATTGAGAATGTTTTCGAGAAGTTCTTTCGATGCTACTGTCCGGCGAATGTTGTCCACACCAGCCGCCATCGGAAAATACGGAACGTCGTGCCTATCGATTAGTTCCTCTTTGGCAGCATGATTGAACATGGCTCGAGAACTGTTAAGCGGCGATTGGTGGTCGCCTTCGTAGCATTCTCTACCCACTGCCGGGAGTCAGCTTCAATCTGTTTCAGTTCTTTCGGAGAGGGCTTTCGGCCTAGCTTCAGGGTTCGAACAGCTAGTTCTTGCTGGTAGGATTTCTCTTTGAATTCGAGCACCACGGAAGTGTTCTCACGAAATTCTCTAAACTTCTTAAGCACTGTCGGAGTAATTGGACCGGACGTATCTGTTCTTGAAGAACATGTTCAGGTCTTCCAGAATGCTCCCCTGGATGTGCTTGCCGCTTTCCAGGTAGGCGTCTCGAATCTTCTCGTATCTCAGGTGGGTTTCTTCCTTGACCCCGGCCTTAACCTCAACCTTCCACTGCTCCAGCTTTTCCGCAGCATCGTGCTCGTCCTTAGTTCCTGTGGATTTGCGCTGTTTGACCCCGTCGATCACCAGGAACATGTAATACGTTCCGGCCTGGTTGACCTTGTTGCTGATGTAGCCTTCTCCGCTGATTGCCGCCATACAAGCCCTCCGATTAGTTTGGGTTGTACCTGCGGGTGCAACCTGGGTACAAGTATGTAAAGGGATTCATGGAAAAGATTAAGCTTGAGAGGGCTACGTCCTAACCCTTAGACGATATCGCCGGAGACCTGCACGGAAAGAGATCCGCCGGAAATCCCCGGCGGGACATCTGATTCTCGCATGGACGATCAAGACGATCAAGCCAGGCAGGATTCAAGAGATTCAAGGATTCAAGGGTTCGCAGCGAACCACTTTCCCGCGTTTAGCGACGCGTGGCCGGCGTCGGAATTCTGATTTGTATTCACGCGATTCTCCAACCAAGAAGGTATTGCTTCTCGTGCTTTGAAGGTGATCTGCCTGGCGACGAGAGCACGGCCAGCGGTCAGCGATAGGCAGCGGCTTGGATGCTGTACAGCTCGGAGTAATGACCTTTCCTGGCCATCAGCTCATCGTGTGTGCCGACCTCCACGAGCCGGGAGCCATCCATCACGAGGATGAAGTCGGCCATGCGCACCGTCGAGAAGCGGTGGGAGACGAGGATGGTGATGCGGCCGCTCGGGTTCTCGCCGGGGCCGCGTGCTGCGGCAGCATAGCGCTCAAACAAGGCGTGTTCGGTCTCCGCGTCCAGCGCCGCTGTCGGCTCATCGAGGATGAGCAGCAGCGGCTCATCGCGCATGAAGCCTCGCGCCAGCGCCAGTTTCTGCCATTGCCCGAACGACAGTTCGACTCCGCCCGGCCACGTTGGACCCAGCTGCGTTTCCAGGCCTGCCGTCAAACGGGTAACGACATCTGCCGCGCCGGCGCGTTCTACCGCCGCAGCCACCGCGTGCTCGTCCTCAAGTCGAGGAACGTCGCCCAGACCGACGGTATGCCGTGCGCGGAATTCGAACCGGAAAAAGTCCTGGAACGCGCCGGCGAGGCGCTCGCGCCACTCGCTGGCCTGCACCCGTGCCAAAGGCGTTTCGTCGAGGAAAATGGAACCGGATGTTGGCTCGTACATTTTCGCCAGGAGCTTGACCAGCGTGGTCTTGCCGGCACCATTCTCGCCGACAATCGCCGCCACCGCGCCGGCAGGCAGCTCTACCGACACATCGTCCAGCACCACACGCGACGTGCCCGGGTAGGCGAACGACGCATGATCGACTCGAATCCCTTTCCGCAACACTCTCGGAACCGGGTGGTCCCCCGACGCTGCAACGGCGGCAGCGTAATCCTCAAGCCACGCCAGCCGCCGCGATCCGTCCATCCAGAACCCTCGCAGGAATCCGAGCTCGCCCACGGTTGCGCCGATGTACGCCGAAAGCCGCGCGCCCGCGGCCAGCACCAGGAGCACTTGGCTCGCCGATGCGTGAAGCCCCGACGAGACGAACACGACGGCGCCGACGTACCCGGATCCGAAAATCGCCCAGGCCACCGCGTGCCAGAATGCGGATGCCCACCGGGCGGGAGCCACGAGCTCGTACCAACGCTCCCACGCCGCTCTCCTCTGTGTCGCCAGGCGGTCTCCGATGCCTATGACGCGCACTTCCTTCCCTGGAGACGCCGTCGTAGCCATGTTGAACAGATGACGCGCCAAGCGGATTGCTTGTGCTCCACGCTCCTGGGCGGACCGCTCGACCTCGGGTCGCCATGTCGAAGTCCATACGGTTGGCACGGCAAACACGCCGAGCAGGAGGAGCGCCGGGTGAATGCATCCGAGCAGCGCCAACGTCACGCTTAGCCGTAAAATCCACCCGAGCATGGAGAACACTGCCATGTACATGTGGTCGAGGACGAAGACCTGGTTGCGCAGCATGGACAGGCGGTCGAGGTACTCGGGGCGCTCCTGGTGAGCGATCGTCGCGATCGAAGCCTGCACTTTGGCCACATGGGACTCGAGGGCGATCGTCACCTTGTCGCGAAAGCGCCGCTGCATGCGCGTGCTGACCGTGCGGAGAAACCAGGTTGCCGCTGCCGATACGGCAAGCCCAATCGCCGTTCCGAGCACGAGCCCGTCACGGTGCTCCAATACGCCCTTGCCAAGCAGCATCAACCATAGCGCCAGAAGCGCATCGGGCAGGGCCGCGAGCTGCGACAGCACAAGTGACGCCAACATCAGTCGCGGTTCGTGGCGGTACCCCAGCTGGCACAGACGCCACATGGATGACAGCGCAGGGGGCAGTGGTTCGATCGGCTGCCCGCGTTTAGGAGAGGACGTCATAGGTCGTGCCTTCCTCGTCCGCCGGAACGTTAAAGCGCTCCGCTTGCAGATCGAACATCGTTCGATAGCGCCCTCTGAGCGCCATGAGTTCGTCGTGTGTGCCGAGCTCAATTACCCGACCGTGTTCAAGCACGCAGATGCGATCCGCATGACGTACGGTGGAAAATCGATGCGAGATGAGGATAGTGGTCGAGTGCCGCGTCGCTGCCAGCAGGCGGTCGAAAATCTCCGCCTCTCCACGCACGTCGAGCTGCGCTGTGGGCTCGTCGAGCAGCACCACACTGGCCCCCAAGCTCACCGCCGACAATGCCCGCGCCAGCGCTACCCGCTGCCATTGTCCGCCGGACAGGTCCGTACCGCCGTCATATCCACGCGCAAGCACGGTGTCGAGCGAAGCCAGGTTCGCAGCGCCTGCCGATTCGAGGGCGTCGCGCACGACCTGGTCTGGAGCGCCTCGCGGCGCGACATTGTCGCGGAGGGGCAGTTCCAGCCTGATGAAATCCTGAAATACAGCCGCAATGCGGGCACGCCACGATGCGAGATCGACCTCCCGAAGATCCACACCGTCGATCTCAATCCCGCCGGACTGCGGGTCGTAGAGCCGACAGAGTAACTTTGCGATCGTTGTCTTGCCGGCGCCGTTCTGTCCCACGATAGCGAGTGATGAGCCGGCGGGAATGGTGAGATCGAAATGTTCCAAAACGGGCGCGGCACCTGCTGTCGGATAAGCAAAGGTCACGTCGCGCAGGCGAATCTCGTGCGGGCGTTTCGCGTCCAAGGGGCGACTGCCGGAGCGCAGCGCGCCGGCAGGGCGCATGGCCGGCTCAAGCCGCAGCACGGCCGCGACCGGCGCAGCCGCTCCGTCGAGCGCCCAGCTGAATCCGCCGAAAGCGATCATCGAAACGCCGATGGCACTCTGCATGTAGGCCACGGCTTCGCCGAGGCTGATTTTCGCGTGAATCGCGCTGCTCCCGAGTGCCCAGAACACCGCGATGTTTGTGCCCACCACCAGCAGCAGGCTCCCGACCAGCGGCCGCTCGCGCAATCGCGTGGCCGCGTACTGTAACTCGTGCAAACGCGTTCGTCTGGCAATGAAGCGCTCGATGGTCCAGCCGACTAGCCCGAACAGCCGGAGTTCCTTGCTTGCGGGCGGATCCACGGCAAGCCGATAGGCGTAGTCCGCATCGCGCTGGGCGCTGCGCACCTCTTCGGTGTTGCGATCGCGCCAGACCGCGCTCTCGCGCAAGAGCCAATGCGTGGCTGCCCATGCTCCCGCAAGTAAGATGGGCGCCCACCACGCATATCGGAGGAGAATCAGCGCACAGGCGATGCCGCCGACCATCTCCGCCATTCCGCCGGCGATGAAGTCCATGGAGATAGTCAGAGGGGGGCCCGTCATTCCGAGATCGAAGTCGCGCGCCACGGTCAGGTCGCTCGCCAGTTTTGCATCTTCGAGGTGCGCCATGCCGGGCGGGCGCACGCAGGCCTCCGTGAGCCGGTCGTAGAGCCATGCTGCCGTGCGGTCGCCTAGATTGGCGCTGACGGCTTGATGAATCGGGCTGAGCACTTGAAGAAGGATGAAAATTGCGCCGGCAAGCGCGAGCGGACCCGCAAGGGGATTACCGCGTTCGACCGCCCCGACAAGAACGCCCATGGCAACGGCGAACGCCGCCGGAAGTCCGCCCCTCAGCAACAGGGCCAACCACCATGCCAGGGCAAGGCCAGGAGCGGCCCTGGGCAAGACGGCGAAAAACTTCCATTCCTTGCGTTCGAACACCCGCTCGAGCATGCCCGCATTGTGCCTGAAAAACCCTTTCTGTGCATAAATCGCTGGTTAAAGGGCGTCGGAGTGCGCGTAATTTGGGATTTCACAGGCCGTGTGCGACTGAGAAACCCTGCGAGGGATGCGGGGCGGGTTCGGGGGCAGCGTTCCTGTATAATGAGCGGCTGGGGGAATCCTAGAGTTTTCATGCCGAAGGGCTACGGAAAATCGCGCGCTTCGCTAAAGGTGTGGTTCTGGCGCGCGCTGCGCTTCTTCCACACACGCGTGAGAGAGGGCCGCGCGATCCTGAAGGCGCTGGTTTCGACCGAGCACCCTTTCCTGGTGCATATCATCCCGGTCCGCCGATGCAACCTGGCTTGCACGTATTGCAACGAGTTCGACGATTTCTCGCCGCCGGTCCCGATGGGAGAGGTGAAGAAGCGGCTGGACATCCTGGCGGACATGGGCACCTCCATCATCACCATCAGCGGGGGCGAGCCGTTGCTGCATCCGGAGCTGGATGAAATTATCCGGCACATCCGGCGGCGCGAGATGATCGCTGGCATGATCACGAATGGGTTTCTGCTGACGCAAGGACGCATCGAGGAACTGAACGACGCAGGGCTGGAGCATCTGCAAATCAGCATCGACAACACCAAACCAGACGAAGTCTCGAAAAAAAGCCTAAAGACACTGGACCAAAAATTGGAGCTGCTGGCGCGCTACGCGTACTTCCAGGTGAATATCAATTCGGTGCTGGGGAGCGGCGTGAAGGACCCGGAAGACGCGCTGCGCATTGCGCACCGAGCCGTGGACCTGGGGCTGACCAGCACGGTAGGAATCATCCACGACCACAACGGGCAATTGAAGCCGTTGGGGCCGCGGGAAATCGAAATCTTTGAAGAGATCATGACGCTGAGCAAGCGGTCGTTCTCGCGATTCAACAATTTTCAGCACGATGTGGCGCGCGGGAAAGCCCACCGTTGGCGATGCCGGTCTGGCGCGCGGTATCTGTATATTTGCGAGGATGGACTGGTGCACTGGTGTTCGCAGCAGCGCGGGTATCCGGGGATACCGCTCGCACAGTACACGCCGGAAATGCGGCACCGCCAGTTCCACACGGAAAAGTATTGCGCCCCGCTGTGCACGGTTTCCTGCGTACAGCAGGTAGGCATGCTGGACAACTGGCGCGCGCCGCAAACGCTGAAGCCCGCGCCCGTGACGCCGCCCGCACCCCGGCGGGAGCTGGTGCAAATCGGTCCGGCGCGCGGCGATTCCTGATTGGAAAAGTCTTTTCCCTGTTTCCCCTGCCTGTTTTCACTCCCTACACATTCCATCTTCGGCAGGATTGACGGTCCAGCATGCGCCCCTAAAATGGAGGCATGACAGCGCCAGCGATCGAAACAGAAAACTTGACCAAGGAATACCCACACGGGTTTTTGAACCTGAAAAAAAGAAATTCGCTCGAAGGGCTGAACATGCAGGTGGAAACGGGCGAAATCTTCGGGTTCATCGGCCCGAATGGCGCCGGGAAGACCACGACCATCAAGTTGTTGATGAGGCTGATCTTCCCGACCGCCGGAACGGCGCGGATTCTTGGCAAACCCATCAGCGACATCGACATGCACCGCGACGTCGGCTACCTGCCGGAGCAGCCGTATTTTTACGATTACCTGAGCGCGGCGGAATTGTTGGATTACTTCGCCCGGATTCATGACCTGCCGGCCACCGTGCGGAAAGAGCGCATCGAGAAGATGCTACAAAAGGTGGGACTGGAAACGGCGGGGAAAATTCAACTACGAAAATATTCGAAAGGGATGCTGCAGCGCGCGGGGATGGCGCAAGCCATTCTGCACGATCCGAAGGTAGTGATTCTGGATGAGCCGATGTCGGGACTGGATCCCATTGGGCGGCGGGAAGTGCGCGACATCATCCTCGGATTAAAACATGAGGGCAAGACGGTGATGTTTTCCACGCACATTCTCAGCGATGCCGAGATGCTTTGCGACCGCGTGGGCGTGATCGTGGGAGGAAAGCTGCGCGGGGTAGGGGCGCCAGAGCAACTCGTGGGCGTCAAAGCAAAAGCGACAGAAATTTTCTTTGAGTTGACGGGACAAAGCGCGGCGCCGTTATTGGCCAAAGCGACGCGTACCGGCGACCGCTACCGATTACAAGTGCCCGAGGCCGAGCTATATGACACGATCGATCAACTGCGCGCGGCTGGAGCGAAGATTCTTTCCGCGGCACAAGTGAGGGCAACGCTCGAAGAATTTTTTATGGACCTGGTCGAAGCGGACCGCGCGCAGGCCGCCGCGGTCGAGGTGAGCGGGAAATGAAGCGGGCGGGCGTGGTGGCGTTGAATACGTTCCGGGAAGCGGTGCGGGACCGCGTGCTTTACAACCTGTTGTTCTTCGCGCTGTTGATGATGGCGGCGTCGGTCATCGCCGGGCAAATTTCCATCGGGATAGAACAAACCGTTATCGTGACCCTGGGTTTGAGTGCGATCTCGCTGATGGGTCTGCTGATTTCCATTTTTATCGGCGTGGGGCTGGTGTCCAAAGAGATGGACAAGCGCACGCTGTACGCGGTGCTGGCTAAGCCCCTGCGGCGGTGGGAGTTTCTGCTGGGGAAGTTTGGCGGGTTGGTGCTGACCCTGGCAGTGAACGTGGCGGCGATGGCCGTCGGCCTCTTCCTAGCGTTGATTTATGTCAAGCCCGAGCTCGAACGGGGCGATGCGACTGTTTTGATAGCGGTGTATTTCATCTGGCTGAAGCTGGCGCTGGTGGTGGCGCTGGCGCTGCTGTTCTCCTGTTTCACCACGCCGCTACTGGCGATTCTGTTTACCGCCGGCATCTACATCGTCGGCCTTTATGTGCAGGAGCTGCGCAATATGCCCATGCAAATGATGAGCGGGGGGATGACTCTATTCACGAAGTGGCTGTCCTTTCTACTGCCGAATTTCGAGAATTTCAACATCATGGCAATGGCGGCACATAGCCGCCAGGTGCCCGGGACGCTCATCGCGCAGAATACTTTGTACGCGGCAATTTACTGCGCGATCGTACTGACTGCGGCGGTTGTCGTCTTTTCCAGGCGGAATTTGAAATGAAAACCGCGAAAACCATTGTGCTCGTGCCGGTGATCCTGCTAGCAGGGTTCATGGGCGTCTGGAAACTGCAGCATGCCCTCGACAAGCAGCGAGCTCGGCTAAGTGAAGAACGCGATTACGTGCTCCTGAGTTCGCCGAAACTGATTCAGGCGGTTAGCCTGGAGTATGCGCCGCTCATGGCGGATTTCTACTGGACGCGGGTGGTGCAATTCTACGGAAATAAGCACGTGCGCGGCGATGCCAATTTGGAGCAACTGTGGCCGCTACTGGACATTACCACAACGCTCGACCCGAACCTGATCGTGGCATACCGTTTTGGGGCGATCTTTCTCAGTCAACGCGCTCCGGGCGGCGCGGGAAGGCCGGACCTGGCCGTTCGGCTGATCGAACGCGGCATTAAGGAGAATCCGGAGGATTGGCGGCTCTACGAGGACTTGGGGTTCATCTACTACATGGATCTGAAAGATTACAAGAAGGCTTCGGAAGCTTTCTTGGAGGGCAGCAAGAATCCCAAGGCGCTCATCTGGATGAAAGTGATGGCGGCGAAAATTGCCGCGGAAGGAGAGTCCTACGAGACTTCGTTCTTCTTGTGGAACGACGTATATACCAACACAACCGATCCGCAGATCAAAGAGAATGCCAAGGCCCACTTACAGCTGCTAAGGGCCCTGGAGGATTGCAAACAGCTCGATCTGCTCGGTGGCGAGTACGAAAAGCGCTTCGGACACCGCCCGAGACGTGTCAGCGAACTGGTGGAGGCCGGAATGCTGCAAGGCATGGCCGTTGATCCCTTGGACTACCCGTACACCTTCGACGAAAATGGCAAGGCCGCTCTGAACCCGAAGAGTCCGCTCTTCGAAAAGCAAAAGTTCTTTGAACGGTTTAAGTAAGAAGCATTGTTCGCGCCACCGGCCCTTACTCGGTGGTGCACAGCAGCGTCATCTGCGGATCAATCAGGATTTTGTGCGGAGCGCCAGAAGTATGGAAGCGGAAGGAGGTTTCCCGGCCCGCCGCAACAACGTGTCCGAGAAACCAGCGGCCGCCAGTGCTGCTGGTGGCAAAAAGCGGAACGCTTGCGAGAAACCAGTGCGGGACATCCGTTTGCAAAAGTTTGCCGCGGACGGAGTATCCATCCTCTTCGCGGTGCGCGGTAAATTCGACTCGATAATGCGGAATTCCCGTGCCGCGAACCCATTCGTCGAAAAACCAATCCATGGAGCGGCCGCCTTCGAGGGCCATGGCGGGGGTCATGGCGGATTCGACCTCATGCTGAAGGTCGTCGGTAGTGAGGGCGCGGTAGGCGTACTTGTTGGCGAGCTTGCGAAGCAAAGAGGTAAAGCGCTGGTCCGGCTCTTTGCTGCCTGGCTGACGAAGCATTTCGCGGAGCATGTGAATGATCCAAGAGCCTTTGCCGTAGACGACGCGTTCATAAGCCGAGGGCGATTTTGAGGAGTTGAGGCGCACGCCGAGAGTAAGCGGCCCAATCTCGGCGGCTGGCTCGTCGGCATCGGGCGATTTCTCGGTGAGCTGACGGCGGTAGCGGGAAAGCCAGACGCGCAGCGTGTGTTCGGGGTTTCCACGCGTGTCGGCAAAAAGCAGGGCGAGATAGTTGGAGATGGCCTCATCGATCCACTGGTCGCGGTAGCTCGACCAGCCAACCACATTACCCCACCACTGATGCGCCACCTCGTGATAGGGAACCAAGTCGGTGAAGTGTTCCTGGCCGGTCGGGGTAAGGCCTGCACGCATCTGCGCTTCCGGCGAGAGGAAAGAAAGAGTAGAGATATAAAGAAGGCCTGGCCAGCCTTGGCCGAAAGTTCCGGGAATCTGAGAGACGCGGAGATTTTGGAAAGGGAAAGGGCCAGAGAAGGTCTCGTAAAAACGGACCGAGGAATCGATTTCTTTTGCGAGCTGTTTCAAGGCGTCAGCGGGACTCGGTGGGGACGGGGGAAAAGCAAGCGCGAGTCTCGTGGAAGGAGCACCCACGGTATTGGAAGGAATTGGAATTCCACCCTGTGAGGCCAGCAAGCGGTTTTTTAGGTTTTCTTCGAGTTCGCGGTTGGCATAGACCTCAATGGAGTGACCGGGGGAGGCCACCGAAAATGTAACGTACTCCCCCAAATTGAATCCTGCCACCGCCACAGGCTTTTCCGTCCTCCAGTGACCGACGCGAAATTCGCCTTCTTCGTGTTCGTCCAGCTTCAAGCCGGTGGCGACGAGACGAAGCCTGCGCGGCCACCGGATGATCAAGTCATAGGTTGCGAAGTCGGAAGGATCGCCGAGATGCGGGTACCAGCTTTCCCGCGCACCCACGAAAAGGACACCGTTTCCCGCGTCTTTGATTACACTGCCACGATAATGAAACTGCAGCTTCAATATCTGATTTTGGGGCGGAACGCTGCCGAGCATCACGTACAAAAAATCGTCTCCACGGGTGCCGCGCTGTTGCACGCTGAGGCCCTCATTTTGAAAAAAAGCCAGGGGCTCGCCGTGGTCTCCGGTCACGCGGTCAACGGTGAGGGCGCGCGAAAGCTCAAATGCCAGAACGCTCGCCTTACCGGTTTCCGCACGAATCTCGACGACTGCGGTCGCATCGAGAGAGTTGTTGGAAAGAATCGAGGGCTCGAGTGCATAATGCAGGGAGCGGAAAGCAACCGGACGAGCCGGGGAATCCGGGAGCCTGTGGGACATCCAAGTGTCATAAAACGTTCCGGAAGCGTTCTTGATCGTTTGTCCGAGGAGAAATTGCTCATCGCGGCGTCCGTCCACGACGATGTCGAAAGGGCCGGTGGATACGCCGTCCACCCAGGCGAAGAAGGCCGGCCTCGGATCAGGCGACAGGAAGTCGATGAGAACACGAAGAGTGTAGTTCTCATTGATGCGGGCGAGCGTAGGCTCCCACTGGGACAGGAAAGTCGTATCCGTTTGTGGCGCGAGACTTCGTTTGCGAAACTCAAGGAGCAGCTCATCGGCCGTTCCATCTGTGAAGCGAAGGTAGGCGCTGCCGAATGCTTCGTCGAGAACCGGAGACCCGAGAAAGCGGCCCATTTGCTGCTTTTCGACGGGATCACGAGGCGCGGCAAGCACATGGCCGCGGCCGGAGAAAACCGCTCCGGTGATGCGTCCATGGAGCGGAGAGAAGAAGGCGAAGGTCCCTTCTTCCAGCGCAATGACCGCATCGCCGCGGCGAAGCTCGATGCGCTTTTCCGGTACGAGACGATAGACCTGGGAAGGATCGACAGTCAGCCCATTGATGGCGTCGTACAATTCGTGCGGCGATTGCTCGGTCGCAAAAACAGCTGCCGGCATGAGCAGACACCACAGCGCGAGAACTCTGGCCCCAACCCGCATGCAAGCAGTGTAGTCAGATTCGGCATGGGGGAACAAGGCGGGAGGGATAAAAGAGACGTTGAGGACCTAAAATAATAAAATAAGCGGATGGTCTCCAAGGCAATTCTCAGCAGAATGCGCTTCTTCCTGTTTGGCGCCGCGCTCCTGTTGTCGGGTGCGCAGGTCAGGCCGGACACGATTGTCCTCAAGAACGGCCGCCGAATCACCGCGCTGAGCGCCGTCGAGGAGGGAGACAAGGTCAGATACCAGACCTCCGCCGGCGAACTGAGCCTGCCTAAGTCCATCGTGGACCACATCGAGAAGGGAGGATTCGCGGCCGGCCCGGGATCGCCGGGAGACGCCGCGGCCAATCTGACCATTGCGCCGCCGGAAATTCGTCCCGCGGGTGGCGGAATCGAGCGAGTTGAACGAGCTGCGGTGCACGACGGTTCGGTCGATCGTGAGTACATTGCAAAGCTGGAGAGCGAGGCGCGGTCGGGAACTCCGCAGGCGAACTTCGATGCAGCTTTGAGCCATCATGCGGCGTCGATGTTCGAGATGTCGCGAGGCGACTTGGAACACGCGCTTTCTGACGAGCGCACCGCGGTGAGCTACGCTCCGGATGAGCCGGCACTACTGATGAACGTGGCGTATATCTACCTGCGGCGGAACGAATACAAACAAGCCCTGGATTACCTGGAGCGGGCCAAACGCGTGGTGCCGGACAATCCCGACGCCGCGAAGCTCGCGGGCTGGGCTTATTACGGCCTAAACCAACTCGATCAGGCGGTTGCGGAATGGAAACATTCGCTGGCGTTGCGCCCAGACAAGGAATTGCAGGGGGCGCTCGAAGCTGCCTTGCGCGACAAGAAAGAGGAAGAAAGCTACAAAGAGAACGAAAGCGCTCACTTCAAATTGAAGTACAATGGCGCCGCCGCGCCGGACCTGGCGCGGGACGTGCTCCGCACGCTGGAAATACACTTTTCCGCCATTGAGTCCGAGCTGAATTACACTCCCCCCGAAGCGATTGGAGTGGTCCTGTACACGGAAGAAGCATTTGTGGACATCACGCGGGCGCCGGCGTGGGCGGGCGCGCTCTACGATGGGCGGATTCGTGTTCCGGTGCAGGGACTGACCAGCGTGGACGCGGAGTTGTCGCGCTCGCTGAAGCACGAATTGACGCATAGCTTCGTCGCGCAAAAGACCAAGAGCGCGTGTATGGGATTGGCGGGCAGCTGCGCGAGCCGCGCGCCAACGTGGCTCCAGGAAGGGCTGGCGCAATGGATGGAAGGATCGCGCAGCGGCGATAATGCCGCGGCGCTGGTGCAGATTTTCGACGACAAGCATGCCATCCGGTTGGGCCAACTGGAGGGTTCGTGGACTCGCTTCGATCGGGACACGGCGCACTACGCTTATGCCTGGGCTCTCGCCAATGTCGAATACATCATTCGAACCGACGGCATGGACGATATCGACCGCATCCTGGAACGCATTGGGTCGGGCATGGCCGCCGAGCGGGCGCTGCGCGAAGTCCTGCACAGCGATTACAACGATTTGATGGAGTCGACAGTGGAGTATCTGAGAAAACACAACGTGCACGGATAGGGCTAGTCCGGAGCGTTGTCTCTCGATTCGGGAGTTCTGCTCTAGTTTTTGCGCTTGCTCACCTTTCAGCATGTAGCGAGGAGGGCCGCCAGGAGTGCGGCGCGGCCTGGCATGGTGGGAATGAGGACGTATTCGTGGTCAGAATGGGCGGCATCGCCAACGGCGCCAAGGCCGTCCAGGGTGGGAATGCCGATTGCGCCCGTAAAGTTGCCATCGGAGCCGCCGCCCGCGGTGCATTCGCCCAAAGAAAGATGCATTTGCTTTGCGAGCGACTTCGCGTGAGCAAAAAGCGCTGCGCACCTCTTGTGCTCGAGGGGAGGGCGGTCGAAGCCGCCGGTAACCTTCAGGCTGGCCCCTTGATGTACGGGGCGCAAGGCGTGAAGGCGACGTTCGATGCGGCGCATGTCGGATGACCGAAGGGCGCGCAGGTCGAGAACGGCGCGGGCGCGTTCGGCAATCACGTTGGTGCGCGTGCCACCCTCGACGATATCGGCGTTGATGCTGACGCCGCGGCGGCCGTCGTTCCACCTTTCAATCCGCGTGAGCTGCGCGGCTAGTTCGTACACAGCGTTGATGCCTTCTTCGGGAGCGAGGCCGGCGTGGGAGGCGCGGCCGTGAACGATTAATTCGGCTTCGCCAACACCTTTGCGTGCCGTTTTCAGCAGGCCGCGCGGACCAAAGGAAGGTTCCAGTACCAAGACGGCGTCGCTGCGGCGCGCCTCGCTTTCGATCAGTTTGCGCGAGGATTCGCTGCCGATTTCTTCATCGGAGGTCCACAGGAAGACGGCTTGTTTCCTCATCTTGACGTTTGATCTTTGGAGCGTTTCGAGCGCAAAAAGTGCCTGAACGATGCCGGCCTTCATGTCGAAGGTTCCCGGGCCGTAGGCTTTATTACCGGAGATACGGAAGGGCACTTCCTTGAGGGTTCCGGTGGAATAAACCGTGTCGTAGTGCCCCAGGACAAGCAGCTGCCCGGCAGCATGAGATTTCGGACGGTAAGTCACGCGGAGGTGGTCGCCGCGATGCTTCTGCGGGAGACGTTCGACGTGGAGGCCCTGTTCCTGCCACTCCTTGGCGATTACCCTCGAGCAGCGGTCGGCGGCAGCTTTCGCAAGGCTGGGCGATTCCGTGGTCACGAACCGGCGTAAAAGCCGGAGCATTTCCGGGAGACGCGGCTTCAGCGCGCCAAGCAGCGTCAAAGGCAAAGGGGAGTCCGCCATGGCCGCGGCCATGCTAGCAGCGGCTTCGAGGCAGGGCAACGTCGAGTGCCTGGCGCCTGCCGAGGCTCTGCGATCTTGCCTCTGCGGGCCTCTTCGCGGAAGAGCGCGTATCGCCAAGGCCGCGGTTCGCTTATAATTAGAATTTTCCCGGGATTCCTGCCAGTCGCTGCCGAGCGGGTGTGCGGCAACGGAGACCGCGAAATGATCATGGATGTTGTGCAAATTCAGAAGATTCTGCCGCATCGCTACCCGTTTCTGTTCGTGGACGCCGTGGTGGAAATGGAGCGTCTGAAGAGCATCGTGGGCGTGAAAAACGTTACCGTCAACGAAGCCTATTTTCAAGGCCATTTTCCGGGGGCGCCGGTCATGCCGGGCGTGCTGATTATCGAATCCATGGCGCAAACCGGGGGGTTGCTGCTGTTACAAGAGGTGCCGGACCGGGAAAAGAAGCTGCTTTACTTTGCCGCCGTGGATGGCGCGCGATTCCGCCGGCCGGTGGTGCCGGGAGACCAGCTGCGCGTGGAAATGAAGGTGATTGCGTGGCGCGGGGACTTCTGCAAGCTGGAGGGGCGAGCAACCGTTGACGGCCAACTGGCTGCCGAGGCGACCTTGATGTGCAAGATGGTGGACCGCGTGCCAGCCGCTCAGGCGGAAAAATCCGCAAAATGACAAAGGCTGAGATTCATCCGCAAGCCACCGTCGCCGAAAGCGCGAGGCTCGGAAAAGGTGTTCGGGTTGGCGCATTCGCCGTTGTGGGAGACGGCGTGGAACTCGGCGAAGGCTGCCTGCTGCACTCCCATGCGGTGGTCAATGGGCCGTCGCGATTCGGTAAGAACAATGTCTTTCATGGCTTCTGCGTGATTGGCGGCGATCCGCAGGACTACACCTTTCGCGGCGAACGCGCCGAACTGATTGCGGGTGAAGGAAACATATTCCGGGAGTACGTGACCGTGAGCCGGGGCACCGAGAAGGGCGGGGGCAAGACCTGTCTGGGGGACGACAATTTTTTCCTCGCCTATTCGCACGTTGGGCACGATTGCCGCATTGGCAGTCACACGCTGTTTGTGAACGGAGCGACTCTCGCGGGGCACGTGACGGTGGAAGATTTCGCGACCATTGGCGCCTTTTGCCCGGTGCACCAGTTTTGCCGGATTGGCCGCTACGCTTACATCGGCGCGTCAACGGTGATTACGCAGGATGTGCCGCCGTTCTCGAAGGTGGTGACCGAGCGCGAGACGAGGAGCTATGGGATTAACACCATTGGCCTGGAGCGCAAGGGGTTTTCGCCCGAGCGCTTGCAGGCGCTGAAGGGCGCGTTTCGCTTGCTCTTGCGCTCGAAATTGAATACGTCGCAGGCGCTGGTGGAGATGAAAAAGAAGCTGAACGAGTCCTCGGACGTAAGGGAATTAATCCAGTTCATTGAAAGCGCCGAGCGGGGTATTGTGAAGTAAATTGGCTATGCCTTTCATGCCGGACACGAACGCCCCGACAAGCTGGGGCCTCATCGCCGGAAACGGGCGGTTCCCGTTCCTGGTGCTCGAAGGCGCGCGCAGCCAGGGAATCGACATGGCGGTTATCGCGCTCAAAGAGGAGGCGTCGCCGGAGCTTGAGAAAGCTGCGAAAAGATTGCATTGGGTAAGCCTCGGTGAGTTGAGCAAAACCATTGACTTGATGCACCGGGAGGGCGTGACCCAGGCGGTCATGGCTGGACAAGTGAAGCACAACAAAATCTTCAGCGCAATTCGGCCGGATTGGAAACTGGCGAAGCTGCTGTTTTCACTGCCGCAAAAAAATACCGACGCGCTGATTGGCGCCGTAGCTCGCGTGCTGGAGGAGGAAGGCATCCGGCTGGTGGATTCGACACTCTTCTTGAAGCCGCTGCTGCCGGAGGCCGGTGTGCTTACGCGGCGCGCTCCGAATGAGCATGAAGCCGAAGACATTGCCTATGGTCGCGCGCTAGCGCAGCAAATCGCGGGGATGGACATCGGGCAAACCGTGGTGATCGCCGACAAGGCGTGTGTTGCCGTGGAGGCCATGGAAGGAACCGACCAAGTCATCGCCCGCGCCGGGCGCATCGCTCCCGGCAGGCCGCTTGTGGTCGTAAAAGTAAGCAAGCCCGGACAGGACATGCGCTTCGATGTACCTGTGATCGGCTTGGCCACCGTCGAACACATGAGAGATTCCGGGGCTACCGCTCTAGCCGTGGACGCAGGACGAACGCTCCTTTTCGACAAAACCAAGCTGATCGAATTAGCGGATTCGGAAGGAATCGCCATCCAGGCCTTTCCTCCGTCCGCTTTGGCGGAACCAAAGGACGCTACAAGGGGAATCAACAAAGAATGAGCGGGGTGTCCGAATCAAGAAAAATCCGTGTCGCCGTCGTGGGCACGGGAGAATTTGGGCGGAATCACGCGCGCGTATACCGGGAACTCGGCGGCGTGGAGCTGGTTGGCGTTTACGACCAGAGTCCACAACGCGCCGCCGCCGTTGCAAAAGAATTTCAAGCGCCGGTTCTCGGGAGCCTCGAGGAATTGCAAGGCCACGCGGATGCGGTGAGCGTTGCCGTGCCTACCGTTGCGCACGCCCGGGTGGGGTGCCAACTTTTGGGAATGGGATTGGATGTTTTGGTCGAGAAGCCTATGGCGGTGGATTTGACGGAGGCCGACGCACTCCTTGCGGCGGCAAAGAAGAACAAGCGCATCCTTCAGGTAGGCCATGTCGAGCGCTTCAATCCGGCTGTTCGCGCGGTAGAACCGATCCTAAATCGCCCGCTGTTTTTCGAAGTTCACCGGTTGGGTGTGTTTACTCCACGCAGCCTGGATGTGGATGTAATCTACGACTTGATGATCCACGACCTGGACATCCTGCTGGCATTGGTCAATGAACCGGTGATGGAAGTGAAGGCCGTGGGTATACCTGTTTTGAGCGACAAGGTGGACATTGCTCATGCCCGGCTGGAATTCGCAGGCGGCGCCGTGGCTAACGTAACGGCTAGCCGTGTTTCGACCGAGCGGGTGCGGAAAATGCGCTTCTTCCAGCAGCGCGAGTACGTTTCGCTGGATTATACGCGGCGCGATGCTCTCCGCGTTGGCGTGAAACGGCCCGGTCCGCAGCCGGAATTGGGGTTTGAGAAGCTGCCTGCCCCGGCCGTCGAGCCTTTGCACGCGGAACTCGAAGTCTTTGTTGAGGCTTCGCGCACGCGACATGAGCCGCCCACCAACGGCGCGGCGGGCCGCGAGGCGCTCGCGTTGGCCGGCCGCGTCATGGCAAGCATCCAGGAGCACGCGGCGCGCGTCCAACCAGAAGCACTAGCCGCGCGAGAAATTACGACATTATGATCGCCCGATTCCTAGTTCCGATGGGCGCTCGTCCGCCTGCTCCAACCGATCGAGTGACGCAGCGCCGCCGTCCGACGACGATGGATGAGCGCACGCTCGTGCCGGCTATGCTGCCCATCGTGCCGTTGAACGGACAATCCAAGATACCGCCGAACCTGCCCCTCGAGTCCATTGCCAGGCGTGTCGTGGTGCCTCGCGACGTGAACCGCGAAGCCTACGGCGTTCAGGAAGACCTCACGGCGCCGCTGCAGCCGACTGATCTCGATCTGAGAATCACCGTGCCCGCCGGAGCGGCACCTCCGGCTGTCATTGAGCCGCTGACCCTTCCACCCCCCGTGGATCTGGTCGGGCCGGACATTTTCACGACCGGCGAAGTGCATCTGGCCGCTCCCGAGCAAAAAGAGGAGAGCGCCAAGTGGCAAATCGCGACGCGGGCCTCCTCGGTTGCATTTCACGTCCTTCTGATCTCCTTGCTTTTGCTGCAATCGAAATGGTTTCCCGCGCACCCGCCGACACAGGAAGAGATCGAGATGGCGCGAAATCAATTGAGGGTGCTGCTTCCCCCCGGGGCGTTTGAACCGTCCAGGCCTGCGTTGCACCCCACGCCTCCTTCGCCAAAGGTGCATCTGGACCCGCGCCTGCTGCGGGAAGTCGCGCCCCCCGAACCACAACCTGCGCCGCCACCGCAGCCGGAGAAGCCGCTGAAGGAATTGCCGAGCGCGCCGCTGCCGAAGGTCAACACGGCTCCGCCCGAAGCGCAACCCAACGCGCCTGCACCCAAGGTAGAGGCGCCAAAGACTCCTTTGAAGCTCGAAGCGCCGGATGCTCCCCAGCCGCAGCACAGTCTGATTTTGCCGAAGAATTCGCTGAACCGCTCCCTCCAGGACACCATCCGCGAAACCGCCAAGAACCCCAACTCGGGCGGGCGGGCTGGCGTGTACAGCGGTCCCATGCCCCATGGCGGCGGAGGACTGAACGGTGGTTCCGATGGCTCGCAGGGTTCGGGTGGTACGTTCGGAAACGGCTATGAAATCCTGACGCCGACCGAAGGCGTGGATTTCAGTGACTACATGAATCGTGTCGTGGCGGCGGTGCGGCGCAATTGGTATGCGGTTATGCCGGAATCGGCAATGCTCGGGGACCGCGGCCGGGTGGCCCTGCAATTTCGCATTATGAAAAATGGTTCGGTGCCCGACGGGGAACCGGTGCGGATTATGGGTTCAGGCAAGGAGCCTTTGGACCGGGCGGCGGTGTCCGCCATTCGCTCGTCGAATCCTTTTGAACCGCTGCCGTCCGCCTTCAGCGGGCCTTACATCGAGCTGCGATTTATTTTCCTGTACAATTTGCCCATCGAAGCCGCTTACCAATGAAGCTTCAGCGCCTGCAGATGGTTGGCCGTCTTCTTCTCGTGCTCTTCGTGCTCATCTTCATCTTGGTGCGCGCGCGGCATCTCCTGTTTCGATGAAACCGGAAAACTCGCAGCCGCTTCTGGTTGCCATCGTTGGTCCGACGGCATCAGGCAAATCCGCCCTTGGAATCTGGCTGGCCGAACGGCTCGGCGGTGAGGTGGTGGCGTGCGATTCCACGCAGCTATACCGCGGGTTTGATATTGGCACGGCCAAACCACGCGCTGCGGAGCGGCGCGGTGTGGCGCATCATTTGATGGATCTCCTCGATCCCGGCGAGGCGGCCACATCCGGCGGTTACCGGGAAAGGGCATTGGCGGTCCTCGAGGATTTGCGGCGGCGGAAACGTTTGCCGATCTTCACCGTGGGGACAGGATTGTATCTGCGCGCGCTGCTGGATGGCCTTGCCGAAGTCCCACAGCGCTCCCAAGAATTGCGCGAGCGACTGCGTGCCAGCACCGACGCGCATGCCTCCGGCCATCTTCATCGCATGTTGAGGAGGCTCGATCCTCACGCGGCGCAAAAGATTGCCCCGGCCGACGAACAAAAGCTGATTCGAGCGATTGAGGTTTGCCTGCTGACGCAGAAGCCGCTCTCCGAACTGCAGCGCAGCGGGCACAAGCCGCTCGAGGGTTGGCGAGCGGTGAAGATTGGCTTAATACCCCCACGCGAAAACCTTTATGAGCGAATCCATGCGCGAACGGCCTCCATGCTCGATCAAGGATGGCTGCGGGAAGTCGAGGGTCTGCTCGGAAGGAGTCTTGACGAAAACGCAAAACCGTTTGATTTCATCGGCTACCGCGAATTACGCGCCGTTTTGCGAAACGAGTTGTCGCTCGAGCAAGCCCGCGAGGTCATCGAGCGAGCTACGCGACGCTATGCCAAGCGTCAACTCACCTGGTTTCGCAAAGAGGCCGGTGTCGAATGGTTTGCCGGTTTCGGTGATGAAGGGGACTTGCAAGACGCCATTTTCCGGTTCCTCGAATCTCAAGGGTCTCAAGGGGTGGAACGTAGTCGCGGGGCCCGCAAGAGGAGTGTATAATTCTGTTTCGGATGCATTCCCCCAAGAAAGCGCACAATCGTATCGTGACTCCCAGCCGGCTCCCGTGACGAAAACACCGCATCCCATCTCGACTGCGGAGCGCGCCTTGCTTGTGGGCGTGGGGTGGAAGCGTGCGCCTCGCTTTCCCGGCATGCCCGCGGGCGAGCCGGGCCGCGAGTCCCTTTCCGAATTGGTTGAATTGGCGCGTAGTGCCGGCGCGGAAGTTGCGGGAACCGTCTTTCAATTGCGAGAGGCCGCCGATCCCGCCACGCTTGTCGGCCGCGGGAAACTGGACGAAATCCGCGCGGAAGCTACGGCGCACAAAGCGCCGCTCATCATTTTCGACAGCAACCTTTCTCCCGTACAACAGCGAAACATCGAAGAGGTCACCGATCGCCGCGTAATTGACCGCACGCAGCTTATTCTCGACATTTTCGCCCGTCATGCGCGAAGCCGCGAAGGCCAGTTGCAAGTGGAGCTGGCACAATTGAATTACTTGCTGCCGCGCCTGACGGGGAAGGGCACGGCAATGTCCCGTCTTGGCGGTAAGAGCGGTGGGGGTGGCGCAGGTGGAGCCGGGGGCGGCGCAGGGCGAATCGGCGTTCGCGGCCCTGGCGAGAAAAAACTCGAAACCGACCGACGCCGGATTCGCGAGCGCGTCCGCAAGATTCAGGCGACTATTGACGAGGTTCGCAGGCAGCGGGCGCTGCGCCGTGAAGCGCGCAATGCCGTGCCCCTGGGAACCATTGCGCTGGTGGGCTACACCAACGCCGGCAAATCGACCTTGTTCAATGCACTGAGCCGCGCCGAGGTCCTGGTGTCCCCGAAAATGTTTGCTACTCTTGACCCGACCATCCGTGCGATCCGCCTGCTCTCGAATCGCCGCGTGCTGCTCGCCGATACCGTCGGATTTATTCGTGACTTGCCGAAAGGATTGCTTACAGCGTTCCGCGCGACGCTCGAGGAAGTACAGGAGGCGGCGCTGATTCTGCACGTCAGCGACGTGTCGAATCCGCATTACGAGGAGCTCGATGAGGACGTCGAGAAAATTCTGCGCGAACTCGATGTTGCCGACCGTCCACGGCTTCGCGTGCTGAACAAGGCGGACCGTCTTAGCCGTGAAGAGCGGAAATCCTTGGAGTCGAGCGCGGCAAAAGCCGGCGATAACGCACCGGTGCTGGTGTCCGCGTTGACCGGCGAGGGCATCGCCGAATTGTTGTGCCGCATGGACACTGCCATGCCCGGCGATCCTCTCCTCATGCTTTCCATACGGCTGCCACTGGCTGAAGGGCGTATCTTGGCATTGATTCATGCTCTGGGACGCGTCGTGCATTCGGAGATCGACGACTCGCACATCCGGCTTGATGCGGAGATTCCGTCGTCGGTGGCAAAGCGTCTGGGATTGCGCGAATACCGCGTGGATGGAACTTTTCAGCCTTCCCCGTCGTAGTCGTTTGTGAAAGGCGGAAACTTCGCGCAGGTGTGCGCTGTGACGGAGAGAAGTTCCGGAGCGAGGTAGCCATGGCTGCTTTCTTCCTGTGGTGCATTTTGTTCGTTTTGTGCTGGCCCATTGCGTTGTTGGCTCTCGTGATTTACCCCTTCGTGTGGCTTGTGACCCTGCCGTTCCGCATTTTCGGCATCGCGGTTACCGGAGTGCTGGGCTTTTTGAGCGCGCTCTTGCTGTTGCCGGTGCGATTGCTTCGCGGCCCACGCGCCATCTGAGGCCTCACCGGTTTGTGATCGGCTAACTGCATAGTAAACAGGGCGGGATTCCGTTAGTTCTTGATTTTGGCTGACTTGGCGGGATGCCGAGCGGGCCGTCTCGCCTCTTCCCAGCCTGTGGAAAACGCTGTGGAAACTCCGATTGGCGTTCGACGGCAAATGTCCATCCGCCCGCACGTTTAGCCAAGGTCTTCTTTGACTTCATCGCGTATCTTATTGACTAGGAATAGCTTATTCCTGTTCATCAAAGGTTAACCATGCTGATTCACCCTCTCGGCCTCGTGCGGACGTTCCCGCACATTTGCACAGTCTTGCAGCAATTCGTTTCCTACGAGCAACCCCGTTCTGCTCCCGTCTCGGGACGAGAGCTGTTAACCATCGGGTATCTACAAGCGCTTCCCTGGCCAGGATTTGTGAGCCTGATGGACAGCCTTTCGCAGGTCTCGACTAGCCCGCACGAGCTCGTGCCGTGTTGACGCCTCTGCGGCTCGAGTCTATAGTGAAACTCCTGTGGCGCAAGCCACGGGGCGGCGCCTAGCCGTCAATTGGGCATGAATCTTCCGAACTCACTGACGCTGTTGCGGATTTTCTTTGTTCCGTTGCTCATCGTCATCCTCCTCACGCGCAGTCCGACCGTCAAAATGTTCGGACTTACCATGCATTTCGAAGTTTGGGGAGTGCTGATCCTATTGCTGGCAGCGGCAACGGACTGGGCGGACGGGTACTTAGCGCGGCGGCGGTTGCAAGTAACCACTCTCGGGATTCTCCTCGACCCCATCGCCGATAAATTGCTGATTTCCGCTGCGTTCATTGCACTGGTGGACATGCACGGCGTCGACGGTAAAGCGCTGGTTCCCGCATGGATGGTCGTCATCATCATTGGACGCGAGTTCACCGTGCTTGGCCTCAGAAACATCGCTTCCGCCGAGGGCTTCACAATCGCGGCCTCCACCCTGGGTAAGACCAAGATGGTCCTGCAGGTCTGTGCCGTGGCCATCGTGATCGTAGGCGCACGGCATCCTTCGCTGCGGCCCCTGGGGCTCATTCTCCTCTGGCTCGTGGTGATTAGCGCCGTGGTATCGGCCGCGCAGTACTTCCTGCGCTTCTGGAGCCACGTGGACGACAGCATCAAGCAGCGCCGCAAGTTGCGCATGCTCGAAGCCCGCAAGAAGTCTCAGGATGCTGTGCCTCTCTGAAGCAGACCGGCGCGCCGCGCTGGAATTAGCCCGCAAGGCTATTCGCGAAGCCGTTTTGCATCGTGGGCTTCCCGAGGTCATCCCCTCCGAAGGAGTCTTCTCCGAGCAGTGCGGTGTTTTTGTCACCCTGCATGTGCAGGGACGGCTGCAAGGGTGCATTGGGGTGACCGAACCGAGCGAACCTTTGGGACCGGCGATCGTCCGCTGCGCCGTTAGCGCGGCGCTCGAGGATGCTCGCTTTACGCCTTTAAAAGAGTCTCAACTTGAGGAATTGAACGTCGAGATTTCTTTGCTTTCCGCCCTGACGCCGATCCTTCCCGAGGCCATTGAAATCGGCCGCCACGGGCTGTTGCTCGTGAATCACGCGCAACGCGGGCTCCTCCTGCCCAAGGTCGCCACGGAACACCGGCTAACACGCGAGCAGTTTCTCGAAGAAACCTCCCGGAAAGCCGGGCTACCCCGGTGTGCCTGGAAAGACGCGGAGACACGCATTTTTGGATTTACCTGCGAGGTTTTTGCAGACGACTCGCCGACGCCCAAGGTCTGATCTCCGCTCAGGAAACAAAGGCGAGAGACAGCGGAGCGGTTCGAACGAAGAAGGCCCGCGCGGGAAAGCGCAGCGGGCCGGAAACGCGAGACGAAGGTTATTCGATTTCGATGTAGTCGCCGGCGTAAATCTCGGACGAGCTGACCGTGATCATCATCGTCGAAGAATTGTGGCTCACATGGAAGACGATGCCCTCGCCAAGAACTTCGCGCGGCAAGTCATTCCAGATGTAGCGCTGCGGCGCGCTCCCGAATCCGTACATCGTGAACTGATAATCTTTGGTTTGTGGCACCGTCTCTGCCGTTGAGCCTTGATACCGGAAGATACGGAAATAATCGCCAACTTTAACTCCTTGATTGGTCCCCAGGTTCACGTACACGGCACTGTTCTTCCCAAAGGTATCCTGGTGGTCCTTACCGGTCACTACCATGGCCACGGGTTTGCCGCTGACGGGGGCAAAATGATCAAACGCGGCGGCTTCCTTGAGAGGAGGCACGGGGCGCTCTTGGTAAGGCAGCACAACGTCCCCCCGTTGCATGTAGTCGCAGGAGAAGATGACCTGGGCAATGGATACCTTGGACTGCACGCTGACTACGCGCACTTGTCCCGCGTCGATATACTGCGTGCCCATGGCCTTCATCAACTTGTCTTGCCACTTGAACCAGGGAACGTCACCGGCGTAGTCGTCGGGCCGTACCACGAAAAAGCGATCACCGACGCGCACCCCGTTGTCTTGTCCGTGATTGATGTACACGTGATCCCCGCTGGTGAAAGTCAGCTTGTAATTGGATTGCTCGCCGGAAATGACGCGAAATTCCTGCGGGAACTTCTGGTCGGTCACAAAGCCCGAGCAATTCACCGTGTTGTAGTCGGGCGCGGTTATCTCTTTCGGAGCAGTACGGATCTCCTGGGCGGAACCGGCCGCTGCACCTAACACCGCCATCAGGGAAAAAGCAGCTATTTTCCTGTGCATTTCCACGACTCCTTCGAAGACACGCCTAATCGGCCGTGCGGGGACTTTCTAGGCGAAATTAGCAAGCCGTGTCTCTGGCGTCAACCGATAGCCCGGGGTTGCTTTACACTTTTGATACGGCATACTAGAACCCGTCTTTTCAGCAACTTGGAGGCATGAGGCTCTGGAGCAGATGGCTTTGTTTGGCAAAGGCGTCAGGCGTGTCTGTGCGGTTGTGGCCGCCTCGACAGCGCGAGGGATGTTGCGCCAGCTACGGGTGGCCCTCGGAAGTACTCGGACCGTCGAATTGCGCCTCGATTGGCTGAAAACCGACGCCGAGCGCCGGCGGTTCCTAAACGGGCTGCGGAGGCATGTGTCTCGAACTGCCACATTTCTTGCTACTTGCCGCCGTAAAGAGGGTGGCGGGAAGTTCACCGGGGACATCGCCCGCCAGCTTCACTGGCTCAACCAAGCCCGGCAAGCGGGCTGCCGGTGGTGCGATATCGAAATGGAAACTTTTCGCGAGTTCCCGGACGGGTTTCTGCGGGCATATCCCGTGCCTCCCCGGATCCTGCTCTCCATTCACGATTTCGCGCGCATGCCCAAACTTCCGAAAAGGATCGTCGTCTCGCAGCACGGCCAGGTGGATGCCTTGAAAATCGCCGCCCGCGCCAGGACCATCGCCGACAGCGTTCGCCTCTTAAAGGTGGCTGGGCGCTCGCGAAACCTGGTAGCCGTGCCCATGGGGGAGGTGGGCTTGCCCGCGCGCCTTCTCGCTTTGCGCGAGGGCAGCGAACTCAGCTATGCGCCGGTCGAGCAGGCCACCGCGCCAGGCCAGATTTCTCTGAAAGAAATGCTGCAACTCTATCGCTCGCACCTGCTCACTCGCCTCACGCGGGTTTATGGCGTCATCGGCGATCCTATCGGCCATTCGCTCTCGCCTTTGCTTCACAACACCGGCTTCGCAACGCGTGGCATGGACGCCGTTTATCTTCCGTTTCTGGTGCAGCAACTCGGCGATTTCCTAAAAGCCGTCTCGGACTTCGGAGTCAAAGGATTCAGCGTCACCATTCCGCACAAACAGGCCATCCTCAAGCATCTGAAAGAATGCGAACCACTCGCGGCGGAGATCGGCGCGGTAAACACCGTGGTGGTCCAGAGCGATGGCTCGCTGTACGGCTGCAATACAGATTACGTCGGCGTGCTTCGTGCGCTCCAACGCAAGATGCGCATCGAAGACCGTCGCGTGCTGATCTTCGGGGCGGGCGGCTCAGCGCGTGCTGCTGCCTTTGCCCTGGCGCGTGCCGGCGCGCAAGTTTCGATCTGCGCCCGGCGCGAAAATGCCGCAAAGCAATTGGCGCGCGCTGTCGGCGGGGAAGCCGTTCCTCGCCGCGCGCTCGGCACGCAATCCTTCGACGCCATCCTGAACGCCACCCCCATCGGTATGCATCCGCACGAAGGCATTTCCCCTCTGTCGGTTCATGAGTTACAATGTGGCATCGTCATGGACCTCATCTACCGCCCCGAGACCACGAAGCTCTTGGAGATTGCGGCGCAAAAGGGGATTGCCACGGTGTCCGGAGTGAACATGTTTCTGGCACAAGGTTTCGCGCAATGGGAAATCTGGACCGGGAAGCGCGCTCCGGAAGCTGCCATGCGCCGTGCTGTCCTTGCCGCTCTGCGATGGCGTTCCTAACTTTTCCTCCTTTGATGCGGTAAAAAACCGCCAATCACGCTCGTTTAAGCAAAGCTGTCTTGGACTTTCTATGTCGCACGGTAAACGCGTTCATCCATGATGCAGCCCGACTTCCAAGAGTTCCAGCGTCTCGCGAAGAAGGGAAACCTCATCCCGGTCTACGACATATTTCCCGCGGATCTGCTGACGCCCGTGAGTGCCTACCTGCGCATCGCGCAAGGCGCGCGCTACTCGTTTCTCCTCGAAAGCGTTGAAGGAGGCGAAAAAATCGCGCGGTATACGTTTGCCGGCGCGCATCCGGAAGAAATCTTCCGGTACGGGAATGGCGCGTGCGTCCTCGAAAACAGGGAACGCCTGGTCTGGGAAGAGCGCGATCCCATCTCGTTCCTCCGCGAGCGGGTCGAGCGCTTTCGTCCCGTGAGGCTCCCCAGCTTGCCACCGCTGGTTGCCGGAGCCATCGGATATTTCAGTTACGACATGGTTCGCTTGATCGAGCGTCTTCCCAAGCGCCTGCGCGACGAGGTCGGCCTCTATGATGCGGTGCTCATGTTTTATCACGGCCTCATCGCCTTCGATCATGTTCAGCACCGTTTATGGATCGTCCGAAACGTGTTCACCGAGGGCCAGGGTAGCTTGCGCGCAAAATATGACGCGGCGGTCCGCGAAATCAAGAAAACGCGCCAGCTTCTCGAAGGGCCGGTCGCCGGCGAGCGCCCGAGGATACCGTCGAAAGCTTCCAAGCCTGCCACGCTGAAGGTGAATTCGAACTTCCGCCGGTCGGAGTATTTGGACATCGTTCGAAAAGCCAAAAAGTACATCCGCGCGGGCGACATTTTCCAGGTCGTGCTCAGCCAGCGGTTCTCGGCAAAAGCGCAAGCCGAGCCCTTCGAAGTCTACCGCCAGTTGCGCGCCCTGAATCCCTCGCCGTATCTGTTCTGTCTTCAGCTCAACGACGTCGCTATCGTGGGCAGCTCCCCGGAGATGCTGGTGAAGGTACAGGGGCGCGACGTGTTCTATCGCCCCATCGCCGGCACGCGGCGCCGCGGCAAAGATGAAGCCGAAGACCAGCGCCTCGAACGCGAAATGCTCGCGAGCGAAAAGGAGCGTGCCGAGCACATCATGCTCGTCGATCTCGGCCGGAACGATCTCGGCCGCGTCTGCGAATACGGTACCGTTAAAGTGGAAAAACTCCTCACCGTCGAACGCTACTCGCACGTCATGCACATCGTTTCGAGCCTGCGCGGCCGCCTGCGCGAAGACGTGGACTGCTTCGACGCACTGATGGCCTGTTTCCCGGCGGGCACCGTCTCCGGAGCCCCCAAAGTGCGCGCCATGGAGATCATTGAAGAACTCGAACGTACCCGCCGCGGTATTTACGCCGGTGGCATTCTCTATCTCGATTTCGCGGGCAATCTCGATTCCTGCATCGCGCTGCGGACCATGGTCGTCAAAAACGGCGTGGCTTACGTGCAAGCGGGCGGCGGAATAGTTGCGGATTCCACTCCGGAGGGCGAATATCAGGAGAGCGTAAACAAAGCCAAGGCTTTGCTGACCGCGCTGGAGGCAGCGCAACGAGGGAGATAGAACGTACCCACCTTCTTAGCAGGGTTCTGGGCTGATGTTGTGCTCCATGACGCGGGATTGGCCGAAGCGTAAGATTTGCCGGACCATCTCTCTGACGAGGACCGGGACATGATTCTGCTGCTCGACAACTACGATTCGTTTACTTACAACCTCGCGCAGTATCTGGGCGAGCTCGGCTCGCACGTCGAAGTCCATCGCAACGACAAAATCAGCGTCGAAGAAATCGCCCGCCGCAGCCCGGAGCGCATTGTCATTTCTCCCGGACCGTGCACGCCGCGGGAAGCGGGCATTTCCGTCGAGCTCGTCACCCGTCTTGCCGGAAAATTTCCAATCCTCGGTGTTTGCCTCGGCCACCAGGCCATTGGTGCAGCTTTTGGCGGAAAAATCGTCCGCGCTCCGAAACTTTTCCATGGTAAAACCAGCCAGATTCATCACGACGGGAAAAATATCTTCCGCAAGCTGCCCGACCCGCTCACGGCCACCCGCTATCACTCGCTCATTGTGGAAAGGAAGTCGTTGCCGCGCGAGCTCACGATCACCGCGGAAACCGATGACGGCATTGTCATGGGCCTGCGCCACCGCCGCTACCAAATCGAAGGCGTTCAGTTCCACCCGGAATCGGTCCTCACCGACTCCGGCAAGCAGCTCCTCTCTAATTTCCTGTCTTTGTAGTTGCGCACCAGTTGCGCACCATGCTGGAGCGACCAGCCGCGCGGCGTCCTAGGAGCCATCCGTTCCGTTGGCTCAAGTCCAGCTCGGCCATAGACGAGCGTCATCGAAAATCGGCCTGCGGAACAAGGACTATACCGCCATGCCGGCAAAGCTCTGGCACGTGGAACCGGGGACGTTCACGATTGAAAGAAGGGTAGCCGACGAGCAAGCGAAGAGACGGTCCCGCTAAATCCTCACCAATTCAAATCCGCCAAAATCGCCCCGTAAATCTCCATCCCACGCCAGAAATGCCCGAGCCGCAGATTTTCATCGGAGCTGTGCTGGTGATTGTCGTAATTCACGATCGGTACGCCAATCCATGGCAGTCCCAAGTCCTCAAAGATGTACATCGGGACACTCCCGCCGAGCGCCGGCGCGATGACCGTCGAACCCTCCGTTGCGTCCTCGACCACCTTCACCAGCGCTTGCGAAACCGGCAAGTCCATGGCCGTGCGCGAAGCGCGGTATCCGCCTTCATAGATCACTTTCGCGATGCGCGCATGCGCGCGGCGCTCCTCCATCGTCGGTTCGTGATCGATCGCGTAGAAGCCCTGTCGACGAATAAACTCCGCAATCTGATCGAATTTTTTCTGCGGATCCTCGCCTCTCACCAATCGCACATCGAGCGAGGCCTCCGCCCTGTCGGGCACCACATTTTGCGCCTGCGAGCCCACATAGGCGCTGCGAAGTCCGCGGACATTCAGCGACGGTTCCATGATCAACTCTACGAGCTTTTTCCCCGCGCCCTCCGGCTTCGCGATGCCCAATTCGCGTTCCAAGTCAGGATCATTTTCCGGCATCGCCGCCAGCGCCTTCTTTTCCGCTTCGCCGAGCGGCGTTACATCGTCGTAGAACCCTGCAATCAGCACCCGCCCATCCTCGTCCTTCATCGCAGCCAGCAGCCGCGACAGGGCCATCGCCGGATTCGGCGCCCAGTTGCCATAGTGCCCGCTGTGCAGCGCGCGCACCGGCCCGTACACGGTGATGTCCAGTCCGATGTCGCCGCGGTTGCCGAAGAAAACCAACGGACGCCCGCTCTGGTGGACCGGCCCGTCGGCGGTAATGAGCAGGTCCGCGCCCAGCAGATTCTTGTGCAGTTCCAGTGTCCTTTGCAGGTTTGGCGAGCCCGCTTCTTCTTCGCCCTCGAGAATCACTTTGAGATTCACCGCCAGGGGAATGGCTTTCGCCCGCAGCGCGTCCAAGGCCGCCAGCAGCGCTACGATCGGCGACTTGTCGTCGGAAGCAGACCGCGCGTAAATCCGCCAATCGTCGTTATAAGCGGCCCGAGCACCGGCGCCGTTGCCCGTGAAAGGGATGCGTTTTCCTCCCGCCTCGATTGCGGCGCTGCGCAGCACCGGCTCGAACGGTGCGCCATCGGTCCATGCCGCGGGATCGACGGGCTGCCCGTCGTAATGCGCGTAGAAAATGACCGTGCGCTTCGCCTCGGGCGAAATCAGTTTTCCGAACACCACTGGCCCGCGTCCGGTAATCGGCAGCAAGTGCGTTTCGATTCCTCGCGCTTCCAGCATCTCCACAAGATGCGCGGCATTTTTCTGGATGTTTGAAGTGTCGCTCGCGATATTCGGAATCGCCAGAAATTCGCTGAGCTCACGCACGATGCGGTTCTCGTTCTCCATTCGGTATTCGCGCACCGCCTGCACTGCCTGTGCCGGTGTCGGAGATCCCGCTTTCTGGCCGCACGCCAGGCACGGCGAAAGAAGAACCGCCACTGCGCCCACGATCTTCTTCAAGCTATTTCCCTCACGGTTTCCATGATTACGGCCGGCTGGTGAACGCTTTGAGGTTTTCGAGCGTCTCGCAAGCCTTTCCGGAATCAATCGCAAAGCCAGCGGTCTCGGCGGCATCGCGAAAACTCCCGGACGCACCCGTTGCTACCAGGGCCGCGGCGGCGTTGATCACGACAATGTCGCGCGGAGCTCCCGCCTCCCCTTCGAGGATGCTGCTGATCATGGCCGCATTTTCTTTCGCTGTTCCGCCGCGAATCGCTTCGATCGGCGCGCGCTTCACGCCAAACTCCTCCGGGGTCACGCTGAATTTTCGCACAGTGCCGTCGCGAACTTCCGCGACAATCGTTTCCCCGGCCAGCGAGATTTCATCCAATCCCCCTGCGCCATGCACCACGAACGCGTGCTCGGTGCCGAGTTCCGCCAGCGTTGCGGCGACGAGGTCCATGACGTCCAGCGAAAAAACTCCCAGCACTTGCGCCTGTGCGCCCGCGGGATTCGTCAGCGGCCCAAGCAGATTAAACACCGTGCGAACTCCGATCTGTTTCCGTGCGGGAGTGGCATGCCGCGTCGCTGTGTGCGCCGCCTGTGCAAATAAGAAACCGATGCGGATCTCCCGGATGGCGCGACCGTATCGTTCGAATGGCAAATCGATGCGCACGCCCAGCGCTTCCAGCACGTCCGCCGATCCGCTCTGCGAGCTTGCCGCGCGGTTCCCGTGCTTGGCGACGCGTGCTCCCGCAGCCGCCGCCACAATCGCCGCAGCCGTCGATATGTTAAAGGTTCCGGAAGCGTCGCCGCCGGTGCCGCAAGTATCCACCATGTTTGCGGGACCTACCTCCCCATCCACGAACACGCGCGTGGCGTGGCGCCGCATCACCCGCGCAAAGCCTGCGAGTTCCTGCACTTGTACCGGCCTTCGGTTGAGCGCTGTCAATAACCGCACCATCTCCGGGGTCGCGATGCGCCCGGCGAGCACTTCCTCCATCAAGGCTTCGGCGCCGGGGCGCGTCAGAGTGGAGCCCGCCTCTAACCGCTCGATCAGAAGCAGGCTCATCGCGCGACGCTCCCGCAGCCGCCGTTAAGCGTCCTGAGCAATTTCGATTTGCGCTTCATTTCATGATATTTCGCATCGCGAGCTGTTTGCGAAATGAGGCACCGCCTCACTAGTGTCGTCCGCGTGTCCTTGCTCCCTTTTTCGGTTCCGAGTACACTTTGATGTTTCGACTAGCCAAATTCTAACACTGGCTGACTGGTTCAAGCCTGAACGGAAGCACAGAAACCTTCATGAAAATCCACGAGTACCAGGCCAAAGCAATACTCGCGCGTTATGGCGTCACCACTCCCCGCGGCGAGGTCGCTTTCACCAAGGAAGAAGCACTGCAAGCCGCGCAACGTTTGAAATCCAACATTTGCGTGGTCAAGGCGCAGATCCACGCGGGCGGCCGCGGCAAAGGCGGCGGCGTAAAGCTGGCGCGTTCCGCAGAGGAAGCCGCCGATATTGCCGGCCACATTCTTGGCATGAAGCTGGTTACTCCGCAAACCGGGCCTGCCGGCCGCATTGTCAAGCGGGTGCTGATCGAAGAAGGGTTGGACATCAAGCGCGAACTCTATCTGGGGCTTCTCGTAGACCGCGCATCAGGCCGCGTCGTTTTCATGGCCAGTGCGGCGGGCGGCATGGAAATCGAGGAACTCGCCAAGAAAGATCCCTCCGCGATTTTGCGCGAGACCATCCATCCGGCGGTCGGCTTCGAACCTTATCAGACCCGCAAGATTGCTTTCCGACTCGGCTTGCCCCTCGAAGTCGTCAACTACGCTACGCCCTTTCTGCAGGCCCTCTATCGCGCCTTCACGGACACCGACGCTTCGCTGCTCGAAATCAATCCCTGCGTTTTGACCGGGGACGGCAAGTTGGTGGCCCTCGACGCCAAGATGACTTTTGACGACAACGCGTTGTTCCGCCACAAAGAGCTCCGCGAGTTGCGAGATTTCGATGAAGAAGACCCCCTCGAAGTCGAGGCCTCCAAGTACGGCCTCAACTACATCAAGCTCGACGGCAGCGTAGCCTGCATGGTAAACGGCGCGGGCCTCGCTATGGCCACTATGGACATCATCAAATACGCCGGCGGCTCGCCGGCCAACTTTCTTGACGTCGGCGGCGGCGCCTCTTCCGACCAGGTCAAGAACGCCTTCCGGATTCTGATGAATGACCCCGCCGTGAAGGCCGTGTTCATCAATATTTTTGGCGGAATCCTCCGCTGCGATGTCCTCGCCACCGGCGTTGTGGCGGCAGCCAAAGACTTACATTTGAAAGTTCCCGTGGTGGTGCGAATGGAAGGCACCAACGTGGAGGTGGGCCAGCAAATCCTCCGCGATAGCGGCTTGAACTTTACCATCGCCAGCGACATGAAGGACGGGGCGCAAAAAGTCGTAAATCTGGCCGGAGGTCCCCGATGAGCGTCCTCGTCAATGAAAAGACGCGCTTGCTCGTTCAGGGTTTCACCGGCCGCGAAGGTACATTTCACGCCCAGCAAATGATCGAGTACGGCACAAACGTTGTCGGGGGCGTCACACCCGGCAAAGGCGGCTCCAAGCATCTGGAGCGTCCCGTCTTCAACACCGTCGCGGAAGCCGCCAAAGCCACCGGCGCAAATGCGTCAGTTATTTTTGTTCCGCCAGCCTACGCTGCCGACGCCATCCTGGAGGCGGCCGACGCCGGCATTGCGCTTGTTGTTTGCATCACAGAGGGCATTCCCGTGATGGACATGGTCCGCATAGCCTCCGTCGTGGATTTTCAGAAAACGCGCCTCATCGGCCCGAATTGTCCGGGCCTCATTTCTCCCGGCAAATGCAAGATCGGCATCATGCCCGGCCGCATTCATAAGCAGGGAAATGTCGGCGTGGTCAGCCGCAGCGGCACATTGACCTACGAGGCGGTCGATCAACTGACGGGACTCGGCATCGGCCAGTCCACCTGCATCGGAATCGGTGGTGACCCCATCATCGGCACCCCTTTCCTCGACGCCATCAAACTTTTCAACGAAGATCCCGACACGCACGCCATCATCCTGATTGGGGAGATCGGGGGCAACGCCGAAGAAAAGGCTGCGGAATGGATCAAAGCGAACGTGAAGATTCCCGTCGTCGGTTTCATTGCCGGCCAGACTGCGCCGCCGGGCCGCCGCATGGGTCATGCTGGCGCGATCATCAGCGGCGGTCAGGGCACCGCGAAGGACAAGTATGCCGCCATGAGCGCCGCCGGCATCCGCTGTGTGGAGACTCCCGCGGACCTCGGCTCGACCGTCGCGGCAGCCTTGCAATAATGCTGAACCATCCGTGGTCTGGCACTGCGTTCGAGGAACTCCTCTACGGAAGGCGGCCGGAGCAAAAAAGATCGCAAATCAAGGGCAGGCTTCATGACCTTCCCATTCTCAGTCGTGAACCTCGGGAATGGCTGTCGCAAAAGGCAGGCCCACGAGGAACCCTGGCCCTTTTGCCCTAGGGCCGTAAAGCCTGGCAAGGAAGCACGCAAACCAAGGTATGGCGGCAGACAGCGAACCTAAATCGTTATATCGGCAGGGAAGGGGGAATGAGGTATGGCAGCGGACAAGCAGCGAGGCCAATTCCCAGTGAGAAGACGCTTCATTTTCTGACGGTCATGCTCGATGCTACGTCGCAGTTGGCTTAGGAGAACACCTTGTCTCTCGAACGCACTTTTGCCATCATCAAACCTGACGCCGTAAGCCGCAATCTCCAAGGGGAAATTCTCTCTCGCATTCACAAAGCAGGCTTCCAAATCATCGCTATGAAATCGATGCGCCTAACCAAGGAAGAGGCCGGTGGCTTCTACGCGGTTCATCGTGAGCGCCCATTTTTTGGCGAGCTCACCGATTTCATGAGTTCCGGCAAAATCTTCGCGATGGTCCTTGAAGCCGACGGCGCCATCTCCAAATGGCGCGAAACGATGGGGGCCACGGATCCCAAGAAGGCTGCTCCCGGCACCATTCGCCGCGACCTCGGCTCCAGTATTCAGATGAACTGCACACACGGCTCTGACGCGCCGGAGACCGCGGCCTTCGAAATCAGCTACTTTTTTTCCTCGATGGAGCTGATCTGATTCGCTCTTTTCGTGGATCTCGTAGTATCTATAGGGCGGAAATTCTAGGTGTATACGCCAGTGATAGCTGGGTTTTGACTGAGGGCTTGATTGCCGCTTCGGGTAAAATGACGTCATGGACCCTTTCCGCGAGCTCGGCCGCTCTCTTCTTTTCTTCGGAGCACTCCTCCTGCTCGTCGGCGCTTTTCTGTACTTCGGCAACAAACTCCCCTTCCGTTTGGGAAAACTTCCCGGCGACATCGTTCATCGCGGCGAACACACCACTTTTTACTTTCCCATCGTCACTTGCCTTGTTCTTAGCGTCGCACTTTCTCTCCTTTTCTGGCTCATCTCCCACCTGCGCCGCTAGCTGCAGACGGTTGGGAGTCTGGCAAGTCTACCCGGTCGCGTTGCCACTCTCCGCGCTTTTCTTTAGCTTGAGGGTGGTCCGCGGCACTCCCTGGTATATAGTCTCCCTACCGCATTGGAGCCGTAGAGCCCCTGCCTTCTGGCATGGTGATATAAGGCTCCTAGAACACTACTGTCGCAAAGGAGGATCCCAATGAGAAGCGCTCTTTTGGCCTTGCCTGCCCTTCTCTGCCTTTCTTTTCCCGCTGCGGCGCAATCTCCCTCCGCAAAGCCGCCGGCTGAGCAGCAAGCGCCCCCACAGGCCGCGCCCAGTCCGTCGGCGAGCGCTCCCGCACCGCGCAGGGACGACGTGAAGTCCATCGACAGTATTCTCGCGGCGCTCTACGGCGTGATTTCCGGCCCCGCTGGCGAACGCGACTGGGAGCGTTTCCGCTCTTTGTTCTTGCCTCTGGGACGCCTCACTTCCGCCACCAAGAACCCGGATGGTTCCTTTCGCATCCATCCCATGAGCGTCGAAGATTATGCCAAGGGGGCCGGCAGTTACTTCGCGCAACATGCCTTTTATGAGAGTCCCATTGTGAATCGCGTCGAGGCCTTCGGAAACGTCTCCCAGGTCTTCAGCAGCTACGAATCGCGCCGCGCGCCCGGCGAAGCTCCTTTTGCCCGCGGCATCAACAGCATTCAGTTGCTTTACGATGGCAGCCGTTGGTGGATTGTCAGCATCTTGTGGGACCAGGAGCGCGACGACAACCCTCTTCCCAAGGAATTTGCTTCCAAGTCGTCCGGCGACCGGAACTGATCTCCGGACGCGGAACAACCTTCCCTAACCATCGGAAGGCTGGCTCTTGACTTGAATGGTTCGAGGCCGTTCCCTTGCGGCAAGATGAATTCCGCGCGCAGGAACTGCTTGGTACCCTCTTCTCCCGTCAGTCCGAGGCAAATCAGCTTGCCTGGTTCTCCAGGTCAACTTTATGGCATTCCTGTAAGGGATTTGCCACGTCCCATCCCGGAATGCCAAAAGTTAAAGTCAGCTTTAAGTCAAGTGCCTGTTCCTGCGGCGCAGCCTTATCCCGAGCAGACCAGGAAAAGCCGCGCCCTGGTCGCCGAGTACTTGTTTACCAATCCTTCGGTGCGGAGCAAGTCGACCGTCGGCTTGCGTCGTCGAAGAGGAGGTGCCATGAAAATCGGCGAACTTGCTAACCGCGCCGGTCTTAAAGCCTCCGCGATCCGCTACTAGGAAAGTGTCGGTCTGCTCGCCCCGCCCCACCGTGTCGGCGCCCAGCGTCGCTATTCCCCTGACGCTCTCGACCGTGTCCTGCTCGTGCGCTTTTCGAGCGAGATGGGTTTCTCCTCGCGGAAATCAAGCTCTTCCTCGGCGGCCTCCGGGATAATGTTTCTGTCGGTCCGCGCTGAAAAAAGCTCGCCACAAAAAACTTTCCGAGGTTGCAGACAGCATCGCCCGCTCTGTCCGTCTGGAAACTCTTCTCCAGAATCTGCTTCATTGCCGCTGCCCTTCTCTGGAAGCAATGCGTCGCCGCTCTTGGCCTCAGCGAAAGTCTCCGCTACGTTTCCGGACGCGCGTCGTAGGCCGCCCGATAAACGGGCTTGGCGGCTGCGCGGGAGCGCGAATTATGGCAAACTGAATGTTACTCGGCACGGTTTGTGCCTGCCCTGCTTCGAGCAGGCAAGCTTCGGCAGGCCAGCTTGCGTGTGGCGGACTGTCCTCAGGAGAAGTGGCTCCTGCCGGTAGTTGAAAAGGTTAAAAGCAATTCCAAAGCTGGGCGATAATCGAGTTACATGGATCCAAAATTCATACGGAATTTCTGCATCATCGCGCACATCGACCACGGCAAATCCACCCTTGCCGACCGCCTGCTCGAAATGACCGGCGCGCTTTCCGAACGCGAGATGCACGAACAGGTGCTCGACTCCATGGACCTGGAGCGCGAGCGCGGCATCACCATCAAAGCAAAGAGCATCCGCCTGCATTACACAGCGAAAGACGGAAACACGTACCGCCTGAATCTGATCGACACGCCGGGCCACGTGGACTTTTCCTACGAAGTATCGCGCGCGCTTTCCGCGTGCGAAGGTGCGCTGCTTGTGGTTGACTCTTCGCAGGGCGTCGAAGCGCAGACCGTTGCGAATACCTTCCTTGCTGCGGGACACAACCTCACGATCATTCCGGTGATCAACAAAATAGATTTGCCCGCAGCGGAGCCCGATAAGGTGAAAGAACAGATCGAAAGCGTGCTCGCGATTCCCGCGGACGACGCACTGCCGATCAGCGCGAAAAGCGGGCTCGGCGTGGAAGACGTTCTCGAGGCGATTGTCGCGCGTGTGCCGCCGCCGAAAGGGAGCGCGACAGATCCGTTGCAGGCTCTGATCTTCGATTCCTGGTTCGACATTTACCGGGGCGCCGTAATTCTCGTGCGCGTGAAAGCAGGCCGCGTCGCGGATCATATGAAAATCAAACTGGTCGCCGGCGACCAGACTTACGAAGTCGAACAGCTCGGGACGCTCACGCCGAAACCGGTCGCGCTCGAGGAACTGGAAGCGGGCGACGTTGGCTTCATCATCGCAAACATCAAACGCGTGGCCGATGCGCGCATGGGCGATACGGTGATCGAAGTTGACCGCCCTGCTCCTGCGCTTCCTGGTTTCGAGGCCATCAAGCCGATGGTGTTCGCGGGACTGTTTCCCGTGCTTGCCGACGACTATGAGCCGCTGCGCGACGCGCTCGGAAAATTGCAGTTGAACGACGCGGCGTTTTTCTACGAGCCGGAGAACTCCGTCGCGCTCGGCTTCGGCTTCCGCTGCGGCTTCCTTGGGCTGCTGCACATGGAAATCGTGCAGGAGCGATTGGAGCGCGAGTTCGGGCTCAACCTGATTACCACAGCCCCGAGCGTTCGCTACCGCATCACGCGCGTGACCGGCGAAGTGACGGAAGTCGACAGCCCCGCCAAGTTCCCGAATCCGAGCGACATCCAAAAGATCGAAGAGCCGATCATCAAAGCGATGATCATCACCAACGACGACTCGGTAGGCGGCCTGCTGCAGCTTTGCCAGGAGAAGCGGGGCACGCAAAAGAATTTCGAATATCTCTCGCCGACGCGTGTGATGCTCACGTACGAATTGCCGCTGAACGAAATCGTGTTGGACTTCTACGATCGCCTGAAGAGCGTTTCGCGCGGCTACGCGTCGCTCGACTACCAACTAGCGGGGTACCAGGAATCGGACCTGGTGAAGCTCGACGTGCTGGTTGGCGGCGAGCCCGTGGATGCGCTGGCGCTGATCGTGCACCGCGAATTTGCTTACGAGCGAGGGCGCGAACTGGTGACCCGCCTTCGGAAATTGATTCCGCGGCAACTATTCGAGGTGCCGATTCAGGCGGCCATTGGCAGCCGCATTATTGCGCGCGAAACGGTGGCAGCGATCCGCAAAAACGTCCTGGCCAAATGCTACGGCGGCGACATCACGCGCAAACGCAAGCTCCTCGAAAAACAGAAAGAGGGCAAACGCCGCATGAAGCGCGTCGGCCAAGTTGATATTCCGCAGGAAGCCTTTCTCGCGGTGCTGAAAGTTTCTTCCCCCGATGAAGAATAGTTCGAAAAAGTCGTAAGTTGTAGCTCCCGGCTTTTGGCTGCTGAATGGTTCCGATTGACCGTCCGCTCCCCGGTAGACGAGCAAACGATTCGGCCCACAAGACGATTCGGCCCCCTTGACAGGCCCCCTTGACACGCCTTGACACGGCAACTTCAAACCGATAGGTTCGCGCGGCATGTCCCCCCGGAGGAGGCTAGCCGTGCGTGTGTTGCGTATGCTGTTCTTTGCGTTTCTTTTCTCGAGCGGCAATCTCATCTCGCAAGCAGCAACGAACCATCCCAAGATCCTGCTTATTTACGACATGGAAGGCGTTTCTGGCGTGAGCCACTACGAAATGACCTGGGTGGAACGACCAGAGGATTATGCTCGCGGCCGCGAGTTCCTGACTTCCGACGTGAACGCGGCCATCCGCGGCCTCGCCGCCGGCGGTGCGGGCTCGATTTGGATTCAAGACGGCCATGGCTCCGGAAACGTGAAAGAGCCCGACCTGCTTGTGGACAAAATGGATCCGCACGCCCAGTTTGATTTTCGCGACCGCGACTTCGATCCTTACGACACCGGCATCGATGGTTCCGTGGACGCCATCGTCTGCATCGGAATGCACGCTCGCGCCAACACCGACGGCTTTGAAGCGCACACGGTCACGGACCGGATCAGCTATCGCATCAATGGCGTGGACTTCACGGAGACGCATATCGTCGCGCTGTCTGCGGCCCGCTGGGGCATTCCGGTGATTATGGTCTCGGGCGACAACCTTCTCGGCGAACAGTTGAAGCCGGATTTTCCGGAGCTCGAGTACGCGGTGGTGAAAACGGCCAAGAGCCGTGCCCTGGCGGAGCCTCTGCCATCCGCCGAAGCCAGCAAGCGAATTGAGGAAGCCGCGAAGCGCGCGATGGGGAAATTTTTGAAAGGGGCGTACCGACCGTTCTACCTGCCGCCGCCTTACGACTTCCAGCTTGGCTTTCAGAACTGGCAGCAGGCAAACGGTGCCGCGACAGCCCCGGGCGTGCTGCACGACGGCGAAACCGGAGTGCGCTACCGCAGCGCGACGTTCATCGAAGGCTACCGGCTCAGCCTGGATGCGTTGCGGCGCAGCAGCGATGCGCTGCAGGTGCTGATCCGTATCCTGAGCCAGGACCCGCAAGGAAAAAAATACCTGGATCAGCTCTCGGACGCGTTCTGGACCCGCTGGCTGACCCCGGAGAAACCGGCGCCTCACATGCAGCCAGGTCCGAAGCCCGCGCCGAAGACTCGCTTCTACGGCGACAATTGAGACAACTCGGGACCTGCGCTTATTCTTCTTCCTTTTTGGGGCCGCCGTTATGAGCCGCCCGCGGCAACCGCGTCGGCCAAATCGATGTTCCTCGGGGGAGTGCCTTCCAAGCAGACGACCTGGTCGACAAGGTCAAAGAGATCAAACCAAGGCGGCCGGGGCAGCCCACTGTTGAGCCCTGAGCGAAGCAGGAATTCACGGTGTCTCCTTCTTGCGGACTTCGGTTTGGAGGCGGCCCCGGTGGAGTTGGAGCGAGACGGAGTCGCGGATTTGGACCTGGGCGGCGTCCCTGAGGATGGCGCCGGAGGCGTCGGTGGCGATGGCGTAGCCGCGTTCGAGGACTCTCAGCGGGCTTCGCTCTTCGAGCTGCAAGGCCAGGCGCGCCAGGCGCTCGCGCTTGGACCGAAGCAGGCGTTCGGCGCGAATGCCGAGATCGGCAGCGCCGCGTTCGAGGCGCAAGCGAAACGCTGCAATCTTCACGCGAAAATCAAAAGAGACGATGCGCAGGTGCGCAACGGCGAACCGTTTGCGTGATTGATCAAGGCGCGCGCGGAGGCCGAGGGCGAGTCGAGCGGTCATTTCATCGGCGCGCTGGCGCTGCTGGCGAAGAAGATCGAGCGGGCGGCGGAAACCGGGACGCGCACCGAGTTCGTGAATACGGCGGCTGAGGACCAGGATACGATAACGCATCTGCTCGGCAAGGGCACCGCGCAGGTCGGCAATGTGTTTATCAAATTCGCGGCGTGTCTGCACGACAAGTTCGGCTGCGGCGGAAGGTGTGGAGGCGCGCACGTCGGCCACGAAATCCGCGATGGTGAAGTCGCTTTCATGGCCGATGCCCGAGATCGTGGGAATTTCCGAGTCGGCAATGGCGCGGGCGACCATTTCTTCGTTGAAGGCCCACAAATCTTCGAGCGAGCCGCCGCCGCGCGCGAGAATCAGCACATCCACAGATTTCATGGCATTGAAGAACTTCACCGCCTTGACGATTTCCTCTGTGGCGCCTTCGCCTTGGACCCGCACCGGAAACACCGTGAGATGGACGTTGGGAAAGCGGCGCCTGAGGATGCGCACGACGTCGCGCACCGCGGCTCCTCGCGGCGAGGTGATGAGGCCGATGCGGCTCGGGAGGAGAGGCAGCGGCTTCTTCCGGGCGGCAGCGAACAGGCCTTCGGCTTCAAGCCGCTTTTTCAATTGATCGAAAGCAAGCTGCAAAGCGCCTAGGCCGACCGGCTCGATATTCTCGACGTAGATTTGATACTCGCCGCGCTGCTCGTACACGCTGAGGGTGCCGCGCACGGTGACCTGCAGGCCGTCTTCGGGGCGGAACCTGGTGCCGCGCTGCTGCTGTTTGAAGAAAACGCAGCGGACCTGGGCGCGATCATCCTTCAAGGTGAAGTAGAGGTGGCCGGACTGGGCTTCGCGGCAGTTGGAGATTTCGCCCTGGACAAACGTAGCGGTGAAATTTCGGGCCAGTAGGTCGCGGATGCGGGCGGTAAGTTCGCTGACGGTGAGAATCTGGCGCGTGGGCTGGAGATTGAAGGTGAGTTGGCTCATTTTTGCTTTCTGAGCGTTGCGTCCTCCCAACTGGAGAGAGAGTGCTCTAGATCCTGCGGCCAGCATACGCCGGACCGGGGAACAAGCCAAATCGCGGGGCGCGCTTCGCTCCTGTAATTTTGCGCGGCGCGTTTATCTAGCGGCTGGACGCGGTCAGTTTCTTGGCCACGATCTTGCGATAGCGAGTTTTGCCGTTGATCGTCAGGGTCCCCTCGAGGGTGTCGCCGGAGAGCGTGTACTCCCAGTCGCCAGAATCCTTGCGGCGCGACGTGCAGCGCAAAGTTTTCTTGGGGGCCTCATATTCGCAGCGCAGAGTTCCCATGAACACGCGCTCGCCGTTCACGACTTTATAGCCGTCCATTTTCAAACCGCTCGGGACGGTTTTGTCGGCGGCGATTTCGTAGATGACGTGCTCGTCGTGACAGGGAGAATCGGGCACGGTGCACTTGGATTCGCCCTCCCAAGCGCCGAGGATGTCGGAATGGTTGCGGGAAGAGCTCGATTGGGCCGCGGCGAATGCCACCGGGAGGAAAAGGGCGCCGGCCGAGATGCGGGACAGGATGCTGTCGCGGGGCCAAGCGATGCCACGGAAAGGAGAGAAGAAAGAACTCCAAGCCCGCCAAGGCATGCGCAAAGAATAGCCCAGAGGAAGAAAATAGTCATTACATTACGCGGCGAGGCGGCGAGTGCGGCGAGTCGGAGACTCTGTTTCAGGGGGACGCGGCAGACGCGGCACGCTTTTCTTGACCGGCGCAGCTTCCGAGCATAAAGTCTTTGCAAACTAAAGTCAGCACATCAACGCCGAGCGCTCGCGGTTGGCGACACTCATGGATGGAGTCTTTTGGCGAGTACAGAACACACGGAAGCGATCGCGGATAGCTCTGTCGAGACCTCCATCGAGCACAAAACGATTCGGAAGCTCCAGTTTCGGCTGATCCCCTACCTGTTCCTGCTTTACGTCGTCGCGATGATTGACCGGGTGAATATTAGTTTTGCCCAATTGACGATGAACAAGGATCTGGGCCTGAGCAGCCAGCAATATGGAATCGCCGCGGGAATTTTCTTCATCGGATATTTCCTTTTCGAAGTTCCCAGCAATTTGATCCTGCACAAGGTTGGAGCGCGCATCTGGATTGCGCGAATTCTTCTGGGTTGGGGATTGGTGGCGTCGCTAACCGGTTTGGTCGAGAGCATCCATCAGCTCTACGCCGCGCGCGTCCTGCTCGGGTTTGCCGAAGCGGGCTATTATCCGGGAATTGTCCTGTATCTGACGTACTGGTTCCGGCAGCGGGAACAGGCGCGTGTTCTCTCTTTATTTCTGACCGGCTTTGCCGTGAACAGCATCCTGGGTGCGCCGGTCTCCGGCTTCATTTTGACGCATGTCCATTGGCTGGGCCTGGGAAGCTGGAGGTGGCTTTTCCTTCTCGAGGGCCTGCCAGCCATCGCTCTGGGATTCCTTACCTATCTGGTGTTGCCCAATCGCCCGAGCGAAGCGGGATTCCTGACGGCAGAGGAAAAGCGCTGGCTGCAAACGGAGTTAGCGCGAGAGGAGGCGGCGAAATGGGGGCGACGCTCGGCGATGGCGGGAATGACCGATTTTCGCGTATGGTACCTGGCGGTCATCTACTTCGCCATGATGATCGGGAGCTACACCCTAAGCTTCTATGCGCCGAAACTCGTCGCGTCTTTGTCGAGCGAATATTCCTACAGTTTGGTCGGCTCCTTGGTGATGATTCCGTACCTGGCGGCGCTTGTGGGGATGATTTTTGTTGGGCGCAGTTCGGACCGCCGGATGGAGCGCCGATATCACGCGGCGATTTCTTTGCTGGTGGGAGGAATCGGGTTTTTGTCGCTGACCGCGCTTCATTCTCCTGTCGTCACGATCGTGCTGCTGTCCCTTCTGGCGATCGGCTATTGCAGCTCCCTCAGCCCTTTCTGGGCGATGCCCAGCGAGTTCTTGTCGGGGTTCTCGGCCGCCAGCGGGATCGCGTTCATCAATTCGGTGGGAAACCTGGGTGGGTTTTTCGGACCGTCCATGGTCGGGTTCATCACGCAAAAGACCGGCACGCTGTACGGCGGTCTGGCGTTTGCAGGGGTTTCCATGCTGGTGGGGGCAACGCTGGTGCTATTGCTCCCGAAGATGTCTGCCGCCCGTTGAACGCCGGCCAAAAGGGTCACATTTTGCCGGAAACAGAGAACCGCGTGGTCCGTCTAAGGGCTGCGGAGGAATCCTCGAGTGATCAAACGAGTACCGTTTTTTTTGCTTTTGTTGCTGGCCATTCCCGTCTCTGCGCAGGACAAGAAACCAACGACGCTCAAAGAGGTTTTGCTGGCGGAACTGAAGTCCACGCACGGCGCCGAAGAGTGGTTTGTGCCGGCGAATATTGCCCTGAAGGGTCTGACGGCCGAGCAGGCAAGCTGGACCGACGGCAAGGGCAATCACTCGGTCGGACAGTTGGCGTACCATCTGGTGTTCTGGAATCGCCGGAATCTCCAGGTTCTGAAAGGCGAAAAACCCGAGAAATTCAGCGGTAATAACGACGAAACCTTCGACAAGTTCGATACCAAGAAATGGAACGAAATCGTCCAGCAGCTCGATGAGGTCATGAGTGAGCTCGAAAAATGGGTGGAAACCGCCGATGAAGCAAAATTGAAAGAGTCCGCCCAAGTGTTTACGCACATCAGCACGCACAACGCGTATCACATCGGCCAGATCATCTACGTTCGCAAAGAGCAAGGCTCCTGGGACCCCAAGAACGGCGTGCGATAGCCGCCGGCGCTGCTAGCAAACAAGAGCATCCGCGTACCTCTGCCAAGCAAGACTGCACTACAATCGCGGCGCGGTAGGTTCATCTTCGGGGGGATACGGCCAGTGCTCGCGAACCGTCGAGAATTATTGTATGGCATGGCCACTGCGTTTGCCGGATTCGCCATGCCCCGGCTGGGCGCAAGTAAGAAGGCACAGTCCGGTCTGCGCATCAATGCCGCGCGCCTCAAGCGCCGGCTCGAGGATTTGAGTGTTTACGGGCGGCCCGCGGGCGGGACCTTTGCCGATGGCGTAAGCCGTGTTGCTTATTCTGACGCGGATGTGGCGGGCCGGAATTACGCGATGAAAGCGATGCGTGAGGCTGGACTCCAGCCGCGCATCGATCCCGCAGGAAACATTTTTGGGGCGCGCGCCGGGATGGCGGCGTCCGCGCCGCGCATTCTTTTTGGTTCGCACATCGATTCCGTACCCAACGGAGGAAATTTTGACGGCGACGTGGGCTCGATGTCGGCCATTGAGGTGATGCAGACCTTCGAGGAAAATCATGTGACGACCAAGCATCCGCTCGAAATGGTCATCTGGTCGAACGAAGAAAATTTGGTCGGCAGTCCCGCGGCGGCCGGCGGGCTGGACGAGAGCGTCCTCAGCCGCGTCTACAACGGTATTCGGATGGAAGACGGCCTTCGAAAGATTGGGGGTGATCCAACACGGCTAGCGGAGGCGCGGCTCGCCCCGCATTCCTTTTGTTGCTATCTGGAATTGCACATCGAGCAGGGCGGCACGCTCGACAAAAGCAAGATTCCCATTGGCGTAGTCGAAGGAATCGTCAGCATTGACGAATACGAGGCGGAGATCCGCGGATTCGCCAATCACGCCGGGACGACCCCCATGCCGGATCGGCGCAATGCGCTGCTTGCGGCCGCGAAGCTGATCGAAGCCGTACAAGATGCGGTTACGCGAGAGCCGGGACGACAGGTCGGGACGGTGGGGCAGTTGCAGGTCTTTCCCAATGCTCACAATGTGGTGCCGGGTTTGGCTAGGCTATCCATCGAATTGCGCGACCTTTCCGCGGAGAAGATCGCGCGGCTGGGCGACGAGATTCAGCGGAAAGCTCAGGAAATTGCGCGTGAGACCGGAACGGAGGTTCACATCAAGAAAGTCGATCACGATCCCCCGGCCATGGCCGACCCCGAAATCCAGGCAAAAATCGAACAGGCGGCGGCTAGCTTGGGACTGAAGACCATCCGTCTGCCAAGCGGCGCAGGGCACGACGCGCAATGGATGGCGCGGCTGGCGCCGATGGGGATGATTTTTGTGCCCAGCCTCCTGGGCATCAGTCATGCACCGAAAGAGCTTACTTCGTGGGAGGATTGCGCGAATGGAGCGAACGTGCTGCTCGAAACGCTTCTTCTCCTCGACGGCCGCTGAGGCGGGAGACAGTCCAGTTTTTGGCGGTCCGGCTCCAAGACCTTCCCTTGATGCTTACCACAACCGGGTGTGCGAGGGTTTTTGTACCTCTCCCGAGAGCGGTATATAGTTACTACGGGCAGTACACACACCACGCGTGTGCTGCTCGAGCATCCTTCTCTGCCGTGCTATGAGCTCCGATGATGGTGGGCTCCGATAGGCGTGCGACGGGCGCCAGAAGCGGGCCCACTCCGCACCGGTTCGGCACCCGTTAGGCAGCTTTCAGAAACCGCAAAGGCATTTCGAAGGAATGGCCGCAGACGTCAACAAGCATTTGGATCGCGCGAAGCGCTTCCTTGAGAAGAATCGTGTCGAGGATGCCATCGAAGCGTATCTCGCGGTGCTCGGGGAAGCACCCCAGCATCAGGAAGCGACGCAGGCCTTGGGTGATCTCTATGCGCGCATCGACCAAGCCGACCGCGCTGCCGTGTATTACGGCATGTTGTTTGATTTGCTGATCGATCCTAAGGATGAAAGCAAAGCGCTGGCCATCTACAACCGGTTTCTTCGTTCCATTCCGGCACAGCAGGCCCCCGAGCGCGTTGCGCGCTACGCCTTCCTGCTGCAGCGGCAGAATCGAGCGGACGAAGCGGTCGAGCAGTACAACAAGGCCGGCGAGCTTTTCGTAGCGGCGGGGCGCGACGATGACGCGCTGTTTTGTTGGGAGAGGATCGCTCGGCTCGAGCCAGACAACCTGGCGCGGCAGATCAAGCTGGCAGAGGGCGCAGAGCGCCTCGGAAAGAATGCGTTGGCGGCACGCGCGTTCCTGCGCGCGGGACAACTGGCCACGACCAAGGGTTCTTCCTCCGATGCGGTGAATCTTTTGGGCCGCGCGCAAAAGCTGGCGCCGCAGGAGCGCAGCGTGGCGCTGCTCTACGCGCAGGCCAATCTGCAAAGCGGAAACGCGGTTCGCGCCGTCTCGATTCTGGAGCCATTTGCCGCCTCGGAGAGCGACGCGCCGTTCTTCACGACCTATTCCGAAGCGCTGATGGGCGCGGGCAACCTGGAGCGCGCCAGCGAAGTGCTGCAAAAGCTGCTGAAGGAAAAAAATGAAGGATTAACGCAACTCTTCGACCTGGCCGAGCGCCACGCCGCCGTCGGGCAGGACCAGAGGGCCACCGCCATCCTCGAAATGCTGAAGCGGCGCATGTTCGCCGGCAAACGGCAAAATGATTTCGCGACCATGATCGACGGATTAGGCGCGAAATTTCCGCACTCGCAAGCCATTTTGGAATTCTGGGCCGGTATCCGCAACGAATTGAACCGCGAATCGCAGTATTTCGAGGTGTTGATCAAGCTGTTTGATGTGTACCTGACTTCCGGAAACGTCAAGAAGGCGTCGGAGTCGCTGGAACGCCTGGTGGACATCGACCCTTACGACTATCGCAACCAGGAGCGGCTCGAAATGCTGCGGGGCCGCGTGGACGACGCCTATGTAAATCGCCTTTCAAGCCGGATGATGAAAGCGGGTCAGGCCACCGGAGGACACGCTCCGAGGTCGGGAGCGACCGAGCGGGCTTCGGGGCCGCTGGGCAACCCCGAAGGCGGGCGGCAGATGCAGGCGCTGGAAGATCTGATCGTCCAGACGGAAATTTTTCTGCAATACTCGCTGCAGAGTAAAGCACTGGAACGCTTGCAAAAGATTGCCTCGCTTTTTCCCGGGGAAGAGGCGCGCAACGCGCGGCTGTCTAGCTTGTATCAGACCGCGAACTGGTGGCCGCCGGGCGCGCAGAAGCCCCAAGACGAGCCTGCGGCAAAGGGCGGGCCGGCGGCTGCAGCGTCATCGGCTGGCGAACCGCAAACCGGGGCGATTTCGAGCAAGACGGGGGTGTATTCCGCCGAGACGTTGCGCGACCTGTCGAAAATCTCGGAGATCAACCAGAAAATCTTCCGCCAACAGACGCCTCGCGCGATGCTCAACACCGCGGTCAACGAGGTAGGGACGTACCTGCGCGCCACGCGGGCGCTGGCTGTCGTTGGTGCGCCGGGAAGGCCGCCGGAAATGGCGGCGGAATTTTGCGGCACGGGCGTGAAGGCCGCGATGGGCGCGCAAGTGGTGCTTTTGCTGGCGCAGATGGAAAAGGCCCACCCGGACGAGCTTGGCGGGCTGGTGGTGAAGGCATCGGAAGGTTCGATTCTCGGCGAACTCGGACTGGAGTCGGCGCTGGGGGTGATGATCTTGGACAAAGAAACACAAACGCCTGCGGGCATGTTGATCGCGGCGCAGGCGGAACGCCACAAATGGAAGCCCAACGAGGTCTATTTTTTGCAGGCGATCGGCGATCAGATGCTCATGAGTGTGAGCCATACGCGGCTGCGCTCGTTGGTGCGGCGCATGGGCGTTTCCGATGAACGCTCCGGGCTCCTGAGCCGCAGCTCCTATCTGAGCTGTTTGGTGACGGAAGCGGACCGCGCGAAATCGCAAGGCACGCCGTTGTCGCTAGCCGTTCTGCAGATCGACCGCGGAGGCGAGATTCTGCGCCAGCAGGGCGAGCCGCCGCTAGAGCGTTTTCTCGAGCAACTGGCGCGAGCACTGCAGCCGATTGTGCGGCAAAACGATGTTGCCGTGAAACATACGTCATGGTCGCTGGCGTTTATCTTGCCGGACACCGCTTTGGCTGGTGCGCAGAACCTGGCGGATAAATTGCGGCGCGCGGCGTCCGGGTTGCGGCCGCCTTGGGATTCCACGCAAATCACTCTGAGCGCGGGAATCGTCGAGGCCGTTCCGAAGCCGGATTACGACAGCGAAGACATTGTGACCGACTTGATCAATCGCGCAGAATTCTCGATGGAAGAAGCGCGCAAGAAGGGCGGCGACAGCGTTGTCGCGCTGGACACGCCAAAACTCTAGACACGCGCAGATGCCGTTACTGTGGGACGCTGGTTAAGCGCAATTGCCCTTTAGGTTCCCATATACATCACGTAAACGTACCCGCCCGTGTGAATGTTGTACAGCAGATACCAGCCGTCGTGATCGGGGTCTTGGTATACCACAGAGTCGTCGCTGTCACAGTTCCAGCACCAGTCCGCCGCAACCGGCCAGTCCCAAGAAGCAATCTGAAACGAAAAGCCCCCGGGGAACCAGAAGATATGACGGTTGGCGTCGAATCGTTCCACTTTGTACCGGTAAGATGGGCCTAAATGTTCGAGATGTCCGTGTTCGAACGGATGATCCACTTGAAAGCGCTTGTCGTTGGGCTTGTCGTGGCCATACCAATGACCATTGCTCACATGCGGCAAGGTGTTGACGCGCCCGCCTTCCTTGCGGTCCTGCTCGGGAGGGGCGGAGCGTGATTCGCGGCGCTGGGGGGGATCGGGGATGCGCCCTTGATTGGCGCGAGGCGCATTCGGTCCGTGCTCATCGTGTTTCTCTTCGCCTCGTTGCTCGTTCGGGCGACGATCCTCGGGGCGTTGTGCGAAGGCTGGGACTGCTAAAAACAATACAGAAGCGGCCAACAACACTGCGCGGTTCTTCATAGTGCTCTCCTAAAAAGCGTGAATCAGAGCCGTGTAAGTCTGTTCCGAGCCGGGTGGGTCTTGATTTTTACCATCATTGCGACGCGACAAAGGGGCTTCTCGGGTGCATGGACAATGCCGAGGTTCGGTGAGCTTGAGGAACATGCCTGGAAGTCAACCGATGACCCAACTTTGCTCTTCATCCGCACCCAGGTTTGCGCTTTTCTCCGGCAACGGTAAACTGTGAGCAGGGAATCCCGCAAAGTGAGGAAGAAATGTTTCCAACGGACGTAGTGATTGTGGCGGGCGCGCGGACGCCCATGGCGCGCTACAGCGGCGCCTTCTCGGACGTGAGCGCGATTGATTTGGCGGCTCATGCATCGAAGGAGGCCACCCGGCGCTCGGGGGTGGACCCGGACGAATTCGACCACGTCGTTTTCGGCAACGTGATGCAGACGAGCGCCGACGCGATTTATGGCGCGCGGCATGTCGGTCTGAAAGCGGGGCTGAAAATCGAAACACCTGCGGTGACGGTGAACCGCTTGTGCGGTTCGGGCATCGAGGCGATCGCGCAGGGCGCACAGCGGCTCTTGCTTGGCGAAGCGACGATGGTGCTGGCTGGCGGCATGGAAAATATGACGCAGGCGCCATTTGTGATTCGTGGGCTGCGCAACGGATTGAAGCTTGGCGGCGGCGCGCTCGAAGATTCGCTAATGGCGGGCTTGACCGACACGTATTGTGGCTTGCCGATGGCGTTGACGGCGGAGAAACTCGCCGAGCAGTACGGAATCACGCGAAAAGATGCGGATGCGTACGCGCTCCGCAGCCAGCAGGCGGCAGACGCCGCGTACAAAGCGTGCCGGATCAAACAAGAGCTCGTGCCAGTGGAGGTCAAGCGGGGGAAGAAAACGCTGGTCGTCAGCGAAGACGATCACCGGCGGCCAGACACGACCATGGAAATCCTGGAAAAACTGCCGCCTTCGTTCAAGAAAGACGGCATCGTGACCGCCGGAAATGCGAGCGGCATAGTGGATGGCGCGGCAGCAGTGGTCGTAACCGGAGAAAAGACCGCGAAAGAACGCGGCTTGAAGCCCTTGGGCCGGATCGTGTCCTGGGCGGCGGCCGGAGTGGATCCGAGCATCATGGGCATCGGGCCCGTGCCCTCTTCCCGGAAGGCGCTAAAGCTCGCGGGGCTGACGCTCGAGCAGATGGATCGCGTGGAGGTGAACGAGGCGTTTGCCGCACAATATCTGGCCGTCGAGAAAGCGCTCGGATTGAAGCGCGACAAAACCAATGTGAATGGCGGGGCGATTGCGCTCGGCCATCCGCTGGGAGCAAGCGGAACGCGCCTGGTTATCACCCTTCTGAACGAACTGCGGCGAAATGGAATGCGCTATGGACTGGCGACGGCGTGTATCGGCGGCGGGCAGGGCATTGCGATGATCGTCGAAGCCCTGAAATAGGGGAAGGAAAGGAAGTCGAGAACGTAAAGGAGATAAAAGGGGCTTGAGGACAGGCGTTTGGGCGCTTCAATTTAAGATATCGCCACGGCGCTTATCACCGGCAGGGAACTGCCGCACAAAATAGGTTTCTGATAAACTTTCCGTTCCCGGACGAGGTGCTCATCCGCGGTCTCAGCGAGGAAAAGCATGGCAATTCAAAAAGTGGGAGTCGTGGGGTGTGGGCTGATGGGTTCCGGTATCGCACAAGTATGTGCGGCGGCGGGCTTCCCCACGGTCGTCCGCGAAGTGAGCGCGGAGCTGGTGGATAAGGGACTAAAGGGCATCGAGAAAAATCTGAACCGGCTGGTCGAGAAGGGAACGATTACCGGGGCGGCGAGGAGCGAAATCCGGGCACGCCTGAACGGAACGACTTCCCTCGAAGACTTGAAGAATTCCGACCTGATTGTGGAAGCGATCATCGAGCAGTTGCCGGCAAAGCGAGAACTGTTTTCCGCCCTGGATAAGATTTGCGCGCCTTCCGCCGTTTTTGCGAGCAACACCTCTTCGCTGACGATCACCGAAATCGCCACAGTCACGAAGCGGCCGCAACGATTCGTGGGCTTGCATTTCTTCAATCCCGTGCCGGTGATGAAGCTTGTGGAGGTTGTGCGCACCATCGCGACCGATGAAATAGTGTACGAAGAAGTTGTCGCGTTCGGTACAAAACTGGGCAAGACACCGGTGCGCGCGAAAGACAGCACCGGCTTCATCGTGAACCGGTTGCTGGTGCCCTATCTCCTCGACGCGATTCGTGCGCTGGAGGAAGGCGTAGGCTCGATCGAGGACATTGACAACTCGATGAAGCTGGGCTGCGGGTACCCCATGGGTCCGCTAACGCTGCTGGATTTTGTGGGGCTGGATACCACCTATTATATTTCGCAGATCATGTTCGACGAATTCAAGGAGAAGCGCTTCGCCGCGCCGCCCCTACTGAAGCGCATGGTGCTCGCGGGATGGCATGGGCGGAAGTCGGGACGCGGATTTTACGATTACGCGGATCCGCAGAAGCCGAGAGCCATGAGGCTTTAGGTTGCGGCAACAAGCTGCGGCGTCCCTAAAAATGCATTGGCTTGTGGCTTCGCGCAAAGGATTTCAGAGCGAAACGATGGCTTACGAAAACATCTTGTACGAAAAGAAAGACGGAATTGCGTACGTCACCTTCCATCGGCCAAAGGTGTTGAACGCGCTGAATCGGAAAACCGTCGAAGAGCTGCATCACGCCCTGCTCGATGCCCGCGACGATGCGAGCGTACGCGTTCTGATTCTGACCGGTGCCGGCGACAAATCGTTTGTGGCAGGCGCGGACATCGGCGAACTCGCCGTGCAAACGCCAATAAAAGGCAAAGAGTTTTCGCTGTACGGACAGAGCGTCTTCCATTTGCTGGAGACGATGGGCAAGCCGTCGATCTGTGCGATCAATGGATTTGCGCTGGGTGGCGGCTGCGAACTGGCGCTTTCCTGCACCATCCGAATCGCCAGCAAGACCGCGAAACTGGGTCAACCCGAGGTGAAGCTGGGCATCCTGCCTGGCTACGGCGGAACGCAAAGACTGGCGCGGCTGTGCGGCAAGGGTGTGGCGCACGAGCTCTGCCTGACCGGAGAAATGGTTACCGCCGAGGAAGCGCTGCGCATCGGCCTGGTCAATCATATTCACGAACCCGCGGAACTGCTTCCTGCGGCGGAAGCGATGGCAAAAAAAATCATGGCCAATGCACCTTTGGCGGTAAAGTACGCCATGGAAGCCATCGAGCGCGGAGTGGAAGCGCCGCAGGAAGAAGGCTTGTTCCTTGAAGCGACGCTTTTTGGGGTCTCGTGCTCGACCGAAGACATGCGCGAGGGGACCAAAGCGTTTTTGGAGAAGAGGCCGGCCCAATTTAAGGGCCAGTAAAGGAAAGCGGCGGGAAAGCTTGGCGCGAATCACCGAATGTCAGAGAAACTCCAGCCCGGCAAGATGAACGGCAGCTTGAGCGCTGAAGGTTTGCGCTTTGGCATTGTCGTGAGCCGCTTCAACAGTTTCATCACCGACCGCTTGCTGGCCGCAGCCGTCGACGCACTGGAACGCGCCGGCGCGTCCAGCAAGGACGTGGACGTAGTGCAGGTTCCCGGTTCCTTTGAATTGCCATTGGCCGCGAAAAAGCTAGCCGCCACGGGGAAATACGACGCGCTTATTGCCATCGGATGCATCTTGCGCGGGGAGACCGCGCATTACGACTACGTCTGTTCAGAAACGGCGCGCGGCCTGCAACTTGCGCAGATGGAGAGCGGGTTGCCGATCATTTTTTGCGTGCTGACCTGCGATACCTTGGAGCAGGCCATCGATCGCGCGGGACTGAAGGGCGGGAACAAAGGCTTCGAGGCGGGCCTGGCGGCGACAGAAATGGCGCAGCTTTCACGTAAGCTGCGCGCGTCCGAAGCGAAGCTCGCTCCCCGTACCGAATTGCGGCGGCGCAAGTAACGTGTCGCTCCGCACCAAAGCGCGCGAATTTGCGATGCAAATGCTCTTTCAGTGGGACATGAGCCAGCAGGATCCCGCGAAATTGGAAGCAAAGTTTTGGAAGAGCGCCAAAGGCGCCGACAAAACGCGCGAATTCGCGAACCAGCTCTTCGAAGGCGCCGCCAAAGATGCTGGAGCGCTCGATGAAATCATCGGCAAGCACTGCGAAAACTGGCGGTTGGAACGGCTTGCGGCCATCGACCGCGCCATCCTGCGCTTGGCGGTTCATGAAATGAGTTCCTCCGCTACTCCCCCCAAAGTCGTGCTCAACGAGGCCGTTGAACTGGCAAAGAAGTTTTCTTCCGAAGAGTCCGGAGCCTTCGTGAATGGGGTGCTGGATTCCGTTCATAAGTCGTTGACTGTGAAGTAGTTACGACCGCCAAAAACTTCCCCCTATGCTCGAACCACGCCTTTCGACCATTGCGAAACTTTGCCCCGCGGCGCGTGTTTGATTTCCCAAGTGTGGTGGTGAATCCAGGAGAGGAGTCGACAGGAGATAACCATGAAAGCAGAACTCTTGGTTTGTCGCGGTGCGCTCGCAGTGGCGTTTGCTGGTTTGCTCGTGGCCGGCGTTTACGCCCAGGATCCAACCCCCCAGCAGCAGGATGCGCAGAGCGACAAGAAAGACATTCGGCAGGACAAGAAGGACCTTGCAAACGATCGTGCGGATCGCAACGCGGATCAGCGCGACATCAACAAAGACAAGCGCGATCTGACCAAGGATCGCACCGACCGCAACGCCGATCAGCGGGACATCAATCACGACAAGAGCGACCTGGCCAAGGATCGCGCCGATCGCAATGCCGACCAGCGCGACGTCAATCGCGACAAGAACCAGCTTGCTCGCGATGACGCCAAATATGGCGCCAACAGCGCTCAGGCAAACGCCGACCGCAAGGACCTCCGCGCCGATCGCGCCGACCGCAACAAGGATCAACGGGGCATCAACAAGGACAAGGTTGATCTGGCCAAGGATCGCGGCGACCGCAATGCCGACCAGCGCGATATCAATCACGACAAAACGGATCTGGCCAAGGACGGCGCCGACCGCAACAAGGATCAGAAGGACATCAACAAGGACAAGCGCGGTCTGCACAAGGATCGCAAGGACCTCCGGAGAGACCGCCGCGGCCACAAGTAAGAGCTCGGTTCAAAGCAGAAAGGGCCGCTGCAGTGATTCCGGCGGCCTTTTTTCTCTTTAGCGTTGGGCCCCTCTCAGACATTAATCGTTCCCTCAAAAACTTTGACGGCCGCGCCGCTCACGCGGGGAACGAGTTTCTTGCCCGTCTGTGTGACCTCGACTTCGATGTGGCTCGGCCGGCCCATCTCCGCTCCCTGCAGGATGCTCAAGGTGTGCCCGGGCGACAGCCTTCCGCGGCGCACAAGGTATGCGCCAAGCGAGCCAGCCGCTGAGCCCGTGGCGGCGTCTTCATAAAGTTCCCACGGAAGCATCCCGCGCGAACATACCTTGCCGTTGCCGTTCAGCGCGAAGCAATAGGCCATCGTGGCGTTTTTGCCTTGCAGTTTTCTGAGCTCGATCATGTTCATCGCTATTCTGCCGAGCGCCAGGCGATTGCGGAGCGGCACCATCAGGTTGAAGATGCCGGTCGAAACAAATTCCGTTTCGAGTTGTGGATCGAAATCCTTCGGCGAGAGCCCGAGCGCCGAGGCCAGTTTTTTCTTGTCGAGCTTTGCGGGCTTGAAGGCTGCTTCCTTCTGCGTCATGGTCACGCGATGCGGGCGTCCGTCCTTAAAGCGGATTTCCACCGGCAGAACTCCCGCGCCCGTTTCCTGGAGAATGTGTACGCCGCCTTCTTGGGCCGGAACGACGCCAAGCTCCGCGAGCAGGAACCACGTTCCGATGACCGGATGCCCCGCAAGCTTCAGCTCTTCTTTCGTGGTGAAGATGCGCAGTCGTGCGAGGGCCTCTTCATCGGTGGGCTTTTGCACGAAGACCGTTTCCGAGAGATTCATCTCGCGCGCAATCGCCAGCATCTGGTCGCCAGAGAGTTCGTCGCCGTCGGTGAAAACGGCAAGCGGGTTGCCTGCAAAGCGTGTGGTGGTGAAGACATCAAGCGTGTGGTAGCGGCGTTGCATGGCTCAGATTCCCGCCTAGCTTCCTCGTTCAGATGTGCTGGAGCCGGGCGACCGTCCTTTCGTTCGTGACATTGCCGGTGTTGAGCGTGGATTTCGGTTCGAAGAGCACCACATGAACTTCTTCCTCGGCGACGGGAAGATGCTCGACGCCGTGCGGCACGATGATAAACTCGCCCTCGCGGACGACCGCTTCGCGATCGCGGAATTTCATGAGCAATGTGCCCTTGGTCACGAGGAACATTTCATCCTCGCGCTCGTGATGATGCCAGATGAATTCGCCCTTAAGCTTCGCTGCCTTAACGTAGAAATCGTTGAGCTCCCCGATGATTTTGGGGCTCCAGCGGTCGGAGAAGCTGCTGAACTTGTCGGCAAGATTGATGGTGTTCACGGTTGGCTCCTTAGAGGTTTTGCACGAGACTCGCAACGCTCGAAAGAACCCGGCTCGTCGTTTCCGGCTTGCCAGTTTCCGAATAAATTCGCAGAACGTTCTCCGTGCCTGAAGCGCGGACCATCACCCAACCCACTTCGCCAAGATACAGTTTGATGCCGTCCAAGTTCTCCCGTTGCACGACGGGAAAATCAACCAAACGGCTGACTTTGCCGTCTGAAAAATGCGCGATAGCTTTTTCCTTTTGGCCCGGCTTCAGCTCTAGGTCCACGCGCCCGTAGTGATATTCGCCGAACTCCGCGTGCAGCGCGGCCAGCAGTTCGCCAAGCGATTTTCCGTGCCAGGCCATCAACTCGGCGAGAAAGAGAGCCGAGACGGTGGCGTCGCGCTCGGGAAGATAAAGGCTCGTGCCGATGCCGCCGCTCTCCTCACCGCCAATCAGAATATTTTGTTCGAGCATCAATTCACAGATATATTTGAAGCCGATGGGCACTTCGTGCAGCTTTCGACCGAATTTGGCGGCAAGTTTGTCGATGAGCTTGGTGACCGAGAAAGTTTTGGCAATGTCGCCAGGAAGATTCCGCGTCCCGGCAAGATGCCAGACCAGCAGCGCGAGAATCTGGTGGGGATTGACGAAAGCGCCGGTGCGGTCAATGACGCCGATGCGGTCGCCATCGCCATCAGCGCAGAAACCCACGTCATATTTGCCCCCGAGCACAGCTTGCCGAAGCGCTGCGACGTGCGGCTCGATCGGCTCGGGATGCACGCCGCCGAAGCGCGGGTCCCGCGTTCCGCGGATTTCATCGCATGGAATCCCGTTGCGGCCGAGCAGCTCCGGCAGCAAGCCCGCGGCAGCTCCATGCATGGGGTCGAAGACAAAACGCAATTTGGCGTGGCGCAGGCGCTTCCAATCCACCAGTTTTTCGAGCGCATCGAGATACGGCGCGCGCGGTTCGAGGGAGTGAATCAAATCCTTGCGCGGGGGAAGCGGCGGGATGCCTTTTTCCAGGACTTGAGCAAGCTCCTTTTCGATTTGCGCGACGATCGAAGGAAGCGCGCTGCTGCCGTAGCTCGCCTTGTATTTGATTCCATTCCAGCGGTAGGGATTGTGACTCGCGGTGACGACGATGCCACCGGCGGCTTGGCGGTGCCTCACCAGAAAAGAAATTGTCGGCGTGGGGCAAGGCTTGTCCGCAAGCCATACCGGTGTTCCGGAAGCGCAGATGACTTCAGCAACGGCAGCCGCCACGCGATCCGAGGCATAGCGGTGGTCATAGCCGACGATCACCCCCCTGCGCGCGTCTTCGCCGAGGACCACATAGCGCGCAATCGCATGCGTCACGACCCGCGCGTTTGCGAACGTAAAATCTTCCGCGATGACGCCGCGCCATCCGTCCGTGCCAAATGCAATCTCAGGAATCATTGGTGAGGAAAGTATACGCGCCTCCCAATATCTGCCAACAGCCGGATTGGCTGGCCGGGCTGGGTTGGGCCTGTTTTTTCTGCTGTCCTCGAAACAATAGAGGTCATCTCCCGTCCCACCCGTTCTGGCGTGCTTCGCGGCTGGCCCAGGCCAGGTCTTCGCCCACCTCCATCCACGCAGCTCTGGTATTGGAAATACGGTCAGGAACTCGGCGATCGCGTACTTTTTGCTTGCCGCGCAATCTCCGACTCCGCAAACAGGACTGGGTAATCCACCCCGGACGCCGTCCTTCCTCTTCGGGTCCTGCTGAATTCCCTATAGGAGTTTGGTGAGTTTTTGTTGCTCGAGGTGCTTCACGATTTGGGCAACGTCCTGGGCGCGGTCGCGCGGGCAGACGAGCAGCGCGTCCGGCGTTTCCACGACAACCAGGTCGCGAATGCCGATGGCGGCAACGAACTTGGAAGGCGCCCAAAGGAAATTGCCTTCGGCGTCGAGTGCGTGGCCTTTGCCCGCGAGCACATTCTCGCCGGTTTTCTTCGCTAGCAGGTCATATACCGCAGCCCAGGAGCCAATGTCGCTCCAGCCGACTTCTGCGGGAATGACGAAAACGCGCGGCGGACCGGCCGTGCGCGTCGCAGGTTCCAGAACCGCATAGTCCACGGAAATATTTTGCAGCTTTTGATACATGGCGCGCAGCTTGGTCCCGTAACTCCGCGTGCCGATGAGTTTGGCGAGATCTTCTAGCGCCGCGTGCGTCTTCGGCAAAAAGCTCTTCAGGTTTTCGAGGAACGTAGAAATGCGCCAGAAGAACATTCCCGCGTTCCAATGATATTTGCCGGATGCCACATATTCGACGGCAAAGGGCAGTGCCGGTTTTTCGGTGAATCGTTTAACCGCAAATACCGGAAGGCCTTTTGCGGTAATCGGCTCGCCCATGCGTTCGATGTAGCCGAAGCCGGTTTCCGGGCGGGTTGGCGGAATACCAAGAACCACCAGGAGCCCGCGCGCAAGAGCAACGTCCAGCGCAGCGGCAACGATCTTTCGATATTCTTCAGGCTGCGCGATGTAATGATCTGCGGGGAGCACCGCGAGTAAGGCGTCGCCGTGCGCCACATGACGTGCGTGAATCGCGGCAAGGCCGATAGCCACCGCCGTATTCAATCCCTTTGGCTCAATCAGCACGCGCTTGCGGGTGGCCGCGGGAACCTGCTTGCGAACGGCCGCAGCCTGCCCCGCGTTCGTGACCGTCCAGATGCGCTCGGCGGGAATCAACGGGCGTAGCCGCGCGACAGTCTGCTCCAGCATGGTTTCCTTGCCGACGATATTCAGAAGCTGCTTGGGAGTGCGTGTCCGGCTCCGTGGCCAGAATCGCGTCCCCCGCCCCCCGGCAAGAATCACCGCATGCGTGACCAATTCTTCGCTGGGCATCGAAAATCTTTCCTAATCAAAAACCGTCTTGTTGATTTCCTGCCGCGAATGTTCTTGCTCGAGAAGGCCGCGCAACGCCTTCAAATCAGGAACGTAGCTTCTCAGCAGTTTCGTGGGTTCCTTAGGGTTTATGACCAGTCTGCTCAAACTCGCTGCCATCAGCCAGCATTCACCACCTCGGTATCCGGCCGAGCCGCCGTTCCAGGCAAACTCGCCGCAGCCCGTCAAAATGACGTACAAATCAAAATGTTCGTCATTCGAGCAAGCTTCTATACGCGTCATGATTTTCCATCGCTCGGTTGCGAAATGCCGGCAAGCCGTCAGGAGCGCTTTTTGTGACCCTGCCGGGGGCAGAGGGAGCCGCGACACTTTGCCGAGAACAGGCCGCCCCAACTCGATTACTTCCAGAGCTTTTTGGATGTGCAATTCTCTGGGCCTCCCCTGGGCATCCACGCGGCCATAATCGTAAACGCGATAGGTTAGGTCGGAATACTCTTGAATTTCGCAAAGCACCATACCGGGCCCAATCGAATGCGGCGTGCCTGCCGGCACGAAAAATGTCTCGCCCGGTTGCACGCGCCAATGCACAAAAACTTCCTCCAATCTTTCCGTTTCGACGGCTTTCAAAAACTTCGCTCGATCCACCTTCGGCACTGGTCCGATCAGCACATCCGCGCCGGCCTCGGCGGAGACAACATGCCACATTTCCGTCTTCCCGCGCCCGCCAGCGGCTTTCTCGTGGATTGCCGCATATGCATCATCGGGATGCACCTGGATGGAGAGCTTGTCGTCCGGAAAAATGAATTTCACAAGGATGGGGAAATAATCAGGATCGCTGCAACGTGTTCCGCGCCATTCAGGCGGCATCTCCCGCCATGCTTCTCCCAGGGTTTTTCCAGCATAAGGTCCAGTAACAATCTTGCAATCGATACCCGTAAGCCAGGCTTCGCCGATCGGTTCCGGCAAATTTGTTTTTTCAGGAAAAAGGGGCGCGAGCGAGCGCATCCCCCAGATGCGCTTCACGAATTTCGGCTCGATGCGAGATGGCTCAGGCTTCACAATCTAAGCAGCGGCTTCCGCGTGCGCGAAAAAGCGTTCGAGGCGGCGCAGACCTTCCTCGATGCGCTCAAGCGAAGTCGCGTAAGAAAGCCGCAAATAGCCAGGCGCGCCAAACGCCTCACCCGGAACGAGCGCCACGTGTGCTCGGTCGAGAAGCATCCGGGCAATCTCCGTGTCTGAGTTGGCCAGCGCCGAACGGCCTCCGCCGTTTGACAAGTGCGCCGAAACATCCGGAAATGCGTAAAACGCGCCGCCGGGCCATTCGCAAATGACGCCGGAAATCGCGCGCAGACCCTCGACAATACGCTTGCGCCGCTTCGCGTATTCCGCAAGCATCGCCGGCACGCTGTCCATCGTACCGGTCATGGCTGCGAGCGCCGCGTATTGCGCAATGGACGTAGGATTCGACGTGGACTGGCTCTGCAGTTTGATCAGCGCCTGGATCAGCGCTTCCGGCCCCAGCGTATAGCCGATACGCCACCCGGTCATGGCAAACGTTTTCGACATCGAACCGATGATGATGACTTTATCTTTTGCGCCCCGGGCGCTGGCAATCGAGTAAGGCTTGTTCGCCTCGTAAGTGAAGTGCGAATAGCACTCGTCCCCCATCAGCCACACGTTGTGTTTCTTGCAGACGGCGAGGATACGCTCGTATTCTTCCGGCGGCACCACCCCGCCCGTCGGATTATTCGGCGAATTCACAATCACAAGTTTGGTCTTTGGGGTAATGGCCTTTTCAATGGCCGAAGCGCGAACCGTAAAACCATCTTTGGGAAGCGTTTCGACAAACACCGGAGTTCCGCCCGCGTACTTCACAATGTCGGGAAAGCTGACCCAGTAAGGCGCAGGAATGATGACTTCATCGCCCTGCTGCACCAACACGCTTACCACATTAAAGATGGAATGTTTGCCGCCGACGCTGACCACGCATTCCTTGGGTTCGAACGACGAGCGCAACTCGCGTTTGTGCCACGCGCAAATCGCCTCGCGCAACGGCATGATGCCGCCCGCCGGGGTGTACTTCGATTTGTTTTCTTCGATGGCCCGGATGGCGGCTCTCTTGATGTGATCCGGCGTGGGGAAGTCTGGCTCGCCGGGACCGAAGTCGGCGATGTCCACGCCCTTGGCCTTCAGCTTGTCGGCTTCCGCGATGACGGCTGCCGTTGGCGAGATTTGGATACGGTTGATGCGGTCGGTGAGTTGCACCTCTCTGCTCCTTCGGCTGATGGGCAAATATACAAGCAACAGTTTACAGGCAGGACGCAGCAGGGCAAACACCGAATTGGCCTGGTCACCAGGCGGGCAGCCGGAGCGAGCAGCCCACCCCAGTAAAATCCTCTGTGTAGCAAAGCCCGCCCGATACGCCAACCGCAAAGGCCCTGGTCAGGACACCTTGGCTCGCAGCCGCTGCTCCACAACCGAGGGCACCAGTCCCTCGAGCGGCCCGCCGTGTTGGGCGATCTCGCGAACAAGCTTCGAGCTCAGGTAGCTATAGGGCTCCCCGGGCAGCATAAAAACGGTTTCCAGGCGCGGCTCGAGTTTGCGATTCATCAGCGCCATTTGCAGTTCGTATTCGTAGTCCGAAACAGCGCGGATGCCGCGAAGGATCACGCCAGCGCCGCGTTTGCGAGCGTAATCGATGAGCAGTCCTTCGAACACATCCACTTCGACGTCCGCCCATTTCTTGGTGACTTCGCGCAGCATCTCCACGCGCTCGGGCACGCTGAACAGCGGTTGCTTTTCCGTGTTGCGGAGCACGGCCACGATCAAGAGATCGAACATTTTCTCGCCGCGCTCGATCAAATCCAGGTGGCCGTTGGTGACCGGGTCAAACGAGCCCGGATAGATGGCAATGGAAGTTTTCATTGCGATTCGGCTGTCGGCCTAAATGCGGGGTTATTCTAACTCAGGCAGCCCGGAAGCGCGACGTTCAACCCCGAGGTACGGCCATCCCCGCGTCGATAACCCTTGCAAATCCTCTTCGCAGAAGGACGGAGTTGTGACAGTATGCCTAGCCGCTGCTGCATGGCGGAATTTCACTTTTTTCTTATTTTGAGGGAAGGATTGGCCAGATCATGGTTCAGAGTTTCCTGCAAAACTTCGTTCATTACTTCGCTTTGCGAGGCTTCCTTTTGATACTTCTAGGCGCGCTTCTGATTTCGAAACCTGCTGGCGGGCAGCAACCGGCTCTGAATCTCATGCCGAGGCCCTCGAGCGTGCAGGCTGGGACAGGAAGCTTGCGTTTGGACTCTTCCTTCTCCGTCGCGTTGACCGGATACAGTGAGCCGCGCCTGGAGCGCGGTGTTGAGAGATTCCTAGAGCGACTGGCGCGTCAAACCGCGATTTCTCTCAACAGCAAGGTGGCCAAGTCAGGACAAGCAACGCTCCTCATTCGCACCGATCACGCCAGCAAAGAAATCCAGGAAGTGGGCGAGGATGAATCTTACTCGCTCGAAGTGACCCCCGCGGGAGCGAAGCTCGCTGCGCCGACCCCGCTCGGAACGCTGCATGGATTGCAGACCTTTGTGCAGCTTGTGGACGTCTCAAGCGATAGTTTGGCCGCGCCTGCCGTGACCATTCAAGATCGGCCGCGCTTTCCCTGGCGCGGGCTGATGATCGATTCGGCGCGCCACTTCACTCCCCTGGACGTAATTCGCCGCAACCTGGATGGCATGGAAGCCCTGAAGCTGGATGTGTTTCACTGGCACCTCTCCGATAACCAGGGCTTCCGCGTCGAAAGCAAGAGTTTTCCGAAATTGCAAGAGCTCGGCTCCGCCGGGCTCTATTACACGCAGGTTGAAATTCGCGACGTGATTGCTTACGCGCGCGATCGTGGCATCCGCGTGGTGCCGGAATTCGATATGCCGGGCCATAGCACATCCTGGTTTGTCGGTTATCCCGAACTGGCGAGCGCCCCAGGCCCTTATGAAATCGAAAGGCGCTGGGGAGTCTTCGATGCCGCCATGGATCCCACAAAAGAGAGCACCTACAAATTCCTCGATCGATTCATCGAAGAGATGGCCAAACTTTTCCCCGACCAGTTTTTTCACGTCGGCGGCGATGAAGTGAACGGCAAGCAGTGGGACGCCAACAAAGAAATCCAGGAATTCATGCGCGCCCACGGCATCCAGAACAATCAGGCTTTGCAAGCCTATTTCAACAAGCGGCTTCAGCCGATCGTCGAAAAGCACGGCAAGAGTATGATCGGCTGGGACGAGATTCTCGATCCGACTTTGCCGAAGGACATCACCGTTCAGTCCTGGCGTGGCCAGGCTTCGTTGGCGGCCGCCGCGAAGCAGGGTTACCGCGGGATCCTTTCGAATGGCTACTACCTCGACCTCGGCTGGCCCGCCTCGCGGCATTACGCCGTGGATCCCATCAGCGGCGACGCCGCAAATCTTTCCCCGGAAGAGCAAAAGCGCATTCTGGGCGGCGAGTCGTGCATCTGGGCGGAATACGTCGACGCCCAGAACATTGACTCGCGGATCTGGCCGAGAAACGCATCGATCGCGGAGCGTCTCTGGTCTCCGGCGGATGTCCGCGACCCCGCTTCCATGTACGCGCGCCTGGATTTCGTCGCCACGCGGCTGGAGTGGCTCGGGCTGACTCATAAAACGTCCTATTGGCAGATGCTCCACCGCATTGCCGGCGCCGCGACGCCCGACGAGTTTGCCGCGTTGCACACGCTGACAGACCAACTCGAGCCGGTGAAAGACTACACGCGGGAACAGACCGCTCCGGCCGAGCCGACCAGCCTGACGCCCATGAACCGAGTGGTGGACGCCGTGCCGTTAGAAAGCGCCGCCGGAAGACGCTTCGGTGAGCTCGTGGACAAATTCATTGCTGTGTCCTGCCTGGACACCGATGCGGGAGCGCGCCTTCGTAGGCAGTTCACCGCCTGGCGCGATAACGACGGCAGGCTCGAGCCGCTCGCCAAACGCTCGTTCCTGGTTCGCGAAGTGGCGGAGAGATCGCGCGATTTATCGGCGCTTGGAACCATAGGACTTGCCGCTCTCGACGCTATCGCGAAACGCCAGCCCGCACCGGGCTCCTGGAAGACCCGACAACTTGCCACCATCGAACAGCTGAAGAAACAAAAGGCGCAGTTGCTGCTCCTTCCTGCCCCCGCGGTGCAAAAACTCGTCGAAGCCGCCGCGGCAGGCGGACCTTGCATGGCAGCGAAGTAAAAACGAAGCTCACTCCGCGGTAGACGGCGCCTCATGGCAGACGCCATCGCCGGAATCGTGGAACGTCTGACCTTCCACTGGAACGAATTCCCAGTGATATTTTCCGCGGGACAGGGTGAGTTTAAGGACGCCGTAAGTCTTCCAGTTCCGCACTTCGCTGTTGGGAGTGGGCACGCCCAGCGGGCTGTGGCTCCTTCCGCCCGTTCCAACAACGATTTCGCGGATTCCACGCGCGGGGTCTGGATTTCCCTGGGGATCCTGAGGAGCAAACCGCTCGTAGGAATGTTCGTGGCCCGCCAGAATCAGGTCCGCGTGGACGGCGTAAAGGTCCTCCCAGAATGACCTCAGGCTCGGGTGCAAGGCGTGCTTCTTGAAAAGGCCGCTGCTAAAAAGAGGGTGGTGCCCGTAAGCGAGAATGCATGCATTCGGATACTTCGCTAGGTCGCTCCGCAGCCAGGTCTCCTCAGGCGAACCCGTGTCACAGCCGCCCAGCGCCTTCGCATTGCAATTGGTGTTCAGCACCACGATGTGCCAGTCGCCCAAATCATAACTGTAGTAGCCTTTGTCGGCCGGACCGGCCTCGGCGCCCCAATACGCGAAATAACCGGCCGCGGCGCGATCGCCATATTCGTGGTTCCCCAGGGCGGGTTTGGTGCGGTCCTTGAACTCACCCCATGTCTTGTCATAGCAGTTTCTAAACTGATCCGGGCTCCCTTGCTCATAAGCCAGATCCCCCGCAGCAAAGACCGTGCCGGGAATCTGCGCAATCAGCCTGGCCGTAGCCTGTGCGCTCGCTAGATGCTGGCAGGCGGCAATGTCGCCCGCGCCAACAAGAGTGAAGGTTTGAGCGGCCGGCGCGGTCTGGGCAGTCTTGCTAGACCCTTTGTGCTGTTGAGTGGCACGAGCCGTGGAGTCGGCCTGTGCGCGAACCACCAGGCAAAAAACGAGGCTCGCGACGGTTCCCACGCGAGAAACCTGCCTGACTTTCCAGTTCTTCCTGACTGAGAATCTGAACATCTGGTGCCCTCCGGCAGATTATCACGGGCCGAGGAAAATCTTCTAAGGTGGAAGCTGCTCTGCTAGTCCACGAACCTTCGCCACAGAAAAGAGCAGCTGGAAAGAGGAAGGGGAAAATCAGACTATTTTAGTCGCATTGTAATATATTAGAAACACACGGTTTATATAAATATTAGGGATCGGCCAGCATTGACTTCGGCCTGCGGGAGGCGCTATAGTATATCTGCGACCAGAACGGTCGCATATGAAGGGGACGATCAGAGAGTCTTCAGCCCGATGTTCAAGCTCTCCAAGAAAGCCGATTACGGGTTGATTGCTGTCAAGCACTTGGCGCTGCATCGCCGCGACCATGCTTGCAGCGCCAGCGAGATCGCCGACCAGTACGGTATTTCGGCCACGCTCATGGCTAAGGTGCTCCAGAAGCTGGCCCACAAGTCCATTGTGGCGGCCAAGCACGGTTCGAGTGGGGGATACCAGCTGTTGAAAGAGCCGGCAGAAATCACTGCTTTGGACGTGATTTCGGCGATTGACGGACCGGTGCTGATTACCTCGTGCGTTACGAACCACGGCGATTGCGACGCAACGCAGCGATGTTCAGTAAAAGAGCCGTTACGGCGGGTGAACGAGAGCATCTTAAGTGTGTTGGGCTCGGTGACCATTGCGCAGATGAGTGAAGATCCGCAGGAGCCATCGCTCGTGGCACTAAGAACTTAGGAGAGGGACATGGCCGTTAAACTGCCGATTTACATGGACAATCACGCCACCACTCCGGTCGATCCCCGGGTGCTGGAGGCGATGCTGCCGTATTTCACCGGGAAGTTCGGGAATGCGGCGAGCCGCAACCACTCCTTCGGGTGGGCCGCCGAGGAAGCCGTGGAAAACGCGCGTCAGCAGGTGGCTTCGCTGATTAACGCCACCTCGAAGGAGATTATCTTCACCAGCGGTGCCACCGAATCCGACAACCTGATGATCAAAGGCATCGCCGAAATGTTCCGCGAGAAAGGCAATCATATCATCACGCAGTCGATCGAGCACAAAGCCGTGCTCGACACCTGCAAGAATCTGGAAAAGCACGGTTTTGAGGTGACTTATCTCCCGGTACAGCGCGACGGACGGGTCAGCCTGGAGGATCTGAAAGCGGCCATCAAGCCGACGACGATTTTGATCACCATCATGTACGCCAATAACGAAATTGGCGTGATCAACCCCATCGCGGAAATCGGCAAGATTGCCAAGGAACGCGGGATTTTCTTTGCGGTGGACGGCGTGCAGGCAGTGGGCAAGGTTCCGGTCGACGTCCAGAGGGACAACATCGACCTGCTGGCCATCAGCGCGCACAAGATTTATGGGCCGAAGGGAGTCGGCGCTCTGTACGTGCGCCGCCGCAATCCACGCGTGCAGCTCTCCGCCATCATCGACGGTGGGGGGCATGAACGCGGCATGCGCTCCGGCACGCTGAACGTGCCCGGTATCGTCGGGCTCGGCAAGGCATGCGAAATCGCGCAAAAGGAGATGCCGGAAGAGAGCGTGTGGCTCCGCGGCTTGCGCGACCGCCTGAAAGCCGGCCTGGAAGCCAAGCTCGACGAGGTTTACGTCAATGGTTCGATGGAGCACCGCCTGCCCAACAACTTGAATATGAGCTTCGCCTATGTGGAAGGCGAGTCGCTGCTCATGGGCATCAATGACGTGGCGGTATCGAGCGGTTCGGCCTGTACATCGGCAACCCTGGAGCCGAGCTACGTACTCAAAGCTTTAGGTGTAGGTGAAGACCTCGCCCACACCTCGATTCGATTCGGCCTCGGCCGTTTTAACACGCAAGAGGAAGTCGACTACGTCATCGACAAGATGGTGCAGGTAGTGACCAAGCTGCGCGAGCTTTCCCCGCTCTATGAAATGGCCAAAGAGGGAATCGACATCTCAAAAATGAAATGGCAAACCGCCTAGAAGGATTGAAGACAGAACATGGCAAATGAAGGAACAATTCGGATTCATCGCTCCATCGCAGGGACGGGCGCGGCTTTCCGCGTGGCCTTTGTGCCCTACGATGCGGAGGCAGAGGAAGGCGGAGAGCGCTCGTTCCGCGAACTTCAGCAGGTGCGCGCCTTCCTGAAAATGCTCGGGCTCGGAGCGGAGTATATTAGGGATGCTCTTCGTCAGCTTACCGCGGGCCGTTCGGCCTCCCTGCCGAACGTTACGCTCTCGGAAAAGGCCGTGAAGAGCGCGGGTTTCGTCAATCTCGAGAATCTGGCAAGGAGCAACGGGTAATGGCATACAGTGACAAAGTAGTGGATCACTACAACAATCCCCGCAACGTCGGCAGCCTCCCGAAGAGCGATCCCGACGTCGGGACCGGTCTCGTGGGCGCGCCGGAATGCGGCGACGTGATGAAGCTGCAGATGAAGATCAACCCGGAAACGCAGGTCATTGAAGAAGCCAAGTTCAAGACCTTCGGCTGCGGGTCGGCCATCGCCAGCTCCTCGCTCGCCACGGAATGGGTGAAAGGCAAGACCGTCGATGAGGCCCTGGCCATCAAGAACACCGACATCGTGCGCGAGCTGTCGCTCCCACCGGTGAAGATCCACTGCTCGGTGCTTGCGGAAGACGCCATCAAGGCCGCCATCGGCGATTGGAAGAAAAAGCACGGCGTCGAACTCCCAGCGGCGGAAAAGGCGTCGCACTAGGCTTTGCTCTTACCACACCTGCCGCCGCTCCGGTGGGCGGCGAGGTGGATCGTGGAAGCGTAGGAGAGAACTTAGCGGGTCGTCATCGGTTCCGATCGGACAGGTGCTAACCGCTTTAGAATGAACACTTACGCAAATAAAGAAGCTGGGATCCCGAACGTCGCTGCCGTCCACTTGACCGAGCGCGCCGCCCGAAAGATCCGGGCGCTGCTCGAAAAGGAAGGCGTGTCTCCGGAAATTGGCGGGCTGCGTGTGGGCGTGCAGGGCGGCGGCTGCTCCGGATTGTCCTATGCGATGCGCTTGGATACGCAGCCGCGCGACCGCGACAAAATCTTCGAGGAGCACGGCGCGCGCATTTTCGTGGACCCCAAGAGCTTTCTGTACCTGAATGGCACGACGCTCGAGTACGAAGAGACGCTGATGCGCCAGGGATTTGTCTTTCGGAACCCCAACGCGGCGCGGAATTGCGGCTGCGGCAGCTCTTTCACGGCGTAGTAGCCGAGACCTGCCTGCCGCAGGCAGGCTTTTGTGTGGCCCTTCGCCCTGTTTTGCTCGCGTGGGGGGTTCGAGAGGCGGGTTTGAAAAGTGGTTGGCAGCCGCGCTCGCCAGCCACTTTTTTTGTGCCTGATGAGGAGTTTCTGAAAAGGTTATGAACACGGTTCCGACATCCGCCGAAGCGCCACTGGTCTGTTGGAACTGCCACGAGCGTACGCTCGGCACGGTTTTCTGTTCGAGCTGCGGCAAGCTGCTCGAGTTGCCGCAAGGCATCGATTACTTCGCTTTGTTCGAGATGCCTCGGCGGCTGTGGATCGACATGAGCAGCCTGGAGCAAAAATTCCTGCAACTGAGCTGGAAGCTGCATCCGGACAATTTTGTAAACGCGAGCGAGCAAGAACGCGAGCTTTCGCTGGAGCGCAGCTCGGAATTGAACGACGCGTACCGCACGTTGCGCGAGCCCGTCGCGCGCGTCGAATACCTGCTGGCCATCGAGGGTGAACGCAAAGAGGGCGAGAAGAAGCAGCAGGCGCTGCCGGAATTGCTGGAAGAGGTTTTTGAGTTAAACGAATCGCTGGATGAATTGCGGGAAGCAAAGGCCTCAGGAGCAGATCTGGCAGGGCTCAAAGCGAGGCTCGAAGCGGCGGCGAAAAGTTTTCAGGAAAAGCTGGGCGATGTGGACGGTAAGCTGCAAGCCGCCGCGCACGAATGGGATGCCGCGCTCGGAGGCGAACGAGCGACGAGGGAAAGAATCATGGGGCGGCTCAACGAGCTGCTGAACCGCCGGTCCTACATCCGGAATCTGGTCGCAAACGTCGCCAAAGAGCTGGCGGAGGTTTGATCGAGGTATGGGACGAATCGTCGGAATCGATCTGGGAACGACGAACAGTCTGGTCGCGTACACAGATGCGCAGAGTGGGCAGCCGAAGTGTATCCCCGGGCCGTTTGGATCGCCGCTGTGCCCGTCGGTGGTAAGCATCGACGCGGACGGCGGCATCGTCGTTGGTGAACCTGCGAAGCGGCGCCTGCTGAAGCAGCCCGAGCGCACGATTTATTCCGTGAAGCGGCTGATGGGGCGCGGGCCCGCGGACGTTCAGGATGAGCTGAAGCTTTTTCCATTCCGCATCGATCCTACAAGTAAGAACGTCATTCGCGTCCGGCTCGGAGAAAAAGTTTTCACGCCGCCGGAGATTTCCGCATTCATTCTTCGCGAACTGAAGAACTGGGCGGAAGCGTTTTTCGGTGAAACGGCAGACCGCGCGGTTATCACCGTGCCTGCCTATTTCGACGATGCCCAGCGCCAGGCCACCAAAGATGCCGGAAAAATCGCAGGACTTGAAGTTCTGCGGTTGGTGAACGAACCCACGGCTGCGGCGCTGGCCTACGGGCTGCACGAGAAACAGCGCGGACGCGTCGCGGTTTACGACCTTGGCGGCGGCACGTTTGACATTTCCGTACTGAAGCTCATCTCCACGAGTGAAGGCGACATCTACCAGGTGCTATCGACCAACGGCGATACCCACCTTGGCGGAGACGATATCGACAATCTCTTGCAGGCCTTCGTTCACGAGCTAATTCTGCAGCACGATCAGATTGATTTTTCGCCACACGGCGAACTTGCGCAAGAACTTCGCAAGGCGCTTATCCACATGAAGCACCAGTTGTCCGAAGCGGAGGCGGTGATGCTGCGCTTCCCGTTACCGAGTGGCAAGGTCTTCACGCACGAATTTACGCGCGGCGCATTCGAGGCGCTGATTCGCCCGGTCGTTGACCGCACCATGGGTCCGCTGAAGCAGGCATTAGCCGACGCGCAGTTTAAGCCCAGCGATATGGACGAAGTGGTGCTGGTAGGCGGCGCCACGCGCACTCCGCTCATTCGCCGCACGGTGCAGGAATATTTTGACCGCAAGCCGCACACGGAGCTGAATCCGGATGAGGTGGTTGCGCTTGGCGCGGCAGTGCAGGCCAATATCCTCGATCGCGGCGTGAAAAATATGCTGCTGCTCGACGTAACCCCGCTTTCGCTGGGAATTGAGACGTATGGCGGCGCGGTGGCAAAAATCATCCCGCGCAACTCAACGATTCCGGCGAGCGCGCAGGAGCTTTACACGACGGGTGTTGACAATCAGACGGGCATCGACATTCACGTCCTGCAGGGCGAGCGCGAACTGGCAAAAGACTGCCGTTCGCTCGCTCGGTTCACGCTGAAAGTGCCGCCAGCCCCGGCCGGGCTGCCACGCATCGAGGTGCGATTCCTGATAGACGCCAACGGCATCTTGCAGGTTGGTGCCAAAGATTTGCGTACGGGCGAGCAGCACTCCATCGAAGTGCAACCGAGCTACGGCATCAGCGATGCTGAGATCGAACACATGCTGGAAGAGTCTATCGAGTACGCCGAGCAGGATTTCGCGGAACGCCAGTTGATCGAGGCGCGCACGGAAGCGGAATCCATTCTGACGGCAACCGCCAAGGCGCTGACGAATCCACAATCGGCGAGCTTGGCGGCAGAAGAGCGTGCGAGGATTGACGCAACTGTGGCGGCGCTCAAGGAGTCTGTGGCTGGCAGCGACTACAAGCTCATCCGCAAGCGCATTGACGAACTGAATCAGGCGACCGAGCGATTGGCGGAGCTGTTGATGAGCAGCGCGGTCTCGACGGCGCTCGAAGGGCGGAAACTCGCCGAAGTGTGAGCTTTCTTTGTACGGCGCGGCATCGCGCGCACCAGCTTGGCGGGAGGTTGCTTGGCCCTTTAGATTTGGGCGGCGGACGCTTTAACTGTCGTTCCGGGCGAAGCGAGGAATCTCTCTTTGATCTCGGACCGGCTGTGAAGAATCGGGGGAGGGAATTCCATGGGCGGCACAAATCCATACATTGAAGAAGTCAAGTACAAGCCCGCCACGAAGAAATACAAAGTGACGTTTCTTCCCAGCGGCAAAACCGTCGAGGTGGATCCGGAGAAAATCCCGTACGGGCACAATGGCCTTCCAGGCAGCATTCTGGACGTTTCCGAAGGCTTCAAAATGCGTCTCGACCACGCCTGCGGGGGTGTGTGCGCCTGCTCGACCTGCCACGTAGTCGTTCATCAGGGCCTCGAATCGTGCAACGAAGCGACGGATGCGGAATTCGATGAGCTGGACGAAGCGCCCGGCATCACCCCGAAGTCGCGGCTGGGCTGCCAGACGGTTCCGGACGGAACGACGGATATCGTGGTGGAGATTCCCGACTGGAACAAGAATTACGCGAAAGAAGCGGATCACTAAGGAGAGCGTGGTCGACGAGTCGCAACTGGTGATCCATGGAAAACCACTAGGAATGCCGCGTGGGGATCGCGCCAATCGTTGTAATAGTAACCAAAGATGTACCCCTAGGACTCCAAGGTGCCAAGGTTTGTAAGGAGAAGCCCCGTGCCGCAGACATTTACCTGGGACAACTTTGAGGATATCGCCATCGCGCTGGCCGACAAATATCCGGACACCGATCCGCTGACCGTGCGCTTCACGGACATGCACAAGTGGGTCATCGAACTCCCCGGCTTCACTGGCGATCCCGCCGGATCGAACGAATCCAAGCTCGAGGCGATCCAAATGGCCTGGCAGGAGGAGTATCAGGATCGCCAGGCCTGATGTCGGAAAAGCCCTTCGAAAACAAAATTGGGAACTGGCAAAAGATTTCCGGCGGCATTGCAGCTTCGTTGGAGTCCTGCTCAGAGCTGCTTGTCCGTACCGAAGAATTCTCTTATTCTAGATAAGATATCCACCCCGCAAAGCGTGGCGCTATGGTGCAACGGTTAGCATGCGGCCCTTTCAAGGAAGTTGTGGTGACTCCAGACAAAGGACTTGCTGCATTTTTAATAATTTACACTAGGCTGGAGTGGGTTGGAGAGGGCTGCAATCTTCTGGATCAGGAGCGGAGTCACGGCCGACGAACTTGCATCTGCCGTGTCGTAGATCACTCGGATTTTTATCGGGGCTGTTTGTGCTGAGGCTGTTGCCACAAAGAGCAAAACGACTGTAAATGCGAAAATGTTCTTCATCCCGGATCTCCTTCTAGCTCTGCTTGTACGGATGATGACAGACTGTCGCTGCTTCCGGTGTTGCGCTCTGGCGACCGTAAGACCGTGGCATCTTCCCGAGAATGCTAAGCCAGCATCGACTGATATCGAAGCTTGTACACGTCGTCCGCCTCCCCCGCATGTCCGCCGAGCAATACCCACAGACGGGTCAAGGTCTCTCGGTTCTTAAGCTGGCAGAAACTGTCGATTTCGCTCGCGATTGCCAAGACCGTGATGAGAGAGCGCGAAAAGTGTCTGAATTTGTACGTCTCAAAGTTTTGTTCCGCGATCATTCTTCGTTCGTCTTCTGGTGCCAAATCGGAGATCAGAAAGCCGCCAGCGGCGAACAAGCCCGAAGCATTCAAGTGAGCTTGTGCTGATGTTTCTCCGTAGAGCCACTTCTCTAAAAATTCCATGAACGGTTGGCTCCTGGTAGTCGTCTTCATCAACCTGTAAGGCGCGTACCAGCGCGGGATGAGAGTCGGGTTAGCCTTCTGTTCAGTCGTTATCGCAAGGTACTTCTCTATTGTTGGCAACCATTCCCGCAAAGTGAGAAAGTGCGCTTGCCCCTTGGGATGCCTACCATACCTTGCGTGGAATTTGTCGTATTCTTCCCGCGCTTGGCGGTACCCAGAAAGTTCGTAAGCCATCGAACGCGCTGGAAAATCATCCAGCATAAACACCAGTGTAAAAAGCAAATCGAGAAGCTGACGGTTCGTGGGCGGAAGTATCAACACGAACTCCCTTTTACGTTTTGGGGTGTCGTCTGCGTCCGAGCAGAGAAAGCTCGCGGCTTCGTAGGAGTTTTTTGTAAAGCGAAGCATAGTCAAGAAGAGGGATAACTTGCGCTCTGCTTCTATGTCGTGCGATGCCATCGACTGCTTAAGAAGCCGCACGAGTTCACAATCCATATCCCGAAGAAGTCCCTGAATCGGAGCTTGTACAATTCGGGCATCGAATACTTCGAGTGGCGGAAGTTTCTCCCCTGCCATTGACGTAGACTCCTCCTCTTGCCACGACCGCAGCGACTCGTGAGCAGCGTGTGTCGCTACTTGGAGTAAAGAATCTTGCACTCTTCAATTTTGGATTGCTTCTGTCTCTGCATCTGCTCTAGCAGTGGCACGGGAACGTTGTACGAACCGTTGCGAGCTTTAGTCCCGTTGTTTTCCAAATTTCTTTGAAAATCCGCGTTCGCGTCTGCCACGCAATTCTCTAGCTTCAATCGCCGGACATCGTCGTCATTGGTGCTCTTGGTGCGTTCCGCTCCAAGTTGACGCGTGCGGTCTTCCAGTTGTTTCACGCGTTGTTCGAGATTCGTTACTCGTTTGTCTTCACATCCCGCCTCGCTCAAGGACAAAAGCGCGAAGCCGACAGCGACAACGAGGAGCGAGCGGGTTCTCTGTCTCATAGATGACTTGCGCCTGTGGCGAATTCTAGCACCTGTCCGCCGAGCACGTTCAGGTTCTCGTCGCCGGGTCGTGGGTCAGTTTGAATTTAAGATGAACGAAAAGGCTCAGCGCGATTCGTCTTATTTTTGTTTGTATTGGGCTGCTGCTGCCTCTAACTGCGATGGCACAACATAACCGTCTACCATCAATCTGGCAGCAATTTTTGGGTTTCTCGTTTCTACGGCAAGTTGGGCTAGCTTTTCGCCACACTCGACGAAATCTTTTTGACGGGTTTCCGCGTAACCGGCTCCGTGCCCGCGTGCATATCCGAGCGAATATGAGGCTGAATGCTTGACGGAAGGGTCGCCGTTCCAATCGTTTCCGTATTCGGTTGCGTGCTCTGTGGCAGCACTTGAAGCAGCGTCCGAGTAGCCTTTGCTATAGGAGCCGTAGCCAACTAAGCCAAACAGACAGAGCAAAACCACAATACCGATTTTCGTTTTCATCTCCATCGTGCTCCTTACTACAGTGTATAACTATCCGCAACCTCCGCTTCTATGGCTGTCTTTACGCGCAATGGCTCGTGAATCTGCTTCGGCGGTTAGGCTTGGCCTAGCTCTGGATTATGTCTTGCGGTCGGATGGGCACTACTGGACTACAATTGAGTGCGGATGTGTCCCAAAAGATGAGCTTTACACCTCAATTTGAGATAACGAATTCGATCACGGCGGAGTTGACAAGGATCGAACGGGCGCGTGGATTTCTGGACGCGGCCAAACTTTCCGAGGACTGGATTGCCGGTATGCAAAAGCGCGCCCTCGTGCTTGAGGCGCACTATACGACGCATATCGAAGGCACTCAACTTACGCTTGAACAATCGGAGCGCATTCTCGCAGGTCAAAAGGTCCGAGGGGCTAGACCGGATGATGCGCAAGAGCTCCTCAACTACAAGAAAGCATTTGAATTGGTTTCAGGTTACTTGGAGAGCGGCGAGCCGATCACTGAGGCGCTGATACGCCAGATTCACAAACGCCTGGTTCAAAGCGTGCGTGGAAACAAGGCGTCACCGGGAGAATATCGCAAAATTCAAAATTACATCGTCAACTTGCGCACAGGGGAGAAGACATATACGCCGCCGCCACCGCTCGAAGTTCCACAGATGATGACTGACTTTGTCTCGTGGCTGCGAAAGGACACACAAATACATCCGGTCATTGTGGCCGGCATCGCGCAGTTTCAGCTCGTTCACATTCATCCCTTTGTTGACGGCAACGGACGTTCAGCGCGCTTGCTTTCGACCCTTTGCCTCTACAGAACAGGTTACGATTTCAAGCGGCTCTTCACTATCAGCGAGTATTACGACCGCGACCGGCCCGCTTATTACAAAGCGCTGCAGAGCGTCCGCGAGCGTGGAATGAACATGACTGGCTGGCTCGAATACTTCACAGAGGGCTTGGGCGCGCAGATGCGAGACGTTCAAATGACTGCTGAGCACGTCATGCGCAAGGATGTGATTCTGGCGAAGGCCCGGAAGAATGGATTGAAAGAGCGGCCCGTCGCGATTCTCGGTTATCTGCTCACCGCAGGCAAAGCGACAGTGGCACAATGCGAAGAGGAATTGAAGATGAACAGAAGAACGCTCCAGCGCGACTTCAAACTGCTGGTTGAAAAGGGCCTAGTGCGCGAGGTCGGCACCGGTCCTACTGACCCCACCAAATACTACCAGCCGCTACTGTGACAAGCTGTGACAGATTACTGTGACAAGCTATGACAGACGACTGTGACAGCACATGGTTCGGCATCTGCCCGCCGCCTGACAGTACTCGGCAAGGGAGTATAATATGTTGTGTATCCCCCCTGTCCCTCAGTGGGCAGGAAGCGAAGCCGACCTTTGGGTTGGCTTCAGTGTTTTAGTCCCTTTTGAAAACCCCTTAACGGCCACTAGCGCGCAATTTTGAGTCCCTGCATGATGACCCAACCGCACCGCCCGAAAGGGAGCTGCCCGCCGGAAGTTTCATCCATTTCCAGGCACCCGAAACCACCGAACGTGAGAAGAGCATAATTCCTCCGAACGACCACCTCACCGTTTCAAATGCACTCCTCGTCTCATCAATCTCCGCCGCCAGCGCCAACCCCCGCGCGCGATTCTCCTGGGGCCAATAACGCACCGCGCATCCCAGCGCCCATCGCGCAAACCGCGCCGTTACCGAATTTTCTTGTGCGGACATGCTCATGCCTCGTGCTCTGCTGCCGCCGGCTTCCAAAAGCGCCGTTTCTGTGCCGCCCGAATCTCTTCCCGCGCCCACTCTCGTGCCGTTCCGGAAAGACGGTAAGGATGTCGCGGCGGCCTCCCTGGCGTTTTCACTTCTTCCCAGCGCGTCTCCAGCCAGTGCAGTTTTTCAAGCCGCATCAATATCGGATAAAGCGTCCCGGAAGGTATGCCAGTGCTCTGGCTCAGCGAATACCCGTGCTGCCATTGCCCCGCACGGCCCAGTAGGGCATCCAGCACCGCCAACGTTTGCCGAGACAGCCGAATCCGCAGTCCCATAATCTAACTCTATACTTAAACATTCTCTAGTACTTCGATAGTACCTTTCTCAGGTGAACGCCTATCCCGTCTTTCAGGGGCTCTCTCGATGGACGGACTGCATGGATTACTTTACCTTCCCCGCGTCGTCGCTCCACGCTGACGGCAAAAAAACAGCCTCCACGCTCCCGCTCGATGGTCCGTGGACTTGCAAACCGGAAGTCCCATGCGAGTGCCATCGGTAGGCACTCTCCCAACCGGCAGCCACATCAACCCTCAGCCACCCTTCCGGTGAACTCCAGGAAAACGATTATCGACACCGCGTTCCCGATTATGTCGCCGAGCCAACCGGGTCCGCCCGCGATAGTAGAAGAGAGGATGATACTTGCCCGCATGGACGAGGATCGCCACGTCATGACCTCTGAAAGGACACTTGGTTGGAATTCCAAGCAAGGTACAGATAATGGGGGGCCGAAATAAGCTTCCGATAGCGTCCGCGCCGAATTGAGCATCTCCATGTCACAGAAACACCAACTGCTCCTAAACGCCGTTTTCCATCAGCTGAGTCGGGCCCCCTCATGCCCGCTTGGGGACCTTTCGCGTGAATTGTGCGTTAGCAGACGAACGATTGAGATAGCTGTCAGCATTACTACGGGAAAAACGTTCCGCGACGTTCGGGAACAGAAGGTCACATTGTAGTGAGCGCCGTTGCCGGCCTGCGGAAGCGAACTAAACGTGCCAAAGTTGAAATTGCACTGGTCGCCGTTTTCCGACTCATCTTCGCCCCAAGCAGTGATGACAGGGTCGGATACGGTTTCGGAGAGTTCGTGGAACATCACATTAATCGCACCGTCAGCACCAACGTCGCCATTCGGCGTGGTGCTGTCACCGTTAATGATATTTCCATCGCAAGCGGAAGGGCATGCTGCCGGACTCCCCACGAAGGAATACTTGATCGTATGGCCTGAGATGATGGTCGTGGACGGATTGTGGTAACCGCAGAAGCTTCCACAGAAAGTTGCGCCAAAAGCTGTCTCACTTACATCGGGCGAGGTCAGCACAAAGTAAGCACCGTTGTCGTCCGTTGGCAGGGTGCCCCCATTGATGGCAAGTGATTTGGAGATAACTGTTTGAATGTTGGCGTCAGTCAGGTTTGTCCCTAGAGAGTAGTTGTCAAGGTATGAGTTTGTCGCGGGGTTGTAGTTGACTATGTTTCGCACTTCGGCGCCGGTCGTATCAAAATAGGTTGTGTTGATGTTATAAAGCTCCGAACCCCCGAGGTGCTGCAGCCAAGTGTTTACGATGTTCTGGGAACTCGAGGCCCAGTTCCCGTAGTACACCACATAGGCGTTAGTAGATCCCCCCATCACGGGGCCACCATAATAGGTAATCTGAGTTCCTGATTGTGCGCCCGCGTAAGTTCTCATGACGTGAAAGGGAACCACAACGGCGTGCGCTTTCAGCCATACTCTAGCGTGTGGCAGGAGACGGACCCCGGCAAAGACGGCCGCTACGGCAACGAGAAACGATATGCCAAAGAATGAATTCTTCCTCATGACTCAACTCCTTTCGCTGGGTTGTTATCTCGTACGAGATATGACAGGGGAAGAAACTCGTTGCAACGAAAAAGTGTTGCCTCCTGTGATTGTTGTTGTTCTAGTTTGGCTATTTTTTGATTTACTTGCTTGCGGGGTGGAAACGCCACTTCGTTTCGACGCTGCCGCGCCCGTAGCGACCTCGATCTCGCCGCAATACAACTCGCCCGTCGCCATCCGAATCGAAGATTGTATCTGGAGGCGGGATGAAGCGCGCTCAACGAGCTCTGCCAGCCAGCGCCGCCTTGATGGTGATCGTGCTCGTTTGTGGGTGCTCCCCTTCGAGCCCGACTTCCCTTCCTCCGCCGGTGATTTCCGTCAGCCTGACGCCAGCGGAGCAGCAAACAAT
>QHYH01000102.1:0-1762 GCA_003223215.1 Acidobacteriota bacterium
AGAGCAACTGAAGGTAATCCACGTAGGCATGCGATACGCTTGGATTGCCGCATGGCTGGCACGACTCGGGTTAATACGGTTCTGCTTGGCGCGTGTGGCGCGGGGCTCACCTCGCTTCGCGTGGGTTGCGGCGAGTGCGTTCGGTGCCAGCGCGACCTCGGCGGTTCAACGGATCGCAGGAGAGATTCGGAAGTTACCCGCAACGGTCCTGCCGAACGTCCGCGCGTTTTGGTCGCAGCCGAAAAGTTTCCTGAGCCTTGCACAGTACGTTGCCGGACTACCACTCAGTGCTATGCAAACCGCGGCTTCGCTCTCTCTTGGGGATCTGCCGCTGGTCGTACTTTCGGGAGACCATCATGTGCCGCCGTACCGACAGTGGACACTGGATTCATCTCGACCGCCCGGAGATTGCAACGCAGGCCATCCGCGAAGTCGTGGCCGCTGCGCGGTCCACTATGCTAAGGAACCTTCCTCCCCAACCTCACCAAATGCCCAATGAGTTCGCCCGTACATTCCTCGAACAAGCCAAGCCTCTGTCATCGATCATCTGAAAACGTAGTTTTCTGAACTCCTGCCGGATCACGGCATTTGAAAGCGTGCGACCAGGTCGAGCAGCCCTCTGTGACTCCTCCATCTCAGCGGATAGGAAGAACGACGAGGCGCGACGACATGCTACTCCCAAGGCAAGCTCGCGAAGCGCAGAGGGCGGGCTTCGCCTGGCAACATCCTCGCTACCAAATGCGTGGCGTTGAAAACTCGATTCCTTCTTTGGTCAGGGACGGCAAAGCCAGAATAGACGACACGGGTATTCAGGAAGTGCAAACTGCAGTTCCTCCATTGGCGGGCACCATGCCCGCCGGCCTCGTCGCAGGTTGGGCTGAAGAACAGGTAGAACCGGACCGCCAGTTTCCCCGGCGCGGGGGCAATGTTCGTTGTCGGCGGCATTTTCCACGGAGGCAGTTTCAGAACACGGCTCCCGCTAGAGCGGGCATCACACCGTGGCCCTTCGCGAAGCCATGGAAGAGGCTGGAACAAGCCCTGAAGACGACTGATCTCCTCTTGCACAGCGGTGGTTGGGGTGTCGTCGTGCTAGATCTGGGAAACATTTCCTGGGTGGATGCGCGGCGAATTCCGATGAGCACGTGGTTTCGTTTCCAGCGCATCGTGGAGAATACGCCGACCATCCTGCTCTTGTTGGGAGAAGAGCCTTGCGCCAAGGGTTGTGCGTCACTGGCCCTGCGATGCTGCCGGAAGCGGGAAAAGTGGGGCCTTGCTGCCTCTTCCAAGGTCACGAATGTTTCGACTTTCCAGGGTTTCGAAGTCGAGGGGGAACTCGTGCGTTCCCGAACGCTGGAGCCGGCCGGTTCCGCCCGCTGGGATACGCACAGTCTGTGGTCCGGTAGTTCTTAGAAGCCACCGTTTCATCGCCAGTTTCCGGTTCCTCCTCTGAGGAGTTCCATCGTGCCTTTCGCGTGCCTTTTCGTCCCCGATTTTTCGGTACAAGCCGTGGTTCGCTTGGAACCGGAGCTTTGGAACAAGGCGGTTGCTGTTTTCGCAGGAGTTACGCCGCTCACGAAAGTATTTGGTGCAAATTCGGCAGCGAAAACCGCCGGAGTGGAAATCGGAATGACAAAAACGCAGGCGGAAGTATGTCCCGGCATTGTGTGGCGCCAGCGCTCGCTTTCTCAGGAATCAACCGCCCATTCGGCCTTGCTCGACTGCGCTTGGACCATCTCGCCCCGCGTGGAAGGCAGCGGCCAGG
>QHYH01000102.1:1847-102663 GCA_003223215.1 Acidobacteriota bacterium
CGCGAACGTTGCGGTTGCCGCGAACGCGGAATCCGCAATTTGTGCGGCCCGAGGATTTCCTGGCATTACCATTATTCCCGCAGGGGACGAAGCCGCACGTATCGGTACCCTTCCGCTCTCCTCGCTCAAGATCCCCATGGAGCTGCTGGATACTTTGGCGCGCTGGGGCATTCATACTTGCGCAGAGTTTGCGGCTCTCCCCGAAATCGCCGTGGTCGAGCGGGTTGGACAGGAAGGCAGGCGCTGGCAGCTCGTTGCGCGGGGCGCCGACGCGAGACCACTGCTGCCAAAAGACCTTCCGCTTCAGTTTGCAGAATGCCTGGACCTGGAATTCCCCGTCGAATTGCTTGAGCCACTGATGTTTGTAATGAACCGCTTGCTCGATGAGCTGTGCACTCGGCTCAGGATGCACGCCCTCGCAACGAATGAAATTCAACTCACGCTAACACTGCAGGGGAATGGTTCGCGACGCAAAGAATCGCTTGTCCATGTCCGGACACTCCGGCTTCCCGTGCCTGCTCGAGAAAGCAAATTCCTGCTGAAGCTGTTGCAACTGGACCTGCAAAACCATCCGCCGAACGCCCCGGTCGTTGGAGTAAGGATATCGGCCGTACCGGCAGGCCCACGCACAAGACAACTGGGGTTGTTCCTGCCGCTGAGTCCTGAGCCGGAACGGTTGGAAGTCACGCTCGCCCGCATTCGGAACACTGTCGGTGATGACCATGCCGGCAAACTCATTTTGTCCTGCCCGAATCCACAACCAGGACAGCAACCATGCAACGCCGAACGACCGCCGCGTTGCGCATGTACCGCCCTCCGCTTCCCGCTGGCGTCGAGCTGCGCGAAAAGAAGCCGGCGGCCGTTATCTGCGAGGGGGCACGTCGGCGGATCCTCGCACTTTCAGGACCGTGGCGGACCAAGGGGGAATGGTGGTCTGAAACCGCGTGGGCGAGAGACGAGTGGGATGTACTCATGGAGGCGCTACGCCCCGCCTATCGACCTGTCGCGAGTGAACCTCCGGAGGAAGAAACCGCTCTGTATCGCATCTACCGAGACCTCCGTTTGCGGCGTTGGTTTATCGAAGGAATCTACGACTGATGTATGTGGAACTTCATTCTTGCTCTGCATTCAGTTTCCTGGAGGGCGCTTCCCTGCCCGAGGACTTGGTTAGCGAAGCGGCACGACTTGAGTTGCCAGCCATCGCTTTGCTGGACCGCGATGGAGTCTACGGCTCCCCGCGCTTCCACATGGCGGCCAAGAAAGCAGGAATTCGCGCCCATGTGGGCGCGGAAATCTCCGTGGAAGGGTGCGGAACTCAAGCAGGCATGCCGTCCTGGATGCCAAACAAGATTCCTTCGAGACCGGTCCGGCTGGCTCTGCTTGCCAAGAACCGCACCGGATACCAGAACCTCTGTCGTCTGATGACCCGCTACAAGCTGCGGGAAAAGGAAAAAGGGACAGGGGCCGCGACGCTGGAAGAAGTCGCGGAACGCGCCAAGGGGCTGGTCTGCCTCACCGGCGGCGAAGAAGGAATTCTGGCAGCGTCACTCGCGCAGGGAGGATCGGAAAAGGCCCGACGGGACATCGAAAAGCTTCTCACGATTTTTGGAAAAAGGAACGTTTATGTAGAGGTTCAGCGCCATTTCGATCCGGCCGAAGAAACGCGCAACCAAGCTGCCGTTTGCCTTGCAGAGGGCTTGCATTTGCCTCTGCTCGCGACCAACGGAGTTCGTTACGCTCATTTCCAGGACCGCGAGATCCTCGATGTGTTTACCTGCATTCGCAACCACTGCCAGCTCGAAACGGCGGGACGGCTACTGGAGCGAAACGATGAGCGTCACTTTCGCCCGGCGGCGGAGATGACTCGGCTGTTTTCCGACCTGCCTCAGGCCATTGCGAACACGGGCGAACTCTCGGCACGGCTCAGATACACCTTGGCGGACCTTGGCTATGGGTTTCCCAGATACCCGGTTCCCTCCGGCGAAACGATAGATTCTTTCCTCCGAAAACGCACGGAGGAGGGTTTCCGCGCGCGCTATGCGGCGAAGAGCAACGACAACCTCTACGAGCGCGCCGAACGGCAGGTTCGGCGGGAACTGGCTTTAATCGAGAAACTGAAGCTTGCCGGCTACTTCCTGATCGTTTGGGACATCGTTCGCTTCTGCCGTGAGGAAGGAATTTTGGTTCAGGGCCGGGGGTCGGCTGCCAACAGTGCCGTCTGCTATTCCCTCGGAATCACGGCCGTTGATCCTGTAGGTATGGAGTTGCTCTTCGAGCGCTTTCTTTCCGAAGAGCGTTGCGAGTGGCCCGACATCGACCTGGATCTGCCGAGTGGCGACCAGCGTGAAAAAGCCATTCAGTACGTGTACCAGCGCTACGGGCAGCTGGGCGCAGCGATGACCGCGAACGTGATTACCTACCGTGGCCGTTCGGCGGCGCGCGAAGTCGGAAAAGTGCTGGGCTTCGATCGCGAGACTCTGGACCAGCTGTCCAGCCTGGTGAACACCTGGGGATGGCGGGATGCAACCGATTCGACGGAGCATCAGTTTCATCAGGCAGGCTTAGACCTTAGCCATCCCCGCGTTCAGAAATATCGCGAATTGTGCGAACGCATTCAGGACCTGCCGCGTCACCTGGGCCAGCACTCTGGCGGCATGGTGATCTGCCAGGGGCAGCTGGATTCCGTCGTGCCGCTCGAACCGGCAACCATGCCCGGTCGCGTCGTCGTGCAGTGGGACAAGGACGATTGCGCCGACATGGGCATTGTGAAAGTAGATCTGCTGGGTCTTGGGATGATGGCGGCCCTCGAAGACTGTTTGGGACTCGTTCCAAAACACTACCGGGAGCCGCTGGATTTGGCACAGCTTCCCGCCGACGATCCTCTGGTTTATGAAACGCTGCGGCGCGCGGATACCGTCGGAATGTTTCAGGTCGAAAGCCGCGCGCAGATGTCTTCGCTGCCGCGAAATGCGCCAGCAACGTTTTACGACCTGGTTGTGCAGGTCGCGATCATCCGCCCCGGCCCCATTGTGGGCAGGATGATGCACCCCTACATGCGGCGCCGTCAGGGACGGGAGCCAGTCGTGTATGCCCATCCTTCGCTCGAGCCCGTGCTGAAACGAACGCTGGGCGTGCCCTTGTTTCAAGAACAGTTGCTGCGCATGGCGATGATCGCAGCCAGCTTCACGGGCGGCGAAGCAGAAGATCTGCGGCGCGCAATGGGCTTCAAGCGGTCGGAAAGCCGCATGCGCGAAATCGAGGTGAAACTGCGTCACGGCATGGACCAGAACGGGATCCAAAGCGAGACTCAAGAAGAGATCATCACGCAAATCACGTCGTTCGCCCAATACGGATTCCCCGAGTCGCACGCGGCCAGTTTCGCGCTCATCGCCTACGCGAGTGCCTACCTCAAATGTCATTATCTGGCGGCATTCACGGCCGCCCTGCTGAACAATCAGCCCATGGGTTTCTACAGTCCGGCCACCCTCGTGAAAGACGCGCAGCGCCACGGCCTGCGAGTGAAACCCATCGATGCACGGTACTCAGAATGGCGTTGTACGCTTGAACGTGACCTAGACAAGGAGGGCAAGCCAGCGCCCTGCCTGCGAATCGGCTTTCGCTACGTCCGTGGTCTGCGCCAGGCTGCCGCCGAAGCGCTCGTCCGCCAGCGGCAGGTGTGTCCGTTTGCTGGAATCGAAGACCTTGTCAAGCGGGTCCCTGAATTGCGGAAGTCGGAACTCGTGACGCTCAGCGAGATTGGAGCCCTGAACGGGCTTGGCCGGAAAATCCATCGCCGCTCGGCTCTCTGGCAAGTCGAACGAGCCGCGCGCCCGGCGGGCCGCTTACTCGAATCAATTCCGGAGCAGGCCGACGCGTCTCCGTTGCAACAGATGACCGACGAAGAAAGGCTGGTCGCGGACTTCCACGGCTCGGGCATGACCGCCGGTCCGCACCCGATGAGCTACTGCCGCGCTCGGCTGGACTCGCTGAAGGTGAAGCGCGCCTGCGATCTCCATGGAATCCCGGATGGAGTACAGACTCGCGTGGCCGGATGCGTGATCGCCCGGCAGCGCCCCGGAACGGCCAAGGGCTTCGTGTTTCTCAGTCTGGAGGATGAAACCGGGATTGCGAATGTGATTGTCCATCCGGACTTGTATGAGAGAGACCGGCTGATCATCAATCGCGAGAAATTTCTTCGAATCGACGGTATTTTGCAAAATCAGGACCAGGTGGTTTCGATCAAGGCCTCGCAGGTGATGCCCATTGTGATTAGCGCGGCAGAAACCGAGTCACATGATTTTCATTGAAGAGCGGCAGAGCTCTCCGGTTGCGAACCTCGTCCTCAGCTCCTCCTAGACCAGAACGTTTAGGCAAGCTGGAAACCAGGAAGGCGTCAGGACTTGTGGTCAAAAGGTGAGGGGCGCAGGATCACCGGCTGTCTGTTTTTATTATGTCCGCCTTCCGCAATATGCTGAAATCGAGATCAACTTCGGACGCGTGAATCAGGCGGCATCATTCTCTGCCCTCGCTCACTAGCTGCGCGCCGGACGGTTCCGAGTCAAATCGAACCCTACAGACCACCATTCCCCAGTGGTGTAAAGTCCCAACGGGATGGCGGAACACCCGCAAAATCGGGATGCACAGGCACAGGCTACCAGCGCGTCCCAGATCCGCCCAAACGAAAACACCTCAGAACGGACAGCGTGGCGGCCCTTGCGCCTGCCGATGTTCCGGAATTTATTGATCGCCGACCTGGTGTCCGACATCGGCACGTTCATGCAGGGCGTGGGCGCGGCGTGGTTGCTGGTGTCGCAAGGCGCGGGGCCTTTGCTGGTAGCTCTGACTCAGACTGCTTCGGCGTTGCCCTTCTTTCTGCTGGCGCTGCCTGCGGGAGCGCTCGGCGATATCTTCGACCGGCGGAAGCTGATCTTAGCCACAGAAGCGTGGATGTTGTGCATTGCGACGGCACTCGCAGTACTGACTCTGCTGCACTCGATTACACCGTGGCTGCTACTGCTCCTGACGCTAGCTCTTGCCATTGGAGACGCGCTGGAAGCCCCGACGTGGCGCGCGGTCCTGCCTGAAGTCGTTCCCCAAGAAGACTTGCTGCCCGCCTTGGCGCTGAACGGCATTGAGTTCAATTTGGCGCGTGCGATTGGGCCCGCCCTGGGAGGATTCCTGATTGCGGTGGCTGGCGTAGCGACGGCGTTCACGTTGAATGCACTATCGTTTCTGGCTGTGCTTTGGGTCATCGCCCGATGGAAGCGGCCAGCGCGCCAGAGTGGTTTGCCTCGAGAGACTCTGAGCGGTGCAACTCGCGCGGCGATTCGTTACACAAGAAACGCGCCTGAGATGTTGACTGTTCTCGGACGAATCGCTTCCATTATGTTTTTCGCGAGTGCCTTTTGGGCGCTGCTCCCTACCGTTGCGCACGCGCTCGGCAGCAGTTCGACGCTTTATGGATTGCTCCTGACGGTGTTCGGCGGTGGCGCGGTCGTCGGAGCAATGGCGCTGCAGCGCGTGCGATCGTCGCTATCAGCGGAGGCCACGCTGGCCATAGGAACTACGTTGTTTGCGGGTGCGCTGTGGGCAACGACAACGTTCAGGTCCGTCGTGCCGCTGTCCGTCGCCATTGCGTTGGGCGGAGCAGCCTGGACGGCGGTGATGTCCCTGATGAGCGCGGTAATGCAGAGCGTTGCGCCGGATTGGGTCCGCGCAAGGGCGCTGGCTGTTTTTCTGCTGGTGTATATGGGCTCGTGGGCTGCCGGGAGCGCGTTCTGGGGATATGTCGCCGGGCACCGAGGCACCCAGTTTTCCTTGGTGGCGGCAGCCATCGGCACAGCGGCGTCTCCAGTGCTGATTCTGATTTCGCGGTTGCCCGATGCGACGGCAGACCTCGCGACCTGGGACCACTGGCGAAAGCCGAGACTGGTGGAAGCAACAGAACCCAGTGAGGGACCGGTGCTGGTTACGGTCGAATATGAGATCGACGCAAAGGACTCGGACGAGTTCCTCATGGCCCTTGAGCAGTTCTCACGGGTGCGGCGGCGGGATGGTGCGTCGCGCTGGGCCGTTTATTACGATACCGAACAACCGACACGCTACCTCGAAACGTTTATCGTCGATTCGTGGGGAGAACATTTGCGGCAGCACACGCGATTGACCCAGGCGGACCGCGAAATAGAGGAACGCGTCGATCGGTTTGCAGCAAATCCAGCCGAAGTGAGGCATTTCATTTATGCCCGGCGCAAGAACCCTAGATAGGACGTGGCACCCGAAGACAGCCGAACTTCTTTTAAAAAGATGTCCGCAGCTTCGCGCGTCAAACGTCTACAGGTTAGAAGTAGCAACTTAAGGAGGATGACCATGAGCGAGTTTGTATTTCTTTATCGCGGCGGGGAAAGCGGGAGATCCCCTGAGAGAATCCAGCAGTCGATGCAGAAGTGGATGGCCTGGTTCAAGGAGCTTGGCCAGAACGGTCATGTCAAAGACCAGGGGCAACCGCTCGAGCGGACGGGCAAGCTGGTGAAACGCAAGCAGAAGACGGTGACGGATGGACCGTTTGCCGAGGCGAAAGACATCGTCGGCGGGTACACGCTTATTGAGGCCCGCGATCTGGCGCAGGCTGTTGAACTGTCAAAAGGTTGTCCGATCCTCGATGTTGATGGTGCCGTAGAAGTACGTCCAGTGATGAAGCTGAATATGTGATGGAGCCCACTGATCATCTGTTCCGGCGCGAATCGGGGCGCATGGTCGCCACGTTGACGCGCATCTTTGGAATCCACAACCTGGCGCTGGCAGAGGACGTCGTACAAGACGCCTTCTGCCGCGCGCTGGAAGTGTGGAAATTCCACGGTGTGCCGGAGAACCCCTCCGCGTGGCTCATGGCCACGGCCAAGAACCGCGCGCTGGATGTTCTTCGCCGCGAACGCACGGCTCGCACGTTCGCGCCCGAACTAGGGCGAATGCTTGATAGTGAATGGACACTCGCGCCTGCCGTAGAGGAGCTATTTGGGGCGCCTGCCATCCATGACGGCCAGCTTCGCATGATGTTCTCCTGCTGCCATCCCCGCCTTCCCGAGGAGGCCCAAGTCGCGCTTATGCTCCACATCTTGTGCGGTTTCAGTGTGGACGAGGTCGCTGGGGCCTTCGTCAGCAGCCATGCCGCCATAGAGAAGCGCATTTCACGGGCAAAGAAAGTAATGGCAGGATCGAAGAGGCTGTTCGATGTATCCGGGCAGGGTGACTTGTCCGTGCGCCTTCCGGCCGTGCAACGTGCGCTCTACCTTCTCTTTAACGAGGGCTACCACGGGGCGTCTCCCGAGTCGGCCGTGCGAGCCGAGCTGTGCCGGGAAGCGATGCGTCTCACGGCGCTTCTCCTCGACCATTCGCCTGCGGCCACGCCGGCGACGCGTGCTCTTTCGGCGCTGATGTGTTTCCATGCCGCGCGTCTGCCGGCGCGCGTGGATGCGGCGGGCGACTTGCGGCCGCTCTTCGAACAGGACCGTTCGCGGTGGGATGTGCGTGTCATAGCCGAAGGCCAGAGGCAGCTTGATCTTTCAGCGACGGGCCCGGAACTGACCGAGTATCACGTGGAAGCCGCGATCGCGTGGGTTCACACAGCCGCGCATGGAGTCGAGGATACGAACTGGGGAATGATCGTTTCGCTCTACGACCAGTTGATGGCCATTCACCCTTCACCAGTCGTAGCGCTCAACCGCGCCATCGCCACAGCCCAACGCGAAGGTCCGCAGCGCGGCCTTGAAGAGATTCGGAAGATTGCTCATTCAGACCGCCTGGCCAGCTATCCTTTCTATCACGCCGCGCTTGGAGAGTTTGAGTTTCGAAGTGGAAGGCATGAAGTCGCGCGTCAACATTTCCTGACCGCACTCACCTTCGTGCGTAACCCGATGGAACGGCGATTCATCGAACAACGCATCGGTGCATGTAAGGTGGGGAGTCCCGTCGGCTGAAGAAGCAGGACCAGCAATAGAATTTCCGAAACGCAGAAATGAAACCCTTTTTTATTAAACAAAACCAGAGTTGCGCCCATATAAGGAATCGCGCACCGAACGCTTTTCGCAAATGCCTCGGCGACAAGTGCGCCGACAGGCCGGATTCACCGATCCGGCCTTTCTCCGAACGGCCTGATTCCGCGTGAAAAAAGGTGTCCGTCCCAAAGCGTTTCAAACGTCTTGAGAATGGAAGTGGAAGTCATGGAACGAAGAGGGATCACGTGAGCAGCACTCAAATCCTGCAGGAAAAGTACGCTGTTGTGTTCGGTGCTGGCGGCTCAATAGGAGCTGCCGTCGCCAAGGAGTTCGCAGCGCAAGGTGCCGAACTCTTCTTGTCAGGCCACACGAAGCCGGGCGTTGAATCAGTGACCAAGCAAATCGCGGCAAATGGCGGGAGGGCGCACGCAACGGTAATTGACACGCTCGACGATGCCGCTGTCAACCAATATATCGATGACATCGCAAAGCAGGTGGGCAAGGTCGACATCATCCTCGATGCCGCCGGCCCTCTCGCCAAAGAGTACGGAAACGGAAAGAATGCCGTGGATTTGCCGATTGAAGAGTTCATGGTGCCGCTGGCGACGATGCTAAAGTCGCGCTTTATCACCGCCCGCGCCGCGGCGCGCCTTATGATCAAGCAGCACTCCGGCGTGATCATTTTCGTTACGGGTAGCCCGGCTCGGGCACACGTTCCAGGCGCGACGGCGATCGGCGCGGCGTTTGGCGCAATCGAGAATCTCACGCAGAATCTGGCCTTCGAGATCAGCCCCTTTGGAGTGAGGGTCGTCTGCCTTCGAACGTTGGCCAACACCGACAGCCGGTCCATTCAGGACACGATGTACTTGCTGGCCGACAAACTGAACCTCACAAAGGACCAGGCGATGGCACAAATCGCGCAGTCCAACTTTCTGAAGGTCCCCGCGACGGTCCAGGATACGGCGAATGCACCGGTGCTGATCGCTTCCGACCGCGCGCGCATGCTGACGGGAACGGTGGTCAACGCGACGGCGGGAGCCGCGCTGGATTAAACGGCCGTCTGTCGGATTCCGGCAATTGTCGGAAACCAACACGCGAGATGGAGAAAAGGTCCACGGATTCAATCTCTTAATTGTGGTGTCTGAATTGCTGCTCGAGTTCGGTGGAAGTCACTTTGAGGGGGTGCCAGGCAAAGGACATGGCGATTACAACCGCAGAGACGGCAAAATTAAATGAACCCGAATTGATCCTTGCCGGCAGACGAGGCGATGAACGCGCAACGGAAGCTCTTTTTCGCCGTTATCAGGGTCTGCTGTTTCAAACAGCATTTCGCATCCTCAGGAACAAACAGGATGCCGAGGATTCGTTGCAGGACGCGCTACTTTCCGCTCACCGTAATCTTAAACGCTTCGAAGAACGCTCGCAGTTTTCCACCTGGTTGACACGCATCGTCATTAACGCCGCGCTCATGAAGCGACGTAGCATCAAGGCTCGGCGTTCCTGACATCCTCCAGGAGGACGAGCTGCCCGGGATTGGACGCTTTGCCGACCCAGCGCCGGATCCGGAGCAGATTTACCTGGGCGTTGAAATCCGCGAGATGATCAACAAGAACATCGACCGACTCTCACCCCGTCTGCGCATCGCCCTCCTCCTGCGTCACGTGGTAGGTTACTCGACGGGGCAAGCCGCCAAGAAACTCGGCGTTGCTGAAAACGCGCTGAAAGCGAGGGTATGGCGCGCCCGCCACCAGCTCGCCGAGCGCCTGGGGCGCCCGCTGCAAGGAATGGCGGCACGCTCAGTAAGAACGCTCCTGACGACGAAAGCGGCGGCCATCGCCACATTTTGGTCCCGTGCGTCGTCGTTTCGAGGAGAGACGGACGGTTATACCTGACATGAAAATCCCAGCGAAAGGCGCGCCCGGGCTAACTCTTGAAGAGATGAAGCAGTTCGTACGAGACCATTTTGAAGAATTCGTCAATCAAAAAAAGTCCGAAGTTGCATTCAAGAATTTCAGCACCGACTTCTTGGACCACGACGAGCCGACAGGAGTGGAAGTCGGGCCGGAGGCTGCCAAGAAGATGATGGAAACCGCCTACAAACGTTGGCCAGACCTGAAGGTCGCCATAGAAGATATTCTGGCGGAAGAAGACAAAGTCGTCATTCGCAATTCGTGGACGGGCAGGGAAGCCGCAACGGGCAAAGGATTGAATTCCATGGGTTCGTCATGTGGCGCTTTGCGAATAAGAAGATTGTCGAGCGCTGGGCAACCATCACGCCTCCCACTCCTATCAGCACAAGAGCCCCGCAATGGAATGATTAGCTGGCGGAACCAGAGGAACTCCCATGGCAAGCGTGGCAGTAGTCTTCCAATCGGATCGCGGGCACACCAAGGTGCTTGCCGACGCGATTTTCAAAGGCATCAAGGCAGTCGAGGGAACAAACGCGCAGTTCCTGGAGATCCAGGGGAGCGACGTTTTTGAAGGACGCTTCGCGAATGAAACATTGATGACCGAACTCGACCGTTGTGACGGGATCATCTTCGGGTGCGCCACGTATATGGGGAGTGGATCGGCGATATTCAAGGCATTCCTGGAGGCCGCCTTTCGACCACGCTGGCTCGAGCAGCGGTGGAAACACAAGATTGCCGTCGGGTTCACCAACTCGACTTCTCAGAATGGCGACAAACTCTCGACCTTGTTGCAACTGAACGTATTCGCGATGCAGCTGGGCATGATTCGGGTGGGGGTGGGCGATCTGCCTGGAAACAATTGGAGCGGCGGTGCGCGCTCTGATCTGAACCGGCTCGGCACCTGGGTAGGTGCAATGGGACAAAGCAACGCCGATGAAGACGCGCCGAGCATCGGCGACACAGAGACCGCTGAGCGCTTCGGTAACCGGATCGCGCTAATTACCCGCCGTTTCAAAGATGGAACCCCGTACGAGATCGTTCGGCTGAGCGAGTCGGAATTTCGGCAGGAAAATGTCAGAAGGCGAAACGGTTCGTTCAAGAAATGAACCAGGCAGGTGTCGACTGGCAGCTGATTATCTATGGCGGTGCCATGCACGGCTTTACTCACAAGCACAGCCCCGCACTCCCAGGCGTTGCGTATCACGCGCCGAGCGACACCCGCTCCGCAACTGCTATCCAGCATTTTCTCGCTGAACTGTTTGGCTCTAACCCGGACTCGGTTAATTCTTAGCCAGAGACTCGTGAGTCAAAGCACTGGTACCAAGGAGGAGTCCGTCATGGCGCCCCAAGCCGATTCAACTCGCTACGCGCTCCGGACCCTTTGTGCCTCTTTGGACGCACAGCGCGCTGCTTTGTTACACAATTTCCGACTTTTTCAGCAACGCTAGGACTAGTAGTGCGAGGTGTGCTTGTCGATCGTCATAAGAGGTTCACAAACTGTCCGTTTTTGAGAACCCGGAAGCCTTCGCGCGGCTGGCAAGCGATGAGTTCTTTGCTGGGAGTGTCGAGGCCGTCGTCCGCGAGCCGGAAAGTGCCGTGGTGGATTGCGATGCTGGTTTTGACGGCCAGGATCTCATGGGCTCTCACCGCCTCCGCAGGAGACATGTGCACGCTAGCCATGAACCAGCGAGGTTCGTACGCTCCAATCGGCAATAACGCAGCGTGCGGCGATCCAAACTTTTCTCGGATCTGAGAGAAATGAGGTCCGAATGCCGTATCTCCCGCGAAATAGACGAGTCGCTGCTGAGATTCAATCAGGTATCCGCACCACAGCGTCAAGTTGCGGTCCCAAATTCCTCGGGCTGAGAAGTGCAGTGCCGGAACGCAATGTACGGTGAAGTTTGGCAGGGATAATGACTCGCCCCAATCCAGTTCGTGAACCGGTCCGATGTTCTTCGAGCGAAGTAGCCGAGCCCCGCAAGCAGGAACAATGAACGTGGAACCTCCTCGGGCCGCCAACCGACGCAGAGTCGGCAGATCCATGTGGTCATAATGGTTGTGGCTGATTAGCACAAGATCAATCGGCGGCAGGTCCTCCCACGACACTCCAGGTTTTCTTCTTCGTCGTGGTCCTATCCAGGAAAGCGGGCTTGCTCGTTCGGACCAGATAGGATCCGTCAAAATGTTGGAACCCCTTTGCTGAAGCAGCACCGTCGAATGATTCACGAGAGTGACGCGCAGTGCGTTACCGTTCACGCGGGGCGGCGGCTGGGATGGTTCGACGTCCGGAATGAAACTGGGCGACGGTTCCGGCCGACTCGTCAGCTTCCATCGAATGACGTCACCAAAGCCGGGCACTTGCGGAGCATCTGGATTGAAGAAGCGCTTGCCGTCAAAGTGCTTCGGAAATGCTGTCCCCCTCGTGTGCTCGTTCATGACTCACCATGAGCCTGGTCCGCCACCACTCGGCCTGTAATGGTATGCAGACGGGGCGTCGAGAAACGGTCTCGGCCGGGCATCTCTGCGCCATCCGCACCTTCCGGACTGTGAATTGCCGCGGCATGGAAGCTGAATGGCACCATAACGATGGGCTTGGCCAAAGCACCGTGTCGTAACGTGCAGACAAAACCGCACGCTGCGTAGGCCGCGACCTTTGCCAGGCGCCTAGATTGCTCTTCTCAACCCTACTCCCAGTTGCTTTTTATTACGCTCCACCGGCTGTCGCTGCTTTGGTTACTTCCACCAGTGGAACGTTGACGAGATGTTCGCTCAGGAACCAGACCTGAAGTTCGTTGGTGCGCAGCACCTCGCTAATAACCAGATCATTGGTGCCGTCATCGCCCAGGGCGGAAGCCCGGCGCGCGAGCGTTCGGGCAGTACGAATGATGACCTGGTGAGCATCGAGCAAGCGCGAAAGCTGTACGGGCACTTCTTCGCGACCGCGGGGCGGCCGCTCAATCTGCGTCGTCTCGGCTACATCCGCGGCCATGGCGATGCTAACGCCGCCGAGGAGCTGAATGCGTTCAGCGATGGAGTCAACCAATTCATCCTGCTCGTCGTGATGTTTGTCATAAAGCAGATGGAGTTGATAAAAGGTCGGACCAGCAACCTGCCAATGAGATTTCTTGTACAGATCGCGAAGGGTAATGGTGTCGGCAAGAAGCTTGTTGAGTTGCTCGGTCATTTCCAGGCGCACGGGCTCTTCCAGTTCGAGCGGAAGCGCGTGGCTAACCGTTCCATAGGCCTGTAGCTCCGCAGCGCGTTGATGAAAGCGCGGCTGGGCGCTGTCGCTTTCGGTAGTTTTTGGATCGATCTGTTTTTTCACCATGGGACTTCTCCTTTTCCTGTAGGGAATTTTATGAAGAGCCTCGGTGCGCACGCCGGAAAAACACCAGTAGTTCGGAGGTGATTTGGTCCTTGAGCGTGGAACACATGCCGTGGGGCGCGCCTGGAATGACTTTACGAGAGGATCCCGTCACGAGTTTCGCGGAAAGGGGCTCAGAGTTCGCTATGGGAACGATCTGGTCGCCATCGCCGTGGAGAATCAGCGTGGGCACATCGATCTTCTTCAAATCCTCCATGAAGTCGGTTTCCGAGAAAGCCTTGATGCACTCATAGACGGCCTCGTGTCCTGCCATCATCCCCTGGAGCCAGAACGAATCGCGCAAGCCTTGCGAGACCTTGGCGCCCGGCCGGTTGGCCCCGTAAAAGGGTACGGTGAGGTCCTTGAAGAACTGGGAGCGATCAGCTTGCACGCCGGCACGGATCTGGTCGAACACCTCCATTGGCAAGCCGCCAGGATTCGCGGGCGTCTTCGGCATCAGCGTCGGCGCCGCGCCGATGAGGACAGCCTTGGTGACGCGCTTAGTTCCATGACGGCCGAAGTAGCGAGCGACTTCACCGCACCCTGTAGAATGGCCGACGTGAATCGCGTCTTTCAAGTCGACCGCTTCGGTGAGGGCTGCAAGGTCGTCGGCGTAGGTGTTCATTTCGTTGCCGTTCCAGGGTTGGCTGGAGCGGCCATGGCCACGACGGTCGTGGGCGACGCAGCGGAAGCCGCGGCCGGCAAGAAAGAGCATTAGGTCCTCCCAAGCGTCCGCGCTGAGTGGCCAGCCGTGACTGAAAACCACGGGCTGACCTGCGCCCAATCCTTGTAATAAACTCGCGCGCCATCTTTCGTTGTAATCGCCGGCATAGGGCTTTCTTCTTTCTTCTTTCTTCTTTCTTCTTTCTTCCGATTTGGTTCGCGGGACCCTAGGGTATCCCTATTGGGCATCTTCGCGCTACCGCATGCACAACTGCGAGGCCATCAGCTCGTTGCTCCCACTATGCTTACACCTCTCACGCCTTGGCGAGGCTGGTTGAGCGGCCTTGGCCGCTAGGGTTGCTACCACGGCAATCCCTCGCCGGGGGATGCGCAACGAACGAAGGCAACGTGAATGCGTGAGCTCGACGGCGGTCTATTTCAGCTGCAGCCTTGGCGTCTGACTCTCAACGGGGAGTCCGAGAAATCTCTCCGAGACACCGAAACCTGCATTGTTGACAAGCGGGTTTACGGGAAGCTTCCGGTCACTCAGTTGCAACACTTTCCCAAGCCCTTGAGAAGCGCCGATTACCAGGGCAAAACTTGGATTTGTCTGCACCTACGCCTGTTTGAACGTCTTCCAATCCCCTTAGACACTCGACAGGAATGGAAAGATACAAGTTTTTTGCCGTGGTCTTGCCGCTAACGCGACTCGCAACCGCACCTACTACAAGGACGAGTTTCCCCCAAAATTTTCGTGTGTCTCTTTGCCAGGATCGAGAATCAAACGTGCTAGCACGTGGCGTGCTAGCAAAGGCAGATTTTTCGACCGTCCGGCATCGAGACTGGCGGCCGCCGAGGTGTGTCGTGCATAGCGAAGGTCGCATGATTCGGCGTACCAGCATCGGACAACTCCTAGCGGCTTGCATCGTCGTCGCCGTTCTGTTTGTATTTGGCACTCCGCAGGCCTCAGCCCACGCGGGCCCCCCGGATGCTGTCCATGCCGGACACCAAGGCATGGATATGTCCATGCCAATGCGCGACGCAACCCCAAATCACCAGTCACAACAGGCCATTGCCGTCCGGGACAAAGAGGAGAGTGAGTTTAACCACCATCTGGCCGGGCTTCTGGTAGTCCTTGCTGGTCTGTTCCTTCTTGCCGAAACCACCCTTGGCCAACACCGAACTTGGACGCGCTTTGCATGGCCTGTCTGTTTTCTGGTTTGCGGTGTATTCCTCCTCGTCTTCAGCGACACAGAGCTGTGGCCCTTCGGTCCCCAGAGTTGGTGGTATGGCCTCACGCACAATGGGGAAGATCTGCAGCACAAGGTGTTTGCCGTGGTGCTACTGACCCTCGGCGTTCTTGAGATACAGCGCGCTCGCGGCGTTTTGAAATCGGCCTGGGCTGCCTGGGCATTTCCGTTACTAGCCGTCTTTGGGTCCGTGATGCTCCTCTTTCACGAGCACCACGGCGGGATGCATAGTGTCGACCACCTGGCGGTGATGAGGCGTGTTCAGGCAGAGCATCTCCATTTTGCCATCGCCGGCGGCGGTATTGGCGTTGTTAAAGGTCTGTCGGAGTTGCCCACCCCTTGGAAGGCCATTTTCACCAAGTCCTGGCCACTCCTGTTAATCGTTTTGGGAGTGCTTCTCTTGCGCTACACCGAGTGACGGTTCTATTACTCCACATGCCGGATTCCCTTTTCGCAAAGAGGTGTCTGCATGGCGTTTTGCCTCGCCATGGGGAGACCGAACGGTCCAATGCAAACTGTTTGCGCCCCTTTGCGTGCAGCAAGCATCAAAGTTTGGTACGCGCAAGAGACGTTAAACGGCTTCCGAGAACGGAGGTGGTATGTCTGAAGTGCAGCAGTTTCCTACTTTGCCCAGTCAGCCGTTCCGGCTCGACGTCCCTCTACACGAACTTCTGCAACAGCCTTCACGCGAAGCCATACCCCGAGCACCAGCCCTGAGGCAAGCGGCGTTGCCGACCGCCGTGTTCCCGCAACATCCGGAACTGTTTCACGATCTCGATGAGCAAGACATTGCGGCGCACGAAGCCGTACTTCGCACAGGAAAGCGCCACTGGCCCGCTTCCAAGATCCTGAAGACCATGAAAGGCTGGATGTTTCCTTACTTCAAGTCCCAAGTACTTCCGGGAGACTTCCAGCCGATCATCGCTTACCTTTTCACCGAGTGGAAATGCAATCTTGACTGTCACTACTGCTGGTCTTATGACAATCGCGTCAAGGGCATGAGCGAAGACACTGCGCGGCGCGCGATTGACTGGCTACACTCGACGCCCTGCCGGGTCCTCGCGCCCACCGGGGGTGAGCCGCTCCTGCGTCCGGATTTTGTTCATAAGGTCGTGTATTACGCTGCGAAGAAAGACTTCTGGGTTTACCTGGCAACCAACGCACGGCTCTTGCGGCCGGAAGTAACAGACCGCCTTGCTGACGCGGGAATCGCCACCATCAATTTTGCCGTCGACACGATCAGGGAAAAACCTGGCCTGCCCAAGGCCCTCGAGCACGTCCGATCGTATTTTGATTACCTTGTGCGAAGGCAATACCGCTACGGGTACACGGTATTCTTTAATACGAACATCTGCCGCACAAACATCGAGGACGTGAAGGAACTCGCCAAAATCGCGCACGAGAACGGTATCTCTATCACGTTTCACATCAACGAAGCGCCGATGATGGAACAGGACCACTTCAAACACTTGCATGAGAACGATACCTACATCCGCCCGGAGGACTTCCCCGTGGTCGATGACCTATTGGACTGGCTCATCGACAAGCAGCGTCAGGGCTGGAAGATGGTCGACTCCGTTCCTCGCCTGCAGAACATGAAGGGCTTCATGCGTGGGGTTGGTGGACATTGGGGCTGCCGTGCTGGCCAGAACTGGCTGATTATCCGCACGGATGGAACACTCGCGCCTTGTTTTCCCATGTACAACGCCGGATACGATTGGGGAACCATCGAAAACCAGAAGTTCAATCTGAAGCAACTCGAAGAGATGAAGCAGGGCTGCGAGCCGCACTGTTTTTCAACGCTCGGCTACAACGTAGCCTATTGCTACAGCGTCTCGCGCGTCATGCGTTGGCTCCTGAAGCAAGCCAGCCACGGCTTTCAGGGCGTGACGGGCAGCTTTGAATAAGCCAGACCAAGCATGGGATGTTCAGCAAGGAAGGGGATTTGTTCCTTTGGAGGCGATTTGTGTCTCTGGGATTGGCGCCAGCCCTAACTGACTATCGACCGATCGAAGGTTCCTTTGAAGCGTACAAACGCGGACAGTCCCGCATTGCCCGCCGGCGACTCTATCCGCTTACAGTTTTCTACGCTGTTTACTCGCTCATCGTGACGCTACTCATGTTGAGCAGCAGGCACCCGTTGCTCGGGATCATGTTTTATCTGGCGGGCATCCCAGTTTGGAGTCTGGTCGAATACCTCTTTCATCGCTACGCCCACCACGGCCGCTTTCTTCACGGGCGGCTCGACCCTCTTCACCGGGAGCGGCACCATGAAAGCCCCTTCGACGGAGGGCTCTTCAGCAAGGAGCTGAAGGATTTCTTGCCTCTGTTTTTCGTGGCCGCGCCTTTCAGCTTCCTATTTCCTGTGTACACTCTACCGGTTCTCCTTGCGGGCGTCGTCGAAAGCTATGTCGGCGAAGCGTGGATCCATTATTTCCTGCATTTCGGAAGGCTTCGCAATCGCTTCTTCCGGTTTCTCAAGCGCTATCACTTTTGCCATCATAGCCCGCGCGGGACGGAAACGGGCTGTGGGATCGCTAGCGGGATTTTGCGTCGCTTGTTCCACACGCAGTACCCAAGGCTGGTTCGCAGACCACTGTCCAAAAGCGGCGGTCAGACGATTCGCGTCAAGAAGATGACGCGGTCGGAAGCTTTAAGACTTTTCCGCGAAAGATTCAAGCAACAATGACTGTCAGCTCATGCGCCGGTTCTCGTTCGCCGGAGGCCCTGAACGATAAAGAGTTCGGAAAAATCATCAAACAGGCCACCGGGAGTGCCAAGCCTGACGCGAATTTCCCGAAGCGCTTAGAGCCAACGCCCGTAGTTACCGAGCGTGGCACCATGAGGCGCGAATTAAGTATCTCTGGCAATCAGCTCTTGGCTGCTTGCGTAGTGGCCTTCTGCTTAGCGGGTACACTGGTTTGGTCGTTTGTGAGGTACTGGTTGTTCGCGCCGTGAGTATAGCTGAATGCCTAGGTCCTCCGCCCACCCGAACTCCTGATTAAATGTGGGTTCGCGTATCCGGGAAACTCGGGCCATCATCAACGTCAGGCAGCCAGACAATGGCTGACACGTGCCGCACCCAAGTAGCGTGACCTTGCATCCAACAAGTGATGCGCGTCCTACTTCTTAATCTCGGCGAAGCCTCTCTCGAAGCAGTCCAACCCGCTTTGGCCGGCCAAGGCTACGAGATCGCCACAGAGAACGGGTTGACTGTACAGGGAGTCCTTGCATTATCTCCCGAAGTTTTGGTAATGGAAGCGACGCCTTCTGACCTTAGCTGCTGCGGACTGATCACGCAGCTCAAAGCCCGCCCGGAGACCGATTCGTCTCTCAAAGTCGTGATGGTTGTCCATGGAGGCGCTTTGGAGCGAGCCCGCGCCCTGGACCTTGGCACCGACGACGTCATTTCGTTTCCCTTCGATGCGGTTGAATTCGCCGCAAGGATTAGAACTCAGTTCAGGGAACGTCGACCCGAAGAAGAACTCAAGACAATGCTGAAGTATGCGGTCGAGAGAGAGCGCTACGCAGATATTGCGGTGGAATCCTTGAGCGGAGTCCCCGCAAGTAAACGGCGCTTGTGGCTGATTCCCGCGCTTTTTGCGCTTAGCGCCGCAGCCGTTCTCGCGGCAGTGTTCGTGGCTGTCTCGACCCGTAACAGCCGGAAGGCCACCCTGCAGCTACGAGCGGAAATTGCGCGGTTGAATAGCGGCCTGCAACCTCAAGGTGACTTGCTGCGTCGCGCCGAGCAGGCGCGCGGTTCGATCGAAACGGGCTCGGGTTCTGGTTCGACGGCGCGCGATTCTCTGAAGGCGCAATCCGAAGATCTACGCAAGAAGGTGGCCAGTGCAGATAGCGCGGACGCCGATGCCCTGAAGAGGCAACTCCTCGACACACAGAGCCGCCTTGCCCAGTTGGAAAAGGAAGACAAAATCGCGGAGACCGTGGTTCACAAATATGGACCGAGCGTGTGTCTACTGCACGTCGTGGTGGGATTCGTAGATAAACAATCTGGAAGGCCGCTTCAGGTCGCGGTCGACGCGAACGGTAAGCCACAGGTTGACGATAAAGGGATGGCACAACTCGATCTGGGCGGCGCCGGACCGCCTCTTCAGGTGGACGCCTTCGGCACAGGTTTTCTCGCGCGGGCTGATGGGACTATCCTCACTAACCATCACGTTGCAGAGCCTTGGTGGCAGGACGATGAATTGAAGCGGCTTCTCGAACAGGGCGTTGATCCCTACGTTTTGTCTTACGAGGCTTACTTTCCGGGAAAGGCCGCGGCTATCCAGGCAAAGCTTGGTCGCATTTCATCAGAGGCGGATGTGGCAACACTGAAACTGGAAACTCCGCCGCCGTCTCATGCGGAACTGCTGGAACTCGATGCTCGAAGAGAAGCCAGCGTGACAGGAGAGGCTGTGGTCCTCATGGGTTATCCCACTGGTGTGGAAGGCATTCTCGCGCGAGCGAATTCCGATGTGGTGCAGAAAGTTGCAAGCGGGGCGCAAGACGTCAGCCAGGTCATGTCGCGGATCGCCTCCGAGCAGCTGATCCGGCCGACCACAACGCAGGGACACATCGGCGACATCCTAAAAGACAAGATAGTGTATGACGCGGCGACCACCTCAGGCGGTTCAGGTGGGCCCCTGTTTAACAGAGACGGTAAAGTGATTGGCATCAATTTCGCGATACTGAGGGGCTTTGGCGGTTCGAATCTCGCTGTTCCTGTCAGATACGCAACCGACCTGCTTAAATAACTAAGTCGGCCGTTTCATATGTTCAGTCACGTCTTCTAAGCCGCTTTGGCCAGCGGCGTTGGTACGAATCCAAAATGCGTCCGGCCTTGGTCTCGTTAGCGAAAAGCACTTTTGAGAGAGGAAGAGAGTGCGGAGCGGCGGCTTCAGAATCTAGTGGTCAGCGTTCAGCTTCATCGTCTTTGCGCAGATCCGCGACGCGCTGGTACAGGCTCTCGACGGATCGTAAGAACTCATCCATTCCCGTGGTTTCGCCGGTTGCTTCGTGGGTGGCCAGGTCCGTCTCGATTGCTTTGTTGAGCTGCGTGGCCCGGCGAATGCGCTCCGTAGTGAGCAACGGGAGCACGGTCTGCGGATCGCGCTTTTGCAGCTGCCGCTCCTGCCATTCCTGAACCGCCCACGCGGTTTTGCGTAAATAATCCAGCGCGTCGCGGAACTCTCTCAGTATGCGATGCTCTACGCCGCCGGATTTGATTGTTTGCTCGATCTTGGCAAGTTCGGCGCTTGTTTTCCTGAGCAGGAAATTCACACCCCAAAAAGTCTCATTGGGAACCACAAGCGCGACGGCAACCCCAAGAAAAGCACCATCCTTGGAACGACGCGTACCCACCAAGCGTGCTTGAGTAGTTTGGCCTGAAAGTAGATTGGTCAGCTCCAGGTCGCCGCCGACCCAGGGATAAATCTTCATCTCCAGCAGACCACCCTGGGCGTTTACCTCCTTCGCTTGGGCGGCTTGCTTGACGATCTTGCCGCTGGGCTCTTGCCACTTCACCTCTACAGGAACAACCACAGAGAAACGGCTGCTCCTCCGTTGTTCCGGCCTAATAGGTGGCTGGTCCGCCGTCCGGTCGTCCATCGAGGAACCTCCGTCAAATCAACTTACAGCTCTTATATCACTTCGCTCGTCCTCTCGTATCGGCCCGCGCTGTTAGCCTTCCGTGCCAAGGGGAGCAGCCTTCCTCTGTGGCTGCTTGCGATGATCGGACCGCGATGCCGACCAGCGTTATTCCGAGGACGCTGGCTCAGGCTCTCGACTTCGCTGCGGATGAGAGGCGGCATTGGTTCGAGGAAGAACTTCTCCGGTCCCATACCACGCGATTGCAGAAAGGATTGCAATGAAGGCCGTTGCGTTCCAGAGGTGTCGGACGAATATTGAGCACTCCGACCATGCTTCGCGGCTGGGATTAGCCAGCACGGACTGCAGAGCTTGGAACTCCCCAAATCATTTCCGGAGCCCCCTTCCGTCGGTCCGTTCGCGTTAGTGTGCGGCGCCAGGACCAGCCGACCTGATTTTGCGAATAAAGAAGACCAACGGTGCGCCGATCAGGCAGGCGCAGCCCAGCACCCAAAAGCAATCGAGAAAGCCAAGAAACGCTGCTTGCTCCTGAATCATTCGCGCCATTTGCGCTTTGGCATGCAAAGCGGCGTCCGCGTTGGTGAACCCGTGTGTCGCAAAGTACCGGGATAATGCACCGAGAGTCTCCCGATAGCGCTGCTCGAAAGGCGTGGCGTGCGCGACCAAAACGGACTGGTGGTACTGCGTTCGCCTTGCCAGAAGCGTTGTCACAAAGGCAATCCCAACGCTCCCGCCTTGGTTCCGGAAGAGGTTGGTGATACTCGAAGCTTTGTTGTTTTTATTTTTCGCCAGATAGGAATATGCCAGCTGGCTCACAGGCACAAAGAGCGGAGCAATACCGAGTCCTTGGAGTGCTCTGAGGAGGGCCATGCGCTTATAGTCCGTTCCAAGATCAATGCTGGCGTACTGCCACATGGCGATGGCGAAAATGACGTAGCCGATGAAAATCATCGCCTTGACGCCAACTTTCGGGAAAAGCCTCACAACCAACGGGGCTAAAGCAACAATGACGAAAGCGCCGGGGCCGAGAACCAGTCCGGCATCGGTCGCGGTGTAGCCGTAGAGGCCTTGCAGCATCTGAGGAATCAACACGGTTGATCCGAAAAGGGCGAACCCGAAAAGAAAGTAGTAAGCGTTGGCGATTGCGAAATTGCGGTCCCGGAGCAGACGGATTTCCACTACGGGGTCGGGATGACGCCATTCCCAGATAGCTGCGGCAACCAATGACAAAAAGGCTATCGAAAAGAACAGGACGATGAAGCGACTCTCAAACCAGTCTAAAGTCTGGCCACGATCGAGAACTACTTCGAGGGACGCGAATCCGAGGGCAATGAGGACAATCCCGAGGCCATCAATGCGCAACCTGCCATCTTTCCGTGCAGCCACGACTTCCCGAGTGAATTCCGGCGGATCGGAAACGACCCGGCTGGTCAAAATTAAAGAGAGAATCCCAATCGGTAGGTTGATAAAGAAGATCCAGCGCCAGCTCCAACTATCGGTAATCCACCCTCCGAGTGGCGGGCCGATTACCGGAGCCGTGACAATGGCCATGCTGTACAGCGCAAACGCTGCGGGCCGCTTCGCTGGAGGGAAAGTGTCCACGAGGATAGCCTGCTCCACGGGAGCCAATCCGCCTCCCCCGACACCCTGCAGAACGCGAAAGAGAATGAGCAAGTCCAAGGAAGGCGCAAGTCCACAGAGCAGAGAGCTCAAAGTAAAGAGCACGACGCAAAGCATATAGTAGCGTTTGCGTCCAAAAACCCGGCTCAGCCATGCGGAAAGCGGAAGAACCACGGCATTCGACACCAGATAGCTGGTCAGGACCCAGGTGCTTTCGTCGTAGCTGACGGCGAGACCTCCGGCGATATGCGGCAAGGAAACATTGGCAATGGCGGTGTCGAGCAACTCCATAAAGGTGGCCAGCGTAACCGTGATCGCGATGATCCAAGGATTTACTGCGGACCGTTCGGCCCTCGCCCCGGGGAACGGAAGGGAGGCGGCTATAGCACTCATACTCATGTCAGCCTCAATGCCTCCTTTGATGCGACAAGAGACCGTTCGGTCCCATCTAACGTTGTGGTATGATGCAGCTAGCGACCAATCGGTCGCACAGCATCTGCCGGCGGGAGTGGGGGAATGCGAAAAGGCGAACAGACGCGACAGGAAATTATTCGCAAGGCGGCGCCCATCTTCAATCAGAGAGGCTACGACGGGGCTGCCCTATCCGACCTGATGAAGGCCACGGGGCTCGAAAAAGGCGGAATCTACAGGCATTTCGAAAGCAAGCAACAACTTGCGGCAGAGGCCTTCGATTACGCCTGGAAGCTGGCCTTGGATACGCGACTTGAAGGTACGCAATCCATCTCGAATACCGTGGACCGTTTGCAGCAGATCGTACGCAACTTTCGGGACCGGCGTGCCGGACTGGTGCCGGGAGGATGTCCACTGCTGAACACCGCCATCGATTCCGACGATGGAAACCCCCGGCTGCGCGAGAAAGCCCGCAGGGCACTTGGCTCCTGGCTTGAACGCCTGCGATCCATAATCGAAGAGGGTCGCCGACGACGTGAGATTAGCGGAGATGTGGATTCCTCGGAATTGGCCATGTTAATTGTCAGCACCCTGGAGGGGAGCTTGATGGTGAGCCGTCTGCAGCGTAAGGACAATCCGCGCCATTTGGCCTGCCGTCATCTTGAAGAATATCTCGAAACCAACGTTCGCGCGGCGGAATCGAAGGGGAGGGCGGCAAAGTCATGAGCACTCCGGACTCTCCCGTAAAAGCCGACTTTAGAACGAGAGCGAAAGCGAATGACGTGCCAGTAGCACGTCTGATCGGGTTCGAAGCTAAGGAGATCGCTTCCGGACGGGCTACGGTCACGCTGGCCGCCGGACCTCAGCACGCAAACCCTATGGGCACGCTCCACGGAGGAATTCTTTGCGACATTGCGGACGCCGCGATGGGCATGGCGTTCGCCAGCACCCTTGGCCCGAAAGAATCCTTCACAACGGTGGAACTGAAGATCAATTTCTTCCGTCCCGTTTGGGAGGCTAATCTCAGGGCAGAGGGCAAAGTGGTGCGCCGCGGGAGGAACTTGGGCTACGTCGAGTGCGAGGTCACAGACGAGCGCGGCCAGCTCGTTGCTAAGGCAGCGTCGACCTGTCTCGCATTGAGAGGAGAGGAGGCTGGAGGGCGTTAAGCTAGCAGGCGGAATCGGCCGTGCGAGTCGAAGCAATGTCCACGATTCAAAACATTCTGTTCCCCGTAGACTTCTCGCCGTCTTGCGTTGCTATGGCGCCCTATGTGAAGACAGCGGCGACGATCTTGGGGGCCAGAGTCACACTTGTCTATGTATTCGATCTCTACAGTCGCGACGCGGTCCAGCTCTATGTACGCCCACTCTCAGAGGTTGCCGAAGAGCAGCAGGGCCTTGCCCGCGACAAACTGAACTCGTTCCTGAAGTCTGAGTTTCCGCTCGAGGAGTATCCGAGAATCCTGTTGTCGGGCGACGGAGCGCGACAAATCGTTCACCTCGCCCGGACGAACGGATTTGATCTCATCATCATGCCTACCCACGCCGGCTTCTTCAGATATTTGGCGTCGAACGCGGCTCCTTTCTTCCAAACAGTCTTCCGCCGGACACTGCTTGGCTCCACGACCGCGAAGGTTTTGAACGAAGCCGATTGTCCGGTACTGACGACGCAGCACGCCGAAACCATCTCCCCTGGACAGCTCGAACATCGCGAATTGGTCTGCGGAATCGGCCTTAGCCCGGATTCGGAAAGAGTCATTCGCTACGCCAGCGAGACGGCGAAAGCGGTTCGTGGGAATCTCACGCTGGTTCATGTGATTCCCGCGAGCGCTCCCGACCCGCCACTCCAGTTGGATCTTGAGGAGCACCTCGAGTCAGCGAAAAGAGATGGAGCGAGCCGCCGCATCGCAGAGCTGCAAGGCGCCGCCGGTTCGCACGCTCCGGTCAGGATCCTTGTTGGCGCGATCAAGGAGATGTTGACCGAGGAAGCGCGCAGATTGCGTGCGGATGTCTTGGTGTTGGGAAGGGGTTCGCAATCCGGCGCGATCGGTCGCCTGCGGGATCTTACTTATGCGCTCGTTCGCGGCGCTCCTTGTCCGGTGCTGAGCGTCTGAATGGTCAATTCGCAGGCAAACATTGGACCTTTACGCTCGGTTCCACAGACATTCCGGGTCTCAACAGGTGCTCGGGGTCCTGTCCCTTTTCAAACACGATCTTCACGGGTATGCGCTGGACGACCTTGACATAATTTCCCGTCGCATTCTCTGGCGGTAGCAAGCTGTAGCGCGCCCCAGAGGCGCCGGCTATGTTCAAAACATGCCCTTCATATTTTCTGCCGTACGTGTCGACCGAGATCTTCACGCTCTGCCCCGGACGCATGTGCTTCAGCTGCGTTTCCTTGAAGTTGGCGGTCACCCAAACGTTCTGACTGTCCAGGGGAACGATGGTCATCATTTGTTGGCCAGGCGCTACGTTCTGCCCCGGCTGGACCGATCTCCGCCCCACAATCCCGCTCACCGGCGCTACCACGTTCGTGTACTGCAGGTTGAGTTGGGCCTGCTGAAGAATCGCGGCGGCCCGCTCGGTTTCCGCCTCCGCCGCCTGGGCACGCGACCGCTGCACCGATATTTGCTGTGGTTGCGTCTCTGCGTACTGCAGTTCGGCTTCGGCCTGCGCAATGCGAGCGCGCGCCTGCGTCACCGCCTGTTCCGCACCAGCCGCGGCCGCACGGGCGGCCTCGACCGCCGCGGCAGTGGCCTTCTGGCTATCCACCGCTTGCGTGTACTGATGCTGCGGAATCTCGTCCTTTTCTGCCAGCGGTTTGTACCTGGTCACGTCATCCTGGGCCTTTAGATCGTTGGCTTCGGCCTGCCGAAGGGACGCCTCCGCAGCCTGGAAACCCCGCTCGGCCGCAACCAGCCCGGCCTTGGCGTTGTCAACATCCGCCTGAGCCGTGGAGAGTTGGCTCGAGGTGTTTACCGAGGTGATCGGAACGGTTGTGCGAAGCGCAGTGGCGCTGGCCTGGTCGTTCGCCAGTGTCGCTTTGGCATTGGCCACTGCTACTTCATAGTCTTTGGGATCAAGCTGCACTAACACGGTACCCGCTTCGACGTACTGGTTGTCGTCCACCACCACGCGAGTCACGTAGCCGGATACACGGGAACTAACCGGATAAATGTAACCGTCAATCTGCGCATCATCGGTGGACTCCCAAGCGAGCAGATAGCGGTAGAGCAGTAGCGAGCTCGCCACAACAACGAGCGCGACAAGCGAAATTAGCACTCGCATCCGTGTTTTCGAGCGCCGTAAGCGAGACAGGCTTGCCCGTTCTCCGGCTCCGACTGAAGTCTCCGGTTGCTCCGGGTTTGGCGGCTCTGGGATTTTGCCCGGTGCGGTTCCCGGGGTTGCCATAGTTATCCTCCTTTGAACCTACTCTAACGCACCGCCGTAGACCACTTGCGCTCCTTGGTGTAACGGGCAAGCGCCTCGAGGATGATCTCAACGGCTACTTCATTTCCCATTCCGGAGTTGACCATCAGGTGAAATCGGTGTCTTCCGGGCCAGTCGACGTCGAAATATTTGTTTATGAAGTCGGCGCGTTCCCGGTCCACAACCTCGGCGAGTTCCATGGCTTCCTTCTCACTTTTCCCGGCGGCCTGGAGACGTCGCACCCTTTCTTGAAAGGGTGCGTAAATGAAAACATGAAAGGCGTCGGACCGCTTGCTCAGATAATAAGCCGACCCTCGTCCGACAATCACGCAGTTGCCCTCCACAGCGATTTCAGGCAGGAGCTTTTGCACGACTTCACGAACGCATTCTGTATCGACCATCTTCAGACGCGGCGCGTTCAAGCTGCCTTCAAAACTTCCACGCATAAAGGACTTAAGAAGCCGGTAGTAGGCAGGATCTTTTCGCTCTTCATGCTTTTCGACGGTAGCGCAGTCGCAATCCAAGCGACGCGCGATTTCCTCGGTGAGTAACTGATCCCAGAGTTTCCAACCAAGCTTGGCTGCCAGCTGCGCGGCAATGTCGCCGCCTCCGCTTCCGTACTCGCGTTCGACCGTGATCACTCGGATGGCCATAAATCGCTCGCTTACTTTTCCGCTACGAATCCCTGCTTTCGAGTCCCTCAGCCGAGGAGCGTGTCGCTTTTACCATTTTTATAAAACGGCTTGCATTTCCGGACTACAGCGATCCTCATCCAACAGCGACTTCCCCTCCGGCTCCAGGCTTATTCCTTTTCAGCGCAAAGGACAGACCAAACATAATCGCTGCGCCCAGACATAGAACCCAGAATGTATCGATGTAAGCGAGAGTAGTGGCTTGGCCAATCACCGCCTGGTACACGCGCGCATAAGCCTGGCTTGTCGCCTGGCCAGCCTCCAGGCCCGATGCACTCAATTGCGCGGCGAGAGCCTCGACCGACTGCGTAAATGTTGGCTGTCCCGGGCTGGTGTGAGCGACCAGGTTCACCTGATGGAATTGCGCGCGCCGTGCAATCAGCGTCGTCACCATTGACGTGCCAATGCTGCTACCGATGTTTCGCATGAAATTCACGAGGCCGGCAACGCTGTTGCTCTTATCGGCAGGCATTCCAACGTAGGACACGATGTTAATGGGCACGAAAAGGAAAGCAAGCCCAAAAACCTGCACCACCCGCAGAAAGCTGGCTGTCCAAAAGCTGATGTCCAAGTCGAGATGCTGCGTCGAATAATACATTCCCAGCGACAACACCAACCAGCCAAACCCGATGATGTAACGTGCCTGGAACTTGCCCACGAGCACGCCTGCGACAGGCATGAGGAAGAGAAGGACAAGCGCGCCACCCGAGAGTACCAGACCTGCAGACTCCGCCGTATAGCCCATCAGGGTTTGCAGGAACTGAGGCATCATAACCAAGCTGGAGAACAGCATGATGCCGAGGATAAACATCATCGCGTTCGCCCCAAGAAAATTCATGTTCTTGAAAAGTCGCACATCAACGATAGGCTGTTTTTGAAACCATTCCCACATGACCAGCGACACAAGGCCGACCGCTGCGAGGACCGCCAGAGTGAGAATGAAATGCGAGCCGAACCAGTCGTCTTCCTGCCCTTTGTCGAGCATCACCTGGAGCGCGCCTACTCCCAGCGTCAGCAAGGCCACGCCGATGTAATCGATTTTCACTGCCGCACCCGTGAGACGCTTCATCCACGGCGGGTCTTCCACCAGTCGCAGTACCAGGAACAACGTAAGAATTCCTACCGGCAGGTTGATGAAGAAAATCCAACGCCAGGTGTAATTGTCGGTGATCCATCCGCCCAAAGTGGGGCCGACGGTTGGGGCGATGATCGTGGTGATGCCGTAGAGCGCAAATGCGAGACCGCGCTGCTGGGGAGGAAAGGTGTCGGCCAAGATGGATTGTGCCACGGGCTGCAGCCCACCTCCGCCTGCGCCTTGTAGCACCCGGAACAAGATAATCGCCCCCAGGCTCGGCGCCATGCCACACAGCAGTGAACTTATGGTGAAGATGACCAGGCACAATAGGAAGAAGCGTTTGCGTCCGAGGACGCTGGCAAACCAGCCGCTGATGGGCAATACGATGGCGTTCGAAACCAAGTAAGAGGTCAGAATCCAGGTGCTTTCGTCATTGCTGGCACCAAGGTTGCCGGCCATGTAGGGAAGCGCAACATTGGCGATGCTCGTATCGAGCACCTCCATGAAAGCCGCCATTGCCACTACCACTGCGATCAACCATGGATTTGCCTTCGGTCTCCATGGCTGTGTCGACGACGTGCTGCTGTCAACCGATTCATCAGCAGGTGGCTTACGAGGGGCCCGGGAGTCGCTTGCCATGTCGATGTCAGCGGTCGCGTCCCCAGATCTGCCTCTAGGGAGGCACGACCGCTAATGGTAACAGTGCCGCACTAGCGTTGCCACTTCTGGTCCTGTCTTAGTGAGCGGCGGATTTTGCCAAATCAGAAAATTCCAGCCGATAAGGCGAAACTGCTTTCCCAATTCCAGTTACCAGTACGGGTTCTTCAGCAATGGATGGAAAACGGCCTGCTGTTAAGCGAAGCACAATTCTAGGCACAATTTTCTCCTCACACGCCTGCGAAAGTCTCAATGATATCCGCACGGATAGACAATCCGCGGCGCCCTAACAACGGTCCTCCGCGTGAGGAGCCATTTGCCAGACGCCTCTTGCGGCTCAGAGTTTAGTGAAGCCGTCCGCACTCCATTCTTCCGAGCCGACACCATTATGTACAAAGAACAATCCTGTCGGGTCGTATTTCTTCTTCACCGAAGCGAGCCGCGCATAATTGCTGCCCCAATAAGAATGCGACCAGTCCTTCTCGAAGAAATTGCTTTCCGAGACATACGATCCGCCGTTTGGCGTCAGCGTGCGCAGCTCGTTCATCGAACCATGAACCCGCTCGCGTGATTTTCGTCCGGCTTCGACGTCCGGCTCGTGGCCGCGTACCCCTGGATACCCGCCTTGGCCGTCCGCGACAATCGCCAGCGCAAAAGCATTCAGCACGGCCGGATTCGTCGCCGTATCTCTCGCCGCTTCGATAGCCTCGCGAGGCGCCCCCGCGAGCCCTTTGTTGAAATGCAGCTCGATCAGTTCGTAGCGGGAACCAGCAAACAGCGCGTTCGCCAGCTGCTCCTGCAAGTCATCTCCGAGCAACGATGCCGGCAGCCAGAGTGATTCGAAACCGTAGATGGTCCAGGCTACCTGGCCCCCGTCGCCCGTCCACCACACGTTGTTCTCGCTCGCGCCAGGTCGCGCGTCCGAATCGAAAACGTGCTGGTGCTGCTCTTTCCTCCACGCCACGTCCCACCAATGCCGCGCGGGCATGCTGCCTAGAATCATTCCTGGCTCGACCGTGTAAACTCCCGGGGAACGCGCAATCCAGTCCAAGAAGGGTTGCCAGACTTTCCTCGCTTCTTCGGTGCTCAGTCCTAGTGAAACCATGCTGAGCCCGAGCACATTGTCCGGGCCGATGTGCGCCTGCTCACCCCAATGATCGTTGAAGAGATTTTCGCGGTAAAAACCGACGAAATAGCGTAACAACCGGCGAAACGCGTCATCCGAAGAAGCCTTGACCCGGAAAATCGCGCCGCCCGCGTACTCGGGAAGTTCGTGCACGCGCAGCGTCACCTTGGTCACCACGCCGAAAGTGCCCCCTCCGCCTCCCTTAAGCGCCCAGAACAAGTCCGGATTCGCGCACGCGTTCGCGATCCGAATCTTTCCGTCAGCAGTCACAACTTCCGCTTCGAGTAGGCCCGCGGCACATGTCCCATAATGCTTTGAAAAACTCCCGAAGCCGCCGCTTTGCACGAGCCCCGCTACGCCCACCGTCGTGCATCCGCCGCCTTGAACGTACGCGCCGGCTTTGGTGGTCACGGCATCGTACGCCTGCATCCAGATTGCACCGGACCCGCAGGTCACCGCGCGCTGGGCCACTTGCTTCCCGTCACAGCCCTCGGGAACAAACGCTTCGTGCATCAATACGTCGTGCATCTGGCGCGTCCAAACCAGCAGCGAATCCGGCGCATTGGAGGTTCCTTGATAACTGTGCCCACCGCCCTTCAACACCAGGCGCAGGTCATTCTCACGCGCGAATTGGATCGCTGCGGCAACGTGATTTGCATCCTTCGCTGCGACCGCGAAGACGCTCGGTTTCGTGAACCATGCATCTACCCATCCCAGGGTTTGCGTCAGGCCTGGATGCTCGCCGATGTAGTACGGGTTCTTGATATTTGCAATCAGGTTCTTGCACGCGGTACCGTCCGCCTCTTTGATGCACGCGTCAATCGGAAACTCCACAGGAATCAAATTTCCGTCAAGCGCGTCGTTGAGCCGTTTCCACGCCGCTTTGGAAGGCCAGTCTGCATCCGACGGACGCCGCCGGCGAAAAGTCTTGCTCGCAAAAAGGCAAGGCGGCCAGAGCTGCAGAAACGCGGTCATGCCAGATCTCTTCAAAAATGTTCTTCGGTCCATGTAGCTACAAATCCTCCCTCGCACAGCACCAAAGAGTCCTGAGCTACATCCGTTCACTTCTCCCAGTTTTATCTGCGCGGCGCACGTCTGCTGCCTTTCTCCGACCGGCTTGTCTTTTCAGTCGAGCTTTGCACACCATTGCAGATGACCACTGTCAGTCACCTGCGGGGCCCCCATTCAACCATGAGGCCTAGAGGAAGGAAAGGCTTCGTCCAGCCTGGTGATCCGGCGAAGTTGGGTGAAGCGACCGTCAGGCGAATGAGACCGTATTGGGAACGGCAACCCGAGGGAAACTCGACCAGTCACGCCCCACCGCCAAGGTGCCGCGGCGATCCGCCAGGCGTGGCATCTCAGATGCCGAAGCGGAGAACGTTGCCTTGGCCAACAAGATCGTCAAGGCCCCAAAACGACTACATCGACCGGTCCGCGGTTCATTCGGGATCAAATCGCGCCCCTCCCCAGGTCACGATGACGGTTCCTGAAGCATGGGCCGTTTGTGAGCCCAAGGGTGGGCATCTTCAAACGCAGCCGCTGCACGAAGAACCGTCGCATCCGCGAATCTTCGCCCGACGATTTGCAGCCCCACGGGAAGCCCTCCTCTGGTGAAACCGCAGGGAACGGTTGCCGCGGGTTGGCCAGTGAGGTTCCAAGGATAAGTGAAGGGCAGCCAGTCTGGAAACGGCGGGAGTGGTCCAGACGTGCCGGTCATTCCCTCCGAGGCGTTACGACCCGCGGCGAATGCAGGTACTGGCAAAGTCGGTAAGAGGAGCAATTCAAATCGTTCAAAGAACTCTCGCGTGGCGTGCCAACGCGGCGTCGCGAACCGTCCGTGTCATCGGGCCCACGTGGGACAAGAAAGGAACGGGATTGGGAGGATACACGGCAACACGGCCATAAGACGGCTTCAGTCCGAAAATTCCATTGAACGAGGCAGGGATGCGGATCGAGCCGGCGCCATCGGTGCCTAGCGCGAGAGGACCGTGAGTGGGCTTTCCGTAACCGCCTTGAATCCGAACTCGAGTGTTGTGGTCTTTCCAATAAGAATCCCGCCTGCAGCCAGGACCCTTGCCACCGCCGGAGCATCTTCGTCCGCCACGTACTTCTCGCGTGTGCGCGAACCTGACATGGTGCGGACACCCCGAGTGAGGAGCAAATCCTTGATTGAGACGGGAAGGCCGTGAAGAATGCCCAGTCGATCACCTCGCATTACCGCGTTCTCCGCTTGCCTTGCCGCCCTGGTAGCGTCTTCTTCTGTAAGCGTGCAAAATGCGTTTATTCGATCATTGGTCTCGTCGAGCCGTGCAAGGACAGCACGAACCAGTTCGACTGGCGAGAGTTTCTTGGCGCGGATGGCCGCGGCAAGGGCAGTAGCCGGCATGTAGCAAAGATCTTGGTCTGGCTTGGTCACGAGGAAATTCTATCCATGGGCGAGCCTGAACGACACTATATTGCCGCCAGCATCGCCCACAAGTCGGAGGGCGCGGGGCCAATCATGATTTTTCGTGCAGAGGTTCCAGAAGATCAGTCCGCGGAATTGAGACGCGTGTCGATGTCATCCAGCGCTGCATCCACATCAGCGAGACTGTCTACAACATAGTGCGCCCCGACTCTCCTTAATTCAGCGCGAGCAACAACCAGGCGCTCTTCCCGTTCAGACGCCCCTAGCGCCCCAAACTCCTGTTGCGAGAGTCCCATCACATTGCCCGTGGCAGCTACCCCAATCGACCAGGCTCCCGCATTGAGTCCTTCTTGAATATCGGCAGCGGTGTCGCCGATCTTGACGATCGCCGGCAACGGGTAGACCCGCAGCCGGACGGCGTTCTCATAAATCATGAATGGGAGCGGTCTTCCGGCCCCTACGTCGCCCGGCGCAAGACTGCAATCAGGGACATACCCGGCTTTCTTACTGGCTTCCACCAGCAAATCAAGCATCTCGCGAGTGTAGCCTGTCGTGGTGCCGATCTTTAAGCCGCGGATTCGGAAACGTTCCAGCGCTTCCACGACGCCAGGAATGATAGCCGAATATTCCAGCAGGCAGGAAAATTGAAGAGGCACAAAGTCGTCGTACAACCGCTCGACGTCGGTCTCGCAAGGAAGATTACGATGGACCCGCGCCCATTCGTTCCGGACTCGCGGGATGGACAAAATTTCACGGATGGGGTCCTTCTTGGGTAAGCCCATAGCCCGCCGAATCTCGGAGTCCGTCAACGCAACATCGGCACGAGCAAACACTCGTTCAAGGGTCCGCACGGGAGCCAAGCTCCCGTAATCCACTGCTGTGCCCGCCCAGTCAAGGATGACCGCCTGTAACTTGCCACGGTATTGCGTGGGCTGCGAAAGTCTATTCGGCATCTCTATTCCCTAAAGGCCGGCCAAGCCGGACATCGTTCGGTTAAGCTTCGGGTACTACTTGCGACCGACTGATTCGCATTTCTTCAAGCGATCTTTGGATGGCGACGAGCAAGGCTTGCACATCCTCGGGAAAGATGTGCCCGATCGTACCGATGCGAAACGAATCGGCATCGCTGAGTTTTCCCGGATAAATCACGAAACCCTGGTCACTCAAAAGATGATAAAACCTTTTGAAATCGAAGTCCGGCTGCTTCAAATAACGAAAAGACGTGATGATGTGGCTCTGATTTTGACGCGCGAGATAGGGCTCAAAGCCCAGCTTCTCCATGCCCTCGATGAGAATTTGTGCGTTTTCAGCGTAGCGACTTGCCCGCCCGGTGATCCCACCCTCGGCCTCCAGCTCTTGCAGGGTCCGCCAGAAAGCAAGTATTGCGTGCGTCGGAGGAGTAAAGCGGAACTGACCGTCGGTCTCCATCCCTTTCCACTGTGAGACCAGGTCAAGGCTGACACTGCGGGCGCGACCCTCGGCCTCTAGCAGGAGAGCTCGGCGCGCCAGTACGAAGCCGAACCCCGGGACACCCTGAATACACTTGTTCGCTGAGGAAACCAGTAAATCAATTCCGCAACCCCGAATGTCCATCGGCATGCCACCAAAGCTGCTCATCGCGTCGACGATGAATGTCCTTTGAAGCCTTCGTGCAATCCGACCCACCTCCTCGACCGGGTTGAGAATTCCGGTTGTCGTCTCACAGTGGACCATTCCTACGTGCGTGATCGCCGGGTCACGCACGAGTACGTTTTCTATCTGCGTCGGGGCCACCGGCTGCGCCTCTGGGACGATGATTACTTCGGTCTCGATTGCAAGCGTCTTGGCGATCTCAGCCATGCGCCGGCCATACGCTCCGTTAATGGCGACGAGTAATTTCCCGTCGCGAGGCACAAGCGAGGAAATCACCGACTCGACGACGAAGGTGCCAGAACCCTGCATCAGGACCGCCTCGTAGGTTCCGTCCTCCACACCGCCTATCTCCAACAGCCGACGTCGAATCCTTTGAATCAGTTCGACGAAAGTGTCATCCCGTGAGCCCAAGTCGTGTAATGTAACATCGCCTGCTTCACCGCTTCGCTGGTCGTCAAGGGACCTGGCGTGAACAGAAGTTTGTCACTGGTTCTCATGAGACAGTTCAGCCCCCAGCTCAAAAAAATGCTACAACGAAGTTTATGCAGCCGACCGCTGGTTGCACCAGGATATTTTCCGTTGAAAACCGGAGCGGCTTTGCAGGTGAGTTGAGAGTGGATTTGAGGCTCTCGCTCGCCGGTTGGCGGCGATCGGGTCATATGCGCAGTTGCAACGAAGCACTCCGACGCGGTCAGGCCGTCACTTGGGCAGCGCCAACTGCGGAGTTTCTTCGCCGATCTTGGCGGAATAAAGGATGAATTCAAATGGATCGGTATTCTGGTGCTTCTCCATCAGCTTGAGATAGACGAGGCGTCTGGCCTTCGCCACAGACGGGCTGTGATCGAACCTGCCTCCGGAGGATTCCAGCAAAGAGGCGGCGAGTTCGTATTTGCCGTCCGCGGCCAATCTTTCGACGGTCTTGACAAGCTGTCGTTCCGAGACGCCGAGATAGTCAACCAAAAGCTCGGCGGCGTCGGCGCGAGTGAGATGGTCGAGGCCCTGGAGGTCTGGCTGCCAATAGCCGACGTTCTGATCGTAAAGGCGGTCGATGACGTGTTCACGCAAAAGCAGATAAGGCAGATACACGTCAGGCCGGTCGTTGAGCAAGGCCGAAGGAATCAGGTTGGCCTGGTGTATCGCACCACGCTCATCGCCGCGGCGGATGGCCATCAGAACCTGCTCGCGCAGCCATGCCAGGTCGGTTTTGAGCTGTGACAGGATGGCAGGAGAGGAGAAATTCCGCGTGAGTGGCTCGTGGCCGTGTAGCAGATACCGCGGATTCTTTTGCACGACGATATCGATGGCGTCCAACAGGCCTTGCAGGTCTCCTTCCTCGACGAATGGCGCGCCAAGATAAGGCATGATGAAATCGCCGACAAACAGGACGCCCAGATCCGTCAGGTCAATGAACATGGCGTCATGGGTTTCACCGCCTTCGACGGGAATGAGCTCTATGCGGGTTCCGCCGACCCTCAGTTCGGTGCGGCGGTCGACGGTGACATCCGGCTTGAAGCTCCGCACGTCGTCGATGTCGTACCGCTCGCCGAAGAATTGCCTGCCGAAGAAGGCCGGACCACCGGTGGCGTCGGCAATCTCCTCGGTGTAGTTATTCCTTGCGTAGAACTTCAACCGAGGATTTAACCGACGGAAATAGCGGTGTCCCCCGACGTGGTCCCAGTGAGAATGAGTGATGAAGACGGTCGTCAATTCGGGCAAGCCGGGCGCATACGCTTGCAGCGCTTCGTAGGCGGCTTTGGCGGAATCCGGGCGCGTGCCCGCATCGATGCCAATCAGTTCCCGATGGTCGTCGGACACCACGAAATAGTATTCCGTGAATTCAAAACCGGAGAGCACGTAGACGCGGCCGGGAAGGATCTCGGCTATGCGCCGGGGCGCAAAAGCGTGGCCGGTTGCTCGGTCCTCCGAAAAAGGAGTGGTGAGCGTAATCGGGCGGTCGAAATTCTTGTATCCGCTGCGGTGTAGGTAGTCTTGTGCCTTGGCTCGATCGCCGTCTGCGAGAGCGAGTTTTGCCTGCTGATAATAGACCTCCCGCAGCCACCCCGCATGAGGCGCCTTGCCGGCATTCGTCACGCACCAGGCCAACTCGCCCTCTGCCGCTTTCTCCTGATGGAAGCGGCTTGGGAGCTGAGCATGGACGACACCGGCGGTCCAGTTCACCACGAAGACTTGCCCGCCGGAAAGCTGCTTGGCTTGCTCCAGCATCGCCACGGTGTCGTTCACGTAGCCAATGCGGTGCAGCAGCGAGACCGAAGAGGCGTTCTGAGCGCGCAACAAAGCGATGGCGGTCAGGTACAGCGCTTTTTGAAGGTCGGTAAGGCTAGGTCCGAATTCCCTCAGGCGCGCGGAGAAAAACTCCACGCCTTCGCCCGGGATGTTGGCGTTAGCGTACTGGGCCATCAGCAAGAAGAGCAACTGAGGATCCTGCGGAGGAGCCACGCTGTTTACGGCCATCAGGTACTCGAGTTCCGGGCGATGCGAAACGGCGGGAGAGCTGATTGTGTTGTTCACTGCGGACATCTTGCTGTAGAGAGCAACCAAGGCCGTACCCAGCAGCAGGGCAGCAAGCAGGTAGATGACGGCTTTCATGAACGGCTCCTTCTCTGGTTTTCTTTACTCCCGAATATTAGATGTATATACATCTACTTGGTCACAAAAACTCTTAAGCCAGCAAAGCCGCCTCGGTTATTTGCGACACTGCCTGTTTCATACCCTTCCACCCGCCGGTCCCAAGCCCTTTCCTCAGCCTGTCTTGCGCCGCGGCCCAGCAGGGTTCGGCCGCCGCCAGCTGCCGCTGGCCAGCCCGAGTGAGACTAAAGAGGCGGGCGCGCCGGTCTCTTCCGCGTCGCACGCGCACCCAGCCCTGTTTCAGCAGGAGTCCCAGCGTGCGAGTCAATGTGGTACTGTCCATCGCAAAGCCGGCGCTCAAGGTCTTTTGATTTGCTTCTCCGGTTAGATCCAAGGCCGTTAGCAGGCCGTACTGCGTGATTTCGATTCCAGCCTTCGCAAGTTCCTGGTCATAGATCCGCGTTACGACCCGCGTGGCGCGGCGCAAGCGCTGACACGCGCATGGCAGGTCAAACAGTGCCTCCGCGCCTCGTTTTTGAGCTATTGGCATAGAAGATGTATATACATCTTGTTCCAGCCTTGTCAAATGACAAGCCGAGTGCGCGATTGCGAGTCGGCAAATGCACACTATTTTCACCGGGCGTCAGGCAGCGAAGGAAGGAACCGTCGTGCCAAGGGGAGCGGGCTGCTTGGAGTTAGTCGAGCGAATGCGGTTATAAACCGGCGTGCCCTTGCGTATACCAGAAAGAGAAAGGAGCCGTGGATGCACGCTGCACATCAAAAGGCCTATAAGGGCGCAGGGATGGAGGGATGGGTTGCGCGATGGTACACACGCACTCGGCAGAACGACATGGCGGATTTCCGCCGAGAAGCCAAGGCGGTCGCGGATCGCCTGGCGAGCGGTGCGAGCGTATTAGAGGTCGCGCCGGGGCCGGGATTTTTCGCCATCGAGTTGGTAAAGCTGCAAAATTACAGGATCACCGGTCTGGACATCAGCCGGACACTGGTCCGGATCGCGACGGACAATGCGCGCAGGGCGGGCGTGAAGATCGATTTTTGCCTCGGAGACGCGTCGGCGATGTCCTTTCCGGACGAGTGTTTTGATTCCGTGTATTGCTCAGCTGCCTTCAAGAATTTCGCCGAGCCCATTAAGGCTCTGGATGAAATGCATCGCGTGCTGCGCCCCCGGGTGTGAAGCTGTGGTTGTGGACCTTTGCAAGGATGCCTCACTCGATGAGATCGATACTTATGTGAGGCAAAGCGGGCGAAGCCGCATCGATGCGTGGATCACAAAATGGACCTGCCGGCACGTACTGCTCAAGCACGCTTACCGTAAGGATGAGTTCGTCCAGATGGCGCACCAGAGCCGGTTTGGCGCATGCCAGATCACCGTCTCTACCATGGCCCTTGAGGTACGGTTTGCAAAGCCGGGTTACGCAGCGGTGGAGGCGTCCTGACAGTTGTTTCTTGGGAGATGAGCGGGAGTGGGACAGTTTGGAATTTGAATCTGCAATAACGCTCCCTAGGTTACTGGTGCCCACATAGATTCCGGTACCTCGCCAATCATCGAACCGGAGGTGCTCCTTCGCTTCCGCTCGTTCATCTCTTCCTATCCGTGCGCCCGATGGACTCGAGCGCTCGAAAGCGCTCGTGTGGGTTTTGCATGGATCCTCCCGAGTCGATACAGTAGATACCCCGGCTCTAGACGCGACCTGGGTTGAGCGGTACGATGCTGTCTCGTCAGTCCTGCCCAGCCGAGGGTTTCCTCAGCCGCGACTGGAATTGCCACGAAAGGAGGGCTAGGCATGAACTCAGTCGACTCAGTGCGGTGTGAGATTCTTAGGCTGGTCAAAGCTCACCGGAATACTGCGTTTGTGCACACCCAGCAACTCTCAAGGTTCTAGAACGTTCCCGAAAAAAGCATACGCAGAGAACTCGGCTTTACGGTTGGGATGGTCGGCAGATGCAAGCCTTCGAGGCCTGGACGAACCCAAACGACTTCATCGAATCGCGAATCGAGGATGAGTACCTGCGAATCGAGATTTGAACCCTTGCAAGCCCGTTTATCTCACCGCCTTGCGATCACCAGCCGCCTTCGCCGCGGCCTTCTTGCGACGGAAGGCGCCCTTCAGTGACGGCGCACCAGGATATGCGGGAATGGCCGATTGCCCCTTGCTCGTTACCTTCAAACGCGACATCAATCTCCTTCTGAACGTAGCGGCTGCCTAGTGGCACCTCGATGAGCTTCAATGCGCTTCGCATCGAGCGTCATCGGGCGATTTGCCTTCGCCAGCGCGTGCGACCCAATGATGAAATCCGTTAGCAAACGGTTCGGCTCTGCACGTGTGGGCTGTCGCCGCCACTTCGCGTACCGTGCAAAGCAGTCGCACGCGGAGGAATCCGGACTCGTCCCTCATGCCGGAATCAGGATTCCTTCACGAGCTCGGCAGGAGCGTTATGCATTTGGACGCGAGAAGCTCAGCGCCAGATCCCGAGTGCGGCCTTCAATGAGAGAACGGATACATGGCCCAGCCGATGCCCACGCCAATCAGGAGAAACAGGAGCAGCGTCCATAAGATGTACTTTACGCGGTCAATAGGCCGGCGCCGCCCGAGGAAACCGAAGGCAATGGAAATCACCAAAGCAAAGACCACCAACGCTTGGAAATGGCTAAGCTTCATCGCGATCATCGCACTAAGCAATCCGATCAGGCTCCACGCCGTCATACCTTACGACCTCGTGCGACTTCATAAGCGTGCAACGCTGCCAGCAAATTGAACACGCCAGCCGTGGCCAGAAACCGCGTTCCGTAATCGCCGTCGGCGCGCGAAACATCCGGCCCGTTCGTCTCGAGCCCTTTCGCCACCCAATAGAACCCACCCGTTCCCAGATCCGCCAGGTATCCCAAAGAATCAAAAGCGTCGTTTCCTCTCGAGTTGAAAAGGTTTCCTCGCATCCCCGCCCCAACCCACACGAGCACGCCAACCGTCAGGAAACAGATCACCGCGCGGCCCCACATTTTCAACAGCGCATGACCAAGACCCGGCACCAGCCAACTCGCCGCGGCGACTACGAAAGCAATTGCCTCGCGTCTTGCCTCTTGCGCTGGAGGTACTGGAGACGCTTCTTCTGCCGGAGAAACCGGTAAGCCTTCGTCCCCTGACATTCTTTTTTCCTTCTGCTGGAACTAAGCCAGCAACGGCAGAATCTCGTTTTGGACGGCGCCGGTCACGCGCGCTTCTTTTTCATCGATGTAGATATTCACTTCGGTGCGCACGCCAAATTCCGGCAGATAGATCCCCGGCTCAATGGAATTGCACGTGCGCGCGATGAGGTGACGCACATCGTGCGTTTCCAGGCCGTCCATGTTCGCGCCGTTTCCGTGAACTTGCTCGCCGATACTGTGCCCGGTGCGGTGAAAGAAATACTTACCATATCCGGCTTTTTCGATGACGCTGCGGGCGGCCCTGTCCACCTGCCAGCCTTCCAGGGGTTTTGCTCTCGCGACGTACGTGCGAATTAAATCGACCGCTTTGTCGCGCGCCTCACGCGCCACCGCAAAGACCTTGGCATATTTTTCCGGCACTTTCGCACCCAGGTAGCCCATCCAAGTCACATCGTAATAAACGCTTCCCGGAGTTTTCTTCTTTCCCCACACGTCGAGGAGCAACAGATCGCCTTCCTGAATGCGTGCCGCGGATGCCGCGGTAGGGCCATAATGGGGGTCGCTCGCGTGCGCGTTCACGGCGATGTCCGGGCCTTCTTCCGCCCAAATTCCTGACGCTTCAAACTCTTTTAGAATCCACTGCTTCAAATCGTACTCCGTCAACGGCTTTTTCTCGCGTACGCATTTTGCCGCGTGCCCAAACGCGCCTCCTATGATGCGGTCGATAATCACTCCCGCGGAGAAATGGGACTCCTTCTGCTCGAGGCTCCAGCACGCCTCGTATTTCTGCACGAGATCCGCCGAACTCACGACTCTTGCGCCGGCGCCTCGCACCAGCTCAACGGTTCCCGCATCCACCATCGCCACGTAGGGGATCCCGTTCTTCGGCGAGTATTGCATCGCCACTTTTTTCGCGCGGCCCAGGATCTTCTTCAGATTTTTGTGCAGTTCGTCTTGCGCGGCGTAGTACACCGTGTCCCCCGGCAGTGCTGCCAGCGATTCCGACTCGATCTTGTGGACTAGTTTCTTGGGCTCGCCCTTGGCAGGCACGAAGTAATACCAACGCCGGGTGCGCATGGCGTTGGGCAGGTTTAGGATGTTTTGCGCGATGGGATCGCGTCCGCGAAAATCGCAAAACAGCCAGCCATCGAGCTTGGCGGCTCGCAAATCTGCTTGCATTCCTTGAAGGTTCGCAGTCATCTCAGGCTTCCACGGCAAGCAGCGCGCGGATCTGCTGCCCAGTCACGCCGCGAATTTCGATGCGTTTCGTGCGGCTTCGATCGCCGCTGAGAATTCTAACAGCCGACTTGGGCGTTTTCAAAAGTTGCGCCAGGAAGTCGATGAGCGCTTCATTGGCGCGACTCTCCAGGGCCGGAGCCTGCAATCGCACCTTCAACGCCCCGCCCATTTCTCCGGCGACTTCGTCCTTGCTCGCCCGCGGCTGTACGCGCACCGGGAAGACGACTGCGCCATTTCTTTCTTGTATTTCCAGCACGGCCAAGCTACCAGGCGCGCTCGTACTGGACGGGCGGCTTGATTTTCCCACCCAAGACTTGCGCCGCGCGGCGGGGCCAATAGGGATCTCGCAGCAGTTCGCGCGCCATGATCACCAGGTCCGCCTGACCCGCTTTCAGAATAGCATCGGCTTGCTCCGGCTCGGTAATCATGCCGACCGCACCGGTTGCGATCCCCGCCTGCTTTCGAATCTCTTCGGCGAATTTCACCTGGTAGCCCGGGCCGATGGGAATCTGTACTCCGGGCACGACTCCCCCGCTCGACACATCGATGAGGTCCACGCCGAGGGTCTTCAATCGTTTGCTCAGCTCGCTGGTTTGCTCGAGGTCCCAACCGCCTTCTTTCCAATCCGTGGCGGAAACGCGAACGAACAGAGGCAAGCTTGCGGGCCAAATTTGCCGCACCGCCTCTATGACTTGGAGAACGATGCGGATGCGATTCTCGAAGCTGCCGCCAAACTCATCCTGCCGAAAATTGCTGAGGGGAGAAAGGAACTCGTGCAGCAGATATCCATGGGCGGAGTGAATCTCCAGGACTTCGAATCCCGCCGCGCAAGCGCGCTCCGCCGCTCTTCGAAAAGCGTCCACGATTTCGCGAACCTCGCCGGCCGTGAGTGCACCGGGCCTGGGGTAGTCCTTATCAAAGGGTTCCGCGCTCGGGGCAACCGGCTCCCATCCTCCCTCTTCCGGCGGCACCTTCTTGCCGCCCAACCAAGGCGGTTTCGTGCTGCCTTTGCGGCCTGAATGCGCGAGCTGCATGCCAGCCACTGCCCCTTGTTTGCGCACAAATTCCGCGATGGGTCGCCATGCGTCTACATGAGAAGCAAGATACATGCCGGTGTCAGCAGGCGAGATCCTCCCCCGGGCTTCCACGGCCGTTGCTTCCGTGAAAACCAGTCCCGCGCCTCCCACAGCTCGGCTTCCCAGATGCACCAAATGCCATGGCTGCGGATGACCATCCACCGCCGAATACTCACACATCGGCGAAACGACTATCCTGTTTTTTAGTTCGACTTCGCGCAATCGAAACGGTGTGAACAACCTGGCCATTGCAAGAACCTCTCAAAATCAGCGCTTCACAGCGAGCGCCGTGCGGCCTCCGAAAAGTGCCGTTCCCACGCGCACCTCGGTGGCGCCCTCTTCGATGGCCGCTTCGAAATCGTGTGACATCCCCATAGACAAGACCGGCAGCGGCAGCCCGAGCTTGGCATGCAGCTCGTCGCGCAGCTCACGCAGGCGACGGAAATAAGGCCGCACCTGTGCCGTGTCCGGAAGATACGGAGGAATGCACATCAGGCCTGTGAGTTCTAACTGCGGCAGCGCGGCAATTTTTTCCGCCAACTCCGGAAGCGCAGCAATTTCCGCGCCGCTCTTGGTTTCCTCCTGGGCCACGCGAACTTCGATGAGCACGCGCAGTTTGGCGGGAAAGCCAACCCCCGTCCTTGCCCGGTCGAGTTTTTGCGCAAGGGCTAAATCGTCCAGAGAATCAATGGTGTGAAATAGCTTGGCGGCTTTTGCGGCTTTGTTGCCTTGCAAATGCCCGATCAGATGCCACGTTCCAGCCAAATTGTTCGTGCCAACGCGCTTTATTTCCCACTCCTGCACACGGTTCTCGCCAAAGTGCCGCACGCCCGCCTGGAAGGCTTCCTGGATGGCGATGGCCGGATGGGTCTTAGAGACGCCGATGAGAGTGATGTCTTCGGGGCGCCGCCCAACGCGATTTGCAGCGGCCGCGATTCTTTCCTGTATCCGAAGAAAATTTTCTTTAATGGACGGCTGCGCCATGGTTCACAGTCGACAGTTTACAGGTGACGGCAAGAAGGAGGAAAGCGGCGAATAACGAATGAACATAGGTGGCGATGTCGCATGTTTCCCTTTGATCGGCGTTGTGGGAATCAAGTCGGTTTCTTCGCGCCGCCCGGAATGACACGGCGCTTAAGTCTCGCCCGCGCCGCATTGCAGCGCGGGCTCTCTCCAGTTAGACTGGCGTCCGGCGCTTCAGGATACACGGTCACGACATCATGCCGGTTCGCGGAAAACTCATAGCCATCGAAGGAATCGATGGCAGCGGTAAGCGCACGCAAGTCGAACTTCTGGCTACCGCGCTGCGCACGCAGGGCCATTCCGTCCATTCGACGGGCTTTCCGCAATACGTTTCCTGGTTCGGCAAAATGGTCGGGCAATTTCTGAACGGCGAGCTCGGCCCCCTCGAAAGCGTGGATCCGCACTTCACCGCGCTCCTTTATGCCGGCGACCGTTACGAGGCCAAGCCTAGACTGGAAACCGCGCTGAACAACGGCCAAATTGTTCTCGCCGACCGTTACATCGCGTCGAATCTGGCGCATCAAACCGCGCGGGTGACGCCTGAAAAGCGCGCCGCTTTCGTCGAGTGGATCGAACACCTGGAATACCGGATTTATGGCCTGCCGCCCGAAGACCTCGTCGTTTATCTCCGCGTGCCGCCCGTGCGGGCGCAGAGGCTGGTGGCTCAGAAATCTCAGCGCAGTTACACATCCGCGCAAAAAGATCTGCAGGAGGCAAGTCTGCGGCATCTCGAAGACGCCGCCGAAATGTACGATTTTCTTTCGAAACGAGGAAGCTGGACCACGATCGAGTGCTTCGATGCTATGCGCAAGCAGATGCGTGCCCCGGAAGACATTGCCAAAGAAGTTGCCGGGGCCGTTTTGCCGCTGCTCTCTCAGTTGGCGATGAAGGGCGGCAGCTGATGGGCTTCTCCGAATTTCTCGGCAACGAACGCATTGTGCTGGCGTTACGGGGCGCGCTGCGCAGCGGACGCGTGCCGCACGCTTTGCTCTTCACCGGGCCGCGCGGAGTCGGGAAATTCACGCTGGCGCGCATGTTTGCGCAAGCCGCCAACTGCGAACGGATGAAGGACGACTTCTGCGGCGAGTGCGCGACGTGCCAGCGCATTTCCCTGCTGGCGGACCCGCAAAAGCTCGTCGAGCAGGGCCTGGCCGAGCGTGGCGAGAGCTCCGATGCCGCCTCCGTTGAGCGCGCTCCCCTAATCCTTCAGTCGCACCCCGACGTCTGGGCGCTCGTACCCGATCCCGTGCGTCTGAAAAACCCCGTGGCGCGGCCGGTGCTGCGGATTGGGCAATTGCGCGCCGTGCAGCGCGCGGCCTATTTCCAACCGATGAGGCGGCGCCGGGTTTTCATTCTTGACGGCGCGGAGACCATGCGCTGGGATGTGGCCAACGTTTTTCTGAAGATTCTCGAGGAGCCTCCCGGCCCAGCCACGCTCATCCTCACTGCTCCTTCGCCTTACGCGCTTCTGCCAACCATTGTCTCGCGCTGCCTGCAGTTTCATTTCGCGCCGCTCCCGCAAGCCGCCGTGGAGAAAATCCTGAAGGAGGAAACCGGGCGCAAGCCCGTGGACGTCAGGCTCGCCGCACAACTCGCCGAAGGCAGCCCGGGCCTGGCCATCGAAATGGACGTTGCCGCAGCCGCGCAAAGCCGCAAAAACGCCCTGCGCATCCTCGAGCGCGCGGCGCGCGGTCAGGGCTTCGCGCAACTCTTCGCTGACACGGCCGCCCTCGCCAAGGACCGCGGGTCTTCCTTTGAGGATCAGCTTGGGGTCTTTTACGGACTGCTCACCGACCTGCTCGAGCTCACGTCCAAAGTAAAGGAGCCCGTTCTCCGCAACGCCAACCTTGCTAAAGACCTGGAATTATTGAGCCAAGCGGTCGATTCTGCATGGGTGATTCGCGCCATCGCCGGTTTTGACGAGCTTTACGCGGGCGCGCGCCGGAATCTGAATCGCCAGCTTGGCCTCGACGCCCTCGCGGCGTCGCTCGCACCAGCGTCTTCGGGCGATTCGAGGAGGCGGTTTTGATTTTTTGGGGGATTACTGCTGGCCTCTGCGGTCCTAATTCGATTACACTGAAACCAATCGCGTTGGCCGCGCATCTTACCAACAGTCACTCCACCCCTGAGGTCTAAAAGGAGCAGCCATGGTGAATCGCCGTATGTTTCGTCCGGGGTTTCCGGACGTGAAGGAGCCAAGCGCAGCCCGCCCTCCGCACAATGGCCCGGTGCCGAGCAAGAAGCCGGCGCCGCCGGAAATCACGCACGCCGAGAATTTCTACTGGGTCAAGCAGATGCAGTCTCACACGCCGATGGCCGTTGTCCTGGAAGACGGCGAGGTGCTGCGTGGCACGGTCGAATGGTACGACCGCGATTGCATTAAGTTGACACGGCAAGGCAGCCCGAACCTGCTCATCTTCAAGCGCGTCATCAAGTACGTATATAAGGACGGAGAGGAATCCGCGCAAGGCGGCGACGAGTAACTCGTCTATTCCTGGTGTTTGTGGATCGAGTGTCCGGCAGCTGCTCCGAAAGTGAGGAGCGCTTTTGCGGCTAGCGAATTGTCCTCATTCCAGATTTCGCATTCGGCGACCACAAAATTTCTTCCGGCGCGCAGCACGCGCGCGTCCGCTTTAATGCGTCCGCCGGGAACCGGCTCCAGGTAGTTGATCTTCAGCTCGACCGTGGCGATTTCCGTTCCTTTTGGCACGACACTGTACGCAGCGATGGCCGCAGTGGTGTCGGCTAGCGCCGCAAGAATTCCCCCATGGACCACTCCGTGAATTTGCTTATGGTGCTCCCGCACGTCCAACAGAAAAACGGCGCGCCCCTTCTCCACTTTCTCCACATCGAAGCCGAGATGCGTGATTACCTGACTTTCTTTCATGCGCTCGCGCACCAGTTCGGTGGCCCAGCGCCCGTCCACCGGTTGTTTTGCCTTGGTTTTCATGGCCAATCGCTTTTTTCCAATTCTTCAGGCGGTACGCCTCTCACCGATCTCAAAAGAAATCGACCCTTCGCCAAGTTCTCTCTTCCCTACTTAGGACCAACAACTGACAACTTAGAATGCCGTGAGTCCGCCATCCAGCGGAATCGCGGCACCGGTCAGCCACGAGGATTCCTCGGACGCCAGGTAAACGGCCAACTCCGCCACGTCCGCGGGTTTACCGAAGCGCCCCAGCGGAATGATCCCTTCCCGCGATTGCCGCAATCTCCGCCCTTGCTCGCTGTCGTTGAACAAGCCCTTCACCAATTCCGTCTCCACGATGGACGGGCAAACGCAATTCACGCGCACATTCTCGTGTGCGTGATCGAGCGCCATCGCTTTTGTCAGCAGCGTCACGCCTCCTTTAGACGCGCAATATGCCGCACGGTCTTTCATCGCCACCAGCCCCAGCACCGAGCCGATATTCACGATGGTCCCGCCGCCCGCCTTACGAAACTCTCTTAGCGCGGCGCGCGACATCAGAAACGGCCCTTTCAGGTTCACGGTGATCACGCGATCCCAGTCTTCTTCGCTGATGGTGTCCACAGTCGAAACACTCAGCGTTCCGGCGTTATTCACCAGCACGTTGACCTTGCCAAATTTCCTCACAGTTTCGGCAACCGCGTGGTCCGCTTCCTTGGCGCGCGTCACGTCGCAAACCAGCGGCAACGCTCGGATGCCTTGCTTGTCTATTTCAGCGGCAACGTCTTTCACTTTTTCCAAACGACGACCTGCTATGGCCACGCTCGCGCCTTCCCGCGCGAAGGCCACCGCGATGGCGCGGCCAATCCCCGTACCGCCGCCCGTGATCAGAGCCACTTTCCCTGCAAGTCGTGTCACAATTCTCCTCTTCCGAACGTCTAATAGGGCGTCCAATAGGACGCTCCGCATCGGGCCGCTGTCCCGCCCGGTGCGCGACTCTAGCACTCCGGCTGATAGACCCGCAAGCAGCGTCACTGTGAGCGGCGCACTTCGCGGTGGCACAAAGAAGAAAATGATGTATCGTACCTGCGCTCTGTGTGGCCATCCCGCCGGGAAAGACGTTTTGCTGGTTGGCTGGGGTTTTTTGCAAATTGTCGTTCTGCGTCCCGGTCAGGGCCGGCGCGAAGGAGCTCAAGCCGGGTGACGGAAATGCCTTTGGTTTTGCATTGCCTTAGAACTTAAGATTACAAACAAAACGGCCTCCATGCGCATCGGCATCACTTGCTACCCCACTTACGGCGGCTCCGGCGTCGTCGCCACGGAGCTCGGCATCGAGCTCGCCGCGCGCGGCCACGAGGTCCACTTCATTAGCTATGCACCGCCGATCCGCCTGAGCCTCGACGGTGAGCGCCTCCACTTTCACGAAGTGGAGGTGGTTACCTACCCGCTCTTTGACCATCCTCCCTACACGCTGGCGCTTGCCACCAAAATGCTCGAAGTCTTTGAGTCTGAATCTCTCGACCTTCTCCACGTGCATTATGCCATTCCGCATTCGGTGAGCGCGCTGCTCGCGCGCTCGATGGCTGCGCCGCGCGGCCTCCCTTTTATTACCACGCTGCATGGCACGGACATCACGCTCGTCGGCAGCAACCGCAGCTATCTTCCCATCACCAAGTTTTCCATCGAGCAAAGCGACGGCGTTACCAGCATTTCCCGCTACTTGCTTGGCAAAACGCTGAAAGAGTTCGACATCAAACGCCCCATCGAAGTCATTCCTAACTTTGTGAACTGCGATCTGTACAGCCGCGCCGCCGACAAAGGCCTTGCCGCGCACTGGGCACCCAACGGCGAGCCGATTCTCATGCACCTTTCGAACTTCCGTCCCGTCAAGCGCCTCACCGATGCCGTCGAGATCTTTACACTTGTGCGGGCGAAAATGCCCGCCAAGCTCGTGCTCATCGGCGACGGCCCCGACCGCGGCGCCGCCGAGTATCTTGTACGCAAGAACAAGCTCGAGAAAGACGTCTTCTTTCTCGGCAAGCAGGACGCCGTTTATCAAAAGCTGGCCGCCGCGGACCTTTTCTTACTGCCCTCGCAACTTGAATCCTTCGGCCTCGCGGCGCTCGAGGCCATGGCCTGCGAAGTTCCCGTCATTGGCACAAACGCCGGCGGCATGCCCGAAGTGGTCGAGCATGGCGTGGATGGATATTTGGTGGAACCAGGCGATGTTCAGGCGGCGGCACGCTACGCCATCCAAATTCTTTCACGCCCGGACCGCGGTCGCGAAATGGGCAAAGCGGCCCGCGTTGACGCCAAGAAAAAATTCTGCGCCAACGACGTCATCCCCGCCTACGAGGCCTACTACAAGCGCATCCTTTCCGAAGCGTGAGCAGGAATAACTGGCCTGGGGCGCCATTTGCAAGTTACGTATCGTGCTTACGTGGGTGGACGCTCGGTGTACTCTGCCAATTCCTGCATCAGAATCTGTAGCAAACGGCGTTTGTCCTCGACTTTCCCCAATCTAGACGGTTTCTCCACAGCCGAACCTTGCCATTCCATCGTCGCACCATAAGATTCGAGTCATCGCTTCCTGCGAACGTTCTTGGTCATGCCTCGTTCCTTGCTGACGCGCGGCTTCCCTGCTTTGGCGTTCTTCTGTACGCGCAGCTGCCACGCCGTGCGCAGAGCGCCTGCCAGTACGTCCTCGCTTGCCACGGCAAGCCGGACGTGCGTCGCGCCATTCCTGCCCCATCCGCCACGCACAGGCCGGAACACGCCCGGCAACTCTTCCACGAACACGGCCTGCTGCTCCGGTGTCAGCATCAAGTTCCCGTAGCCCTGCTTTTCCGCCGCCAAGGTCGCGAAAATCCGTCCTCCCACCCGAAAGTCCGCCTGCCCGTGATGCGAACCCTCTTCGGCACCTTCCAGGCTTAGCGCTATCCGCCTAAAGTCGCTTGCGTTCATTTCATCACCATGCGCTCCCCGAACACATATATATAACAAATCGACAGGCTAATCTCCGCGGAGCGAGAGGAGTCGGGCTGGCCATCCTCTTCCAGACGACGGCTTTCCGCAGCGCCGGGGAGCCGTCTCGCCGAGGGATAGAAAGCTAGCTATGGGGAGCCCCTCCCAGAAATACTTCGCTCAAGGATAAACGCCAAAGCTTATTGAAAGTTGGCGCAGTTCAGGTTTTCCGACTCCCGTGCGGGCAGCCGCGCGTAGTGGCGCGCAAGCTCCGAAGCGTACCGCCTGCCGATTTCCTCGCGATTCGCGGCCAGCCATTGGCTCAAGCAGGTTTCTCCGGTCGATGGTCCTTCGGGAGCGAGCAGGGCGGCCATGAGGCCTTTGTATTCCTCCCAAGTCAGGACGACGTCGCCGACAAACCATCCGGCGACGCGGGTGGCCAGATACGCGGCAGCCATCGGAACATGAACCAGGTGAATGCGGCATTGCAGTTGCGCAGCAATCTGGCTCACCAATTCCTCGAAGGTGTAAGTCTCGGGCCCAACCGCGTCGCGCACGGCATTTCCTTCCTGCTCCGGGGCATCGGCGAGGAGCCTCGCCAGGTCTTCCACGAAAATCGGGCGGATGCGGTAGCAGCCGTCACCAGGAATCGCAAACACGGGAAAATGGCGCACGAACCAAGCGATATTGTTAATGAGAATGTCTTCGAGGCCGAAGATGACCGTGGGTCGAAGAATCGTGTAAGCCAAACCGGACTCTTTGACCGCCCGCTCGAGTTGCGCTTTCCCTTTGTAATAACGGAGCGGCGAGTGGAGCGACGGGTTGGCAATGCTCACGTGAACGATGCGGCGGACGCCGGCGTTCTTCGCGGCGGCAATCAGCGTCACCGTATTTTGCACGGCCGCATCGAACGTGGACTTGCCGTGCGGAAAACGCACCCAATACGTATTGATCAGGGTGGAAGCCCCGCGCAGAGTTTCCGTTAGGCGCTCGGGATGTTCGAAGTTGTAAGGAAATACTTGAACCCTGTCCGCAAAAGGGTTTGCGCGTTCTGGATGGTAGGTTAGCGTGCGAATCCTGTACTGCCGGCCGAGCAAAATGCGCGTCGCATATTTCCCGGTATAGCTGAACGCCCCGGTGATAACGACGGTCTTGTCCGGGGTTTTCCCGACTTGCGTGGATTCCTGGTCTGTGCGATGGTGCATCGCGCTTCCCCTCTTTGCGACCTCTTGCCAGTCGTTCCGAGCAGTCGCCATGGCCCTTCTCTGAGGCCCTGCTTGATTAAGAACGGTCGTTTCCACGGCCGACACTCACAGTCCGTGCGCGAAGTAGGCTGCGCCGTAAGTGGCAGCCAGGAGAAACGCGCCCGCCGTGAAGGCCATGTCCGCCCGAGCGATTTTCTCTGCGCAACGCGGCGTCGTAATAAAGGAGCTGAACGGGAACGCGAACCAACCAGAACACCGCAATGGCACCGGCGAGAAAGCGTCCGAGGCCGCGGCCACTGGCTAAATCGCCCGCGAAGCCAAAGGTAACCGCAGCGAACATGAGCACCACTCCGACGATGTAGGCCGAATGAACCACGAAGATTTGCCGGATGATGGGCGAGACACGGGAAAGATTTTCGCGGTAGTTCAACTTTGCAGGCAGGAACAGATTCGCGGATGCAATCGCGACTTGAACGAACCCGGCGATCCACAGCAGCAGCAAGTGAGCCCGCACCATTGCCTTCTTTCGTGCATAACACTCACCGGGAATTCTGCCCCGCCGGGCACTGCGCCGCCGCGCACTTGCGGTTCGCCGCCACCCAACGATAACCTTTGCGCAGAATGTCCATCATTCCCGGAATTTTCGAAAACCACACCAGGGGCGCCGCCCACCAGATTTCGCGCGCCAACTCGACGGCCGCGTCCGCGCCGCCGTAACGTCTTCCACCGCTCATCAGAAATTGCATTTCTTTCATCAAGCCGTCGTGCGACAGGCCCAGCAACTCCGCCACGCGAGGATCCTGCAACGGCGCCAGAGCCATCCCGCGCCGCTCCATGATGGGCGCCAGCCAACGCGCGATCTTCGTGCAGAACTTGCAGTCCGCGTCAAAGAAGAGCCAGCCTCGCGCGTGCCGCCCCTTTCCGTCCGTGTATTCACTCACCAGGGAAATCATTTTTTCTTCTTTCGGAGCATGCTCATCCGGCTTTTTTGCCAAGCATGGTCACCACTTTGCCGCGCAATTTCAGCACGCCCTTCAGCGCGGCCGCAGGCATGCGGATCACCTCTTCGAACAACCCGGTCATCGCCGTCAGGAATTCCAGCATGTCCGTCAAGCGTTCTCTCGTGTAGGAGTCGCCCTGTGGATTAGCCTTGATCTCCTGCACGCATTCGTCGAGCACGCGCAGCGTAGGGTCGATTTCACGGCGCTTCCGCTCTTCGGAAACGATCCGGAAGATCTCCCAGACGTCCTTGATGGACTCGAAGTGGTCGCGCCGATCGCCCAGCACGTGAACAACGCGCACGATGCGCCAGCCCTGCAGTTCGCGCAGGCTGGTGCTGACGTTAGACCGTGCCACCGCCAAGGTTTCGGCAATCTCATCCGCGGGCAGCGGCTGGGGTGAAAGAAACAACAGCGCGTGTACTTGGGCTACGGTGCGGTTGATGCCCCAGCGCGTGCCCATCTCTCCCCAGTGGAGGATGAACTTCTGGGCCACGGGGGTGAGGGAATTTGGCGACGTTCTTGTGTGTACGCTCATTTCTGTAATGTCTCTCTATTCAGAAATTACCAAAACTACCGTCCGCTTGTCAAGGGGTTTTTGGAGAAACCCTGCTCCAGGAGCCTCTTCAAGTCTTCCGGGACCCGCGAGGCGTCTTCGTTCCGACCGCCCTGAGGGTGCACTCTCGGCTGGCGCAGCCCTTCCGAACACCTGTACTTTTTCCGGCCTTCCCCACCAGCCGCTTCGGGCATACATTTCTATTGGGTCTGGGCCGGTGCCAGAGCGCCACGTCTATGAAAGCTGCGTTCCGAATCGCCTTTTTACTATCGCCTGCGATTTCGTTTGCGGTAGGCCTGCTTGGTGCCGCCGCCACGGATGACTATGGCGTGGATGGCTCGCTGAGCGCGGCGATCTGCCCGGTCGTTTACAGCCTCGACGAGACTCCTGCGGCGCGCGGATATCACTACACTTTTTTCGGCAACGCGTTCTTCATCAATAATCAGGGCTACCTCCTGACGGTCGCGCACGTGCTCGAGACATTCAAGAACGGGGGCCAGCCCTCCATTCTGGTGACGGGTCCAGACAGCCCGCCGCAGTTGCTTCCGCTTACGATCATCGCCGCCGACGTCGGGCACGACGTCGCCATTCTTCGCGCCAGCCCCAATCCCTTTTCCGGCCACTCTCGCGTGGGTTTCTTGCCGTTGGCCTCCGACGCCGCAGTCGCCGGGCAATCTGTCGTCGCGTTGTCGCTCCATCCCGCCCGCTTGCGCGACGCCGAGAGCTTTCCATTACCTGTCGAGGACCGGTCCGCCGGTACCGTGCTTTCCATCGAGGAGACCAAGCTAGAGAAGTTTGCGCTCCCCGCGGAAGTCCTGCTGTTGAGCCATCCGGTCGTGCTCGGGCAAAGCGGGTCGCCGGTTCTGGCAACGGGCTCCCACGCCGTCATCGGCCTCATTGAAGGCCGCTGGGTCCGTGACGGTTCGGTTGCAATCGCCCGACGCAAGGAACAATCCACAGAGCCGCCCGGCGCGGCCATCCCGGTCCGCTATGCCATTTCCCTTCTCGAGCAACATGGGGTTGCCTATCACTCCGCCCAACGCACCGAGATTCGCGGAGACGCGCCTGCCAGGAATTAGCAGCGAGACATCTCCCCTGATTGCAGTCAGGCATAGTCTTCGGCGACCCTTCGAAAGGGATGGCGAGCGTACCCGAGAGGTTTGGCTTTTGGTGACTCGGTGTCCGCGCCGGGCGCTCCTAGTAATGAAGATTGAAGTTCAAAAGGTGCCAATGCAGCAGGACCCAGAGCAAACCGACGCAGCCGATGGCGAGCAACGTGTTCCAAATCCTGTACCAAACCCATTGCTGCGAGTCGCCCCAGGACCTGATGGCAGCAATGACAGTGATCAGCGCGCCGATCCCGGCAAGGACACCGACCACTTGCAAGAGATGGATCTTCCAGCCGCCACTTGTTCCGAGCTCGAGCTTCTCCAGAAGGTTAAATATCCAAACGAAGCCAAGCAGATAAAAGATGTCGATGATGCAGGCGATTTTCGCCCAGTGGCGCCATTTTCGGGCGGTGGGATCGAGCATCAACGACTGCCGGTAGTGCTTCCGCAGAATCGCCGACACCGGCCAGCATAGAATGGTAAGAACCACCACGCCAATGCCCAGCCCGATGACCACGTAATCGAAGGCTTGCTTGTCGAGCGTGGCGCCCACTTCCTGAAGCACGATAAAAGGAAAATCGAGATAGGCGGTGCGATGGCCGCTGCCGTCTTTCACAAAAGCGACTCTTTCCGGGCCGTCGACGCTGTTGAAGAGCATGGGAGCGATTTCCCGGAAATGGCGCGGCTGTCCGTTTTCCTTCTTGAAAGCCTCGACGTAAATGGTGTTGTCCTGGGGATCGGCCAAAACCTTGGTCTCGCCCAGCATCGTGGTCAGCGACAAAATATTCGTTTCGAAGCGGCGGCTGCTTTTGTAGGAACCCACGACACTTTGCGCATCCTGTTTCGCCGTGGCCAGGGTTGTTTCATTCGCGGGCGCGCCGGGAAAATAGCGGTCCATAAACTTGATGTACAGGTCGCCGCGCGCATCGCCATGCTCGGGGCGGCCTGCGCTGTTGTAAGACACAAACAATCCCACGTGCGCATCGAGCACCAGAAACAAATCGCTGTGGAACAACTCCGTGTCGCCGCCGTGCGAGATAACCCGATGGCCGTTCAGGTTTTGTTCGTAGAATCCCAGGCACATCGCATTCATGCCGGCGGGCCAGCCTTCCTGACGCCCGTGCATATCCATTGCCGTCTCCGGCTTAAGGATTTGAGCATCGCCGTAACGCCCGTTTTGCAAATGCATGATCATCCAGTGCGCCATCGATTCCGCGGAAGCCGAGAGCGATCCGGCTGGAGCAACCTCCACCCACTCAAAGTGCTTGGGTTTGCCGGAGCCGAGGTCATAGCCTTTGGACATGAACGGCTCAAGCGACTTCGGGAGTGGCTGGCGGAAGGTGGCGCGGGTCATGTTCAGCGGGTTGAAGAAATGTTGGTCCACGTAATCATAGAAATCCTGACCGGAGACGCGCTGGACCATGTACGCCGCGAGAGTCGTGGCGTAATTCGAATAAGCCGGAACGGTCCCGGGTGCAAAAATCTGCGCGGGCAAATGCGACGGCAGATACTTAGCGACAGGCGTCAAATCTTTTTCTTCGCCAACAAAGAGGTCTTTGATGGTTTCTTCGAGGCCGGAGCGATGGGTCATGATGTCGCGGAGGGTGGTGGGCTTTCGAAAAGTCTCCGGAATCCTGAAGTCGAGATACTGATTCACATCTGCGTCGAGGTTTAACTTGCCCTGCTCCACCTGCTGCATCACTGCGGTCCAAGTAAACGTCTTGGAGATGGAGCCGGGCCGGAAGAGCGTGTCTTGCGGCGAAACTGGCGTTTTCTTCTCGGCGTCCGCATAGCCGTAGCCTTTTTCGAAGAGAACTTTTCCGTCTTTTACGACGGAAATGACGGCGCCGGCAATGTCGGCCCTTTCAATCTGCTGCGGAATCAAGCCGTCGAGAAATGCGGAAAGATCTGATTCGGTCAATTCCTGGCCGCGCGGTGCCGCAAGAGCATTCGTGCCAGCCGCTGCGCCCGCTCCTGACGCGCTCTTCTTCGCCGCGGAAGGGCTCTTCGGCGCCGTCGCTTTTTGTTCCTGCGCATAAATCCGCGCACTCAACAAACCGCATCCGGCCAGAAGCAAAGCCGCGCTGCGCAAAGCCCACGAATGCCAATTGGTCATCGCCGTCTCCCATCTCGAACAATGTTGCTGGTGAAACATTTGGTGCATTACCGCAAAGAAATCATGGATGGGCGACACTCTAGGCGGCAGCTACAGCGCTGTCAAGCCACTCTTGTGTGAAAAAGCCCGGGAGGGGCCGATAACAACACCCGTTGCACATTGCGGGAAAACAAGGCGGCGCGTTTGTCGCCTTGTCCCCTGTCTGATAACGTCTTCTTACTTCCTGACTTCCTGCATCACGGGCACCAGCTCTGGAATTTCAATGCGAATCACGGTGCCTTCGCTAAGCCGGCTTTGGATGTCGAGCTGAAAATCCGTTCCATAGAGCACGCGCAGCCGCTCACGCACGTTGCTCAATCCAATCCCTTCCACGTAGACGTGCGGCAGCCTTTCCTCGGAAATGCCCACGCCGTTGTCTTCAATCTCGATACTCAGGCGGCCGTCCCGGTCGATCGTGCGCAATTCGATTTTTCCGCCGCCGATTTTAGGCGCCAACCCGTGCTTCAAGCAGTTTTCGACAATCGGCTGCAGCAGCATGCTCGGCACAAACGCTTCGAGGGCCTCCTGGTCCACGTGTTTCACAATTTCGAGGTTTTCGCGGCCAAAACGAGCAACCTCGATGTCCAGATAATCGTCGATGAATTGCAGCTCCTCGCGGAGCGGCACAAACGTTTCGTGCTTGCGCAGCAACCTGCGCAGAATGTTGCTGAGCTTCAGCACGACCTCACGCGCCGAGTCCGGGTCAAAACGGATCAGCGCCGTCACGGTGTTCAGCGTGTTAAAGAGAAAATGCGGATTAATCTGCCGTGAGAGCGCGTCCATGCGCGCCTTCAGCAGGAGTTGCTGGTGACGCTCGAGGTTCATCTCATTGCGCGTGTTATTCCAGATTTTCAGCGGCGACGCGACCGACATCAACGTCGCAATGACAGCGAGGATCAGCCACCAGTCCCACCGGGCGTGAATGGCGAAGAGCCATTTCGGTTTGGGCGCCAGCAGCACCAATGCAACGCGGCCCACTTCCAGGCCCACGCACGTCGCAAGCGGCGCCATCTCCCAGGACAGTTCGGCCTTGCGCAACAAGCGCACGGTGGCCTTGGGAATGTTCAAAAAGGTGAACGGCCCGAAATTCCAGAGGTCTTCTTTGTTGGGAATGGCCTGACGGATCAGCCCGCCCAACAAGCCCGCCGCGGATGCCGCGGGCATGGCCAGCCATTCATGACCCACGAGCGCCGGGATGGTGATAATGGCCCCGCCGATGGGTCCTACGACGCGGCCGCCCAACAAGCCCATGAGGAATGCGCCTTCCAGGGACAAATCCGCGAAAGAATAGCCCGGACCGCCAATCAGGCGCAGGGTCACGCCCAAAATGAGTGGTGGCACCATGAACAACATTAATTTCAGTTTTTGATCCGGGTCGCGCTGCTCGGTGAATAAGACACGTCGAAAGGTGTTCCAGCGGGCGAGGAGCGCGGCAAACGAGGATGCCACCGCCACCTTCAGCAGCAACGTGAAGAGAAATTCGCGAACGGAAGAGGCTGTATCCATGGCGGTCTGCGCCTCAAGTAACGCTAGCCAATCCGCTCAGCGAAGTAAAGCGCGTTGCCGAAAGAGAAAAGGAGTGTCGGCTGGCAACCAGGCCACCGATTGGCAAGTTGACGAGGTGCTCAAGCAGGCAGAAAACCGGCCGAATTGCGGTTCCTGCTATACTTTTCGTTTCTCATGAAAGCGAATTCGCGACCGAGCCAGCCTTCGAGCAAGGGCGGCACGAGTGTGCGGAAGATCGCCCAGGCGGATCTTCCGACGCGCTACGGGCGATTCACAATCGTTGGTTTTCAAGGCCGCGGAAAAAATGAGGAAGCGGTGGCACTGGTGCGTGGAAACCTTATTGGCAAAGCCCCGCCGCTGGTGCGCGTGCATTCGCAATGCTTGACAGGAGATGTGCTAGGGTCGCTGCGGTGCGACTGCCGTTCGCAACTCGAACTATCATTGAAAAAGATCGCCCAGGCGGCATCGGGAATTTTGCTTTATCTTCCGCAAGAAGGTCGCGGAATCGGCTTGATGAACAAGCTCCGCGCTTATCAATTGCAAGACGGCGGGATGGACACGGTAGAAGCAAACGAAAAACTAGGATTCGCTGCCGACGCACGCGAGTACGATTTTACCGCGCAAGTCTTGAAAAAACTCGGCGCCAAACGCATCCGGCTGCTTTCGAACAATCCCGAAAAAGTGCGGCAACTCGAGAAAGGGGGGATTCAAGTTATCGAGCGCGTGCCGTGCCAGCCGCGCGTGTCGAAAATCTCGCGCCGGTACCTGAAAACCAAGAAACGTAAAATGGGCCACATCCTCAAAGGAATTTAGATTTGCGAGCATTTCTCGACCCGCGGTTCATGCCGACGTGTACAAGTTGAGATCCTTCGCTTGGTTCGGAACGAAAACTGGATTTATCCCCCGCCGACAAATTGCACGATTTCGTAACGGTCGCCAGCCTGGATGGTGGTCTTCTGCCAGTCCGCGCGGGAGAGAATCTCGAGGTTGCGTTCGATAGCCACGCGGCCGGGATCCAGGCTCATTTCGTGGAGCAAGTCGCTGACCGTCGCGCCGGGTTTTGCGGCGCGCTGCTCGCCGTTTACGATGATGGTCAGCATGGGTTCCCGTCCTCAGCTAGTGGAAGGCACTCGAGGCTTGGCGCGCAATTGAAAACGCAACTGAGCGTGCGCCTTCCCCTTGGAAGCTTCGATGACGAGCGCCACTTCAGCACCGGCCAGAGGGGGCATGTCGAAGGCAAGGTTGGCGCGCCCGAGTGACCCCGTTTCCGAGGAAAACGCGGCAGGTTCCGCGGCGCCTTCCACGCGAGCCATAACCGTGGCGCGCTCGACGGGCTTGCTCGCAGGATCGTTCACGGCTATTTGTAACAGGGCGCGTTTGCCCGAGAGCCAGGTTTTGGCGTTGAGCAGCTCCAAATGGATAGCCGCGGCTGATTCGGCAGGAGCCGGTGTGTGACCTCGCGTCTTCCCGTCGCTGGGAAGCGCCAAGCGCAGCTTGCCCGTGCGGATCTCATCAACCACGCTGCGGTGCTGCGTGTCCACGCGAAGCTTGAGCGCCTGCTCGCGGTCGGAATTCAAGGGAAGGAGGTCGCTGAAGCTATTCGTGCGGCGATGAAGTACGCGCCCGCGCAGATAGACGGTGGTATCGATGAGCGCATGCGCGGCCCCGCGCTCTTCGGTCTGGACGTGATAAGTGTCGCCAGCAACCGTCACGTTGGAGTTGTGACCAAATGGCATGTCGGTGTCCGCCCGCGTTTTCGCGCCAACCGCAGCAGGCCTCGCAGAGATTTGTTGCGCCCGAATTGACCGGGCGCCCGCTAAATCGATATTATAGCAGTTCGACCATGACGGATTCTGGCTTACATACCTATGCTCCGCTTCTCCTACACCTGCTGATTGCCTTTGGCCTGGCCGGCCTGCTGACAGCGCTTTCCGTACTGGTGGGATGGCGGCGGCCGAACCGGGCCAAGCAGCAAGCGTACGAATGCGGCATGGAACCCACAGGTGACGCGCGGGAACCCTTCTCCGTCAAGTTCTACCTCGTGGCGATGGTTTTCATTCTGTTCGATGTGGAAGCCATCTTCTTGTACCCCTGGGCCTACATCTTTCGCAGTTTACGCTGGTACGGCTTTGTGGAGATGATGATTTACATTGCCGTTCTCCTGGTCGGTTATCTTTATCTTTGGAAAAAGGGCGCGCTCGACTGGAACAAGTAACGGCGCTCGTGGGATTGGAAATTGTGACCGAGTCTTCCAGCCAAAAAGCTAATGTTAGTGTCGAGTGCTTGCGGTCGTGGAGCCCGCAGGCTGTCGCAGAGGTCATCGAATTCCGGGGTGAAACCGCGATCCTAGTGCCGCGAAACTTGCTTCGCTCCGTGGCGGAGCGATGCCGCATGGATTCCAAACTGCAGTTCAACCTGCTCACGGACGCTACCTGCCTGGACCGCTTCCCCGTTGAGCCGCGATTCGAGTTGAACTACCAACTGGTGTCCATTCCCAGACGCGATCGGGTGCGTTTGCAAGTCAAACTGAGCGGCCAGGATCCCGTGGTGGATTCCCTTGTGCCCGTTTGGCCCGGAGCGAACTGGCTCGAGCGCGAGATTTTTGACTTGTTCGGGATTCGTTTCGAGGGCCACCCGGATTTGCGACGGATTCTGCTTCCTGAAGATTGGGAAGGATATCCGCTGCGCAGAGATTTTCCGGTGGAAGGCTACCGCGACGTGCCGAGCACGGGGGACCTTTTTAAGAAGAGCAGCCTGCTATGACAACCGTGGACACCGTTACCGGCACGGCCAAGACGATGGTCCTCAACATGGGACCGCAGCACCCGTCGACGCACGGCGTGCTGCGCATCTTGCTGGAGCTGGACGGCGAAACGGTCGTGAAAGCGGTTCCGGACCTCGGCTATCTGCATACTGGCATCGAAAAATCTTGCGAAGACAAGACCTACTCCCAAGTCATCACGCTGACCGACCGCATCGATTACCTGAATCCGCTGGGCAACAACCTGGTGTACTGCATGGCGGTCGAAAAGCTGCTCGGGCTGGAAGTGCCTAAGCGCGCGCAATACATCCGCGTGATGATGGTCGAGCTGCAGCGGATTTCCTCGCACCTGGTGTGGCTCGGGACGCATGCCATCGACCTGGGGGCCATGTCGGTCTTTCTCTATTGCTTCCGCGAGCGCGAAGAGATTCTAAAGATCTTCGAAATGTTCTCGGGTCAGCGGATGATGACCAGCTACATTCGCATCGGCGGCGTAGCGCTGGACCCGCCCGCGGGCTGGCGTCAGGCGGTACAAAAATTCCTGAACATGATGCCGAGCCGAGTGGATGAATACGAAACGCTGCTGACACAGAACCCCATCTGGATCGGCCGTACAAAGGATATCGGCTACATCTCACCGGAAGATGCGATTGCATTGAGCATGACCGGCCCGACGCTGCGCGCGTCGGGCGTGGCATACGACAACCGGAAAGCCTTTCCCTATTCGAGCTACGAGGAATTCGACTTTGACGTGCCCACCCGCACCGAATCGGATTGCTACGCGCGGTACCTAGTGCGCGTGGCGGAGATGCGCGAAAGCTTGAAAATCGTTCGGCAGGCGATAAAAAAAATCACGCATGAAGGGCCCATCAAGGCGGAAGCGCCGGGAATTATTCCGCCGCAGCGTGAAAAAATGAAGACGGAGATGGAGGCGCTCATCTACCACTTCAAGATTTTCACGGAAGGTTTTTCGCCGCCGCCGGGCGAAGCGTTTGTGGCGGTGGAGTCGCCTCGCGGCGAGCTGGGCTGCTTCGTGGCCAGCGATGGTTCGCCGAAGCCGCTGCGTGTGCATTTTCGGGCCCCGTCATTCATTAATTTGCAGGCGCTGCCGAAGCTTATCGAAGGTCGATTGATCGCCGACGTGGTCGCGTGCATCGGTACGATTGACATCGTGCTCGGAGAAGTCGACAGGTAGCCATGGAACTTTCCCCCAAGCTTGCAATGAAATTTGAAAAGCTGCAAACCAGCTATCCGCTTAAGCGCAGCGCGCTGATCCCCATGCTGATGTACGCGCAGGATGAATTTGGCTACATCAGCGACGAAATGATCGCGGAAATCGCACGGCGGCTGGACTTGAACAACGTGCAGGTCGAGGAAACACTGGCGTACTACTCGATGCTGCGGCGCAAGCCGATGGGCAGGCATCACGTACAGGTCTGCACCAATGTGGCGTGCATGCTCAAGGGCGGCTACCAAGTGCTCGAGCGCGCGAAGAAGCGGCTGGAGATCGACCACAAAGAGACCACCCAGGACGGCGTGTTTTCGCTCGAAGAAGTCGAGTGCATCGGCGCGTGCACCGGCGCTCCGGCCATGCAGGTGAATTACGACTTCTACGAAAACGTGACGCCGCTGAAGTTCGACCGCATCATCGAAGAACTGGACGCCGGAAAACACCCCGTGGCGGAGCCGGTGACTTCCGGCGCACTGCACGACCGGCACGTCCTGGAAACGCCGCTGATCAGCCGGCGCTGGGGCATGAAGGATTCGCACAGGCTGGACGTGTACGTGAAGCAGGCGGGCTACCAAGCGCTCGAAAAAGCGCTGAAGGAGATGACGCCGGAATCCATCATCGAAGAAGTGAAGAAATCAAACTTGCGCGGACGTGGTGGCGCAGGCTTCCCAACGGGAATGAAGTGGTCGTTCGTGCCAAAGGATTCGCCGAAAGCAAAGTACGTGCTTTGCAACGCGGATGAAAGCGAGCCGGGCACCTGCAAGGACCGGCCGCTGATGGAGATGGACCCGCACCAGTTGATTGAAGGCATGGTCATTGCCGGTCGCGCCATCAACTCGCATCAAGGCTTCATCTACATTCGCGGCGAATACCGCTACGTGCTGGACATTGTGGACGCCGCCATCGCCGAAGCTTATGCCGCCGGCTACCTGGGCAAAAACATTCTGGGCACCGGTTTTGACTTTGATTTGCTGACTCACACCGGCGCGGGCGCATATGAATGCGGCGAGGAATCGGCGCTGATGGAGTCTCTCGAAGGGAAGCGCGGCTACCCGCGCATCAAGCCGCCCTTCCCCGCGGTCGTGGGACTGTATGGCTGCCCCACGATTATCAACAACGTAGAAACACTGAGCGCCGTGCCGTCCATCATTCACGAAGGCGGCGAAGCTTACGCGAACCGCGGCACGCCGAAGAATGGCGGCACTCGCATGCTGTGCGTCTCCGGTCATGTCCGGAAGCCGGGGATTTATGAAGTTCCGCTCGGCATGAACATGAAGAAGTTCATTTACGAAGTGGCGGGCGGCATCGCCGAAGGGAAAAAACTGAAGGCGGTCATTCCCGGCGGAAGTTCCTGTCCGCTGCTGACCGCCGAGGAGATCGATATCCCGATGGATTACGATGCGCTGGCGAAAGCGGGCTCGATGCTCGGTTCCGGCGGCATGGTGGTGATGGACGAAGACACCTGCATGGTGGACATGGCGCGGCGCATCATGCACTTCTACGCCCACGAATCCTGCGGATGGTGCATTCCGTGCCGGGAAGGTACCGCTTGGTTGCGGAAGACCTTGGAGCGCTTCCACGCCGGTTTGGGGCGTCAGGAAGACATCGATCTCATCGCGGACCTTGCCAAAAACATGCTTGGGAGAACCTTCTGTCCGCTCGGCGACGCCGCGGCCATGCCGACCATCAGCATCGTGCAAAAATGGCGCGGAGAGTTTGAAGGTCATTTGAGGGGGCGTTGCCCATATAAATCCGCCGGCGCGCTCGTTGGCGCCAGGTAAAGTAAAGGACCAGAAGCAAAGACAAAGAACCGCGGCAAGGACTCCATGCCAGATCAGAAGCTCATCAAGCTGAAGATTAACGACCGCGAAGTGCAGGTGCCGCAGGGTACGCTGGTCATCGAGGCGACGCGGCGCATCGGAACGGAAGTGCCATCGTTCTGTTACTATCCCGGCCTGTCGCTCCAGGCGGCATGCCGCATGTGCCTGGTGGAAGTCGAAAAAGCGCCCAAACTCCAGACCGCGTGCACGCTGGTAGCCACCGACGGCATGGTCGTTCGAACCGATACGGACCAGGTGCGCCAAGCGCGCAAGGCCATGCTCGAGTTTCTCCTGACCAACCATCCGCTGGACTGCCCGGTGTGCGACAAGGGCGGCGAATGCGAACTGCAGGACATGACTTACCGCTATGGCGCAGATTTCAGCCGGTTCGTCGAGGAGAAGATTCACCGCCCCGAAGAGAAGTGGTCCGAGCTGGTTTATTACGACGCTCCGCGATGCATTTTGTGCTTCCGCTGCGTGCGCGTTTGCGACGAGGGCATGGACGTAAAAGCGCTCGGCGTGGGCATGCGCGGCGCGAACAGCGTGATCATCCCGAACCGCGGCGATCACCTGGAATGCGAAGAATGCGGTATGTGCATCGACATTTGCCCCGTCGGCGCGCTCACCAGCGGCACGTATCGCTATAAGACGCGTCCTTGGGAGATGCAATACGTGCCAACCGTCTGCGCGCACTGTTCGAACGGTTGCAAGACTACGCTCGGCGTGCGCAATCATGAAATCCTGCGCGCAAACAATCGCGATCTGAGCGGCATCAACAAGGATTTTCTGTGTGTGAAGGGACGCTTCGCCTTCGATTTCACTAGTCACAAGGAGCGCATTCGTCAGCCGCTGCTACGCCGGGGCGACAAGCTGCTGCCCGTCTCGTGGGAAGATGCGGCGCAAGCCGCAGCAACAAAGCTGAAAGCCGCTTATGACGCAGGCGGCAAAGAGGCCATCGGCTTCATCGGTTCGAATCGTACTTCAAACGAAGAAAACTATCTCCTGCAGCGACTCGCCCGCGGGACCTTTGGAACCAACAACATCGATCATCACCGAACCGCCGATTACGCCGGATTGCTCACGGCGCTCGGCGACCGCGCGGCCTTCTCCCTGCTCACCATGGAGCAGTTGTACCAATCGAAAGCCGTGCTGGTCATTGGCAACGATCCGACCAATCAGAATCCCCTGGTGGCGTGGCAGATTCGCAGCGGCATCCGGCATTTTGGAACAAAGCTTTTCGTCATTCATTCGAACGAAAGCAAGCTGCAGCGCAAGGCGAACCAGTTCGTGAGAGTTGCCGCGGGGCAGGAGCCTGCCGTTTTGAAATGGCTGGCGCACGAAGAAGGCCAACTCGCGCCGGAACTCGTCGAGCAACTCGCGCAACTGAAAGCTGCGCTCGAAGCGCAAAGCGACGTGGCCATTGTCTCTGGCGCGGAGATTTCCGGCGCAGCCCTTGCGACGCTCGTCGCTTTCGGCTCAAAGCTGCCCGGCCAGAGCCGCTACATGGCACTCGGCGATTACAGCAATTCCCGCGGCGCGGCGGACATGGGACTGCTGCCCGACCGCCTGCCCGGGTATGCTCACGTGGACGACGCAAAGGCCCGCGAAGCTTTCGAACAGCTTTGGGGCTCGGTGCTTTCTTCGAAGCCGGGACTCACTGCGCCGCAGATGGTGGAAGCGGCTCGGTCGGGACAGCTGCAAGCGTTGTACGTGGTGGGTGCAAATCCTCTGGTGCACTTTGGAAACCCCGGCGATGGGCGCGGCAAGCTCGATCTGCTCATTGTGCAGGAAATGTTTTTGACGGAAACCGCCAAGGCAGCCGATATCGTTCTTCCCGCCGCGTCGGCTTACGAAAAAGACGGCACGGTCACAAACACCTCCGGCGAAATTCAAATTTTGCGCAAAGCCGCGGAAGTGATGGGCCCGCGGAGCGATTTTGACCTGCTGCGCATCCTTTCGCATCAGCTCGAAAGGCAGGGACTTGGCAAGGCGTTCCACTACAAGACGCCGGGCGAGGTGTTCGCAGAAATTCGCAAGGCCGTGGGTGCCTACAATGTGCCTCTGGCGGGTCTGCTTGCCGGTGGCGCGGAAGCCACACACGCGGAGTTTGCCCGCAACGGCCTGGCGCACTACGACGTCCCGGTGGGATTGATTCGCTCCGCAAACGACACGCTTTTCACCAGCGGCACGCTCAGCCGCTGGTGCACGATGATGGAATCCTTGCCCGAGGCGGACATCTGACCGTGCATTTTCTCTTCGCCACAAGAGACGAGCTGTTCATCGCGATTGCAAAAATCGCGGTTTTGCTTTTCATCGTTCTTACGGTGAACGCCTACCTGACGTGGTTCGAACGCAAAGTCGTCGCGCACATCCAGTCGCGGTGGGGACCGCACCGCGTCGGCCCGCACGGCTTGCTCCAGCCGCTGGCCGATGGCGTGAAGTTTTTTTTCAAGGAAGACCCGACTCCCGCGGGGGTGGACAGATTCGTGTATTACCTGGCGCCGTTGCTGGCGCTCGGATTGGCCCTCACCTCCATTGCCATTATTCCGTTTGGTCCGGAACCGCTTCGCGTGTTCGGCCACGATATTTATCTGGGAATTGCTCCCCCAAATCTGAACATCGGGATACTGGCCTTGTTCGCGATCACCGCATTGGGCGTCTATGGGGTCGCGCTTGCCGGCTGGGCCTCGAACAGCAAGTATCCGCTGCTCGGCGGACTGAGAAGCGCTGCGCAGATGGTCAGCTATGAGCTGGCGCTGACCATGTCTCTGGTAGGCGTTCTGCTGATGGCCGGCACCTTCAACTTGCGCGACATTATCAATGCACAAGCTCCTCTGGCAGGGCACCCCGACCACGGAATGCTCGGTTGGAACATTTGGCCGCAGATTCTTGGCTTTTTCTGCTTCTTTACCGCGGCCGTGGCGGAAACCAACCGCGTGCCCTTCGACCTGCCCGAAGCCGAGCAAGAACTCGTCGCCGGCTTTCACACCGAGTACGCGAGCTTCAAGTTCGCCATGTTTTTCATCGCCGAATACACCAGCATGATCACCGTCTCCTGCCTGTGCACGATTATGTTCTTCGGCGGCTGGCTCTCTCCCTTCCCTGCTTCGTGGACGCTCGCTCATTATTTGCCATCGGTCGTCCTGATTCCGTTCGGCTTGTGGGTCATTATGGACGGCTTCCGCTACGAAACGACTCTCGGGCGGGTGGTTTTGCCGGTCGTGGGAACGGTCATCACCGTGCTCGGTCTCGTTTTCATCGTCTTCCCCCACGTCAACGCGTTTATTCAGGCGCCGTTCTGGTTTATCTCCAAAGTCTTGCTTTTCCTGTTCGTTTACGTGTGGATGCGCGGGACGCTGCCGCGTTTCCGGTACGACCAGTTAATGGCGTTTGGATGGAAGCTGTTGTTGCCGATATCGATGGCGAACGTGGCGATCTCCAGCTTTGTGATTCTGGTGAAGATGCAATGGGGTGCGAAATGAGCGAGCCGCTCCTTGTGTTTTTCGCGCTCGCCGCGCTGGCGGTGATTGGAGCCGTCAGCCTGATTCTCCAGAAGCATCCCATTCACAGCGCGCTTTCGCTAATCGTGGTGATGGTGGCGCTTGCCGGACTGTTCTTGCTGATGGGCGCGGAGTTTGTCGCGGCCGTGCAAATCATCGTCTACGGCGGAGCGATCATGGTGCTCTTCGTTTTCGTGATCATGCTGCTGAACGCCGGCGTGGAAGAGCACACCAGCCTTTCGAAAATGGCCGGTCCGCCGGGGCTGTTGCTAGTGGCGGCGCTGGCCGCGTTCGTGGCGGCTACCATTGCAAAGTCGGGCACGGGCGTACAGGCCGCCGCGCAAACCGGGGCGTTGTCTTCCACCAAAGGGATTTCCGAAATGGTCTTCAAGGATTTCGTTTATCCGTTTGAACTGACATCGTTCCTGATTCTGGTGGCGATTCTGGGCGCGACGGTTCTGGCGCAGCGGGAGAAAAGCTGAGATGGTCCCAACAAACTACTACATAATCCTGAGCGCGATTTTGTTTGGGCTCGGAGTGTTCGCCTTCATTTTCAAGCGCAATATCATCACCATTTTCATGTCCATCGAGCTGATGCTCAACGCGGTGAACCTTGCTTTTGTGGCTTTCAGCCAGGCGCTCGGCAAGCTCGACGGACAAGTTTTTGTTCTGTTCGTAATCGTGGTCGCGGCGGCGGAGGCGGTCGTGGGCCTGGGAATCATCATCTTGATTGCGCGCAACCGGCAAACACTCAACGTGGAGCGCGTGGATCTGCTCAAACTCTGATGCCTGCCCATCCGATGCTCGAGTACTTGTGGATCGTTCCGCTGCTGCCGCTGCTTGGTTCGGCGATCAACGGAATTTTGGGGGCGAAATGGCCGAACAAGTACGTCACTCTCACCGCCATCAGCTCGACCGGTCTTTCGTTTCTCTGCGCGCTCGAAGCCGTTCGCGAATTCTTGGAGTCCGGGCAAGCGCTTTCCCGCAAGGAATTCTTCACCTGGATAGCCTCCGGCAATTTCCGCGCAGGTTTTGATTTGCAAGCGGACCGGCTCACGGTCGTGATGATGCTGGTGGTTACCGGCGTGGGCTGGCTCATCCACATCTACGCTATCGGCTACATGGCGCATGAGCGAGGCTACTACCGCTTTTTCTCGTATTTGAATTTGTTCATGTTCTTCATGCTGATTCTGGTGCTGGCGGCGAACTACGTTCTGCTGTTCGTCGGCTGGGAGGGTGTCGGCCTTTCCAGTTATTTGCTCATTGGTTTTTGGTTCTTGAAAAAGTCTGCCTCGGACGCGGGCAAAAAAGCCTTCATCGTCAACCGCATCGGCGACTTCGGATTCATGCTGGGGATGTTTTTGCTGTTCAGAACCTTCGGGACTCTCGATTTCCAGACGCTGTTTACCAAGGCCGGTTCTTGGCCGGCGGAACCGATGGGCCACTTCGGCACGTTCACGGTTGCCTGCCTTTTGCTCTTCATGGGCGCAACCGGAAAGTCCGCCCAGCTTCCTCTCTACGTCTGGCTGCCCGATGCGATGGAAGGTCCCACACCTGTCAGCGCGTTAATTCACGCGGCGACGATGGTGACGGCGGGTGTCTATGTGGTCGCGCGCTCGCACGTTTTATTCTCGCATTCGTCTACCGCAATGCTGGTGGTCGCCATGGTGGGCTGCGCGACAGCGTTTTTCGCCGCGACGATCGGCCTCGTGCAAACGGACATCAAGAAAGTTTTGGCCTATTCCACCGTCAGCCAACTCGGCTACATGTTTCTCGCCTGCGGCGTCGGCGCATTCACGGCGGGCATCTTTCACTTGATGACGCATGCATTCTTCAAGGCCCTGCTCTTCCTTGCCGCCGGCAGCGTCATTCACGCAATGGGCGGCGAACAGGAAATGCCCAAAATGGGTGGGCTCGGCAGGAAGATCAAGTGGACTTACGCGACGATGTTTATCGCCACTCTGGCCATCGCGGGCATCCCGCCTTTCGCCGGCTTCTTTTCAAAAGACGCGATTCTGTTCGCGACTTTCCAAAGCGGAGCCGGAGATCGCATTCGCACCCTCTATGTCCTAGGTTTGCTCGCCGCCGTGCTCACGGCGTTCTACATGTTCCGTCTGATTTTCCTGACCTTTCACGGCAAGCCGCGTTACGACGAACACAAAGTGCATGTGCACGAGTCGCCCTGGAGCATGCGCGGGCCGCTGGTCGTCCTCGCAATTCTCTCCGTTGCCGGCGGCTGGTTTGCACTGCCGGCGTTTTTCCAGGGGCCGGACTACTTCGCGAATTTCCTCGGACCCGTGTTTGGCGCACGGGAAGCTGTGGAGGCGGGCGCGGAAGCCGCCGCGCACCAACTTGAATTGATTCTTTCGGGAGTGGCCGTGCTAGCCTCCTTGATCGGCCTCGCAGTCGCCTACCGGCTGTACATCAAGAACCCGCGCAAAGCGGATGACTTGGCGAGATCCATGAAGCCGGCGTACACCACATTACTGAACAAGTACTACGTGGATGAGCTCTATGCCGCCGCAGTCGTCCGGCCCCTGCTTTGGCTTTCGACCAACGTGTTCTGGAAGGCTACCGACGTAGCAGGAATCGACGGCACCGTGAACGGAATCGCGCACGGAGCCGCAGCGATCGGCGACGGCCTGCGCCATTCGCAATCGGGCAACACGCGCAGCTACGCCGTGTGGGTCGTCGCGGGCGCAATCGTCGTGCTCGCGGTCATTTTCTTCTGGCCGAGCGCCAGCAAAATCGCCTTGGGGTTGGTGCGCTGATGCCCTCTGGCGGACATTTGCTCTCGGTTCTGATCTTCTTCCCCGCCGTTGGCGCCGCGGCGCTGATGATGCTCCGCGGCGACGATCACAAGGTTGTCGGCTCCATCGCCATGCTCATTGCCGTCGCGGAATTTCTTTTTTCGCTGCTGCTGCTGCGCAGTGTGCCCATCGGCGCTTCCGGATATCAGCTCGAAGAATTTGCTAAGTGGATCCCCGCGCCGCCGATCCACTACCACCTCGGCGTCGACGGCATCAGCATGTTTCTTGTCCTGCTGACCGCATTCCTGACGCCCATCTCTGTTTTGGCTTCATGGCACAGCATCCAGAACCGTGTAAAAGAATTTTTCGTCATGCTGCTTCTGCTCGAAGTCGGCGTGGTCGGCGTTTTCCTCTCGCTCGACCTTTTCCTGTTCTTCCTCTTCTGGGAATTGATGTTGATCCCCATGGCCTTCCTGATCGGGATCTGGGGCCACGAGCGGCGCGTCTATGCCGCCGTAAAATTTGTGCTCTACACCATGGCCGGCTCGATTCTGATGCTGGTGGGCATCATCTGGCTCTACAACGCTACGGGGACCTTCGATGTGCCGACGATTCAGCAGATGCTGGCGAATGGTCAGCTGGTCCTCGAACCGCGCACGGAGATGCTGCTTTTCCTGGCGTTCTTCGTGGCGTTCGCCATCAAAGTGCCGCTGTTCCCGCTGCACACCTGGCTGCCGGATGCGCACGTGGAAGCTCCGACGGCCGGTTCGGTGATGCTTGCCGGCGTGCTCCTCAAGCTCGGCACCTACGGCATGATCCGCTTCTGCTTGCCACTCTTCCCGGAAGCTTCGCACCGCGCGGCGCGCTGGGTCGCGGTGCTCGCAATCATCGGAATTATTTACGGCGCGCTGGTTTCGCTGGTGCAGCCCAACCTGAAAAAACTGGTGGCGTATTCTTCGGTCAGCCACCTCGGCTTCGTGGTACTCGGCATTTTTGCGTTTCACAACATTTCCATGCAGGGCGCGGTGTTCCAGATGCTTGCGCACGGAGTTTCTACCGGCGCGCTGTTTTTGCTCGTGGGCATGCTCTACGACCGGCGGCACACGTTCGAAATCAGCGAGTTTGGCGGGCTCGCGACACCCATGCCGAAGCTCGCGGCATTTTTCCTGTTTGTGGCCCTTTCGTCGCTCGGCTTGCCCATGCTCAACGGCTTCGTCGGCGAGTTTCTGATTCTGCTCGGGACGTACCAACGTCATTGGGGCTGGGCCGCGTGGGCCGCTCTCGGGGTGATTCTCTCCGCGTGCTACCTGCTGTGGTCGTACCAGCGCGTGTTTTTTGGAGACATCACGCGCGAGAAAAACCGCCCGCTGCCGGATGTGTCGGCCCGCGAGAACTGGGTTCTCGCAATCATGGCGGTGGTCATACTGTGGATGGGCGTCGGCTCGCCGTTCATTACGCGGCGCACCGCAGCGGCCACGCAAACCGTGATGGACCAGGTGGAGCCGCAGTGGGCTTATGAAGCCGCGGCGCACGTTAAAGCGAAGGCCCATGCCAACCATGTTTCCTCGTACGCCGCGCACACCATGAGCGTAAAAAGGCTGGGAACTCGCTAAATGCTCCCGCAAGCCATCGATCTTCATCGCGTGCTGCCCGAGTTGATCTGGTCTGCCTTTGGCGTATTGGTCATGTTGCTGCAGCCGTTCGTACGCAGCCGGCAATTTTTTTCTTTTCTCGCGCTGTTCGGTTCGCTCGCGGGAACGGTTGCCGCAGCCACTGCCTTCCTTCATGGTGGGCCGGGTTTCCACGGACTGGTGCAGTCGGATTCGTTCACCTTCTTTTTCCGGCTGCTCGTGGGAAGCGTCTCGTTTTTGGTGGTCCTCGCGGCCGGGCCCTATCTCGACCGTGAAAGGCTGCCCATCGCGGAGTTTTACGCGCTTTTGTTTTTCGCCACCGCCGGAATGGGCGTGCTGGCTTCCGCCCAGGAACTGCTCACCGCATTCATCGGCCTGGAGATGAGTTCGATTTCGAGCTATGTCCTGGCGGGCTACCGCCGTGATTCGCTCAAGTCCAGCGAGTCGGCCATGAAATACTTCCTGCTGGGTTCGTTTGCGACGGCGTTTTTCCTTTACGGCATCGCGCTGGTGTACGGCGCGACGGGCACAACGCTGCTGGACAAGATGGCGCTCTCCGACGGGACCAGCACGCTGCTGAAGCTCGGCCTCGCGATGATTCTGATCGGGCTGGGCTTCAAAGTAGCAGCCGCCCCGTTCCAGGTGTGGACGCCGGATGTTTACGAAGGCGCACCCACGCCGGTGACCGCGCTTTTCTCCGCGGGCCCGAAAGCCGCGGCGTTCGCGCTGTTGCTGCGGATTTTTGCCACCGTGCCTGCCGCGACCAAATATTGGTTCTGGGCCTTCTGGGTGCTCGCGGCGCTGACGATGTTCGCGGGAAACCTTGGCGCGCTGGTGCAAACGAACATGAAGCGGCTGCTAGCCTACAGTTCGATCGCGCATGCGGGATACATTCTGGTCGCGTTTGCGGCCGTCACGTCCATGGCGCAGGGCGGTTCAGAGGAAGCAGCCCCTGCCTACGCGGCGGTTCTCTTCTACCTGCTGAGCTACGCGCTAGTGAAGCTGGGGGCGTTCACCATCGTTTCGCAGCTCGGCGGGGCGGGCGAAAAGAATCTTTCGATAGACGACTATGCCGGACTCTCCGAGCGGCAGCCGTTTGTGGCCGCGATGCTGAGCATCTATTTGCTTTCGTTGCTCGGGCTGCCGGTGACGGCGGGATTCTTTGGCAAATTTTATATTTTCAAGGCGGCGGTGAATTCGCACTTAATTTCGCTCGCCGTGCTGATGGCCATCAACAGCGTGATTGGTGCTTACTACTATTTGCGCGTGATTGTGGTGATGTACATGCGCGAGCCGAGCGCGGAGGCGGCCGCGGCGGGCCCGGTGCCTTTTCCGATCGGCGTCAACGCCGTTCTCCTTATCACCTTTGTCGGCACGATTCTGTTTGGCGTGTACCCAAATCCCGTCATCAATTTCATTCTGCGGCCAAGCCTGCTTGCCCACTAGCTAGCTCAGCTAGGCTTTCCGGTTCCTGGGGACCTTCTCCTATAATTTTTTGAAAGCGCTGGTTCTAAAGAAAGATACAAGCGCCGTGCCCGTGCATTTACCAGGTGGGCCGTAAAGCCTCTTCGTGGCCCTCCGCTGAAGTAGGGCGGTTGTGGGAGGAACCCACCGAAGCCATCTCGGGACAACAAACCGAGCGGCCGTAGGAATCCTCGCCGCTTGCGGCGGCGAGGAAGTCAAGAAAACGGCCCGGTCCCGGGCCGTTGAGCTTTGCTGCGGATGAGCAGGACGGGCCCTTTTATTGTTCCTTGGGGTAAAGCGAAGCCCACGCCTACCGCTACAGAAGATCCTAGACCTTCAGCGCGATCATCGCCAAGGTGAACAGCACCAGCGTTTCGACGAATACCAGGCCGAGAATCATAGCCGCGCGAATGGCTCCGGCGGCTCCGGGGTTGCGCGCCATGCCTTCGCACGCCGCCGACGCGATGCGGCCCTGCGCCAGACCGCAACCAAATGCGGCAATGGCCATGCCGAATCCGACCGCGATTCCAGACAGCGCCTTGCTGCTCGCTCCCGCCGGCTCCTGCGCAAACGCCGCCGGCGCGAACATGGTTAGGACGACAAGCATCACCAACATCCACACCCACTGCTTTTTCATCACTGCCTCCTATGAAGCCGCCAGGAGGTGGTTCCCGGGCACCGTGCAGCCGGGCTCACACTGAAGCGGCAGAACGAAACCTGGTCCCGCAGATTCGAGAAAAGCGTGTTGCCTACTTTCAGGAGCCCAAGCCCCCGGGCCCCTGAGATTCGCGTCTTTCTAGCAACCGATGACGCTCTTGCGTTGGGGCCGACGCCCTCCCCGCCGAAATTTGCCAAGGAACAGACAAGCATTGCTGTCCAGTTCTGCAATCTGCTAATGCTCTTCCGCCGTGGCCAGTCCCAAGTAGACGGCGGGAAGAACGGTAAACACGTAGGCCTGGATCACGGACACGAAAACGTGCAAGCCGATGAACAGCACAGGGATGGTCGCCGGGAAAACGGCGAGCACCACGCCCAGCACGGGAGACTTGCCCCATCCGAAGCTCGCGCCGCCGGCGAGCAGACCGACGAAAATCAAATAGATCAGGTCGCTCGCGAACATGTTGGCCCAGAGACGGACGGTAAGCGAAAGGATGCGCGCTGTGGTGCTGACAACTTCGACCGGGAACAACAGTATCGCCAGGATCCAGGCGCCGAAGTCCTTCGGTGAACCGGCAAACGTAAGCAGATAGCCGGCAACGCCGTGGCGCCGTGCTCCCTGCCAGTTGAAATAAACAAACGTGAGAACGGCGCAGGCCAGCGGAACGGTCGGATCGCTTGTCGGAGCCGTCAGAAAGCTGCTAGGAAACGCGCCCATGAGATTGCCAAGCAGCACAAACACGGAAATGGTCCCGACGAAGGGAACAAATTGGCTGGCGCCGTGGTGAACGTTTTCTTCCAGAAGATCCTTGATGCCAAAGCGCATGGGATTCGTAAGCAGCATCTCCGCCACTTGCTGCATGGCGCCAGGCTTCTCGACCGACAGCCGCGAGCGCAGCACGAGGGCGAAAATCGTCCCGATGATTACCGCAACGACAGCCATCACCACGCGTTGGGGGATGGGCAGTTCGGGGTGGCTCGGCTGGATATGCAAGACAGCCAGCAGGGCCAGGGCCACGTGCCCCAGGTGATGATTCACAAATTCGGTCAACCAAGCAGCCTGTTCATGCATTCTTCAGTCCACCGGACGCAAGATTTCCCACACAGTCGCCGCAATCGTCGCTGCTGCCAGGGCGCAAAAACCGAAAATCATACTGCCAAGGGGAACGCGTAGAAACACAAAAATAACATAGACCGCTAGGCCCAGCAACCCGTAGCGAAAAAGGGCAGCAAGATAGGCGGTCAGCGGGACTCTGGCTTTTTCGCGGTCTGCCTGAGCCGTAGAAACGATGACTAGCGCGTCCACGGCGCGCCTCAACCAACGGAAGTTCAGCCATCCGAGCGCGGTTCCAATGGCTAATCCCGCTGCCCATAGTTTGTGGCGGAGCACCAGGACTACCGCCGTTGCGACGAAGCCGAAGACGACAGTCAGCCAACCGATGCGCCGCTCGGTCTGTAGACCGATCGAGCCGCCGGCCCGCTCAGCTGCCTTGGCTTTCATAGATTTCGTCCGCAGGGGACTGCGGCCTTCTTTTGCATATTCGTTCGTCTTCGCTTTTTGTCTGCCTTAGGCCTATGCTCTTGGTATACTCCTGCTCAGGGTCGAAAGACATATGGCTACATGACGGCGGACCTGAAAACAAAGGGCTTAGCGGGCCGATCGTCACTTTCGCACTGCACGGCTTTCATGAAGTTTCGCGGGCCGAAGGCCCTAATAGGACAGGCGACGGAGTGCTCACTGTCAGTCACTCGGCAGACGCCTCAGAACCTCACGCACACCCGCAAAAAACCCTAGCGCACCGAGGATGAGCATCAGCCATGGCTTTGTGTGCAGCCAGCGGTCGAGGAAATAGCCCATCGCGGCTCCGACAGCGATGGGCCCAACCAAAGTGAAAGGCAACTCGAGGGCGAGGGCCGGCCCGGAGGCGAAGTCCTTCGCTGTTTTCTTTGCCGGCGTCGATCCCGTCTCGTCTGGCTTATCGTCCGAGGGCATATTGCGCGAGCCGTGTGAACGGCTCAGGATACAACCCCGCGGCAAGCGTGACAAACGCAGCGACACTGAGCGCTACAGCCTGCGCGTTGCTCATGACGGGACGCGGCGCTTCGCCGGGCGCCTTGAGCCAGGCGTGCACCACGATACGGAAATAATAGTAGAGCGCGGGGACGATGTAGAGCACGGCGAAGACCGCGAGCACGGGATGTTTTGTTTCGATGAGCGAAAGGAAAATGAAGTACTTGCCCATGAAGCCGGCGGTCGGAGGAATGCCCGCCAGCGAAAGCATGAAGATCAACAGCAGCAAGGCAGACGCGGGACTGCGCTGGTACAAGCCGTTCAAATCCTCGAGCTCTTCGCCAATAAGACCCTTTTGCCGCAGCACGATGAGGATCGCAAAAGCGCCCGCGGTCATGAAGATATACGCCAGCAGGTAATATGCGATGCCGGTCATCGCGGTTTTGTTTCCGGCGACCAGGCCAAGCAGCACATAGCCCACGTGCGAAATGGAAGAGTACGCCAACAGGCGCTTCACGTTGGTCTGCGTCAGCGCGGCAAGGTTTCCCCAGGTGAGCGAGGCAACGGCGATGCCTGCGACCAGATACATCCAGTTCACGCGCGTGGCTCCGAAGACCACCAGGAACAACCGGAGAAGCAGCGCAAAGCTGGCAGTCTTGGACGCGACGCTGACGAACATGGTGACCGGTGTCGGCGCGCCCTCGTAGACATCCGGCGCCCACTGGTGAAACGGCACCGCCGCAATCTTAAAGAACAGTCCGACCGCCACGAAGACGAACGCCAGAACCGGCAGCAATTGCAGCAGGAAGGGATCAAACGCTGGGGTCACAGATTGTGGATTATGCAAAAGAGAGGTGATGAAAGCATTCCGTTGCCCGAGCATTTCGCCGATGGTGTCAATATTTGTGGAGTCGCTCAGACCGTAAAGAAGAGAAAAGCCATAGGCCAGGATCCCCGAGCTGAATGCGCCTAGCAGTACGTATTTCAACGATGCTTCATTCGAACGCTTCTCGCGGCGCAGGAAGCCGGTGAGAACGTAGAAGCTGAGGGCCATAGTCTCGAGACCGAGGAACATAACAATGAGGTCAAAACCCGAGGCCATAAACATCATTCCGACGCAGGCAAACAGCAGAAGGGCGTAGTATTCGCCTTCCTGTTCTTGTTCAATTTCGAGGAATTTGACGGAGAGCAGAATCACCAAAGCGGTAGCAGCGAGAAAGAGCCCGGCAAAGAAAAGAAAGAAGGGATCGACGATGACGGAGTCGTGAAACCCGAGCAGCGAGCCATTCGCCCCTACCGGGACGCGCAGCTTCCAGACCGTGTAGGCGCTAAAAGCCGTTCCCGCCAGCGCCAACCCGGCGTTCAGATACCTTTCTTTTACACCGAGCGTGAAATCAATCAACAGGATGCCAAGACCAAAAAGCGTCAGCTCGACCTCGGGGAGAATGACGGCTCCGTCTCCCTGCAAGTAATCGGTCAGCGCGCTGAGAAAGGGAATGTGCATAGCCATCTGGCCGGCTTATTTCGCTTCCACCGCTGCCGGAACTACCGCCGGAGGCAATTTCGCGCGCTCCATTTGATAGAAGTTGGGATTCACCTGCTCGACGATTTTCTGCACCGGCTTTTCGATGAGCGAAAAAAATGGCTTTGGATAGATGCCGATCCAGAAAGCCATGAATACGAGCGGGACGAGCGTGGCCATTTCGCGTAGGTTCAAGTCCGGCAGATGTTCGTTGACGGGCAACGTCACCGGCCCGAACATCACGCGCTGGTAGAGCCATAGCAAGTAGGCCGCGCCGAGAATGACCCCGAGGGTGCCCCACGCCGCCCAGGCCTTGCTGACCTGAAACGCGCCTTGCAAGATGGTGAACTCCCCAATGAAGCCGTTCAGCAGCGGCATGCCCAGCGAGCTGAGGCTAATGATGAGATAAATCGCCGCGAAATTCGGCATGGGAGTAGCCAGTCCGCCGAATTCCGAAATCAAGCGCGTGTGCCGCCTCTCGTAGAGCACTCCAACGATCAGGAAGAGCGCGCCCGTGGAGATACCGTGGTTGATCTGTTGAAGCACACTTCCGGCCAGGCCATTCGGGGTGAGGGCGAAAATTCCCAGCGTGCAGAAGCCCAGATGGCTGACCGAACTGTAAGCGATCAGCCGCTTCATGTCTTTTTGCATAAGGCAAACCAGCGCGCCGTAAACGATGCCGATCAGCGAAAGCACGATGACAATCTTGATGATGTTGGAGCGCATGGCTCCATCGGCGGGAAGCAAGGGCAGTGAAAAGCGGATGAAGCCGTAGGTCCCCATCTTCAACAAAACGCCGGCCAGAATGACCGAGCCCGCTGTGGGCGCTTCGGTGTGCGCATCCGGCAGCCAGGTGTGGAACGGGAACATCGGCACTTTGATGGCAAATGCAAAGAAAAAGCCCCAGAAGAGCCAAACCTTCAGCGGATCGGAGAAGTGCTGTGCAGCGGCGAGGAGAGTCGGGACGTCAAAAGTGCGCGTCGCGCCCGGCGCCACTGGCGCATAGAAGTACAGCGCCAGGATCGCCAGCAGCATGACTACCGATCCCGCCAGGGTGTACAGAAAAAATTTGATGGCTGCGTACAACCGGCGGTCGCTTCCCCACGCTCCGATCAGGAAGTACATCGGAACGAGCATCACTTCCCAGAAAACGTAGAAGAGGAAGAAGTCGAGCGCGACGAAGACGCCGATCATGCCGGTCTGCAAGAGCAGCAGCAGAATGTAGTATTCCTTGGTCCGTTGATGGATAGCGCTCCAGGAAGAAAGGATGGCGATCATGCCCAGGAACGTGGTGAGCATGACGAGCAGCAGGCTGATGCCGTCGATCCCCAGGTGATACCTCGCACCAATGGAAGGAATCCAAGGAACGTTTTCCGGGAAGGAGAACTGCTCTAGTCCGGGCTTCCACCAGAAGACGAGCGGGAGCGACACCAGAAACCCGAGCATGCCGAAAATATTGCCGCCGATGCGGTGCGTCAGCTCCATTTCGCGAGGAACAAGCAGCAAAAGAATCGCGCCCGCGAGCGGCGTGAAGAGCACTACGCTCAAGATGTGATTTGCAAAAAAGTCCATGCTTCGCCTCTCAGCGCGCTCCGCGCAGCACTACATGGAGATGCTGTTGGTAATACGCCAGAAGAATGGCCAGCCCAACTAAAATCAACAGCGCATAGGTTGAAAACGTACCGGTCTGCAAGAAGCGGATAGGGAAACTCAGCAGCTGCGTGAACTTGGCACCGAAGTTGAGCAGCCCGTCGATGATCCATTTGTCCCACCACATGGAAAGCGTCGAACCAAAGCGGGCCAGCCAGCCCGTGCCATCCACGCCGACACCGTCGATGACTTTTGCGTCGATCTGACCGAGCAGCGTGCCCAGATCCTTGGTGCGGTTCACGAACAGGGCGTCGTAAATCTCGTCCACGTAATATTTGTGGAAGAGCACCCGATAGAATCCCTTCATTTTTCCGGCAACCAATTCGGGAGCGAAGCGCTTGGTGCGATAGAACTCATACGCCACCCAAATGCCGGCCACCGCAATGGCGATGGAGGCGAGCATCAGGAAATATTCCGTGGTCGAGCTCTCCTGAACGGCCTTCGCGGACTCCGTCGCTCCGGCGCTGGACATTACGGGTTCGAGGAACTTCTCGAACTGATTGCTTCCGAACAAGGATGCGGGCCAGCCGATCCATCCGCCAACCACGGAAAGCACCGCAAGAATCATCAGGGGGATGGTCATCGTTCGCGGCGATTCGTGAATGTGTTTTTGCGCGTGATTGTCGGCACGGGAATAGCCGAAAAACGTGAGGAACACCAATCGGAACATGTAAAACGCAGTCATGCCTGCGGTGATGAAACCGACGATCCACAGAGCAGGATGCCGCTCGAACGCGCGCCCGAGAATCTCATCCTTACTGAAAAACCCCGCAAGCGGGGGAATCCCGGCGATCGCCAGGGTAGCCACAAAGAAGGTCCGTGCCGTGACAGGAATTTCGCCCCACAGGCCGCCCATCTTTTGAATGTCTTGCTCGCCGGACATGGCGTGAATCACGCTGCCTGCGCCGAGGAACAAAAGCGCTTTGAAGAAGGCGTGCGTCATCAGGTGGAAAATGCCCGCGGCGAAAGCTCCCACCCCGAGCGCGAGAAACATGTAGCCGAGCTGGCTGATGGTGGAGTAGGCCAGAACTTTCTTGATGTCGTTTTGCACCAGCGCCATGGAGGCGGCAAAAATCGCCGTGACCACGCCGATCACGGCAACCACATCCATGGCCAGCGGCGCGAGCCGGTAGATGGCGTTCATCCGTACCACCATGTAAACGCCGGCGGTCACCATGGTGGCCGCGTGGATCAACGCGCTGACCGGAGTGGGTCCCTCCATCGCGTCGGGGAGCCACACGTACAGCGGAATCTGCGCGGACTTGCCCGTGGCGCCCACAAAGAGCAACAATGCAATCGTCGTCAGCACCGGCGCCCCCGCCGCAAGCGCATGCGCGCTTAGCGCGCCGTCCAGCGCCTGGAGGATTCCAGAATTGGCTGCGGTATCCGTAAGCCCCGCCGAAGTGAACCGGATCGTCGCGAAGGTCACCGCGGTCAGCAAAATGCCGAGGATGAATCCCGCGTCTCCGATGCGATTCACGATGAAGGCCTTTTTGCCGGCATCGGAAGCGGATTTCTTCAGGAAGTAGAACCCGATCAGCAAATAGCTGCACAGGCCCACGCCTTCCCAGCCCACGAACATGAGGAGCATGTTGTTCGCCAGGACCAGCGTGAGCATGGAGAACATGAACAGGTTCATGTACCCGAAGAAGCGGTAGTAGCCGCCTTCGTGGCCCATGTAGCCAATCGAGTAGACGTGAATCAGGAAGCCCACACCGGTGACGACGAGCACCATCACAGAAGAAAGTGGGTCGAGCAAGTATCCCCAGTCGGCGGTGAAGGGCACCACTTGCCCGCTACTGAGCAGCATCTGGCCGGGCGCAAGCCATTCGAAAAGAATGTGCTGCACGACGCGGTTCTCGGGAGGGGCGGACAACAATTGCGTGACTGCGCCCAACGCGTAAGCGAACGACACTCCCACGCTGCCGACGCAAAACAGACTTACGGCGCTTTTCCGAAGGCGCCGGCCCACCAATAGCATCAGCGACGCCGTCGCCAACGGAAACAGCGGGATCAGCCAGAGATGCTCGAGGAAGTAGCCCGTCGGCGTCATGCGATTTGTTTTCCCTGAGTCATGTCGTGGCGCGCCCCTACCACTTCAACAAGTCCATTTCGTCTTCAAGAACGGTTTCGCGGTTCCGGAAGAACGCGATGATGATTCCGAGCCCCACCGCGGCTTCGGCGGCGGCATCGGCGATGATAAACAGCGCGAAAACCTGCCCTGCGACGTCGCCGTACAAGCGCGAAAAGGCCACGAGATTGATGTTCACGGCGTTCAGAATCAGCTCGATGGACATCAGAATGACAATCACGTTGCGCCGCGTGACCACCCCGATCGCGCCGATAATGAAAAGCGCAAGGCCGAGAAAAAGATAATGTCCAATCGGAAGCATGAATGTTTATGTCCTTTTCTTTGCCATAACCACCGCACCGATCATGGCCACCAACAACAACACCGAAGCAATCTCGAACGGCAACAAGTAGGACGAGAACAAGCTCTTGGCCACCTCTTCTGAGTTCGGCGGCAATTTGTCGGCGGGTACCGCATTAAGGACCGGCACTCCCTGGCCGGGGATTTTCCTGCTCGACCACAGCATCAGGCCCACCTGCGCTGCCAGCGCCAGGGAGATGAGCAAGCCAACCCATTTTTGCCTCGCAAACTGCAACTGACGGACGGCCACATCCAGGTTCACGAGCATGATCACGAACACAAAAAGCACCATGATGCCGCCCACGTAGAGGATGATCTGCACGATGAAGAGAAATTCTGCGCGCAGTTCGAGGAAGATTCCCGCGGTTGCCAGCAGCGCAGTGATTAGGAAGATGGCGCTATGCACGGCATTGCGCCGCGTGACGGTCAATATCGCGCTGACCACGGCGACGCCGGCGAACAAATAAAAGATGGCTTGATCAAGCATAAGAATCCGGTGCGCGACTGGGCGCTTTCTGCGCCTCGCCCTTTTGGTCCAGGGCCAAAATGAACAGCGCAATGATCAGCGCCATAATGGATGCGGGGAGGGTGGCCAGCAGCAGCCGCCAGCCATTCAGGTGGTAATACACCCCTACGATCATGGCGATCCCGATCAGCAGCACGTTGATGATGGACAACGGAATCAGGAAATGCCAGCCGAGGCGCATCAGTTGATCGAAACGATAGCGCGGCAACGTGAAGCGCAGCCACATGAAGAAATAAATGTAGGCGCTGACTTTGAAAATGAACCAGAAGCCACCGTGAATGCCCGCGTAGAACGGCCTGACGGCGGCGGCCAGAGAGGGTTTCGCAATGGGCACTAGCACGGGCGAGGCCAGGACCGCCGCCACTGCAAAGCACAAGCCCGCAACCGCCAGCATGAACAGTTGCTGAACGCGCGCGGGCTGTTTTGGCGTGCGCATGAGGCAATAGACGCCAATCACCGCCGTTAAGAGCGGCGGAAAAAAATCAATGAAATTGAGCCAGCGCGTTTCCGAAAAAGGGCGCAGCCAGCCACCGAGGAATAGCGTCGTCGCCACGGAGGCGACAACGATCATGTTTGTGTATTCCGCGAGAAAATACAGCGACCAGCGAAAGCCGCTGAATTCCGTCATGTAACCGGCCACCAGTTCGGATTCCGCCTCGGGCAAATCGAAGGGCGCCCGATTCGTCTCGGCAATAGAGGCCACCAAGTAGGTGAAAAGCGCCACGGGCGCAAGCAATCCGAACCAAATGCCCTGGTTGCGCTGGGCTTCCACGATCGAAGTGACGTTCAAAGTGCCGGCAAAGAGCAGCCCGCACACCAGGGCCATGCCCGCCGCGGTTTCGTAGCTCACCAGTTGCGCGGAACTGCGCAGCGCGCCCATCAGGGAATAATGGCTGTTCGATGCCCAGCCTCCGAGCACGATGCCGAAGATGCCCATAGCGCTCACGCCGACCACAAAAAGAATTCCGACGTTGATGTCTTGTGCGATTTGGAAAGCGGGCCCAATCGCCAGACCGGCCATCGCCAGCAAAGCGGCTCCCACAGAAAGCACTGGCGCGAGCCAGAAAACGAGCTTGTCCGCGTCGTCGGGGATGATGTCTTCCTTGATGAGCAGCTTCACCGCGTCAGCAATGGGCTGTAGCAGGCCGTGTGGCCCCACGCGCATCGGTCCGAGCCGCGCCTGCATATCGGCCATGATTTTGCGCTCAACCAACACGACGTAGCCGACGATGAGCGGCAAGACCGCTACGATGGCCAGTCCGCAGACGAGCGGAGCCCAATACTGCTTCATGAATTCCATCGTGGCTTGCGTTACCTCTTGCATTTGTGACTTGTCACCCCGGCAGCTTGCCCGTTTTTCGAGTTCCCCACACTAGCGATCCACTTCTCCCAAAACAATGTCGAGCGTTCCGATGATCGCCACGACGTCGGCCACCAGGTGTCCCTTCACCATGTGGTCAAACGACTGCAGATTCACGAACGACGGTGGCCGGATGCGTACGCGATACGGCTGCACCGTTCCGTCGCTAATCACGTAGTAGCCCAACTCGCCCTTGGGCGCTTCGATGGAATGGTAGACTTCGCCCGGGGGCGGCTTCAGCACTTTGCCAACTTTTGCCATGATCGGCCCGGCGGGAATGTTTTCAATCGCCTGCAGACAAATCAACCGCGACTGCCGCATCTCTTCCATGCGCACCATATACCGGTCGTAGGTATCTCCCGTGGCGCCGACGGGGATTTCAAATTTGTACTGATCGTAGGCGGCGTAGGGCATCGCTTTGCGAATGTCCCACTTCACGCCGCTGGCCCGCAGCACGGGGCCGGTTGCACCCAAGGCGATAGCGTCGGCGGCCTGCAAAATCCCCACGCCTTTGGTGCGGCCCAACCAGATGCGGTTTTGCGTTAGCAGGTCTTCGTAATCCTTGATGCGCGGCTCGAAGGCTTTGCAAAAGCGCTCGACGTCTTTTTCCAGTGTGTCGTGCGCCTCATATTGCAGCCCGCCAATGCGAAACGCGTGCGTGGTCAGACGCGCTCCGCAATATTTTTCGAAAATTTTCAGGATCTCTTCCCGCTCGCGGAAGCAATAGAAGAGCGGTGTGAGCGCCCCGATGTCGAGCGCGTGCGTCCCGAGCCACAGGAGGTGGCTGGCAATCCGCTGCAGCTCCGTCAGGATGGTGCGAATCACACGCGCGCGCGGCGGCGCCTCCACCATCAGCAATTTCTCGACGGCTTCGCAGTAACCCAGGCCGTTGCTGACCGCAGCGACGTAATCCATGCGGTCGACATACGGCGCGAACTGCTGATAAGTACGGTTTTCGGCGATTTTCTCTACGCCCCGATGCAGGTAGCCAATCAGGCACTCGGAGCCGATCACGCGCTCGCCGTCGAGTTTGAGCTTCACGCGCAGCACGCCGTGCGTGGACGGGTGCTGCGGCCCCATGTTCAGGATGAGTTCGTCCGCGCCCAGCAGCGTTTGCTGCTTCTCTCCGGTTCCCGCGATGGTGTTGCTAGCCATGCCCGTTTATTGCCCGCCCGTCATTGCCCGCTTTCAATGCCCAGGTTTTCTTTCACCCAGCTGGTGTCCTGCTCGATGATGTCGTAGTCCTTCCGGAGCGGATAACCTTGCCACTCGTCGGGCAAAAGAATGCGCGTCAGATTGGGATGTCCAGCAAAAATGATCCCAAACATGTCGAACGCTTCACGCTCGAGCCAATTGGCTGTTGGCCAAACCCCGGCAACGCTGGGGACCTGTTCGCCATCGCCAGCCCTGGCCTTCACGCGCAAGCGTTCATTCTTTGCAAACGAATAAAGATTGAGCACTACGTCGAAGCGCTTCTCGCGCCTGGGCCAATCCACTGCCGTCAGGTCGGAAAGCAGGTCGAACTTTTCTTCGTCGCGCAAATACTGTGCGACTTCCGCCAGCCGCCCGCATTCCACCGTCAGAATCGCTTGCTTGCGGTCTTCGATCGCTTCCAGGAGCGCCGCTGCAAACTTGGCGCGAACTCGCCCGACCAGTTCATTGTTCAGCGGCGTCTGCAGCTGCACGGGAGGCTTCGGTGGCGGAGGCGCGGCAGGTTTCGGCGGTGCCGCAGCCGGCGGTGCCGCGGCGGGGGCCTTCGCTGGGGGGGTGGATGTGGGAGCGGAGCTGCCTGCGGGCTTGTCGCCCGCGGGCACGCCGGAAGGCTGTTGTTCCTTGGGTTCGTCGGCCATAGACCCTGAGTAATTGCGGCTCCGGCCCCTCCGCGAGCTGAAGTGCTAAGATGCCCACTCGTCGAAGAAAGGCCCGCGTGTCAAACGCGCGCGTTTCTAACACACGGCAAAAAACTAGTCAACGACAAGAACTTGGAATGCAAATCGGCAGCGCCCGAGCACATGCGCCTTCCGGCATCAAGCCCACTCGAGCGCGCCTTTCTTGTACAACCACACGTACCCGATTAGCAGAATCCCGAGGAACACGCACATGGAGACCAGCGCGAACAGCCCCATGTGGGTCAGCACCCACCCGCGGTACAAAATCGCCCAGGGAAACAGGAACATCGTCTCGACATCGAAGACGACAAATAACATGGCGATGATGTAAAACCGAACGGAGTATCGTCCACGCGCATGGCTCTCCGGTGCAATCCCGCATTCGTAAGGCTGCAGCTTCGGTCCGTAGGAGGTGGACGCCGGCCGGATGAGCTTGGCAAGAATGAGCGTCACCGCGGGAAACGCCACGACGAGCGCCGCATAGATCAGGACTGGAAGATATGCTCTGGGCACGTTCTCCTCATGCGCAGCATCCTATCACTAATTTCGATTCTTGGGAGTTGCTTACTTCTCGAAAAGCAGTTCGCCGGCGCGGCTGGTGGCTTTCACGACGGCTTTGATCAGCGTCACGCGTAGCTTGCCCTCTTCCAGTTCGAGTATTCCATCGATGGTGCAGCCTGCAGGGGTCGTGACTGCGTCCTTCAGGAGCGCCGGGTGATCCCCGGTTTCCAACACCACGCTCGCCGCCCCTTTCATGGTCTGCGCTGCCAGCAAGGTCGCCACATCCCGCGGCAAGCCCACCTTGACGCCGGCTTCCGCAAGCGATTCAAGGATGATGTAAGCGAACGCAGGGCCGCTTGCGGAAAGCCCCGTGACCGCGTCCATATTCTTTTCGTCCACCACTACGGTGCGCCCCACGGCGTTAAACATGGCTCGCGCTGTCTCCAGGTGCTCCGCTCCGGCATGGGCGCCGCGGCAAATCCCCGTCATGCCACAACCGACGGCCGAAGGCGTATTCGGCATCACGCGCACCGCGGGAACCTTCTTACCGAGATGTTCCTCGATGTAAGTGGTGGGCACAGAAGCCGCTACGGAAATCACCAATGTTTTCTCATTCAACTCCGGCGCAATTTCGTTCAATACCTCGGCGACTACTTTCGGCTTGACGCACAGCAACACAATGTCCGCGCCCGGCACCGCTTTGCGGTTCTCGGTCATCACCTGCACGCCAAGCTCTTTGGATAGCGCGGCAGCCTTTTCCGCGTGTGACACCGTCGCAGTCACGCGCTTCGGCGCGAAGAGCTCCTGCTTCAGGTACGCCCGCAGCAAGATGCCGCCCAATTTCCCGGCTCCCAAAACCGCCAGTTTCTTATCGGAAAGTTTTTGGGTCATGATTCAACATTCTTGACTTGATTCGATAATCGGTCAACCGAAGATTCGCGTATTCGCAAGAATTTGTGGACCTTAATCGTGTCGGGCGCCGTGAAGAACCTTTACGGCGTGGGGCAATAGGTGCGCTACGGCATCAAGCGACTCCGCGGCCCCTTTGGGGCTTCCCGGCAGGTTGACGATGAGCGTCTTGTTCCTCACCGCTGCCGTGCCGCGCGAAAGCACGGCCGTTGGGGTATGCTCCAGCCCCTTGCGGCGCATCTGTTCGGAGATTCCCGGCACAATCCGGTCAGCAACCGCCTGCGTCGCCTCGGGGGTATTGTCCCGCGGCCCGATGCCCGTTCCTCCGGTGGTGAGCAAAACATCCACGCGCCCTGAGTCTGCCAGCGACCGCAATTGTTCGCGAATCCCGGCGGGGTCGTCTGAAATCTGCGATGCCACGGTGACTTCCCAACCTAGCCCGCGGCAGGCGGCCACAACGGCCGGACCGGAACGGTCTTCGCGCTCGCCTTTGGCCACGCTATCGCTAATGGTGAGAACCCCTACGCGCATGAGGAGGGCTTCTAGTCTGGCGTCAGGGCGTGGCAACGGGGTCCTGGTCGCGATTGGCTTCGTCCATCAGCCGCATCGCTTCCATCAGCAGTCCCGTAGTGTTCTTGGTCGTGGTCGTGCGCTTCGAGGCGTTGGCCGCGTTGAAGTCGATCTCAAACTCTCCCGCGGTCCATAACACAATCTTATAAACCGCGTCATCGCCTTCCACTTTGCCGACTTTCGCATCGCGGCACTGGCCGCCGGCAAAGTAAAGCTCACCTTGGACACCGTTGTTGCGCACAGTCAAGCGGCAGGATTTTTGCCCCATTTCCAACGATTGCATTAGGTCGATCATGCTCATCTCTTCCAGCCGTCCCTGGATGACACCCGGGCGCGAAGCGCTCTTTTGCAGCTTTTCCAGGTGCAAGCGATCAATCACTTTCTTCGCAATTCTCACGAGATCCTTGACCAGGAACGGTTTGGTGATGAAATCCTCGACGCCGTCCACTAACGGCCTCAAACGTTCCTCAATGTCCGGGCGGCTGGCCATAAACAAAAAGGGAATGTGCCGCGTTGTATCGCGCGCGCGCAGCTTCTCAAAAAGTTGTCTCCCGTCCAGCACCGGCATTTTGTAATCGCAAAGAATCACATCCGGCGGAGAGTCAACCACCTTGAGCAAGGCGTCCGCGCCATCCTTGCACACCTCCACTAGACAAAAAGGATCAAGTCCTTTGACAATCAAATCGCGCACCAGCGGATTGTCCTCCGCCAGCAGCAATCTGACCGATTTGGCGATCGAAGTGGTCATCGCCCGCGCCCCTGCCGAGCCCCCGCCCGGCGGTAGTCCCCGCTGTTTCCACCCGTTTTCTCGACGAGCACGATATCCTTGATTTCCATCCCTTTATCGAGGGCTTTGCACATGTCGTAAACCGTGAGGGCTGCGGCAGCCACGGCAACCAGTGCTTCCATTTCCACACCCGTCTGCGCCGCCGTCGTCACTGCGGATCGCACTTCCACGCCATTCTTGCACAGCCGTGCGGTCACATCAATGTGCGTGAGGGGCAGAGGATGACAAAGAGGTATCCACTCCGCCGTCCGCTTGGCCGCCGCGATTCCTGCGATCCGCGCCACCTCCAAGGGGTCGCCCTTGGGATTTTTCAGCCGGCGAACCGCGTCGACCACGCGCGGTTTCATCTTTACGAAACCCTGGGCTGATGCGGTTCGCGTGGTCACCGCTTTAGCCGACACATCGACCATCCGCACCGCGCCCTTTGCGCCGTAGTGGGAGAGCTTGGCCATCTCCTCGTCTACACGACGTCCTTTCTTAGCAACACCGCAACACGCTCCCCCGCGGCAATCTCTTGGCCATCGGCGGGTACCAGGAGGAAGCAATTCGCTCCTGCCAGCGCCGCAATGTCACCCGACCCTTGCCATTTCAGGGCCTTTACTTCCGCTGTCGCGCCACGCCACTCGATGCGTGCCGGCAAAAAGTGGTCAAGGCCCGGCCTCTCGTTCAAGGCATCGGTCAGCCGCGCTTCCAGCAGCGCCAACGGACGGGCTTCCGCGCCGCTCAACAAATCGATCGCGGGAACCACAAACAATTGAAACGTGACCATCGTCGACACGGGATTCCCCGGCAGACCGAACACCGGCTTGTCCCGGCAAATCGCAAATACCGCGGGCTTCCCCGGCCGAATGGCTACGGCATCGAAGAAAAACTCCGCGCCTAGCGCCTTCAGCACGCCTTCCACGAGATCGTACTTCCCCATCGAAACGCCGCCGGTCAGTACCAGCGCGTCTTCGCTTAAGCCGCGCTCGATTTTTTCTCCGAGGTCCTCGATGCGGTCCGCGGCATTCCCCAAAACCACCGGCTCGCCTCCCGCAATTCGAACCTGCGCTGCGAGCGAGACGCTATTGCTGTTGCGAATCTGAAATGCTCCCGGTTGCTCATCGATGAGCACGACCTCGTCGCCGGTCGACAAAATCGCCACGCGAGGTCGTTTCGCGCACTGCAATTGCGTCGCTCCAACTTGCGCCGCCAGCGCCAACTCCGCAAACCCCAGACGCATTCCCGGCTTCAAGATGGTTTGCCCCGCTCGCGCCTCGCTTCCACGCGGCACAATGTTTTGCCCGGCCTGCGCCGCTCGTTCGAAGTGAACGAGATCGCCCGCCCGCTTGGTGTACTCGATCATCACCACGGCGTCCGCGCCCGGGGGCACCGCGGCGCCCGTCATGATCTGCACGCAGGTGCCGGCCGCCAGCGCCTCCCTAACCGTGTCCCCGGCTTTGATTTCTCCGGCGCACTCGAGCCGCGCCCCAGCCTGGACCTCTTTCGAACGCACGGCATAACCGTCGCGCGTGGAGCGGTCAAACGGCGGGTACTCGCGATCCGTCTTGACTTCTTCGGCCAGCACCAGTGCAAGTGCATCCCACACACTCACACTTGCGCTCGTGCGCGGGCCTCGCATCTTTGCAACCTGTTCGATTACTCTTCGGCGTGCTTCTTCAAAGGTGAGCATTCCAGGTTTACACAAGGCACCCGATAGAAAGGTGCCATCCGTCACGAGTCACAAATTACGAGTCTTCTCTCACAGCCATTTCGACAGCAATGTCCCTGCCGCCACAATCGTAGCGTCGCGATCGGGGCCCGTGGAAATCATGCCAATTTCCACCTGCAGAAAATCGGAAATGAAACCCAAATACTCCAGCGCCGCTTTCGGCAGCCTTTCCCCGTCCTTGGCACCATAAGTCGGAACGCACCACCCCGGAAGCGTCTTGTATTCGGGAGTAACGTGCTCGTACTGTTCCGCGAGCGCAGGCATCTCTTTTAGTGCCTTCCCTTTGTATTTGTAGCCCACGCAAACCTGAATCTCACGCTGCGTGTCAAAAACGTCGAGCTTTGTGATCACGAGCGAATCAATCCCATTGATCATCTTCGCGTACCGCAGCACCTGCAAATCCAGCCAGCCGCAGCGCCTTGGCCGGCCGGTTACCGCACCAAATTCATTCCCGCGGTCGCGCACTTCCTTGGCATCCAGGTCGGGCATTTCCGTCGGAAACGGTCCTCCGCCCACCCGCGTGGTGTAGGCCTTGGAAACTCCCAGCACATGCCTGATTTTTGTCGGCGGCACGCCCACGCCCGTCGCTGCGCCGCCGGAGGTCGCGCTCGACGACGTCACAAAAGGATAGGTCCCGTGGTCGATGTCGAGCATAGTCCCTTGCGCGCCTTCGAACAGCACGGACTTCCCTTCGTCGAGTGCGCCGTTGACCAGTTCCGCCGTATCGCAGATGTAGCCGCGAATTTTTTCTCCTAGCTTCAGCGTTTCTTCCACTTCATGCGAAAAGTCAATGTCTGCTCCGTAGGCGCCCTTTGCTAGCCGGTTCTTTTCCGCCACCACCTGCGCGGCCTTCTTGCGAAACAGTTCGGGCTCCAGCAAGTCGCAAACGCGCAGCCCGCGACGAGCCATCTTGTCTTCGTAGGCCGGGCCGATGCCGCGCGAGGTTGTGCCGATTTTGTTGGCGCCACGCGCTATTTCAGCCGCTTTATCCAGTTCTCGGTGGTAAGGAAAGATCAAGTGCGCACGATTGCTGATGTGCAACCGCCCGTTCACGTCCACGCCGGCGTTTGCAAGGGTTTCCATCTCGGCCACCAGCGCGGCAGGATCCACCACCACGCCTGTGCCGATGACCGCGTGCCGCTGCGGCCGCAAAATTCCGCAGGGGATGAGCTGCAGCACGAAGCGGTCTTTTCCGATGATGACGGTGTGCCCCGCGTTGTGGCCTCCGGCAACGCGTGCAATGTAGTCGAACGAGCCGGACAGATAGTCTACGACCTTGCCCTTGCCCTCATCACCCCATTGCGCGCCTACCACCACAACGGATTTCATTCTTTTTCCTTGTTCTCACGCTTTCCCGGTTCGCCGGGCACAACAGCGCTCACCAGGCCGCACCCTTCCCTCTCCGCAATGCCCTGAGAGGAATACGACTGGTGGGAAACGGCAGAAACAACAATTTAGAATCGTACGCTGGCCGGCGCGTCTGCGCAAGCGGCCCTTGACTTCAGCCGGCGGTACGACGGATCAGGCATGTCCGTTTGCATGATGCGAGATATTACCCCATTTAATTCACGGCAGAGTTGGAGCGGATTCTAGGAGCCGGGCCTCTGCCCGGAAAGGTCCTTGTAGCGGAAGCAGCTGACCAGATGATCGTTAACCATGCCGGTGGCCTGCATCAGCGCGTAGCAAATCGTCGAACCCACAAACCGGAATCCGCGCTTCTGCAAGTCATTGCTTAACGCATCGGATTGCGGCGTCTTTGGCGGCACTTGCTTGTGCGTCTTCCAGGCGTTCTGCCTTGGCCGACCGTCCACAAATCGCCAGACGTAGCGGTCAAACGATCCAAATTCTTCCTGCACTTTCAGAAAGGCCCGTGCATTCCCGATGGCCGCATCGATTTTCAGCTTGTTGCGGATAATGCCTGCATCCCGCAATAGCTCCCGCACTTTCTTTCTGTCATACCGCCCCACCTTCTCGGGATCGAATCCGTCAAACACCTCCCGGTACCGCGCGCGTTTCCGTAAAATCGTGTCCCAGCTCAATCCCGCCTGCGCACCCTCCAGAATCAAAAACTCAAACCATTTCCTTTCGTCGTGGACCGGCACACCCCAATCCGCGTCATGATAAGCGATGCTCAGCTCGTTTTGCGCCCAATGACAACGCACCAAATCGGTCTCGCTGGATTTCTTCATTTGCTCGTTCTCTCGCAGAGGGTAAGAAAGGTAGCGCCGCCTCATCCTAATGGCCGGCAGGACGCCAGACATAGTAATGGGTCCCGCCTACTTCCTGCCATCCATCGATCGCCTGCGGGGCGGACGAACTCTTCATTACCACGGCTTTCGCCCCAAGTTCCGAGAATTTGCGGAGAGCTTCTTCCTTTCTGGCGGGACCGGCGACCAAAAAGCTTAACTGATCCAGCTCCGAAACTTCCGCGATAATTTGCACTCGAGCCAAGTGTGCCCAGTACGCGCTCGGCCCCGTCCCGATCGCTCCCACGCGCGCACCGGGCGAAATTTTCATCTTGTGCAGGCCGACGGCAACTTGCCACGGCTCATCGGGCCGGTTCGCGAGAGTATCCCTCAAATCGCGTGCCACCGGCCAGGCCATTGCCAGGGCCAAGGCAAGAATCACCGCGGGAGCCGTGCGTTTTCGCACCGTTTCTGCCTTGCTCGCGGAAAATCGCGCGCTCGTTAAAACCCACACGAGCAGCATTACAGCAAACGGGCTCACATATCGTTGTTCAACCAGCACCAGCGCATACATTGTCAGCGCCGCGAGCGTAGGGAGCCACACCAGGCTCATTCGACCTCCTCCCCAATCCCATCCCCCCGCTTTCCCTACCTGCACGATCAGCGCAAGCAACACGACATACAGAGCGCCGCTCCTGGAAAACAGCTTCAAATATAAATTCGCGCTCCGGAACAAAACCCAGAGCTGTCTGTTCCACGAAAAATGCGGACGGATTCCCTCATACCAATAGGATGGGTCGTACCAGGGCGGATAGCTCCCGGCAATCGGCTGCGCGAACTCATAGATGGGAGGATTGGCGAGAACTTTTCGCGTCGGGTGCGCCGGACTCCCCGTTCCCGGCGGCTCGCCTTGCCAATGAAGGATGGGCGCTCCGCCCACGTACCGCGCGTAATTGAGCCTGCCAGCATCACCGAACGTTGCGCGGTGTTTGTCTTTCGAGAGCGCGATGACCAGCGGCGAAGCAAGCGACAGGAAAACCGCCAATGCAAAAGCAGACCGGGGCTGCCCGCCTAAATAAGATCCTCGCTTGCTTGCAAAAAGCAGGAATGCGCTGGCAAGAAATAAAAACGAAAGGGGAAACATGGCGGCTTTCGCCAGATACGCGAGGCCCAACACCAGCCCTAAAGCCGAGAAGAGAAGCCAGGTTCCTTTTCCCTGATAAATCCGTAGCAACAGCGCCGTTGCCACATAGATCAGCCCGGCCACGATAATGTCCGGATTCACCATCGCCAGGCCCAGCCAGAACTGACTGCTCCACAACAACAGCAGGTACCCCCAAATCCACACAATCCTTTCCGGCACCGGCCGCCCTTTCTCCAAACCGCCTTCTGTTCGCCGCGCCGCAAGTAACTCCTTCAAGAAAATCTCGAAGCAAAACAGGTCGCCCAGGTACAGCAGAAAGTTCACCATATGGACGAACGTAAATTCCCAATAGATCGCCGGGTGAAAAAGCCGCATGCCCACACTGAGCAGGAGGGGATAAAGCGGGCTCCAATATGCGTTCACCAGCGCGTGCCAACCCCCTTGCGCCGCTGCCTCCGCCATTTCGATGTACGAAATGCTGTCGGGATTCACTTCATTGCGGCGTGCCCACACCTCGAGCGCTCCCAGCGCGATGGCCAGGCACCAAAACAACAGCCGCAGGCGTAGCCCTGTGGGCGCTGCAATCAGCGGCCGTGCATTCGCCTGTCGCGCTTGCCCGCGTTCCAGGGGTTCCTCCGCGGACTCGATTTTCTTTGCATTTGGCAAGGTGCTCGCGTCGCCCTTGCCCGCAAGGATACGCAAAATGCGAGAGCCATGAAAAACAAAAAAAGTGGCGTCATCTCACAGGACGACGCCACCTGATTCTCTTTTGAGTTACGCGACGTGGCGGTCGAGCGCCTTGGTAATCTGTTCCTTTGGAACGGCTCCCACGATCTGCTCCACCACTTGCCCGTTCTTGAACACCAGCAACGTGGGGATTCCGCGAATGTTGTAGCGTCCCGCGGAATTCATCGCTTCATCCACGTTTAGCTTCATTACCTTCAGTTTGCCTTCGTAGTCATGCGCGATTTCCGCGACGGTGGGCGCCAGCATGTGACACGGCCGGCACCACTCGGCCCAGAAATCCACCATCACGGGTTTGGAGTTGCTCGCGGCCAAGACTTCCGTCTCGAAATTTCCGTCTGTCGCCGCTGGAATGGAATTGTCTGCCATAACTTTTATCCTCGGCGGCTTGCCTTTGGCATGCCGCCTGTCTCTCCTTTGTCAGTTTAGTTAGATGTTGCCGCAGGCTTTTGGTTTCTCCCTACCTCCCCAGGGTTCCCAGGGTCTGGCCCCGATTCCTGAGGATCTTGCATCGAGCTTTCCGTAGACTGTGTCGACTCCTGAGTGGCTGGCCTTGATTCTTTTTCTGGACCGAGCGGTTCGGCCGGTTGAAAAGCTTGCCCGTCCCCCGGCGTGGGCTGTCCCACCGCCCTGGCCGCTTTGCCTGCTCTCCGCCGTGGTCGGCCTTTGGCCCCCGCTTCTTTCTCTGCCGTCTCGACCTTTTCCGCCTTCGCAACCTCGCGCGTTGGCGCGAATCCGTGTGCCGCGCGCGCCACCTCGTACAGGGTGGCGTATTCCCCGGCCGGCCTTTTCCAGGAAAAATCCTTCGCCATTCCGTTCAGTTGGATGCGCTTCCAGTCCCGCTCGTCCATGTAATGATGCAACGCCTGCTGCACCGCGTACAAGAGCGCCTCACCGGAATATTCGTAAAACTTAAACCCCGTCCCCGTGCCGTGCTCCGCGTCAAACGGCTCGATGCTGTCGTCCAGCCCTCCCGTCGCTCGCACGATCGGCACCGTACCATATTTCAAGCTGTACATCTGATTCAGGCCCGACGGTTCATAGCGTGACGGCATCATGAACATGTCCGCGCCTGCTTCCACTTTGTGCGCCAGGACGTTGTCGTACGCAATCTTCAAGCCCACGCGCCCCGGATACGCTGCCGCCAGCGCACTGAACAGCTTTTCATATTTGCGGTCGCCCGTTCCCAACACCACCAGCATCAAATCTTCCTTCATCAATTCGTGCGCCTGCTCCGCGATCAGATCAAACCCCTTTTGGTCCACGAAGCGCGACACAATTCCGATGACTGGCCGCTTGAGGTGCTCGAGCGGCAGCGCGAATACCTCGAGCAAATCCTGCTTGCAAACTTGCTTGCCGCTCAAATCCTCGGCTGAATAATTCGCCGCAATCAGCTCGTCTTTCGCGGGATCCCACGCCGTGTAATCTACGCCATTTAAGATTCCAACGAGCCGGTCGGCTCGCTTTCGCACCACACCGTCCAGTCCATGACCAAATTCCTTTGTCTGAATCTCCTGCGCGTACTTCCGGCTCACCGTGGTCAAATAATCCGAGTAAACCAGTCCGCCTTTCAAGAAGTTCACGCTGTCGTAAAACTCGATTCCCTCGGGATTAAACAGCCTAGGCGGCAGCCCCACACGCTCCAACACATCCCTCCGAAACTGTCCGTGATAGCCCATATTGTGAATCGTAAAGACCACCGGGATGTTCTTTAGCAGTGGATCTTCACTGTACGACGTCCGCAGCAGCACCGGCACCAGCGCCGTCTGCCAGTCGTGGCAGTGAAACACGTCCGCGGGCCAAATCTGTTTCGCTACCTCGATCGCCGCACGGCAAAACTCTGCATAACGCTCCGCGTTGTCCGGAAAATCTTTTCCGCCGCTTCCGTACAGCCCTTCGCGGTCAAAATAGGCGGGATCATCCACGAAGAAGTACCGTACTCCGCCGAGTGCCGGGCCGTCCGCAATCGCGGGAAAGCGCAGCCGCGCGCCGCCCATGGGAATCGTCAGGCTCGGGATCACCACCGCCGCCGCTGCGGTCCCGCGGTAGCGCGGCAGGACCACGGCCACTTCATGGCCCTCGGCCACCAGCGCCTTCGGCAGTGCCTCCACCACGTCCGCTAGGCCGCCCGTCTTCGAAAACGGCAGCCCTTCCGATGCCACAAACAAAATTCTCATGGACAGTCCGTTTGCTGGATGCCCATCCATTCTACGCTATGGGCGGGCCCACGGTCCCGCTACCGCCGACGGCGCCTCGACGCCGCCCACCTTGCCATTGTCAATCCGAACGGAGCAGGCGACGCCTCTTCGCGCGTGTTGGCTCTGGCAAACGCAACGGCCTGCGAACGCGAGGAATCTGTTTTATGCCCCAGCCCTTCTTCGAGATTCCGTCGACCAATTTCCACGATTCTTCACGACGACGCCGCAGACGACTTCTTCGGATGATATGTTCCGGGAATCGCCCGCAAGGAAATCGCCAGTCGGTTCCACGAATTGATCGCCACCACTGCTAACGTCAAATCCAGCAGTTCTTTTTCGCCGAAGTGCTTGCGCACCTGCTCATACACCTCATCCGGGACGTGCGTGTGCGACACCAGCGTTACCGCCTCGGTCCATTCCAGCCCTGCGCGCTCCCGCTCGCTGTAGAACGGCGTCTCGCGCCATGCGTTCAACGCATAGAGGCGTTGCTCGGTCTCGCCCAGCGCCCGCGCGTCCTTCGAATGCATGTCGATACAGTATGCGCAGCCATTGATCTGAGACGCCCGCATTTTTACCAGCTCGAGCAGCTTCGGCTCCAGCCCGCACTCGTGCACGTATTTCTCCAGCGCGAGCATCGCCCGCAGCGGCTCCTCGCGAAATTTGTCGTGATAGTCAATTCTCATTTTCATGTCTTGTCTTCCTCCCGGGTTCTCTAACCTCTGGCTTCTATCCTGCGACCTCTGCCTTCACAGATGTCCGCACCGCCGCAGCTAAAGAGCCAAGCTCCAGCAAAGCGCTCGCCCAATTTGGCCGGGGGACTGTCCGCGCCTTAGACTGCAACACCATCACAAAGAGATTACCAAAACGAGAACGGCCGCGCTGGTTTGAGGCCGTTTTCACCTTAGCTGTCTTCGAAGCCTAGAAATTGACTTTCATCCCGAGCTGCAGGATCCGCGGATCGCGCGTCGAGGTCACCTTGTTATAGAACGAGGAAATAAGGCTTGTCGAGAAGCAGCAAATGGGATTGGTATGGTTGAACGTGTTGAAAGTGTCGAAGCGCAATTGGCCGGTAAAGCGCTCGGTGAACTTCATGTTCTTGAATAGAGAAAGGTCGGTGCGCCAGAAGCCTGGGCCGCGGATGGCGCCAGGACGCTCGTTTGTTTCCGTTGTTTGCGTGGCAGGCGGCGCAGCGAACGCGGACGCGTTGAACCCAACTCGCGTAGGTATTTGGAGGGTTGGCGTTGGGGTTGTCGACCTGATCGGGACGGCAGCCCAGAGGCGAGGCACCGAGCAGGCAGTCTGAGCCAGTCAGGTCGTTGCAGGCAACTCCGGTCCCGAAACAAATACCGTTGCCCAGCACGGCGGTCAGGGGAGCCTGGTCTGGAAGGTTTGGACTCCGGAGACTTCCCAGCCGCCCACGAAATGGCCTACCAGCCCCTGCTGCGTACGGTAGAAGGGGAAGTCATAGATCGCCGTCAGAACGTGCCGGCGGTCCGCAATCGTGGAACCGTAGTTGCCACGGAAATCGCCGGTGACCTGAGGAAGCGCCGCGCCTCCTGTGCTGCGATCCGCTGGATCGGTGGTCAAACCTTCGACCAGGTGTAGGAAGTGTTGACAAGTGAGTTGCCAGAGGAACGCTTCTGCAACTGCGCTTGCAAGGAGTGGTAATTGGAGGTGGAGGAATCAATGAAGAACAGCCCCGGTCCACCCCGGCCCGTATCCCGTGTAGGGACGAAGTACATTGAGCTGGTTCGATTTTCTCTCGGAATCCTGGCCAAGTCCCTGAAGCACCCTGCTGGTAAACTGTTTTCCCCATGCCTCGCCAACTCCTTGGTCAGCATTTTCTCGCCGATCTTGACTGGCGCGAGCAGATCGCCCGCGCTATTCGCGTCTCCCGGCATTCCACCGTGCCGTTGCCTGCTGACGACCAACACTGCTGGATCGAGATTGGCGCAGGACACGGCGAAATGACCCGCCATCTGCTCGCGAGCGGCAGCCCGGTAACGGCCATCGAGTTGGATCCCAGCCTCGCCTGCTCGCTTCGCCACATGGCGAAAGAATTTCCTAACCTGACGGTCGCCTCCGGCGACATTCTCAAAACCGATCTCGTTGCGCTCGCTTCCGGCCGCCGCATCCGCATTTACGGCAATCTTCCCTTCTACATCACTTCGCCGATTCTGCATCACCTCTTCACCTTCGCAGCGCTCATCGACGAAATGCATCTCGTAATCCAGAGGGAAGTTGCCGCGCGCCTCGGCGCCGCGCCCGGCACGCGCGACTATGGTTATCTTTCCGTCGTCACGCAGTTCTACACGCGCCCGGAAATCGTCTTCGAGATTCCTTGCGAAGCGTTCCAGCCTCCGCCGGAAGTGACCTCCGCGCTCATCACGCTGCGCCTTCCCGGCGAACGGGCCAAGCTCGCCCTCAAGGACGAGACTCGCTTTCTGAATTTTGTGAAGTTGTCTTTTTCGCAGAAGCGCAAAACGCTGGTGAACAACCTGCGATCTCTGGTGCAACCCGAAGAAACTCGCGGAGCGCTTGCCTCGTTAAATCTTCGCCCCGACGCCCGTGCGGAGCAGCTTCCCGTGGCGCAGCTCGCCGCCCTTCATGCTTTGGTGGAGGGTTTCTGATGCCCGCTGGTCGATGAGGGTCGAAGTCGGCGGCTAATTTTTGTCATTCCGGACGCCTGATTCTCGAGCGAGGAAATCTACTGTGTCTTCGTCAAGGGCAAGAGCAATGCCCTCGGCGCTTTGCGGTTTCGCGCGGTTACAAAACTGTTTCGGATTCTTTCTTCAGTGCCGCCACCACCCGATCGGGATAGTCGCTCATGATTCCCTGAACGCCTGCTTCGATCAGCAGGCGCATGTGCGCCGGCTGATTGATGGTCCAGCAGACAACCTGCAAATCCTTCTTGCGCGCCTGCTCCAGTAGGGCAGGCGTAACCAGGTCTCCCCGCACCGCCAGTTGCCGCGCGCCAATTTCCACGGCCTTCTCTACGGGTTTTTCGAGTTGCCCGTCATACAGCAATCCAGTCATCACCGTGGGCTCGATGCTGTGCACATTCAGTACCATGGATGCGTCAAAGGAGATGAGCACCGCGCGCGGAATTTCTCCCGATTCGCGCAATGCCGCGATTACGGCATGCTCCCCGCCCCAGGCTCCGCTGGGTTTCATCTCGAGGTAAAACACCACGTCATTTTTCTTGGAAAACTGCAGGATCTCTTCTAGCGTGGGGATGCGCTCACCGGAAAACTCGCTCCCGAACCAAGAGCCGGCGTCGAGTTCGCGCAATTCCACAAGCGTCAGGTCGTGCACCGATCCGCGCCCGTTGGTGGTGCGATTCACCGTGCCGTCATGGATAGCCACGAAATGCGCGTCGCGCGAGAGCTGCAAATCGGTTTCGATAAACGTCGCCCCCTGCGCCACCGCCTTGCGGAACGCCGCCATCGTGTTTTCCGGGGCGTGCCCGGAAGCTCCGCGGTGTGCAATCACCAGCATTCCGATCTAATCTCCGGTCCTGTCTTGGCGTGTTATCTTGGTTCCTGCTCTTCCAAAAAGCTTTTCGTCCCAACACGCCTCTTCCAGAAAAGTTTCTGTGTCTGGAGCGAATTTCTCTTTCCAAATATCATGTTAGCATTCGCACAGAGCTTTTTTCATGCAGCCCTCAGCCCTGCATCTTGAATCTAACTGCTGGTAGTCAAGAACGGAGTGGACGAGGAGGGTAACCATGAAAAAGCAGGTTAGGTCCCTGTTCGTATCGCTATTGTTCGTTTCACCGGTTGCGGCCGCGCCTCGTGCAGAAGCCGCGCCCCCGCAAGAAAACAAGCGCCAGCGCAGTGACGAGAAATACCGGGAGAGATTGGCTAAGCAAGTCCGCCACCAATTGGTCATGCTGCCCTGGTACTCGGTGTTCGATAATCTCGCTTTTCGCATCGACCGAGATAAAGTCACGTTGCTTGGCCAAGTGACCCGGCCGGTCCTGAAATCGGACGCCGAGACGGCGGTGAAACGTATCGAAGGCGTGGCTTCGGTTAAGAATGATATTGAGGTTCTACCGCTATCGCCGATGGATGATCAATTGCGTCGCGCGGTGTTTCGTGCGATTTACGGCGAACCTGGCATGCAGCGATACGCGAATCAACCTATTCCAGCCATTCACATCATCGTGAAGAACGGCAACGTCGCGCTGGAGGGCGTGGTTGACGGCGAGATGGACAGAAATCTCGCAAACTTGCGCGCGAATCAGGTTCCCAACGTGTTTTCCGTGAAGAATAATTTGGTGGTGGCGGCGAATTCAAAGAAACACACTTAACATTTCGCCGGGGAATTCGCCTCGACACCACAAGCCGATAAGAAACACGCCGGATCGAGGAAGCGCCGACGCCGCTTCTCTGCGACTCGGATGGGTTCAGGCAGATGTTCAGCGTATTGAACAAATGCGGGTCAGCGGAACTTTTCGGACCTAAGCTAGGAAGTGCAAACTTCTCAACTCTAGCCTTTGGCGGACGTTTTCGCGGATCCTCTACCTGTTTGACTGCGGAGGGCTTCCCAGGGAGCATGTTGGAATGGATATCGAATGGCCTTTTTGGACCGCCAACGGGCCCCGGTAGAACCCAAAGTAGAAAGGACTGACCAGCATCATGGCAACCGCTACCATCCGGCCGCTGCCACTTCCCTTCTCCAACCGCATCGTACCGGTCAATGCGGCTCCTCGGGACTTTGACCCGGAAGGCGATCTGCCGGAAGGATTCCTTGCCTTCCTTGCCCCGTTGCACGCGGCGATAACGCTGCGCCAGAGGGCGCTAGTGGCGCGCCGCGAAAATACCCTGGCGGAAGCACACGCGGGAAAGCTTCCTTCCTACGTGCCGCCATCGGTTGCGACGATGAGTTCGTGGAAGATCGAACTGCCGGCGTGGTGCGCGGACCAGCGCAATCAAATGACAGGTCCGGCAGACGACGCGGAACTCGTGGTGAAAATGGTCAATTCCGGCGCGCCGGGCGTGATGCTGGACCTGGAAGACTCGACGGCGAACACGTGGGAACACAACGCGCAGGGCATCAAAAACATTCATGAAGCGCTAGCGGGACAGCTGACCTACTTCGACCGCAAGCGCAATAACACCGTCGCGATCCATCCGGGCTCTACGGTCATTTTCACGCGGCCGCGCGGCTTGCACCTCCATCAGGCCGGAGTTTTGCGCGGTGAACTGTTGCCCGCCTCTGTCTTTGACGTGGCCATGGTCGCGTATCAACTGGATTTCAACGCGCTGAAGCATCCGCTGTGCATCTATATCCCCAAATCCGAATCGGCGGACGAAGCGCTGTGGTGGCGTGATCTCTTCCAGATGGTGGCCCTGCTGAAAGGGCTGCCGAAGAACGCTATCAAGTGCATGGCGCTGGTCGAGTCACATCCCCTCGCATTTCAGATGGAAGAGTTCGCCTGGAATCTGCGGGAGCATATTGTCGGACTGAACCTCGGGCGCTGGGACTACATGGCCAGCCTGATCCACTTCAACCTGGAGGATCCTGAGTGGGTGCTGCCGGACCGCAACACGATTCCTCACAACGTCGCGTTTTTCCAAAACCTGCGCAATTTGATTCCGGAGATTTGCCACAAGCACGGAATGTTGGCAATTGGCGGAATGACGGCCCTCTATCCGAGTCGCGAAGACCCAGAGCTGAACAGGCGCGCTCTGAAAGTGCTCGCCGGGGACAAGAAGAACGAGTCGAATTCGCTGATGGACGGTGCGTGGACGGGCCATCCCGACCAAAACGAAATTGCCGTGAGCCAGTTCCCTGCCCCCAACCAGTTGCAGGCGCGGCCGGTGAACGCCAACACGCATCCGGATTTGCGGCCGCTGCCGGAGGGCGTGGGCAAGCGGACGCTGGCGGGAACGCGCCGGGCCATTGGCACGGTGATTCGGTACCGCAACGGCGTTCTCCGCGGGAAAGGCGCAAGTTTGCTCGATGGCTACATGGAAGACTTGGCGACAGACCGGATTTACCGCCTGATGATCGCGCAGCGCATACGGCATTCGCGCCAAGCCGAAATTCTTGATGACAGCGGCACCGCGGTGGCACACACGCCGGAATTGATCAGCCGGCTCTTCGACGAGGAGCTCGACCGGCTGCTTCAAGAACAGAAGAGCGACGATCCTCAAACAGCGGCGACGCTTCGCGAAGCGCGCCGGATCAGTGAAGAGATGATTCGTCGGGAAGAGTTCGATCCGAGGTGAGGAAACGGTTTTTGGAAATTAGTTTCTCGTTCTAGGTATTTTATATTTCCGGGTGGTTGCACTCGACAGTGATTTGATTCGGTTCCGCAGAACTGCTCCGGCAGTCTCCAGGAGATCAATAAGCAGGATGCGGTCACATTGCCGCCCATGGAGGTAACGGGGCCAATAGCAAAGCGTATGGACCAACGGAAACGGCAAAACACCCTTGGCGATTAACCGCCGCCGGCGCGCTCATTGACACCGGCGGGATCCTCGCGCTACTGGATTCGCGCGACCCCTGGCACAACCTCTGCAAAGGTG
>QHYH01000024.1 GCA_003223215.1 Acidobacteriota bacterium
CACCGCTCCCAGGATAATTCGGCAGCGCAGCGCCACCTGTTGCGGCGTCCCGTGCGCGGATTCCCACTGTTCCAGTTGTGTGCGCTCAGACGGTTGTAAATCGATCGCCAGACCTTTGTTCGGCATGAATAGGATCATACCAAGCGCTGGAATTCTGTCACGCTATTTATGGGACACTACACTAGATTGAGGCGCAACGACCGAGGTTCACTTGAACATTATTGATTCAGTGTTCGCATTCGCCGTGCGTCTGGATCGAAGTAAGAGCCGAAGTCCTGCCAGAAATTCAGAACGCACATGCTTTTCGTCGACGCCTTGCTGAGGCAACTTCCCACTTTCTCTGAATGCAAGGCCGTGATTGCGTGGCGATCCGGTGAATCGTTCACTGGGTCAGTCTACTGTTCTTTAAGGACTTCAGATATCTCAGCGCGGCCGCCAGTGCTATCTGTTCCTCATAGTCGCCCGCGGTGCTTGCCAGTTGCCTGAGTCGCAGGCTGAGGACCTGCTCTGCGTCGCCAATCTTGCTTTTCATCAGTTCAGGACGAGTTTCAGCCATTGCCTGCATGTAGTGGTGCTGCCACAGCGGATATTTCAGAGTCATGTCGCTCAACGGTGTCTCCTTCCCCTGGCCGACCATCCCGGTCAGTGCATTTTTATTGGGGAGCGTGCAAGGTCAGGCCAGGCGCGCGCCCAGCCGGACCGGTTCGAGCGCCTTGAATCTTAGGTAACCACCCTGCATTCAGGAGCTTGCATCCTCGCGTATCCCCCCAATTCAAGTCACTACGCTTCATTTACCATAGTAGTCAAGGACTTTGCTTCAGGTCGTGTTCAAAAGTATACTCTCCCTAGGAAGCTGTGTGTTGCAAAATATGACTACGACTTCCGCGGCTGTGCGCAACTGGATCTTGCGGTATTACACCGGCAACTCCGCGAGAGAGTCTGTGGGCCCGGCTCCGATACAAAGAAGGGCTCCCTTTTGATCCTCAAGATTTTAGTTGACGTTAGCTGAATTTTTTGCTAACAAAACCTTTCACTCTGCAATGAGGCAGTCGGGTGAGTTCGCCACCGAAATCGACTGGGAAACAAAAGCGAGGGGCTTCTTTCGATCCCCAAGTGTTTCTTACGACGGTGGGCGTGGCAAGGACTATTACGCAGTGCCCAAAAGACTTCAAAATCTTCTCGCAAGGTGATCCCGCCGATAGCGTTTTCTATATTCAGCAAGGCAGGGTAAAGCTCAAGGTCAAATCCAAGCAGGGCAAAGAAGCGGTCATCGCGATCCTAGGCGGGGGTGAGTTCCTTGGTGAGCCATGCTTAATAGGTCAGACTGTCTGCCTGGCGACGGCTGTGACAATTGTACCTAGCACTATCCTTCGGATTGACAAGAAAGAAATGCAGCGCGTCCTCCACGAGGAGCGTATGTTTTCAGACCTTTTCATACCGTACTTGCTTTCACGCAACGTGCGCACCCAGGAGGATTTGGTCGATCAACTTTTCAACTCCAGCGAGCAACGGCTGGCCCGCACTCTTTTGTTGCTCGCTAACCACGGTAAGGACGGCACACCCGAAACTGTAGTTCCAGAGATAAACCAGGAAACTCTAGCAGGAATGGTTGGCACGACCCGGTCACGCGTGAGTTTTTTTATGAATAAGTTCAAGAAGTTGGGGCTTATCGATTACAAGGACGGATTGCGAGTGCACAGGTCGCTTCTAAATATCGTCCTGCACGACTAGCCTCTTCATCGCGTAAGGCGATTTAGGACAGCCGCAGAGTACAATTGATTTCCTGACGGATTCCTCGGTTCTGAGCAGTTTTGCGCACCTTCATCTCGTACCGCGGCATATTAATTGAACAGTAACTGAATGACTACGTTAGGGTATTTCCCTGAATGGCTTCGTAATCGTGTGCACGCTAGGATCGAAGCCGCAAGCCTTAATGCCCTCCTCTTGAAACCGACGCAAAAAGGCACTCAGCCCAAGAGGTGAAGTGAATATGGCCCACTACAACGAACACATAACTAACCCAGCGCAGAAAAACCCGTTCAGCATCGGAGGCCCCACTCAGATCGAACGGCGTCGCACAACCCGCTGTCACTTCGTAAGCGCCGTCGAAGTGATCACTGTCGAATCACAGAAGCAAGTCATTTCCCTTACTCGCGACCTGAGTCTCTGCGGTTGCTTCGTGACAGTTAAGGCGCCTTCCCCCAAAGGGACAAGAGTTAGCCTGAAAATCGCAGATTCTAGAGCGAACTTCTCTGCTGTAGGTAAGGTGATCCATAACCTGTCCGACGAAGGGATCGGCATCGGGTTTGTCCAGGTTGAGGCCAAGGATCAAGCGGTTCTCGAAGAGTGGCTGGCCGAGGCAAACGCGAATGGCGCCGTAACATGAATTCTAATTGTCCGCGGCCATGAAGCTATACGGCGTGGTATCCGGTCTTCTTCTTACCCGGGACTCTCTGGGAATTTGGTAAAGTGGGGGCCAGTACCCGATCAGGCTTCTCCGACGTACTCCTTAACCACAAGTCGGGCGCTTTTGTCCTCGCGCAACCCGGCAAACTTCGAATGCCGCAGCTGTTACGCGGCGCACTGATGCAGGAGGTCATCTGCAGGCTGCTCCAGGGTTGAATCACACGGGGCGATGGGCGTGAATCTTTGAACCTTCCCTTCCCGTTCTACTCTAAGGGGCGGGAACGGAAGGGCGATGGTCTGGCCGGATGGAAAACCGGAAAAAAGGAGCGCCGGCAAAGAACGCCGGCGGACGTCGCGTTTATTTTCCGAGGGACTTCAGCTCAGAAACCGAACCGGCTCAATGAGGCAGCAAACAAAAGAATACCCCGCCAGAGGGAAAGATTCCGGCGGGGTTGGTGGACTGCAGGGAAAGAGCCGTATGCGGATCCTCGCCTCAGCCCTCGGGGCCTGCCTAACCCGGCAGGCAGGTTTCGCCGCGGCGCGACCTGCGGCAAGTGGCGGACTCTGGCAGGAGATACGCGATCAGTAACGATCTTTGTCCCTGAAGCGGGATGATCCGGGAATTCTTCCTAACCCTGGTTCAATCGGCGGCATTACAGCAGCCGATCGACTTGTGCTTCATATTGCACCTCTCCATTGACTCGACGGCCATGTAGGCGATTGCCCGAACTCCTCGAGCGCGCTTTCTCGGCTGGATTTGTCGATGGCGGTGGAAAAAGGGCCAAAACAGCGGTGGTCTGGTTACTTTTCACTCTGCCCCTTTCCCTCTTGGAAGGGGGTGTTCTCTCAGAACGGCCCGCAGCGGTCAAGGGCGTTGCGCGGCGAAGCGAACCCTTCACGGCGAGGACCGTTCTGAGATCCTCGACAAGAGGGAAAGGGGTGGCCCTAAATGGACCGCTAAAATGGCCCAGTCGCTCACAGCCTCTGACACTGGATTGGGCCCGCGATCATCTCTCCTACACTAAGTCCCTTCCGCCAGTTGCCTGAGTCTTGCCCGGTAACGCTCTCGACCAAAATCTGTTTGGCCCCTTTTCTTCACGACACGGCGGCTTAGTGCCGTGAGTTCGAGCGCGAATTAATCAGCAAGCCTTTATTTGCAACCCACTCGTAGCTTTCACCGCCGCCGGGGCCGACGATTCTGCTTTCCGAATTGTCCTGGAGCCGCCTGACCCGGAGCACGTACGTTTCCGCATCTGGCACGAACAGCCCACCTTCGAACCAAGCAGCCTGACTCACATAGGCGACGAAACAAGAGTCTGGCGACCACCACAATCCAGATTCTGCGTGCCATTTCTTAAACAGAACCCGCTTTTCGTTCGTCCCTGCGGAGTCCACTGCATAGTAGGTATCCTTATCGAGGAACGCGATCCGTTTCCCGTCCGGGGACCAAGTGGCTTGAGTTCCCACGGTCGGAAGGTCGTGCGAGCGCTCTTCTTCTGTGCTGTATACTCTCAAACGCTCGTCACTCTCATAGACGAAGCGCTTGTTATCCGGCGACCAACACTGCGAAGTGACTCTACCAATTTTGGTTATCTCTTGAGCAAGACCGGACCTGACATCCAAAAGTTGTAGAGGTGCACTCAAACTTCCCGTATTCATCGAACCTATTACGAGTTTGGACTTATCATACGACCAGCAGATGCAATTGTTCGCTGGCATCCGAACATTTCGGTACTCCCGAAAGTCGCTCCCGTCCGTTCGAGAAATCACGAGGTCGAATGGTAGCCAGTCCGAAACGAATGCTGCTTCGCTTCCATCGGGAGACATGGCTCCAATTCCGCCGCGTAGGTCTCTGACTTTGACCACCTCCCGGCGCGAGAAAACGGCGGCCAGAATAGACCTGTTTTGGACCGTGACGAGTGATAGTCCGATTCGGCCTTGTAGTTGGGCTAGCTCCGTGCGAACCGATCGCCTTTGCCACGCGCGAAGATACGAAAAAGAACCGAACACAATTATGAGCAATATCAGACTTGCTCTACCTAATCTAGCCACCATTCTCATACTGAATACGTGCCCCCGCGCTCTACGCGAATCGCCGATCACCTGATCACCCCATTGACCGCATCGATACTCACGTTCACCTTAATCGACCTAGTCGAGCGTGCTTCCTGGGTGGATTTGGCCCGGGATCTTCAAAGAGAAATTGGTTTCGATCGTTAATGGCGTGCGCCCGGATTCGACTCTTTCTTCGCCAATCCGAAATTGTGTTTGTTGATACGCCGCACCGTCGTGCAATCTCAAAGATTGTAAGCATGCCTCGTTTACGAAGCCGATCGAAGCGGCTCTCGAGTCTGTAGGCCGTTCGAATGTAGCCGACGGCTGGTGATGTTAGCGGCAAGCCGTCGCCTGTTTTGAACCCCTTCTCGTTGAGAATTCGAGCCACGTCTGCATAGTTGTAGTCGTCCAAGAGGCGGTCCATTTCGGCTACCATGGCCGGATTTTGCTTGTGGCTTTCGCAGTAGCTCAGCGGCAGAGGCAACATCAATGTTTTCGACATGCCCCCGCGGAAGCGAACGTCAAGCTGGACGTGCTCGCCTTTTCGAATTGTGACGTCCTCGATGAGGAGACGAACCATTCGCTTGCGTTCGCGGTCGGCTGTGCCGGGATCGTTCCATAGTTGCGGGAAGTTCGTGGCCAGGGCTAGCACCTGCTGTCGCTGCACGCTGCTAACCTTTAGCTGATCTGCTTGCCGTTGGCACTCATAATTCTGCTCAGCTTCGGAGAGTGCATGCAGCTTCGAGTTCCATTCCGCTTCCAACGTTCGCAGTCACCTTCTGGTTAGTTTCGATGCTCATGGATGAACCTCCGGCGCCTGCTTGAGGGCCATTGTTGCCAGTACCAAGACGATTTCACCGCGAAGCTCATTCGGCAAAGGTGCGGCAGGGGTCTGACACCGGCGGGCGTTGTCTGGATTGGTAGAGCCAACCCGGGAGCACGCCAGCATCCATGCCACCATTCCCTGGCCAAGAAAAATGGCCATGCCCAGGCCACGAGAACTCGAACCCTCTGCGGCTTGTCGTAGATCTTCGTAGGCGGAGATCAGAATTTCCGGCGCTGTCTTGCATGCGCCAGCAGCTGGATTCAGCGACGTTTTTTTTTCCCCTGCCGCCTCAGTGCGCCTTCGATACTCCGTGGATGAGCATTCACAGCGAACCGTTCCTGGATGGCAGCAGCCAAGTCCAGAGGGCGCAGCGAAGGATCGCTTGCCCGGAGTTGTATAGCGAAGTCCAGAACCTCCGGCGTGAGTTTGTGGCCTCGCCGTGGCCCTCGCTTCTCGGGCAATAGCCCGAAGAGTCCATCTCGCTGAAAGTCCGCTTCCGCTTGATAGTAGGTAGGACGTGAGAAGCCGAATGCCGCTGCGGACTGCGTGACTGATTGTTCGTCGACAGTGACGCGGCGAAGCATCTCGTACTTGACCTGTACGACATCGTCGCGATCGAAGAAATCGCCAGTTTCGACCAGGGGGTCTGTCACCGCGTTCGGATGCGGATTCAGCGTGCCGTGCCGCTTGAGGGCGTCTCGCTTGGACTTTTTGGCCGCCTTGCCGGGCATTAACCAAATCCTCGGAATGTCGATCTCTATTTGTAAATATAATTATGTACCAACGCAAAGATCTGTCAAGGGCTTTCTTCGTGTTGATAGCGTAATCCGTAGTAATGTCAAGGCGATGGCAAGTATATTCCTGCACTTGCTGTGACGTAATTTCCTTAACAGCATGGACGGAATTATCTTTACACATTATCGCCGCAGTCCTTCGACTAAACGTGTCAATTCCACGAGGTCTGCTGCGCGGAACCAGCTTTTTCCGGAAGCCAAGATGCAAACGGGATCTTCAGCGGCTAGATCGGTCCAGCTCAGTGGAATCTCACACTGGCGGCCTTTTTTGTCGAGGAAACAAACTCTCTGTTCACCACTGTATTCTTTGCATGCCAGAGCTTCGAACTCGCAACCAGAGAGCGGATGAAAGGGATGTGTGATCCGAAACTTCTCAGGTTGCGCTCGACGAACGTGTGTAGTCTGACGCCGACTTCTCAACCCTCGCACTGCAATACCGAGACCACTGGAAACAGCGACTAAATTCAAACTGACCCACTACCGACAATATGCAGTTTTTGACGCCGGCTGAGATCCAAGAATGGGCGGACGCGGCTGAGGAATACAAAATGCTTGGCACTTGCCGTTGAGTTTGGCGCGGAGCAGCTTTGAGGCGTTCCACGGACCTTGTGCCGCCCCGCCAAGTGCTTCGGGTTTCATGCTGCTCTCCGCACGAACGCACGTAGAGCGTCAACGGGAATGACAAATTTCTTACCCAACTTGACGTAAGGGAGTTTTTTCGCCCAGAGGAGCCCGCGAACGGAGCGAACTGTGCCGCCCAACATTTGAGCAGCAACGAGGATAGGGACCGCCAGGGATTCAACTACAGGAGATTGAAGTACAGATTGAACTGCAGGTTTCTTGCGTGACATCAGCATTTCCGAATGAAGACACGTGTCCTCGTTCAGGAGTGCCGCCGATTTATCTCAGTCGGGGGTGCCCAGCTTCCAGCATCACTTTACAGCCGCTTCTGGCTTTACGGTAACTTCCAGCCGCCGTCCTTTGTTTCGCGTAGCTTTTTCCTACGCCACACGGCAGGAAGCGATCTCAGTTCTGACGGGGTCAGCCGCCCAAACCTCAATCGGGTCTAGAGTACCAGAACTCACGCGAGAAAGTCTGGAGCAATTTGAATGCCACGGCACAAAGTAAAACGTATTGGTACGGAATGGTTCTAGAAATACTGTTGCTCCTGGAACCGAAAATCTGGTACGCTATGCGCAAAGGAGAATCCCATGACGACTCTGGCGGTGATGCCCAAGCCCGTCGAGAAGCCTGAGAAGACGCGACGGCGGGATAGGGGTGACGGCGGCTTGTTTCATGTTCCAGGTTCAAAGGTTTGGTACACGAAGGTACGTGGCAAGAAGCAGAGCACAGGGACGCGCATCAAGGAGGAAGCGAAGGTAATTCTCAACGCTCGCATGGGCAGGGCGGTTCTCGGAATCGCCGACCCGAACGAACTTCGCAAGGTATGCTATGAAGACGGGCGTGCACGTCTTATCGCGGTGTACCAACAGGAGAAGCGACGCTCACTCAAGACGCTCAAGAAAGGCACGTTGACCATCGACGGCCTGCCTTACGTAGACAAGTTTTTCGGCGGTCGCTCCGTCGTGGACATCAAGCGGGACGTGTTGGACAAGTTCGTAGAACAACGTCAGAAAGACGGAGCGTCGAACGCTTACATCAATCGAAACCTTGCCTTGTTGCATCGGATGCTGACTCTACTCGCCGAAGATCATGAAGGTCGTCTCATCGTTCCGAAAGTTCCAAAATTGAAGGAGCCACCAGCACGTCAAGGCTTCTGCGAGCCCGAGCAGTTCGCGAAATTGTTCTACGAACTTCCAGAGCGTTTGCGGGCGTTCGCTCTCTTTATTTACACTACTGGTTGCAGGACGGGCGAAGCAAAGAAGCTGACTTGGGAGCAAGTGGACTGGAAGGAGAGCGTAATTCGCGTGAGCGAGGAGCAGACAAAGAACGATACGCCGCGCACGATACCGCTTGACGCAACCGTCGTTGAGCGCTTGAAAAAGATTCCCGAGAGTCGGCGAATCGGCGTGATTTTTCCAGTCGGCTGTTTTCGTAAAGCGTGGCAGAATGCTTGCGTACGGGCTGGGTTGGGCAAGCTCGACAAGACGGGAGACAACGCCAAGAAGAACGGTCGGTACGGCACGTATACAGGACTAACGCCGCATGACTTTCGGCGGTCGGCGGTGCGCAACATGACGAAGGAAGGCATCGGGGAAACACTGGCAATGAGCGTCAGTGGGCACAAAACGGCGGAAGTGTTCAGGCGCTACAACATCGTCACGACTAGGGACAAGGTCGCCGCTGTCCGCCGCGTAAGTTCTAGTTTGGTTCCAGTTCTTCGGGCGAAACGCGCGCGAAGCGCGCAATGAGCAGTGTTTATGCGGTGTTGGGAGGTCGTCCAATTGGTAGGACTCCAGACTCTGGATCTGGCTATCCTGGTTCGAGTCCAGGCCTCCCAGCCAATCTTTCTCCTTGCCGCAGAAGGACTTGCCGTTTTCCTCCAATTCCGATTTCCCCTGTTCCTACCAAAAACCTCGTCGGGCAACCACCAGAAGTTATTCGTACTGCATGCCCGTCACCTTTCGGAACAATTCGAAGGGCAAGCGTCCTGCCACAAAAAACTAAAGTTCGCATAGCAAACGGGCACACGGCTCGTTCTGCCCACACGAGCGTTTGCAGGCCAGTCTTCGATCAGGCAGCTTTGCGCGAGTAAAGGTGATGCAGGCCGCCGACTTTCGGAATCTCGATCACCTGACCGAGCGAAGGAAGCTCGACCGGTCGGCTGACGGGCGCATCTGTGTCGAGCGACAGATGCGTACGGCATCTTTCGTAGTATTCGAAATAATCCTTCAGAATCCGGCGCAACCCGGCCTCATGGAAAACAATGACGTGATCCAGGCATTCGCGACGGATGGAGCCCAGCAGTCGTTCCGCAAAGGGATTTTGCCACG
>QHYH01000025.1:0-6294 GCA_003223215.1 Acidobacteriota bacterium
TCAGGCTCGGAGCCGATTCTGTTTTGACGAGTTGGCAAAGCTCTTTCGCCGGAACGAGCGCATCAACATCGCTGTCGATGGCCTCTCCGACGAAGGGGATGGAGATGTGCAGATGGTTATCCAAGTCGGTGGCGGTCAACTCCAGATGGCCTTTCGCAGCGCGCCATCGCAAGTTTTCCAGCACCGGCAAGGTTGCTCGCTTCGGCACGACAAGGCAGAGCCTTTCGAGCGCCGATTTGAGCTGATCGGTGTTGATTACACTCATAAACAAAGCTCCTTTTGTGGATTCAGACACCCGCGCGATTGCTCGCGTGAATGTCAGTTGTGGTTGAATTCAGGGTTTGTGGGATTCAGGACAGGGCTTGTGGGAATAAAACCGGAAACGTGAGTATGCGATTTTAGGCCGCCGTTGCTGTCTCGGGTGACAGAGGATTTCCGGCGGCGAAACTCGGAGGCTCGAAGGCACGGTGGAGCGCGAACTGCGCCAGGATTTCCAGTTCGTAGAGCTGCAGCGTTGAGAGGGGAATACGCTCCATCGATTCGTCGTGATGGAACTCGGCAAGGACTTGCCCGTCATTCCGCTTCCGCAAACCGAACTGAATCCCTGCATCCTCAAACCGGATGGGAATCGTCTTTTCCTGATTGATGGCGCGGCGGATGAAGACGGCGAGCGTCGCGAGATCGTTGCCTTTGCTGATGACGAACTGTGAGTGCCAAAGAGGGGTCTGGACCTCCAATCGCAGGCCGTGAGAAGAGACGTTCAGCGCCACACTCAGCGACAGGTCATCACGCAAGAGCAGATCGACCTGCTGGCAGGCGAACAGCGCACGCTTGGCTAAAGCGTGCATCGCCTGAACCTCGCCGGGGTGGAGGTCGAACCGAGCGACGCGCTTGGCCTCGTCGCGAACCGCAAAGAAAACGCGGAGCCGGCCTTGGTCCACCTGTTCGTAGACGAGGAACTGGGAAAAGCGGCCATAGATTTTGTTCTTAGACGAGGAGCCGTTCGAGTTGAACAGGTCCCCCTCGCTGCAGATCGTTTCATCGAAGGGGCTTTCCTGGTCCCCAGTCTGTGCTGTCTTGGCATCGCGCAACTGGAACTGCTCAATCCGGCGCTCAACGGCTCTCAGGATGGCAAGCAAATGAAGCTGTTGCTCGACCGAGTCGATGCAGGTTTGCAATTGGACCGGCTCGCGGCGAGGCGTCTGAGCCGTTACGGATAACGTCAGCGCATTCCGTGCCGCTTCCCCTTCAACTCGGCCGTATTGATTGGCGATAAGAGTGTTCATGTCTGTTCTCCGTGAGCCTCACTCCTCCGCTCCATGGGCGGTTTCGGGCACAGGCTCCGTCGTAATTTCGAAGTGGCTACGCAACAATGTGGGAAGAATCAGTTTGGGTACAACTTTGTCGGCAGGAAAAATCAGGGCGCTGAGCAAGACGGTGTTCCCCTGCCTGCCTTGCACTTTGATCCGTCGAACACTCCGCCCCGCTTCGTCGGCGTCCACGAGGCGAGCGTTACGGAGAATGTCGTAGAGGTCGTTATTGGACGGAAGCTTGATTCCTTTGATCTTCAGACGATCTCGGGCCAGATTGATCGATACCGGCACCACCACAGCGGCTTTGTCTCCTTCGACATAGACCTGCCCACCAGGGACATTGGCGCCCATCTCGCCGTTCGCGATCAATTCATGGAACGCCTGCAACAACAGGCTGGCCTTGCTGTCGGGCTGGGCGGCGATGGCAGGCTGGGCCTGCTCGACGCTGGCTTGGTCGGCGCGGCTGACCGTCTGCGAAAGCGGACTTGCAGTTGCCTTGCTGTGGCCTTCCGCCAGAGACGAGAACAGGTGCCACAGTCGCGGTGTGCCGAGGTAGGCCGCGTCTTCGCAGGAAACGACATGATGAAGAAGGACCAGCGAGGACCAGGCGTGTGCGCCGTGCTGTCGGTCGGAGCGCCAGCACGCGACCGGCGTCTTGGTGCGCCGTCCGAATTCACCGTAAGGTTCATGGATCGGGCACCACTTGTTTCCTTTGCCCCGCACCTCCAGATCGAACAACTTGCCTAAGTCATGGCACACGGCAGCAATGAAGGTGGCGTATTGCCAGCGTGGACGGTTACGGGAGCTTCGGAAGCTGTCAACACTCCCATCTGGCCGCCGCTCCATCTTCATGTTTCCTTCGAACTCCTCCAGAGCCTTGAGCGCCACTTCCAGCGAATGCCGGTAGAGGCCGCCGGGCTCGGCGTGGTGGTGCGCGGCGCTGGCTGGCAGGTCGCCCACTGTTACGGCAAACCTCTGAAGCAGCCTCTCAGCCAGCGCTCGCACCTGCAGGTCTAGCGAGAGCCAGTACAGAATGCGTTCCTCTATGGTGTCCGACTGCAGCATTGCCATGACGCCCTTAGCGGGGGTGGCTTAGGTACCCCCAAGAGCTACCCCCGAGAGCTACCCCCGGGGGTAGCCGGTAAATGGAATGGTAAAGGGGGTCGCGTCGCGACGCCCTTTGGCGGTGAATCTTCGCCGAGATTCACCGCCGCTCTTTTTCGACTGCGGCAGCGGTAACCCCCTACGCTGCAGCCTGCGCTTCCGCAGCCGCAGTCTTCGCCTCCACCGGCTTTGGCGGCTGCGCCGCCATAACCGCTCTCAGGGCGGGTACCCCGCCGTGCTTGTTCACGACGCCGATGACCGTCAGTGAGATCCCGGACATGGGCGCTACCTCGTGGGGCTTGTCGTCCCAGACCTCGACCGCGTAATTGGTTCCGCCGCTGTTCTCCGGGTCCAGCACCAGCAGGTTGGTGACGTAGGTCTCCTTCCCGCTCGAATTGACTTTCCGAGTCGAACACCTCAAAACCGTGCCTGTTAATTTCATTCCTGTTTCTCCTCATGCGAGATGTGAAGTTGTGGAATCGCCGCTTGCACCTGATATGGCTGAAGCGTGTCGTGGGTAAAAGGACGTGCGATGGGTCGGGCGGCCCACTTCCGGTACAACTGGCACCGCCGTTCGGTGGCGACCGCCAAAATCAGGGCAAATTCGGAGGGCAAGTGCTCAAGAACTCTGCCATAGCGCCGCGCCAGGGTTCTCGTCTGGTACTTGACGGTGTCGTGCCCGCGGTCCACTGCAGCCACACAAATCGTGCCGTCGGCTCGGCGTAGGACGAAGTCTTGCCACAGGTACGGCTGACCTCGGAAGTGCGGCAGCGCGTCGGTCGCGCATCCGGCGGCGTTGAACAAGGCAATCTTTTCGGAATGGTGGAAGACGAACTCGGCAGGCCAAGCTTTGGCCTCCAGATAGAAGTTGACGCCTAGCAGCTTGCAACGGATCGTCGGCGGAGTGTGCCGACGGCGGGCCATCAGGTCAGACCCAACCAGGCGCGTGGCCGATTTTGTCACCTGATAAATCACTGGATAATCGGCGATTTGCTTTAGGAACCCGAGTTTCTTGAGCGCCTCCAGATGAGCGACAACACGCGTCGCCGAGTTGGCAAGACCGAGCCTCCCTGCCTGCTCGATTGTGCAGTAGCCGCCCAGATACACCAGAGTTCTCAGGAAAAGATCGCTTTGTTCGTCCAATAGCAGAAGCCGCTGCGAAAAACGAATGCTCACGAATATCCACGCTCCAATGACGTAATGACTGTGGATCGCGAGACTGGAATTTTGTGAGCGATAGTTCATGGCTAGAACTGGGTTGGGGCGTGGACAACCAGGTTACGCGTGCTGACGATTGCGACTGCGCCAATCGTGAAAACGAGGACCGTGGTTGGCACGACCAATGGCGCAGCGATCCAGAGCAACGCTAGGACCGGCATAAATCCCAAACCCACCAGCGCCAGACTGAAGCGCATGGGCGAGTGCATCTTTACCAAGGCTTTCTGGTTGGCCCGTGCCCACGAACCCTCAAGGAATCCCGCGATGACGGCATTCAGGAATGCTGGCGACACGTGCCACAGCATTAGAAACCGGAAAATAACCAATTCCAGGGGTTGCCACATCTTTGCTGCAAGTTTTTGGTGGAACGGTTCCGGGAGCACTGCAAGAAGCCGAGCGGTGTAAACGGGCGTCGCCCGTTGGAGTTGGTTTAGTTCTGCATCGGGCACTACATTACTTGCGGCTACCCAACTCTCGTCAATCAGCCTTCCGCTCTGTCGATTCGAGACAAGACTCGCCAGAGATGCGACAACCAACACGAATGCGCCAATCCAAAGCAGTTTCACGCGGCTGCCTCCAGCGGGAAGCGGTTCTTGGGTTCAGGCATCAGTGGGAAGCGCGTCTTGTAGGTCTGACCGCTGGCATACAGAAAAGCTTGTCCGCGCGGGAGTTTCATCAGCCAATCTTCGCGGACGAGATTGTCGACAACCTCGGTCGATTGCTGAGCGAACGTCGCGTCGAAGGCCAGCCGATTCCGAACGGCCCTGCCCTGAAGTACCGGCCGATAAGCCGCCGACTCGCGCCTAGTCAGCAGAGGGCCTTGCCCCGCTATGTCACCGAAGGTCTTGGCCGTCGCGTGGTCTGTTGCCCGAAACCAAAGCTTGGTGTTGGTGTTATCGAGAATCTGCTGTGCGCCCGCTTGCCCAAGAACGCTCACCAAGTCCGCAACACTCTGGAACGCGAGTACGGCCATGAGGCCTTGGCCGCCAGCCTGTGACAAGAGATCTACGAACCCCCGAAACGCGAGCCTGCCTACTTCATCAACGATCAGGCGGATCGGGGTCTTTGTCGGCTCGTAAGCGTAGGCGCGCCCGATGAAGTTCAAGAGGTCCTGCAAGGCCAGCATGCCAATCGCGTACGCCGTTTCCTTGACGATCATCGAACCCATGAACATGTACACGATCTTCTTTAGCCGGATGGCGCGGTCCCAATCGAGCTGCGGCGTCGTAACCGACATCAGATTCCTGAAATCGGGCGTGTCCAGCTTCGACAGCATGGGCTTGACGGAGGAGACCATCTTGTCGTAGTGGTCAGGCGGATGCTTGATGAGTCCTTGCAGGTATTCGCATTCCGGGGTGTGCTCGGGAACCTTGGGCAGCAGTTCTTCCAGACTGCGATTGACCTTCGCGTAGCGCGCGATCTTCGACAGTAGCGGGCGCTCCCCGGCAAGCAACATCGCCTGAGTAATGACGTTGATGACCTCCCAGGCGAACGCCTTGAACGGCTCCGATTGGCCGCCGCCGGGCAGCAGGCCGGAAATACGGTCGGGCATTTCCATGCCCAAAACGAAATTGTGAAGCGGGTTGTAAGTGCACGAGACGTGGGGAAACGCCAGCGAAAAGAACTGAAAATCTTTCTGGCGGCCTGTACGAACGGCGGCATCGTAAGCGCGGTGGAGAACGCTCAGGTCGCCCTTGGGGTCGACGAATATGACCGCTTCCGTGCCGCGCTCGATCGCCTGCACCAGGTCAATCTGCAGGTAATGAGTCTTGCCGGTGCGCGTCGCACCTGATACCAGCATGTGGCCTTCGAGATCGCTGAGAGGCAGAAAAACAGGAGCTTCCTCACGACCGCCAACAGCGTGAATAGTCGCCACACCACCGGCATCGCCGGGCTTACGCTTCCATCCGACTAGCGGCTTACTCTCACGTTCAGTCGCAATTACCTCGTTGGCATGCTGCGAATCCCAGGAGAAGCCGTGCCCCACGTATTGCATCTCCTTTTGGTGCGGCAGATGTGACAACTCTAGACTGGCAATCTCATTAGGCAGCTCTCGGCCCAATTGCCGCGCCCCACGCGTCAAGGCGACGCCCAGGAATGCAAGTCCAAGCCAAAGCCCTTGCCGTTGCGTAAGGAACAGCCGGTCAGGTGCGACCAGCGACAGGCCAGCCAGCAACGCCCACCCGATCACGAGGTACGGAAACCGCTGGAGCCGAACTGTAAAAGACGAAGCCATAAACTCCTAACAAGCACGCTGCAAAAGCAAGGCAACATTTCCGGCAGCGCGGTCGATGTCCTCACGCGTTTTCAGAATCACGGGCAAGGTCTCTGAAACGAGCTCAGCCGTCAGCTCATTGGCTCCTAGCACGCGCAGCGCGTCAATCCAATCGAGAGATTCACGAATGGCCGGCGGTTTGGTCATGCCCAAGCGCCGAACTGCGGCCGTGAAGCGCGCCACGTGAAGACTGAGGCGGGATTCGCTCTCGCGCGAGCGGGTGATGATTTCGGCTTCGAGTTCAGGCGCAGGGTAATCCATCCAAAGCAAGAAGCAACGACCGCGCAGCGCTTCGGTCAATTTCCGTTGGGCATTGGAGGTCAGGACCACTATCGGGCGGTGATTGGCTGCGACGGTGCCCAATTGCGGAATCGAAACCTGAAA
>QHYH01000025.1:6343-7531 GCA_003223215.1 Acidobacteriota bacterium
GCCTTCAGAATCGGGCCGGGAATCAGGAAATCTGTGCTGTAGAGCCTATGCTTCAGTTTCGCCCAATCTTCCTGCGTTTCATTTGCCGCACTCTGGTGAGTGAACTCAAGCGCTATGCGCTGCAGCGGTTCGTTCCACTGATAGAGTGCCTTGGCCTCACCAATTCCGTCGTAGCACTGCAAGCGGATCAAGGGCATCTCAAGCGCTTCCGAAAGAACCTTGGCAACCTGCGTTTTTCCCGCGCCGGGAGGTCCTTCGAGCAGGAGCGGCTTCCCCAAACAAAGGGCGAGATACATCACCTTTGCAACCTCTGGCTTAGCAACGTAACCGTGCTCCATGAGAAGCCGGCGTAGTTCGCCTGCCGAGGAAACGATTTTTTGGAGTTTGTTACTGGTGCTCATTGGGCTTCTTCCCACTGGCAGAGCGCACTTCGGCCAGTTGCGCCTCGAGTGCTTGGATGTACGCCGTTTGCGCCGCTACGAGGTCTTGCTCGGATGGTTGGCTCTGTTCGGCAGCGGCATCTACTTGTGGAACCTGCGATGGTGCCGTTGCACCGCGACTCGTCTTGCCCGAGAGGGTTAGAGGGTAAAGAAAAATTGTTATCGACTGGTTGGCGTCCACCGCTACAATCGGAACGCTCATTGTCTGCTGCCAGCGATTGGAAAGCTGGCTGCCCTGAGATGCCACTTCTGCGGCCATTTGGTTCCGAAGGTAGTCAGCCTGGGAAAATGGCTGGTTCGACGAACCCTGCCCGGCGAACTCGGTGGCGACAACCGCAGCGCCGGTTCCGACACGCGCAGCTCCGGCAAGGACTGGATTGCCCTTTCCTTTGACCCTTCCCACCAGCCCCGCGGTGCCATCCTTCATCAGCCCCAAGCCGGAAATCGGTATTTCGCGATCGTTCGGCAGGACTACTGACGTGAAACGCACGTTGACTCGGTCCTTCGCCGCTCCGGCTGTGTGGCCGATCACGTGAGCACCCTCGGGGATCACTACGGTGTCGCCCACCTTGTTGCTTCGATCCACAACGGCAACAACCGGCGATTCGAGACCACTGCTGATCGCATTCGTCGTGTGAGCCACAATTTCGGTGCCCGCCGGAAGCTGATGCTCGGGCTGAGGCGACAACTGCGATTTCACGTCCGGCTTAAGAACAGAATTGGTTGCAGAATCGGCCACGAAGACGGT
>QHYH01000164.1 GCA_003223215.1 Acidobacteriota bacterium
TAACTGGGCGGCGCGGACGCACCGGCCCCTAACCAGCCCGCAGCTTTGGTGTGGCAGAGGAGGCTCACTCACAAAAACAGAACCAGCTGTTCGGCTGCCGGCCCCGTGCGCCCCGCGCACTTTCGCCTGAGCTGGCCAGCCCACGCGGGTACACCGCTGAGGCTTGAAGCGGAACTCCTGACAGGGGGACAGGGGGACCCGTATCTTGCTTTTGCCTTGCCGGGGGAATATACTTCCATTTCGCTCTGAAGCGGGTCGAACGGACAAGTGGGCGCGAGCCCACTTTTTTGTTGGGGCCGGGCGGAGTGTAGTGCAGACCGGCTATGCTCGAGGAGTCTCTGTAGTGGATTTGGAGAAGATCCGCGCCGCCGCCGAGCGGGTGGCGCGTTCGGAAGGGCTGGAAGTCGTTGATGTCGAATGGAAAATCGGCAAGCAACGGTTTCTGCGCGTGTACATCGACCGCGTGGCCAAGCCCGCGGCCATCGTGAGCGATGCCGCGGGGCCTTTGGGGGCGGGCGAAGTCGTACATGATCCATTTCCGAAGATCAGCCACGCGGACTGTGAGCGCGTGAGCCAGCAGCTCAGCGTGATTTTGGACGTGGAAGAACTGGTTCCGGGCCCGGGGTACATCCTGGAAGTCAGTTCGCCGGGAATGGACCGGGCACTGAAGAAGGCCACGGATTTCGAGCGGTTCCGCGGACGGTTGGCGAAGATTACCACCACCGAGCCGGTGGAAGATGCCAGGTTTTTTGAAGGACGTCTGGCGGGATTTGCGAACGGGAAAGTGCGGATGGAGTTGCAAGGGAAAGGGGCTCGGACCGTGGAGCTGCCCCTGGAAACCATTCGCAAGGCGAATTTGGTGGTCGAGTTTTAGGGGCTCAGTGCGGGGGATTCCGGGGATTTAGGAAGCGATATGGCGAATTTGCTTTACCAACAAATCGAAATGCTGAGCCGCGAGAAGCATATTGAGCCCGAGGTGGTGGTGTCGGCGATTGAAGACGCGATGGTGGTGGCGGCACGCAAATTTTATAAGACGGAAGAAGACCTGCGCGGCAAGTTCAACCCGGAAACCGGGCAAGTGGACGTGTATTCCGTGCTCACCGTGGTCGAGGAAGTGAACGATCCAAAGAAAGAGATCACGGTGGCGGAAGCGAAGAAGAAGAATCCCTCCGCGGAGGTCGGCACGGAGATTCTGACGCCGAAACCGACCGACGTGCTGGGGCGCATCGCCGCGCAAACGGCAAAGCAAGTCATTCTGCAAAAGGTACGCGAGGCCGAGCGCGACACGATTTTCAACGAGTACAACGGCCGCGTGGGTGAACTGGTCACGGTCATTGTGAAGCGCGCCGAGGGCCCGGACTTGATTGTCGACATGGGGCGGACGGAGGCGCGGCTGCCTAAGCGCGAGCAGTCGAAGCTGGAAACGTACAACATCGGTGAACGGCTGCGTGTGGTGATAAAAGCCGTGGATCGTGCGGCGAAAGGTCCGCAAGTGATCGTCTCGCGCGCGGACGCGAGCCTAGTGCAGCGGCTGTTCGAAATGGAAGTGCCGGAAATTTACGACGGCACGGTGCAGATTCGCCACGCGGCGCGCGAAGCCGGCGAGCGCACCAAAGTGGCGGTAATGAGCCGCGACAAAGATGTGGACCCGGTAGGTGCTTGCGTCGGTATGAAAGGCATGCGGGTGCAATCGATCATCCGCGAGTTGCGCGGCGAAAAGATCGATATCATTCCCTACAGCGAAGAGACGGTGGCGTTTGCGCAGAAAGCGCTCAGCCCCGCAAAAGTGACGCGCGTGCAAATCGTCGATCCCGAAGCCAAGAAGCTGGAGGTGATCGTAGAGGACTCACAGCTTTCGCTGGCCATCGGCAAGAAGGGACAGAACGTCCGGTTAGCGAGCAAGCTCATCGGCTGGGACATCGACATCAAGAGTGAAGAAGAAAAGCGTCAGGAAATCGAAGCGGAAATGACCGCGCTGACCGCGCCGGCAACGCCGCTTACGTCGCTCGCGGGTGTGGGTGCCAAAACCATAGAGAAGATGGAAGCCGCGGGGATTCCTTCCGTGGAGAAGCTCGCATCGATGACCCCGGAGCAATTGATGGAGATTCCCGGAATCGGCGAAAAGATGGTGGACAAAATCTACCAGGCCGTGAACCGCTTCTATGAGAGCGGCCCGGAGGCGGCTGCCAGTGAAGGCGCAGCGAGCGGAGAAACTACCGAGGCTGCCGCGGAAGGTGGCGAAGAGGCCGTTCGAGCGGACGCCGAGGAAGAAGGCTCGAGCGAAGTCGCGGAAGCGGCAGCGGAGCCTGAAGAATCTTCAGCGGTACAGGAAGCGGCGGCCGGGGAAGAAACGGTGACCGCTGCGGAGGAAACTCCGGCAGAAGCTGCTCCCGCCGAGAACCCAGGGGATGTGGGGAAAAGAGAAGAGGCAAAGTCAGAGTAAGAGTGGAACAGGCGTTCAACCACCAAACGGAGCGCATGAGCGACACGAATCAAGTTCGAATCAACGAGCTGGCCCGCGAACTGGAGGTCAAGGCCAAAGCGATCATTGATCTTCTGCCAGGTTTCGGCGTCACCGAGAAGAAGACGCACTCCAGTTCGATTCCGGCCGACGTTGCGGAAAACGTACGAAAGAAAATTCAAGGGGTGGCAGAAGCGGAAGCTCAGGCCGAAGCTGCTGCCAAAGCGGAGAAAGAAGTGAAGGAAGCTGTCGCGAAGGCTGCCCGTATGAAGCCAGCCGCAGCGGCGGCTCCCCCGCAAGCCCGCCCGGCGGCTACTCCGGGTGTTGCAAAGCCGACTGCTCCCGGGCCACCTGTCCCAGCCGCAGCCAAACCGGCGGTCCCTGCCATTCACGCGATCGCTGCTCCGGCCGGTGCTCCTGCGGGTCCGAAAATTGCTCCCAAGGTACCGGCTCCTACGCCCGCAGCCAGCCCTGCCGCCGCGAAGCCGGCCGCAGCTGTCAGTGCGCCGACACCCATTCGCCCGGCGGCTGCCCCTGCGCAGCCCGTAGCCCCGCCGCTTCGACCAGGCGCTGTGGCTCCAGCCAAACAACCTTCAGTTGCGCGGCCGGCCGCTGCTGCACCTGGCACTCCGGCAGTTCGTCCGCCTGCTCGACCACTGGCGCCGCCGCGGCCCACCGGAAATCGAGGCCCGCTGCCGACGGGAAATCGCGGGCCGCTGCCTGATATTTCTCGCGAACGTTCCAGTGGCCCGCGGCCAGGACAACCGATTCGTCCGCAGCAGCCAAGCCAGGGTAGACCGCTGCGGCCGGCGGCCGGTGGTGCAGAGCCAGCGCGCCCATTCGAGCACCGTCGAGGCCCCCTGCCGACGGGAACGCGTCCTGGGCCGCGCACCCCGGGTCGTCCGGGAATGTTGCCGCCGCTGCCGGAGAAACTGCCGCCAAAAGCGGAGCCCGGAAAGCCGCTTTATGCGCGCAAAGCTCCGCCGCGCCAGCGTCCTGTCATTGATAAGCGGGAAATGGAGGGCGAGCGCAAGCTCCACCCGACGCGCGTGCGTCAGGGTTCAGGCCGCGGGGCGGCGGCCGCCGCGGCGGTGATTGCACCGCCCGAACCGCGTCCGCCGCGCGAAGTGACCATCACCGAAGGCATCACCATTCGCGAGCTCGCGGAGAAGCTCGACGTGCGCGCGAAAGACCTGCTGAAAACGCTGCTCGACCGCGGCGTGTTTGCCAGCATCAACCAGGCGCTCGATGTGCCCACGGCGACGACGCTGGCGGAATCCTTCAATGGCATCATAAGCGTCGTGTCCCTGGAAGAGGAAATGGTTCTGGAAGTCGCGAAGGAAGAGACTAAGGAAAGTTTGAAACCGCGGCCCCCGGTCGTAACCGTTATGGGCCACGTAGACCACGGAAAAACGAGCCTCCTGGACGCCATTCGCGAAGCGGAGGTGGCCGCAGGTGAAGCCGGGGGAATCACCCAGCACATCGGAGCCTACAAAGTTCTGGTGAACGACCGCAGCGTGGTGTTCGTGGACACACCTGGCCATGAAGCTTTCACGCGCATGCGCTCGCGCGGCGCGAAGGTGACGGATATCGTGGTCCTGGTCGTGGCCGCCGATGACGGCGTGATGCCGCAGACCAAGGAAGCCATCGACCACGCTAAGGCGGCGAATGTTCCGATCGTTGTGGCGATCAACAAGATTGACAAACCCGAAGCACAGCCGGAGAGGGTGAAGCGGCAGCTGTCAGATCTGGGGCTGATGCCCGCGGAGTGGGGTGGCGACACGGAATTTGTGGAAGTTTCCGCCAAGCAGAAAAAAGGCATCGACAAGCTGCTAGAAATCATCTTGTTGGTTGCCGATTTGCGCGAATTGAAGGCCAATCCCGATGCGCCTGCCAGCGGCACGGTGCTGGAGTCGCGTGTGGACAAAGGACGCGGCCCCGTGGCCACGGTGCTGGTGCAGAACGGCACGCTCAATCCGGGAGACTTCTTCATCTGCGGCTCGGTGTTCGGCAAGGTCCGCGCGATGTTTGATGATCGCGGCCGCACGGCAAAAAGTGCTCCTCCTTCCACGCCGGTCGAAGTGCTGGGATTACAGGGAGTGCCAGAAGCGGGCGATCACTTCCAGGTGACCGACGAAGCCAAGGCCCGGCACATTGTCGAGTACCGCCAGAGCAAGCAGCGCGATGCTGCGATGGCGCGCACCGGCGGCGGGCGCATCACCCTGGATCAGCTCCACGAGCAACTCAAGGCTGGCGAAGTCAAGGAGCTACCGATCGTCATCAAGGCCGACGTGCAGGGTTCCGTGGAAGTTTTGAGCGAAATGCTGCCAAAACTCTCGACCGAGCAGGTGAAGCTGAAAATCATCGGATCAGGCGTGGGTGCGGTAACGGAAAACGACGTACTTCTGGCCTCGGCGTCAGGAGCAATTATCATCGCCTTTGGCGTGCGCCCGGATCGCAAGGCCGCCGACGTGGCGCAGCAGGAACACGTAGATATTCGCACGCACAACATCATTTACGAAGTCTCGGACGAAATTAAGAAGGCCATGGAAGGCCTGCTCGAGCCGGTTGTTACGGAGACTCACCTCGGCCGCGCGGAAGTGCGCAACACCTTCCGCGTGAAGGGCGCCGGAACGGTGGCGGGCTGCTATGTGGTCGACGGCATCTTGAAGCGCGATGCGCAGGTGCGTGTGGTCCGCGACGGCGCGGTGATTTACACGTCGAAGCTAAGCTCGCTCAAGCGGTTCAAGGACGACGTCAACGAAGTGCGCACGGGCTTCGAATGCGGCGCGGGTGTGGCCAACTTCAACGACGTCAAGGTCGGCGACGTTTTGGAATGCTTCAGCGTCACCAAGATGAGCGCTGCGGAGGCTGCCGGGCAGGCGAGCGCAACCTCCGGCAAGAAATAAACCGCCGAGTTCTTCCCGGAGCCGCAGATGCCGGTCGGCTTGCTCACCCTCGAGCTGCACATCCCCGACGCGCAATCGCTGAAGGACAAGAGGCAAGTATTGCGCAGCCTCAAGGATCGGCTGAGGCGGGATTTCAACGTCGCGGTCGCCGAGCTGGAGCATCACGACGTCTGGCAAAGGTCCGTTGTCGGAGTCGTGACGATTTCCAATGAAGAAAAGCACGTCAATGAAGTGCTGCAAAGAGTTCTGGATGAGGCGGACGGCATTCTTGGCTCGATTTTAATCCACCAGGCCGTGGAAATTATCTAGCGGCGCCGTAAAAAGCGCATTTATGAGTCTGACCAACCATCGGCACGAACGCGTGGGCGAAGAAATCGCTCACGAAATCAACGCCATGCTGGCGGGGGAATTGAAAGACCCGCGGCTGGAAGGCTCCGTCACCGTCAGCGAAGTCCGCGTACAGCCGGACATGAAGCACGCGCGCGTCTTTATTAGCGTGAAGGGAACCAGCCAGGAACAGACGGATGCGATCAAGGCCCTGGAACATGCCGCCGGATTCATCAAGCACGAGCTCATGGAACGCTTGCAGCTTCGTCGCTTGCCGGAATTGCATTTTGCGCTGGATCTTTCTGAAGAACGATTGGAACGCATCGAACAGCTCTTGAAGGAAGTGAAGAAGGACAAACCGGCCACCAAGAGGAAGTAACCGGTTATTCAGTCGTCCGCTTTCCGTTCCAAGTTGTGAGTTGCAAGTGCCTGGTGAAGAAAATCAGCGGGTTTTTTTGGAGGCGCGCCTTCGTTGCTAGATCTTTTGCTTGGATTCCTCTCTGCTTACAACTTGGAACGTAAGACGGAAAACTCTCACCATGCCGCGCCAGCCACAACCGATGCCGTTTGACGGCGCGCTTGTCATCCACAAGCCCAAAGGAAAAACGTCGCACGACGTCGTCGATGCGGTGCGGCATTTGGCGGGGTTCCGGCAGATCGGACATTTGGGCACCTTGGACCCTCTCGGAACCGGAGTTCTAGTATTGCTCCTCGGGCGGGCAACGCGGCTGGTGCAGTTCTATGCGGGCAGGAGAAAGCGCTACACGGCCGGTTTCCGTTTCGGATTTTCGACCGACACCTATGACGCCGACGGCGAAGCGCAAGGTCCGGACACCGCACCGACCCTCGATGCTCGCCTGCTCGAGAAACTTGCGGCGGAGCGTGTCGGGCCGTTCGAGCAAATGCCGCCGGCCTTCTCCGCCAAGAAAGTGGGAGGCCGCCCGGCGTACGAGCTGGCGCGAAAAAAACAAGAAGTCGCGCTAAAACCCGTTCAAGTGGAGATCTTCGAGTACAAGCTGACAGGAATCGCGGGAAGCGTCGCGCACTTTGTCATCGAATGCTCCTCCGGCACCTATATCCGTTCCCTGGCGCATGAAATGGGGCAGAAGTTGGGCGGTGGCGCGCACCTCGCGGAAATTACGCGCACGGCGGTGGGGGAATTCTCTCTCGAACAAGCAATCGCTCTCGAGGAACTCGCGGAAGCCAGCCGCGCGGGCCGCTTCGCGAACTGCCTGATCAAACTCGAAAACCTGCTGCCCAACTTTCCGCGCGTCAATGTTTTGCCGGTGATCGAAAAGCGCGTGCGCCACGGCTCAAAATTCAATATTTCGCTTTCCCAATTGCAAACAGGACGCACCGAACCGCCGCCCGGCGCCACGACGGAGCTCGACGGGGGTCCGCCGAAGGCTCCGCGACTGCGCGTGTTCAACCAGCAGGACAAATTGATTGCCATTGCGGAAGCCGTTGTGCCCCGAACGTACCAGCCGCTCGTGGTGTTCGAACCGCTGCCCTAGGCGCGTTTCACAGTAGCGAGCTCTTCCTCAAATCTTCGGACAGCCCCGCTTCTGCTTCCTGATTTGCCAGGCGCAGGAACCGCTTCACCGAAGTTCGTCACGGAACGGCCGAATTCTGCGATTTTGATGTTGAGATCCGCGGAAGTCTTGTGTTTACAATCTGCGTTTCAGAAAAAGTGATGTAGTGCAGACCTATGGCGGGTGACAAACTCGGCCAGGATGTTTCTGCGGCCGCATCAGCGTAGCAAGGATGGCAAGGATCACACCTATTGGTCTCTGGTGGAGACGGTGCGGACAGCCAACGGTCCGCGCCAGAGAACGCTCTGCTATTTGGGTTAGCTGAACGGATCGGCCCAGGCACGGTGGCTGAAAAGCGTCGAGGTGTTCAACGAGCAGGGCGAAGCCAGCAATTGAAATTATTCCCTTCGCATGTCGAGGTGCCGGACGATGATCCGCAGGTGGCTCGCGTTTTAGTGAATCGCGTCCGTCTGGAGAGGACCCGACAGTTCGGCGCCTGTTTCCTGGGCTGGGAGTTGTGGAAGCATCTGGAACTGGATCGTTTCTTTGAGCAAGCCGTGGATGACGATCCAGCAGAGGTAGCCTGGTCGCGCGTGGCTGCGGTGCTGGCGATCAATCGGTTGTGTGCACCAGGCAGCGAGTTGGCCGTGGAGGAGCGCTGGTATCCAGCGACGGCGTTGGATGATCTGCTGGAGATCGCAGAAGGCAAGATCAACGACACGCGCCTGTACCGCTGTTTAGACCGCATTCTGCCCCACAAGACGAAGCTGGAACAGCATCTCAAACAGCGTTACGGGGAGTTATTTGGAGCCGAGTTCGATGTGCTGCTTTACGATCTGACAGCACCTACGTGGAAGGAGCGGCGGAGAAGAATCCGATGATGGTCCGCGGTTACTCGCGCGATCATCGCCCGGACTGCGAACAGATGGTGATCGCGCTGATCGTCAACAGCGAAGGATTTCCATTCAGCTATGAGACGTTCGACGGTAACCGTGCCGATGTGTCGACCATGGAAACCATTCTGCGCATGGTGGAGCGCAAATATGGTAAAGCGCGAAGGATCTGGGTGTTCGATCGGGGCATCGTGAGCGAGGAGAATCTGGCGGCGATCCGCAAGCGTGGTGGGCAGTATTTGGTGGGCACGCCGCGCCGCCAGATGAAGCGGTTTGAAGCCGAATTGCTCAAGGAAGACTGGACCCAGGTGCGCCCGGATGTGGAGGTGAAGCGGGTCGCGATTCCCCAAGGAAACGAGACCTACATCCTGTGTCGTACGACCGGCCGTAAAGAGAAAGAGAGGGCCATCCGGAAGCGCTTTTCCACGCGCATGGAGGAGGCTCTGAGGCGCCTGCAAACGACTATCGCGGAGGGCCGGCTGAAGGACCGCAACAAAATGGAGCGCCGGTTGGGAAAAATTCAGGCGCGGCACTCGCAAGTAAACGATCTGTTCGAAGTCACTCTGCGCGACACGCCGCAGGCGTACGTCTGGTTTGGGAGATGAAAGCAGAAGGAAAGGTCTGGCGGGACTTGCGGGAGGGCGCCTACCTGTTGCGCACGAATTTGCAGGCGGACTCGGCCGAGGAGATGTGGTCCAAGTGCATGCAACTGACCGAAGCCGAGGCCTCGTTTCGCGCGCTGAAGAGCGAGCTTTCAATCCGACCTTTGTTCCATCAGAAGGAGCCGCGGGTCAAGGCTCATGTGCTGGTGGCTTTTCTCGGGTATGCCTTGTGGGTGACCCTCAAGCATCTGCTGAAGCGTCGGCCTGCCATCGTTCCCCAGCCCTCGGACAGCGGAGTCGACAACACTCAGCCGATCTCGCCCAAGAAGGCCTTGGCTCTGCTGTCCACAGTGCAGAGCGCTGACATCGTCCTTCCCACCACGGATGGGCGCGAGATCCGACTGTGCCGGATCACGGAACCTACGGCCGAACAGAAATCCCTGCTTCACCAACTTGGACTCAGCCTGCCAGAACGGCTGAAATCCCTTTCAAAATGTAGTGCAGACTCGGCGACCGCCTGAACTGATTCTGAAAGGGTTAGGCGGTTTCCCGACTGTTCCCTGACGAACTTCGGTTAAGGCTGCGGCCGCTCCGGTTGTGGTTGTGGCTGCGGTTGCGGCTGCGGTTGTTGTTGAAGCGGCGGCTGCTGCAGCGGCGGTTGCGGTTGAGGTTGCGGTGGTTGCGGCAATGTCGGTGCCGGAGTCCCGCGAGGTCCGGGAGCGAACCCGCCGGCGGGTTCGCCGCGGCCTGCGTAGATGGTCCGCGTGAGATGATCTGCCAGCCGCAGTCTGCGGGGAGTAACCACAATAAGCAACTCCGAGTCTTCGCTGGATCTGCTCCTCGAGCCGAATGCATATCCTAGGCCAGGGATCGGCGCGAAACCGGGCAGGCCCGCGATGGAACGCGTTTCCTCCCTATCCGCCATACCGTTAATCAGAGTCGGCTCGTTTTCTTTCACGCGCACGGTTTGCGACAACGTGCGATTCGAAAGGATGGGGATGCCGTTGACGCTCGTGCCGGAAAGCGCGCGAATCTCGAATTCCAGTTGCAGGGTTACCTCGCCGTCGGGATGAAGCGTGGGCGTAGCTTTGATCTTCAAGCCGAGGTCAATATACTCCGAGGCGGGATAAGGCTGTTGCGCAACTCCAGGCGCCACGCCGGAGGAAAACAGGCTCGCCGGACTCAGAACCACGGTGACGTCGCCCGCAGCCCCCGAGACATTATTGGTGATCGCCACATCAGGAAATCCTCCCGCCGCGAAGGTGTCTGCGACGATGGCGGTAGGGGTGGAACCGGTGGGACCGGCGGGAGGCTCGAAGGCTTGGCTGAACAGCCCTCCCGAAAGGCCCACAAAGACCCGGAACGTATTGGCTCCTCCGTTTGTCACCGCCATATCCGGGAGGCCATCCTGATTGAAGTCCGCGATGGCGACCCCGGTGGGAGACGCCCCGGTTTGCAGCAGCGGGGCTGGTCCAGGCGCAAAGCTGGCGTCCCCATTGTTGAGAAAAATGCTGACCGCGTCATCGGTTTGATTCACCACGGCAAGGTCCGGCTTTGCGTCGCGATTCAAATCGCCGGCGGCGATCGCCACCGGGCCATTGCCCGACGATATGGGCGAACCGGTAGCTTCAGAAAAGGCGCCGTCACCATGCCCCAAAAGAATGGCCACGTTGTTGGTGGTTTGATTTACGATGGCTAGGTCCTCGTTCCCATCCGAGTTAAAGTCATTCGTCACCATGGCCACCGGGCCTCGCTCGCTTGCGGTAAACGGCGTCAAAGTAAACTGCTTTTGTGCGGTCAAGGGAGCAGTGCTTGAGTCTGTGACCGCCACCGTAAAGGTGAAACTTGTCCCCGCGGTGGTGGCCACGGGAGCTCCCGTAATTTCGCCGGTCTTTGCGTTCAGGCTCAGGCCAGCAGGCAATGCCCCGGAGGAAAGGCCCCAGGTAAGCGGGACGGTTCCTCCGCTAACCGTCAGAATCTGGTGGTAAGGGGTCCCGACACTTCCGTTGGGAAGGCCGGCCGTGGAAATAGCAAACGCCGAAGGTGTCGTATTGATGGAGATGCTGAGCGCGGTGGTAACGGAATTCGGAGGGCTGGCGGAATCCGTGGCCTTCACGGTGATCGGCGAAGTTCCCGCGGCTGTGGGTGTGCCTGTGATGGCGCCGGTCGTGGGATTCAGAGTCAGGCCCGCCGGGAGCGTCCCGGTTGCAAGGGTCCAGGTGATTGCTCCGGTTCCTCCGGTTGATCGCAATGCGGCGGTGTAAGCGGCATTCAAGACGCCATCGGGCAGCGTCGTGGTGCTGATCATAAGTTGCCGCGCGAAAACAAAAGGAGAATTCGTCGCAGCCGTAAATTTGCCGGTGCCGTCACCAAGAAAAATGGAAATGGAGTCATCACCCTCGTTGGCCACAGCGAAATCCTGGTGACCATCGCCGTTGAAGTCTCCCGTGGTAATCGCAGTGGGGTTGAAGCCCACGCGAATCGAGACGGGTTTCTGAAACGTGCCATCGCAGTTGCTGAGGAGCACGTTCACGGCGTTCGCAAGCGGATCACTGGCGACCAGGTCATGGCATCCGCTGCCGGTGAATGTCGCCGAAGCGATTCCGGGAAGGGTCGCCGGCGCTGCGCTGCGCGGAGTTCCCAGCGTAATGGGAGAACCGGTGGCTTGCGAAAACGTGCCCTGATTGCCGTTCTGATTCAGCAGAACCGTAACCGAGTTGTCGATTTCGTTCACGACCGCCAGGTCAAGGAAACCGTTATTCAAAAAATCTGCGGTCACCAAAGCGACCGGGCCGGTCCCGGCGGGATAAGAAGTGCTGGGGAAGGGATTGCTCGCTCCGCCTGGATTGGGCGTAAAGGTTGGACTCCCCAGGCTGCCGGAAAGTAAGGAGAGCGTGACGGGAAAGCGCTCGCCCACGAAAAAAGTGGCTGGCTTGCCGTCTTGGGCGCGCAAAAGAACCTGGCGGCCGCTCTGGACCAGCGAGAGCGCCTCGGAGAAGTCGGCGGCGGCCGCCGGAAGAGTCAGGAGGAACGTGGATTTGCCGCCTCCGACCGCAACGAGCGGAGGAATCAGAGAACTGATGGACGTCGACCCCCCGGTGGCCGCGCCTCCAAAGATTCCCGCGAGAAGCGTTTCGAGCGCCGACAGATCGTTTGCCTGTCTCAATTGGTTGATCAGGTTGGTTGGAAGCATGATTAACCTTGCACTGGTGGGTGGCTCGATACCGAGTTTCGTCGCGGCGCTGCGATCGACCTCCAGCAGCTCGATCTCAAGCATCAATTCCCCGCGAGCCCTCTCGATCTGCTGAAGGAGCGCGCTGGCGAGAGCCAGCCGCTGCGGAGTAGCGCGCATAGTCATGCTGTGGCTGCGGGGGTCTAGATTCATGTGCAGGGAGCCCGTGATCTCGCGCAGGATGCGCAAAACCTCCGTAGCCTCCTCGGCGCTGACGGCGGAAGAAAGTGGAAAAGTCTGCTCCGCTTCCAAATCATATTCGCGGTGTTTTTCCGGCGTGTCCGCAGCCACAAACATCAGCGTAGCGTTCACCGGGCGCCAGAAGGTTTCCGTCTCCGCGGCGAGGACGGTAACGGCGTTCGTGAAATCCACATCGTTGAGGTTTAAGCGCACGTTCCTGATAATCAGATCGGGGTCGAAGGAGACGCGCAGGCCGAAAATTCCGGCCAGTTGCTCGTAAACGGTTCTGGTGTCCCCTCGCAAGTCGAGGTTGCGCTTCCCTGCCTGCGGTCTCAATCGGGGCAAGTCGGGAATTTCCGAGACAGCTTTTGGCTCGGTTTCATCTGCCATGCTTTTGATTTGCCGCAAGCGCTCCATGACGTCCGGGTTGCTGGGGTCAATCGCCAGCGCAGCGGCAAGATCTTCGGTTGCTTGCTCTAAGCGGCCGGCTATCGCATCCCGCTCCGCCTCATCCGCGTAAGACCGCACCAGCTTCGAGCGCAGCCCTGCGGCGCGCTCGGCAAAGGCGATCTCCTTAGGCGCATAGTGTGCGGCTTCCTCATAGGCGGCCAAGGCGTCTTCCAAGTGCCCGGCGGCTTCCGCTTTTTCACCCTGCTCGGCGGCTTTGCGCGCGCGCTTCGGGTCCGGCCGCACCCGCTCGGCTGGCGCTTGGGCAGCGGGAGGCTGCGATTGAGCGAAGGAGAGTTGTGAAAACAGAACTAGGCTCGAGAGCGTCAAGGACGAGGCTTGGCGAAGGGTGGCCATGTGCAAGAAACAGAATAACCTATTCCGCCCTGGCGGAAACCGGACCGAATTAGTCCGGTTGACCTGAAAGGTCCGGCTAAGGTAAACTCGGATTTGTAGTTGCAAGTTACTTACAACTGGACAGACTGGATCATCCGTGCTTTCCGCATTTCTTGTCGCGCTTCGCGAAGGGGTCGAAGCGGCCCTGGTCGTCGGCATCATCCTGGTCTATCTCTCCCGCACTGGCCGCACCCACCTGACGCGCTTCGTCTGGTATGGTGTCGCAGCGGCCGCTGCTCTGAGCCTGGCTGTGGCCGTGGGGCTGGAGCGCTGGCGCATCAGCGAAGACGGCATCGAGGGGCTGATGCTGCTGGTAGCCTCGGTCTTCGTTGTTACGATGATAGTATGGATGAACCGCGTTGCGCGCCACCTGCGAAAAGAAATTGAGGAAAAAGTAGAGTGCTACGTCGAGCGGCCGGGGAACGCCGCGGGGTGGGGGATCTTTCTCTTCGTCTTTCTTATGGTTCTGCGCGAAGGCGCAGAACTGGCGCTAATCCTGCGCGCCGTGCAGCTCTCGACAGCAGGCCTCGAGACCTGGATTGGGACCATCGCCGGGATCGGCGCGGCGGTTGCCGTCGGGCTGTTCTTTTTCAAGGGCACGCTGCGCATTCCGTTGCAGCGGTTTTTCGCCGCCACGAGCGTCATCCTGGTGCTCGTCGCGTTCCAGCTGGCGCTGACCGGCTTGCACGAATTGAGCGAAGCGCTCTGGCTGCCTTCCAGCAAGGCGGAGATGGCCATTCTTGGTCCCATCGTGCGCAACGACCTTTTCTTTTTCGTTTTCATTTTTGGCGCGGCGATCCTGCTGATTTTGCGGGAATGGCAGGCGGCTTCTCACGCCAAGGCCGCAGCGGGGTCCCTGAATGCCGCAGAAAAGCGCCTGCTCAAATCGCAGAACCGCCGCCAGCGCCGCTGGATGATTGCTGCGGCAACGGCGTCTCTGACGGTCATTCTCGTTTTGACCGCAGATTTCATTTACGCGCGAGCAAATTCCGCCGCGCCGGCGGCCCAGGCGATTGATCCCGTCGGCAGCATCGTGCGCGTGCCCGTGAGCCAAGCGCAGGACGGCGCCCTGCACCTTTTCACCGTGAACGCAGGGAGCCAATCGCTGCGGTTCATGATCATCAAAAAGCCCAATGGCTGGGGCGTGGCCCTGGATGCCTGCCGGATTTGCGGCGCGGAAGGCTACCGCCAGGACGGCCAGAACGTCGTCTGCCGCCACTGCGCTTCGGCGATTTTCATTCCCTCGATTGGCGATCAGGGAGGCTGCAATCCCATCGGCGTGCCCGCGCGCCTGGATGGAGGAGACATCGTGATCGACATTTCCGGGCTCGCCGAAAAGTCCAAGGAGATTCCCCGGTAGGCGCGAGTTAGCGCCTTCGATGGGCGACAACTAAATGCCATGTTCCTGAGACTCGTAGCCGATTCCTTCGGGCGGCGTCCGCGGCACAAGCTGCTGACCGGCGCGGCCCTGGCTCTCGGCATGGGCGTAGTTACGGCCGCGCTTGGTGTGGCGCTCGACGTCGGCGACCGCTTAGCCAAGGAATTCCGGAGCCTGGGCGCCAATCTGGTGGTCACGCCCACGGCCGATTCCCTGCCCCTCGAGATTGGCGGCGTGGACTATCGGCCGGTGAATGCGGGAGCCTACCTGCCCGAGGCCGACCTGCCAAAACTCAAGACCATTTTTTGGCACAACAACATCATGGGCTTTGCGCCCATCCTCGAGGTCCGGGGTGAGGCTCGGCCGTTTGTGCTGAACGATTCGGTTCATCAGCCCGGGAATTGGGTCGAGAACGTTCCTATCGTCGGGACGTGGGCAGACCATGCCGTTCCGTTGCCGGAGGGCGGAGAATTTCGCACCGGAGTTGCCAAGACGAACCCGTGGTGGCAAATCGCCGGCCGCTGGTTTTCCGAAGGTGCCAAGGAATGTGTGGTCGGAGCCGCATTCGCAAAGGAGCATCGCGTCCATATTGCCGACTCGGTTTCGTTGGCTAGTGGCGACGTGACGATCATTCCCGCCCCGCTCACAGTCACGGGGATACTCGCTTCCGGTGGTCCTGAGGAGGCCTCGATCGTGGTCCCGCTTTCCTACGCGCAATCGCTTGCGCGCAAGCCAGGAGAATACCGCAAGTTGTACGTCTCCGCTCTGACCAAGCCAGAAGACGCCTTTGCGCGCAAAGACCCCAAGAGCATGACGCCGGCCGAATTCGACCGCTGGTACTGCACGCCCTACATTTCTTCGATTGCTCTCCAAATCAGCGAGCAATTGCCGGGGACGGACGTACGCGTAATCAGGCGTGTTGCGGAAGGCGAAGGCCAGATTCTCACGCACGTGGTGATGCTGCTTTGGCTGGTCACTCTCGCGGCCATGCTCGCCGCGGCCTTGGCCGTGGGCGCTTGTTCGGCCGCTTCCGTGATCGAGCGGCAAGTGGAGATTGGCTTGATGAAGGCGCTGGGAGCGGGTTCCGCGACGGTTGCCTTCTTGCTCGCGGCGGAGCAGCTCCTGCTCGCGTTTGTGGGCGGAGGGATTGGTTACGCCCTGGGAATCGTTTTGGCGCGCCTGGTGGGTGAAAGGATCTTCGGCGCTGCGCCGGAGCCGACCCTGCTGGTTTTTCTGGTTGTGATTGGGATCGCGGCCACGGTGACGCTTCTCGGCAGCGCCATTCCCCTTCGACGCGCCTCGCGCATCGAGCCCGCGCCCATCTTGCGAGGCGAGTGATGACCGAACTTCGCGATACCAATCGAGCGATGTTCTGGCGTATCCTTCGGCGTCTGCTCGGAGCCAACCGCGGCCGGATGTTCGTCATGCTGCTCGCGCTCGGAGCCGGCGCTGCCGTCACCGCCGCTCTTCTTAATTTGCAAGTCGATGCCAAGCGCCGCCTTACCACCGAATTCCGCGCCTTCGGCCCAAACGTAGTGATCGTTCCGAAAGGTTCTTTGTCGTCAAGCTCCGCGACGCTGTCGCAGTCGATCATCCATTCCGTGCCCGCGAATGTTCCTAGCGGCCGCGTGACCGCAATGTCCGCTCTCTACATGGTCGCCAGCGTTTCGGTTCCTCCGCCCGGAAAATCTGCTTCTGCCGTTGTCGCGGGAATCTATCCGCTAGCGTTTATAACCGCTTATCCTTCGGCCCGTCCGAACCAAGCGGCCCCCTCCTCAGAAAACGTATGCGTTGCCGGAGTGCGGTTCGCAAAAGAAGTTGGCGTTGAGTCGCATGCAGAACTCGTTGTGGCCAGCGGCGACCGCCGCGAGTCGTGCCGTGTTGCCAGCTTTCGCCAGACCGGCGGACCGGAAGACAACCGTCTCGAGATCGACTTGCGAGCGGCACAGCGCTTGGCCGATCTGCCGGATCGTGTCAGCATGATCGAGTTAACCGTGCCAGGCACGCCCGCCGAAATCCAAAATTACATCGCCGATCTTCAGAGGCGAATCCCTGATGCAGAAGTGCGCCCCGTCCGGCAATTTACGGAAGGCGAAGCCAAAATTTACAACCGCATCAGCGGCCTGCTGACCGCCACCGTGGGCATCGTGCTGCTGTTGACCGCGCTGTGCGTCATGGCCGCTATGACCAACGTAGCCATTGAGCGCAGGATGGACGTTGGCTTGATGAAAGCCATTGGCGGGGCGACGCGGCGCGTCGTGCGGCTGTTCCTTGCGGAAGCGGCGCTGCTCGGCCTTGCCGGCGGGGTGATCGGCGCAGCGCTCGGGATTCTGCTCTCTATCGGTCTGGGCAAAGCCGTTTTTGGCGTGGCGGCGCGGCCGCGCCTGATTGTGTATCCTGTAGCTGTGGGTTTGACGGTGCTGGTGGCGATTCTGAGCGCCTTCCCGTTGCGGCGGCTGGCAAGCATCCGCCCGGCATCGGTGTTCCGAGGTGAAGCGTGAGTGTGGTTGCTCCGGTTCAATTGCAGCCGCGGGCTGCGGCGCAGCAGGTGGTCATCGACAATCTGATCAAGCAGTACGGCTCCTTGCGCGCGCTCAACGGCGTCAGCTTCGCAGTGAACGGCGGGGAATGGGTTGCTCTGATGGGGCCTTCCGGGTCGGGGAAAACCACGCTCATCAACATTCTCGGCGGGTTGGACACGCTGAGCAGCGGGCGCGTGATCGTCGACGGCGTGGATCTGGCGAAGCTCAGCGAAAACGACTTGGTTCGCTACCGTGCGGAAAAAGTGGGTTTCGTTTTCCAGCAATTTCATCTCGTGCCGTATCTCACGGCGCTGGAAAACGTGATGCTGGCTCAGTATTTTCACAGCGTCACGGACGAAAAAGAGGCCGAAGAGGCGCTGAAGCGCGTCGGTCTCGGCGACCGCCTGACGCATTTGCCAGCGCAGCTTTCCGGCGGCGAACAGCAGCGCGTGGCCATTGCGCGAGCATTAATCAACCAGCCGAAGCTCATTCTTGCCGACGAACCTACCGGCAATCTCGACGAAGCCAACGAACGAATCGTCATCGAAATCTTCCGCAAGCTGCACCATGCGGGTCACACCATCTTGATGGTCACGCACGACCCGGACATCGCGCGGCAAGCCGACCGCCGCATTGAACTCGCTCATGGCCACTTGCATTTTGACTCCGCGGTGCATGGCCCGAGCCAACCGCTTAACTGCCCCTTGGTGGACACGCCCGACTGCTGCCAGTCCGTCTGGACCGACGACGAAATTCGCTTCGACCACTTGCTGGAACAAATTTGGGTTTGCGGCGAGGAGGGGAAACCCGCGCAGCTGGAACGACTGCGCGCCACGGGGGCCTCGGGGAAACCTTCGACGGTGGCCGAAGAGTCTGCCTCCCGCGTTCTTTCGCGCATGGCGGATCTCGATTTGGTTGCGTTGCACGATGGGGAGGCGCAGCTTACTCCCGCGGGGAGCCAGCGGGCGCGCGACGTAGTGCGCCGCCATCGCTTGGCGGAACGTTTGTTCAAAGACACTTTTGCCGTCGACGAAACCGAAGCGCGCACTCAGGCATGCCGGTTCGAACACATCATCAGCCCCGAGCTTGACGCGCGCATTTGCACGTTTCTCGGGCATCCCAAGACCTGTCCGCACGGCAACCCCATTCCACCAGGCGATTGCTGCGACGGTAAGCGCAAGTCTTGACCGGTGAATCGGCGAAACCCAAGATTTTGGTCACGAACGAAGAACTGGCCAGGGTAAGCTTCCACCATGCCCACTCCCCTCGATCCACGAAAAAAGCCGACCAGCGTAAAGATTCACGTGTCGAGCGGCGCTGGCGTGGACATCACCTGGGCCGACGGCCACTCGAGTCACTACGATTTCGCCTATTTGCGCGATGAATGTCCCTGCGCCACCTGCAGTGACGAGCGCGGCAAGAAAGAAGCCTTCCAGTCTGCCGCACCGGGAATAGCCGCTTCGCCCGTGCTGCCCATGTACAAGCCCAAGACGCGCGCCAAAGCCGCGACGCAGGTAGGCAACTACGCCATTCAAATTACCTTTACCGACGGTCATTCCACAGGCATCTACGCCTACGACCATCTCCGCAGCATCTGCCCTTGTGCCGAATGTGCGAAAGCCTTCCGGGCCGCGATCGGTTAGGCTTCTCCAGCGAAGGCACCTTGCTGGTTCTCGATGTGCGCGCAAGCAAACCGATTTCGCGGTTTCCAAGCGATTGGCATCTTCCTGTTCTTTGGCGCGGCCATGGCCTCTCTTGCTGGTGCGACACTGATTTGGCGCAGGCCCTTTCTCGATGGTCTATGGGCATCGAACGCACGGGCCTACCACCGGCTCGCACCCTTCGGGAGCGCCGCGGGCGCGGGCTTCTTGGTGCTTGGCGCAGCTCTGGTGATCGCGGGTCGAGGCTGGTTCCTTCGCCGGTTCTGGGGATGGGGTCTGGCAGCTGCCCTTTGTGGCGACCCAGACCGTGGGAAGCGTGGTGAACGCCATCCTGGGCCATTTCTGGGAGGGGGCAACCGGGTCGATTCTTGCGGGCGCGATACTCTATTTTCTTTTGCGTCCGCCAGTGCGAACTGCTTTCCGCAGGAGGGCTTCTCCAGAGCGCGCAATAGTCTGAGCTTGTATCTTTACCTGATTCATTTGAGTCGGGAATCCTCGGGAATCTCCCCACGGGTATGGGGGTATTTCGCTCGCTAGACTTCACGCCCAAAAAATGCGAGCATTTTACCCTGCAAGCTAGCAAAATCCACACATGAGCAGCATCGCCAATAACCCTGCTGCCGCAGGCGGCCGGGGCAATGGAATTCCGCGCGTTATTGTTGCCACTACAGCTCTGCTCACGTTCATTTCGTTCTGGCGTGCCGCAGCGATCGTTCTAAACGACTTGGCATCCTCTGCATACTACGCAGGCGGTGAAGCGGAAGGCTACATCGGCAAGACCGCACCGTGGTTCATCCTGGCCATTATGTTGTTTTCGTACGCCGTGCGGGCGGTCTACGTGGAAAGCTGCAGCATGTTCGTGCGCGGTGGTGTGTATCGCGCCGTCAAGCAGTCCCTCGGCGGAACGCTGGCGAAATTCAGCGTGTCCGCGCTGATGTTTGACTACATTCTGACCGGCCCAATCAGCGGTGTGGCGGCCGGCCGGTATCTTGCGGGGCTGACTAGCGAGCTTTTGCAGTATTTCCATCTAACCGGCCCGCTGTCTTCAGGAGAAGTCGGTCTCGTTGCCGCTAGTTTTGCCGTCGCCGTCACGATTTACTTCTGGTGGGAGAACACAAAAGGAATTCCGGAGTCCAGCGAAAAAGCTCTGCATATCATGAAGCTCGTCACCGTGATGGTGGTGATCCTGATTGCCTGGTGTTTGTACACCATTTCGCTCCGACATACCACGCTGCCCCCCCTGCCCCATCTCAAAAACTTGAAGCTCGGGCCCAATGCCATGGGATGGCTCTATGGCGTGCACTTCGCAAACCTTGCCGGGATCATTGCCATCTTCATCGGCCTCGGCCATTCCGTGCTGGCGATGAGCGGCGAGGAATCGCTCGCGCAGGTTTATCGCGAAATCGAAAGTCCCAAGCTTCCGAATCTGAAGAAGGCCGGGCTGGTGATCTTCATTTACAGTCTGGTTTTCACGTCGCTGGTCTCGTTTTTTGCGGTAATGATCATTCCCGACGATGTCCGTCAAGGTTTCCTCGAAAATCTCATAGGCGGACTAGCCATGAATTTGCAGGGGCCGTTTTTGGCACGGCTCATCTTTCATGGCTTTGTCGTCGTCGTGGGCACCTTTATTCTGGCCGGAGCCGTGAACACGGCGATTGTGGGCTCAAACGGCGTCCTGAATCGCGTTTCTGAAGACGGCGTGCTTAGCGAATGGTTCCGACAGCCGCACAAGCGCTTCGGAACAAGCTATCGAATCATCAATACTGTCGTGGGCCTGCAAATCATCACCATCATCATCAGCCACGGTGACGTTACTTTCCTTGCGAACCTCTACGCCTTTGGAGTGATCTGGAGTTTTGCGATGAACGGCCTGGCAGTATTCGTCCTGCGCTATACCAGCCCGGGCCACCGTGAATTCCAAGTTCCTCTGAATTTTAGTTTCCGCGGTATACAAATCCCCGTCGGACTCGGCTTAATCACACTCACTCTGTTTTTGATGGCTGTAGTGAACCTGTTCACCAAGCCGATTGCAACCATGGCAGGGGGCGCGTTTTCCATTCTCTTGTACATGGTGTTTACGATTTCCGAGCGGCGCGCCAAAAGGGCTGGGGCTGCCCATGTTGAGATGGACCAGTTCAACCTTGAAGTGGAAGCAGAACTTACGCCGGAGGCCGTCGGCGTTCGTCCGGGCAATATTCTCGTTCCTGTCAGCAACATTCATGCGATGTATCACCTCGGTAACGTACTCGACCGGGTTAAACCGGGCCGCCGCGACGTCGTCGTGTTGCACGTGCGCTTGTTGCGCCGTGCGGCCTCCGGGGAATACGAACTCGAAGCCGAACAGCTGTTTGGCGGCATCGAGCAACAGCTTTTCTCCCGGGCGCTGGCCATGGCCGAGAAGCGCGGCAAATCCATCCGCTTGGCGATCGTTGCGGCAAATGATCTCTCCGAAGGCATTCTTCGCGCCGCTACGTCGTTGCAATCCAGCACGATTGTCCTGGGCCGTTCTTCAAGAGAGAGCACGGAAGAGCAGGCGCGTTTGATCGGCGAAGCCTGGGAAAAGCTGGGCGATTCCAAGCCCCAGTTCAACCTCGAAATCCACATGCCCAACGGGGACAAGCTTTACAAAGTGCTCGGTCCCCATGCCCCGAACCTCACCGCCAACGAAATCAACCTACTCCATCGTCTGTGGCTGCGCTTCAGCGATTCCGTTTCGCCCCTCGAGTTGCACCACCATGATGTTGTCCATTTCGCTTTGGAGGAAGTCCAGAAGGAATTGGAAGACGGGGCCGAGGATGGCGTTGTCAACCGCTTGCGCGTGCATCTCGATGCGAATCAGAAAAAACGCAAGGGATCCTGTTAAACCGCGGAGTTGCCGTTCCTTTTTTCCATCTCCTGCTCTAAACCAGTTGCGCGGTACAGTCCCCGCAGCGCTTTGCCGCGATGGGAATGGTCATCGCACATTGCGGGCATTCTTTGGTGGTCGGCACCGCCGCAGGAGCAGGTTTCTTGGTCCAGCGATTCACCTGCTGAACCACAAGGAACACTGTGAAAGCAACGATTAGAAAGTTGATTACAGTGTTCAGAAAAATGCCGTAGTTCACCTTGGCTGCATGCGCATTTCTTGCGGCTTCCAGCGATTCATAGGTCTTTCCGTCCAGGCTGAGGAAAAACTCCGAAAAATTGATCTTTCCGATCAGTTGCCCGAGCGGCGGCATGATTACGTCTTCCACCAGCGACGAAACGATTTTGCCGAACGCCGCGCCGATGATGATGCCGACAGCCATGTCCATTACAAATTCTTTGAATTCCTTGAGCACGGTCTTTCTCCTTTTTGCTTCGATGAAGGCGAAGGACGGCCCCGTCCCGATTCGCTTGGCCGCGTCCGGGCGGCTCGTCTTTGAGCGCGGATTACGTCCAAGGAGAGAAAAAATAGAGAGGCATCGTAACAAAAGAACAAAAGAGGCCGCCAGAGCAAGAGCTACAATGCGCCTCGCCGATGATCGGGTCGCGAGGAGATTCGCATCTACTTCGACGCTGGGAGCTGGCTCACGACTCTGCCTCCCTGGTCGAGAAACTGAATGCTCGGTGAACCGTCGGCCGCCACCTTGATGACCAGCCGGTCTCGCCCTTGTGGGTCTCTCATCTTCAGCACGGCGGATGTGTCTGCCGCGCGGCCCAGCACCACCCGGTTGGCGTCTCCCGGATGGGTTTTCATAAATTTCTTCCACTCCGCCTGCCGCTGCTCCGCGGGCAGCGCATCGATCCTTGTCTTCGCATCGAATGCGTCCATGACGGAATAGTCGCCGCGGTCCGAGAAGTTGATCACCGAGTAGTGCTCTCCGCCCTCCTGCCCGGCATCCAGCGAAAAAACCTGGTCCTGCATGTACTGATCGAAACTCAGGTGTCCGTTGTTCTGAATTTTCCCGTTCTTGTCCTTCCAACCATCGAAGGTCAGGCCGCCCATTTCCGTTTCCGTCCCTTCCTCATTCAGGAAGAGCAACCCAGTATCGTGCCGGTCCGGCCGCGCAATTTCCTTTCCGTTGACGAACGAACCCGGAACTTTGCCTTATCGGAAATGACCAGCCGTAGCGTGCCGTCCGGTTCGACGACGTTGATCCGGTGCACGTTGACTTCATCAAACGCGGTCTTGTGTGACTCGGCAAATCCGCCAAACACGGTAATCGCCAAGGCCGCCGTCAGCACCCCCGCATACATCTCCAGAAACCGCTCCCGCGACGCAAACTTCATCGTTCCTGCTCGGTCACTCCTTCGCTCCGCCGGCTACCCAGGCCATCCCGTCCACTCCCGGCGTCAGCTCGATCGGTTTTTCCAGTTCCCAAGTGTGCAAATCCAGTACGTCAATTTTCCCTGCGCCCGTGCCGCTCAAATACGCGATGTCGCCCCCAGGGCGAATCAAAATCTCCGACGCTCCGTCCGAGATTTTCAGCCTGCGCGCAATTTTCATGGACTCTAGGTCCATCACATACGCATTGCCCCCGCGGTCCAGTGTCACCAGCCAGCGCCCGTCCGGCGTCGGCTCCGACGCATACACCGAGGTCGGCACCTCAATCCAATTCGCAATTTTGTTCGTTGCCGTGTCGATCACGGCAATCCGCGGAGCGTCCTGATCGTGCGTAAACACCCGCTTGCCATCCGGCGAAATCGAAATCCGCTGCACCATCTTCGCCACCGGAATCGTCGTAATCAGGTTGCGCTTCGCCAGGCCCAGCACGCTCACGCTACCCGCGCCCACGTTGGCCGTATAAGCCCGGCGCCCGTCCGGCGAGATCACCAGCATGTGCGACTCTTGCTGCCCCGTGGGAATCTCTGCCACAACTTTCCGGGTGTTCGGGTCCAGCACATCTACCGCATTTCCGAGTTCCGCGGTCACATACAGCATTCCATCCGGTCCCCATTCCGCGCGATGTGGCCGCAGCGGCTTCCCCAAATCAATGGTCGCCGCGAGCTTTCTCGCCTGCAGATCCACCACATCAATCGTGCTTCCATCTGTCCCCGGCCTTCCGACACCGGAATTTCCGTAAATCGGCACATACGCAAATCGCCCGTCCTTCGAAACCATCACTTCGTGACCGTTCACTCCAACCACTACTTTCGCGAGCTCCCGCCGCGCGTCGGGATCCACGACGAGCACGGTATGCTCCTTTTGATTCGTCACCACGAGTAGCCCTTTTCCCACGGGATTGGCATCCGCATTGCCAAGCACCCAGGTACTCCCTAGCGTTAGTGAAACAACGACCAGCATCATCCTTGCGAACATAAAGCACCTCAACAAGTAGTCTCTCCCAATCGCCCCATTGTTCGTTTCCCAGAGAAGCGGGAAATCTGCTTTCTCTGCAACCTGCCCTTACCCATGTCGGCCGTAAAGCCTTGGCGTTTTTAGGCCGAGGATATGAGGCCCCTCTTTCTTTTCCTTCCGAACTGCTCTGTATTTCTGTCCGAACGACCTATGGGCGGGCAGCCCAAAAGTAAAGCCTCTTCGTGGTCCTCCTCTGAAGTAGGGCGGTTGTGGGAGGAACCCAGCGAAGCCGTCTCGGGAAAACAAACCGAGAGGCCGTAGGAATCCTCGCCGCTTGCGGCGGGGAGGATGTCAATGCCTCTAGCAACGTTTTCGCCGTTCTTTTTGTCCGAGCGTTTCTTTGGACGCCACTTTCTTCTTTCGCGTCGTCAAAATTCGCGCTTCGGGCATTGCGCTTCCTCCCTTCGCAATCGCCTGGCGCACTTTCGTCGAGAGCTTTGCCAAAACCATTTCATAGGATTCTCGGAGCAGGTCCGCCAATTCCTCGCGTCGCAGTGCTTCTCGCGTTTGCAGCGCCACCCACTGCGCCCGCGCCAGGTACGGCGCCGGAACAATGTCTTGCCGCTCCGTCAATTCCGCAAATTTCTCCGGCGAAGCTTTGAACGACAGCCACACCGGGGCCGGCTCGAGCGGCGTCACCGCGTACATTCTTCCGCCCACCTTAAACAGGAGGTCGCAGCTCCACTGAATCTGCTCGGTGGTTCCTGGAAACGACAGGCACAACTCGCGCAACCATTCCGCGTCCATCCGCCGAGTCTATGTCAGAACGCGTTCCGCCTCAATCCATTCCCATGGGCAATTCCCCTTTCTCGAAGTCTCCCGTCGCTTTTCCACCCCCTAGCCTTCCGCTCCTGTGGCATAACGCCCTTCCATCGCGGCTTTTCCCCCACTCCACGCTCGCGCCTGTTTCTCCTCACATAATATCTGCTGTCGCATGAATTGCTTACGCGCCGATCCCATTGGCCAGTCACCTGCACCGATGCCATTCGGGAGCCGCGGGTGCCGGGGTCCGTCCTCCACCCTTTCGAGTGGCATTGATTCCAGGCAGCGCCCCGGCTTACTCCGCTTGAGGGGAATGCCTATGAGACCATATCGAGATATCGCTACCGTCGCGGCCCTGCAAGTTGTCTGTTTCTCGGTCCTCGCCCATTTCGAACCGCAATTCTTCCTGCTTCATCTCTACCAGACCATCATTTATGTGGCGCTCCTGATCCTGTTGTTTTACATGGAGGATCGCTGGGCTTTCATGATTGGCATGCTGGCGCCAGTAGCATGGTTGGGCATGGTGTTTGCTACTGGCCTGCTCGGCGGTGCAACGCGCCAGGCTCTGCGTTTCATGCGCGGTCAGGCCGTGACCAACGACGTCAGCTTCATCGCTGCCGTTTCTGCCGTCCTCTCCGTCCTCATGATCGTTTTCTGCGCGCGGCATTGGAAGCGCGAATACGCCGGCCTTGGCAAAACCGCCGTCACGTTCGGGATTAGCGTCTGCGTCGTGGCGGTTTACTATGGAATCCTGGCGATTTGGTTTTGGAACATGATTCCAACCCAGCTCGCTAATGGATAAATCGAAGGAAACATTCGATTTAGGCAAAAAAGCCGGAGGAATTTCCTCCGGCCTTTTGCTTTTCTTTTCTACCGATCTTTTGCGGTCTTACCAGGTGTAAAGGAGGCCCGCTTCGATCCGCGCGTTATTCTGCTGGGCGCCGCCGAAGTGCGTGTACAGATACTCCACCTGAATCACGCGAAGCGAGAACCGGTCGTTGTATTTGTAATCCATGCCGCCTCCCAGGGTCATGGCAAAGCTGTTCGCGGTGCCCCCGTTGGTCCCCAAGTGTTGTCCTCCAAAGAGCGCCTGGCCGAAGGGGTTCCACTTGCCGTAATTCCGGTACGTTATCCTCGGCCCGAACAGGTAATTGATGTCATGGGCGCTTACACCGGACGGCAGCCCGCTCACTCTGCAAATGCCAAAGTCGCCCACGCCGCCCAGCCAATCGTTCAGGTTATAGGCCAGGTTCAGGCCGAGGCCGTGACACCCGCTTCCCCCGGGGTTGAGGTGCTCGTATTCGTAACCTGCAAAGAACTCCGTCTTGGGTGCCCGCTGGGCAAAAGTCGCACCTGCCGCAAAGAGCATAAGTATCCACGCAATCAATAAGTTACGCATTATCCCTCCAAGTTTGGTTTGCCTTGGGTAACCCCACTTGCGTCTATCGATCTACTAATGCCCCGGGGCGCCCGAGCCACACGAGAAGGGAAGCACGCCCCGTGTTTCTACTGCTTGCCAACCGGGCGGGAGGGCGGGACCCGGTCGCGAACCAGCTTACACCAATTCCTGCCCTGCCGCAGCCCTATGTGGGTGTGTCGATTGTTCCACAGCCGCGCCGCCGTTCGGGTCAGGAAGCAAGGTCGGCCCTGAGACTCTCTTTCGCCCCACGGTGTACCTATTCACCGCTCCGTAATGCAAGATGGCTGAGATCCAGAACGAGAGGACCCCGCTCGGGATGAGAGTCGAATACCAGAGATGGCTCCCCGCAAGGCAAGATGGGAGCCTCACCGGGTTCCTATCTCTGACCAACAACGCAGAGCCTGCAACTCACGACTTCCGCTTCACGCCTTCCAGGCCGCGATCCGCAATCTCCTATAGTCCAGCACCCAGCTGCCGTCGTGAAATTGCTCGCTCCGGCACTGCCGCTCCACTTCGCGAATCCATCGCTGCGCCTTCGCTTCGCCCATCTTGTCGACGAAGGTCTGCCGGAACACGCGAATCCAGTTCTCCAGCCCGCTCTCGCCCTGTTCGAGCACCGTGGGCCGGTCGAAGAGCGACGCTTCCCGCACCTCCAAGCCGTGCTTCTCGAGCAATCCCGCATATTCCGCCACGCTCGGGTAAAACCACGGACTCACTCCCGCGGGTGGCCGCATGCCCAGTGCCGCGAACGCCCTTTGAAATCCCCTCACCAGCTTTTGAATGTTGCCCTTGCCGCCGAACTCGGCTACGAACCGTCCGCCGGGCTTCAGTACCTGCGCTACTCCGGCGATCACTTCCCCCGCCTCCGGAATCCAGTGCAGCACCGCGTTGGAAAACACCGCATCAAATCCTAGCCAGCCAACTTCCGGAGCTTCCTCAACCAGATCCGCCTTGTCAATCTTGCCTGCTCCGTCCACCTTGCTGGCTGTGCCGGCCCAGCTGCGCGCAGCTACTTGCCCCAACTTGACTCGCAACTCTCTTGCGTCCACCACCTCAAATTGCAGCGCCGGAAATTTCCTTTTTGCTTGGGTAATCATCTCCTCCGACCGGTCCACTCCCAGCACTTCCGCGCCTCTCGTTGCTATTTCCGCCGTCAACGCCCCCGTCCCGCAGCCCAAATCCAGGATGCGTTCGCTCGGCTTCGGCGCCAGCAGCTCCACCAAGCCCTTCGCCCTCTCGTACACGAAGGCATGCTTCGCGTCATACTCCGCTGCATTCCACTGATTTGTCATAGCCCTACCCCGACTCACTCGCTCAGGCGTATAGAACGGCAAGGTCATGTTTGTGCGCGCAGCAATGTGCATTTACTCCTGGATGAGCCACAACGGGCGATTTGCAACTTCAAGCCGCTTCCTCCAGAAATCTGCAACTTGACATTGCTATTATCCGTGCTTCTCGGGAGATTTTGCACGCTGAGAGTGTTCGCTTCACGAAAGGGCAAGGGGTTCTAGCTGCTGGAGGTAAGTTCCTTCAGCAGGGCTTTGCCTTTGCGGAACCAGGGGCGTTCGCGGCGCTGCATATAGCGCGGCAAGGTGCGTGTTTTCGCGAGGATTTTTTGCGCCCATTCGCGAGCTTCGTCGCGGCGGTTGGCGGTCTTCAGGAAGCTGGCGTAGTTGTAGAGCGTTTCGGGCGTGGTAGAGATTTGCGTCGCTTCGGCGAATAACGGCTCGGCGCGCTGCAAATCGCCGGTGCGCGCGTAGGCGTCCGCCAGCAATCCCGCGGCGCGATAGTAGTCGAATTTGCGATCGGCCGCGACCACGCGTTCGAGGTCAGGAATCGCCGCTGCGAAATCGTTCATCGCCAGCGAACACAGCGCGCGCGAATAAAACGTGTAGATGGAATCGCTGCGTGCCGCAATCGCGTTGGTGAAGGCTTCGCGCCCCTTCCCGTACTGGCCTTGATCTTTGTAGAGTTCGCCAAGCTCCTCGTAATTCGCGGCGGAAGGATTATCGAGGATATCGGTTTCGACCTTTTGGATGCGCGACCGGCGGCCGAATCCTTGCATGGTGTCGCGAAGGAGCCCGAGGTCAGGAAGTATTTCCACAAGGATATACACGCTGGCGCCCAGGAATCCGCCGAAGAAAATAATGAAGAACCAATAGCTCTCCGGGCGGCGCCGCAGGAAGTGCAGAATCGCCAGAATCTGCAAAAGAAAGCCCCAAGATGGAAAAAGATGTCTCAGCTCAGACATGGACGACCCGTTAAGGGAACAGCATCGCTTGCTTTTCCGCGACGGTCAAATGGAACGTCGCCCCGTTTCATGCGAGTTACTGCCTGGTTGCCACGCCGGCCCTGCGACTCCGCTTATGGTAAGCGATCAACCGGCCGGTCGCGGCGTCGTCGCGGCTCCCCGGCCGCGGCTCGCCATGTGGCGTCCTGTTATGATGGTTTGGCGTGAATCCACTCCAGACGTTAAGCCTTGCGCTCGGCGCCGGATTTTCTTCCGGGCTGAATCTGTACGCAACGGTGGCGACGCTCGGGCTTCTCGAGCGCTTTGGCGTCATCCATCTCCCCGCGTCGCTGCGGGTGCTCACCCATTCCTGGGTCATCGGAATTGCGGTTGTGCTGTATCTCATCGAATTTTTCGCGGACAAGATTCCTTACGTCGACACGATTTGGGACTTTGTCCATACGTTTATCCGGCCGCCTGCGGCGGCGCTGCTCGCCTACGCCGCCGTCAGTGGCTCGGACGCGGAGTGGCGCTGGGGAGCGGCGCTGCTTGCCGGCGGCGTAGCGCTCACGTCGCACGGAGCCAAGGCGACCACGCGCGCCGCTGTCAATACAAGCCCCGAGCCGCTGAGCAATTGGACCTTGAGTTTGGGAGAGGATGTAATGGCGGTTTGGCTGTCGTGGATGGCCAGCTTGCATCCGGCGGCCACAACGATTGTTGTCTTTCTGCTCCTGGGGCTGTGCGCGTATTTGCTCTACCGGCTTTTCCGCTTTGCTCGGCGAGCCGTCCGCCGCACGCCCGACACTTATTTCAAGTAAAGCGCGAGCCAATCGAAGAACGTTTTGTACCAGAACTGGGCATTTTGCGGCTTAAGAATCCAGTGTCCTTCATCGGGGAAAACCACGAGCTTGGACGGGACGTCCTGGCGCTGGAGCGCATTGAAAAATTCCAGTGATTGCGTGTAAGGGACACGATAGTCGCGCTCACCGCAGATGACGAGCGTAGGCGTTTTGAATTTGCCGAGTTCGCCGGCGTAGCTGGCCGGCGCCCACTTGTGGTAGCTCTCTGGATTCGACCACGGCGTGCCCTGCATGTCGTGCTCTTCGAACCACAATTCATCGGTCGCGTACATGGCGACTTTGTCGTAGACGCCCGCGTGGCTGATGACGGCCTTGAAGCGCCCGTTGTGCGTGGCGATCCAGTCGGCCATGTAGCCGCCATAAGAGCCGCCGGCGGCGGCCATGCGTGTGCCGTCGATGAAGGGATATTTCTTCAGCGCGTAATCGACACCTTCCATCACGTCGAGGTACGCTTTTCCGCCCCAGTCGTTGGTGATTTCGTCGGTGAATTTCTGACCGTAACCGGTCGAGCCTCGGCGGTTGATCATCAGCGTGACATAGCCTGGCGCGGAAAACACCTCCTCGTTCCACCGGTAGCCCCAGGAGTTCGACCACATGGTTTGCGGGCCGCCGTGGAGCAGCACGAGAAGAGGATATTTCTTCGCAGGGTCGAATTTCGGCGGGCGAATCAACATGGCCTGTACTCTCGTGCCTGCGGCACCATCGAACCAAAAGGTTTCCTGAGGGTTCATTTCGAGTGTGGCGAGCATCGCATCGTTGTGGTGAGTGAGCTGGCGAACGTTGGAGCCGTCACCCGAGGCCGTGAACACTTCGCCAGGCATTGTCAGGCTGGTACGTTCGAACGCCATAGTTTTTCCTGTGCCGCTCAAGGAAAACGAGGCGTTGTACGTATCGGCAAGGGTTTTTTTCAGTTCCGCCCCGGGACGCGCGGCCATTTCGTACAACAGCTTTTGCGTTTCGTTTTCCGCGGTGAAGTAGATGGACTTGCTGTCCGCGGACCATGCGAGTTCGTCCGCGCTGCGGTCGAAACCCTCGGTCAGATTCTCGTTTTTTTCCGTCTGGCGGTCGTAGAGCATCACCCGCCAGCGGTCCGATTCATATTCGGGCTTGAGCTGTGAGTGATACGCGATGTATTTTCCGTCCGGCGAATAGACGGGCTCGCCGTCGAATCCCTGCTCCGTGGTGATGCGTTTGATGTCGCCTCCGGCCACCGGCACCGTGAACAAATCGCCGTTGGTGCTGATGGCTTCCATCTTGTCGGTGACGGCGGTGAAACAAATTTCCTTGCTGTCGGGAGAGAAGTTGATATCGCCTGGACCGCCGCGTTCGTCCGGAGGAACGTCGAAATCCGCGCCGGAGGTAAGATCGCGCGGAGCCGCGCTGCCATCGGCAGGAAGGACAAACAAGTGGCTGCGCGTGCCCTCGTTCCAGTGGGTCCAGTGGCGGTAAAGAAGGTGCTCGGCGACGTGGGCCTTCACTTGGTTCTTTTCTTTTTCTTCATCGCGCTTTTTGTTGCAGTCGTCGTCTTTGCAGTCGGGATATACCGAAGAGGTAAACGCAATCGTTTTCCCGTTGGGAGACCACTTCACGAGACCCGCGCCGGTCGATAATTTCGTGAGGCGCTGGGCTTCGCCGCCTTCGAGCCCGAGCAAATACACCTGGGCTTCGCCGCTGCGGGAGGAGAGAAAGGCAATGGTGTTTCCGTCGGGCGACCATACGGGCGAGGAGTCATGCCCGCTCCGCGTGAGCTGCGTGGGCGCTCCGCCCGAGGTGGAAACCATCCAAATGTTGCTGACGTTGCGGTTAGACTCCATGTCAGGCGTGGCCACGGTATAGGCGACCCATTTTCCGTCGGGCGAGATTTGCGGCGCGGAGACGCGATGCATTTTGATCATATCGTCGAAAGTGATGGGATGCTTCGCGGCCTCCTGCGCGCTACTTGCGAATCCGCAAGCCAATGTCAAGGCGCCCGCGAGAGCGCTCCGCAGCAAGAGGCCTTTCATTTGGTTTCTCCTGAAGTTGCCAGGTGAAGATGCTTGCAAAACTCTGGATGATGTCACGTTTCCGGGACGAATCCAATAGCCTGATTCCGCACCGCGAGCCAATTGACGAAGGCGAGGCCCGTGGTGACGGCGATCACGAGGAACTCTTGACGATGCATGCGGGTAACCAGGACCGCGCAAAAAGCAAGCGCGAGCACGGAGAAGAAAATTCCGCAAGGAAGGCGGAAAGCATCGGCGAGCGGATTTTTCTTACGCAGCACCGGCAAAGCGGCGGCGACCGAGCCGTAGACGAAAAGGCGGGCGACGCTGGAGAGCAGCGCGTTCCAGCGAAAATCGCCTGCGATGGAAAATATCAAAAGCAGCACGGCAAAAATCATGATCGAGACATGCGGGGTTCGAAAACGGGGATGGATGCTGCCGAAGAAAGCCGGGAAATCGCCGCGCTCGCCCATGGCAAAAGTGACACGCGGGGTGTGCAGGACGTTGGCGCTGAGATATCCGTACGCTGAAATGAGCGTGCCAGCCGCAACGATGCGCACGGCCCAATACGGCAAGAAGCCGCGGGCGGAATCCACAACGGGAGCGGCGGATCGGCCGGCATTGGGAATCGTGTGAATGACCAGATATTGCACGGCGATGTAGAGCAGCGTGGTTGCGCCAATCGCCACGAAGAGCGCGAAGGGAATGTCTTTGCGAGCGTTGCGCGTTTCGCCGGAAGCGATGAGCGCGGCTTCGAAGCCGCCGTACGAATACATCATCAAGAGCAGAGCTTCGAACCAGTCCGCGTAAGTGGCGGCAGTCGATGTGGGGTGCAGGCGAATGTCCGGATGGAAGGCCAATGCCAGCAGACCGGCGATGACAAAGAAGGCCAGCAGGCTGAGTTTGCTGACCGTGAAAATGTTGCTGAGCTGTTTGCCTCCGCCGACGCCGCAATAGTTCACCGCGGCGAGGAATGCGATGAGAGCCGTAAGAATAGCCACCCGCGTAAAGGGTGTGGTTGCGGCAGGGAAGAATTCCGCGAGATAGGTGATGAAGAGGTTGGCTACCGCGGAAACGGCGGCGATGCGCGTGAGCCAGGTCAACCAGCCGTTTTGAATCGCAAGAAAGCGTCCGAAGGCAACTCGTGTGTAGAGATACGGCCCGCCGGTTTCCTGGAATTGAGAAGCGACTTCGGCCATGCACGCGGCGATGACCGCAATGATCGCAAAGGCCAGGAAGAACCCAACCGGACTAAGGCAGCCGAGACGAGCCGCGATCAGCGCAGGCAAGCCAAAAATGCTCGCGCCCACCATGGTGTTGACCATGAGCGCGGCCAGGCTCCAGCGGCCGATGGTTCGAACGAGTCCGGTTTGCGGCTCCGCCAAGTGCGATTCCGCCTGTCTTTAATCAAGAGACTTTTCGGCGCCAATGTAAGGCTGCGCAAGGCTAGCACAAGATTTCGCGTGGGACACTCTCCGGAGCATTTGTGTAATTCCGGGACAGCTGGGTGGAGATCGTTCAGCCGCAGAGAACGCCGTCTCGGCCAACACGGCCTAGGCTAGCCATGCAAGCGAGTCTGCTACAATCTTTTCCCGGACAAGGCATGCCGACGAGCGGACTGTTTTCCCGAAATCTCAAAAAGGCGTTTCCCCTGGCGATACGCGGGGAAGGCTGCTGGATTGTGGACGAAAGCGGCCGCCGGTTTCTGGACGCCGCGGGCCAGGCTGCGGTGGTGAGCATCGGCCACGGCGTTGCGGAAATCGGGCACGCGATGGCGGAACAAGCCGCGCAAATCGCGTTCGCGCACACTTCGCAATTCCATACGGAGCCCGCGGAGAAACTCGCGGCGCGGCTGCTCGCTTCGGAGGCGACGGAAACAGCTATCAAATTGGTGCGCCAGTATCATGTGGAAACCAGCCACCCGGAGCGCTACCGCGTGGTGTCGCGGCGGCAGAGCTATCATGGGAGCACGCTCGGGGCGATGAGCGTCAGCGGAAATGTGGCGCGGCGCGCGCCCTATGCTCCGCTGATTGCCGAGTGGGGACACATCGCTCCCTGTTTCTGCTATCACTGCCCGTTCGGGAAGACCTTTCCGGAATGCGAGATAGCGTGCGCAGAGGAGCTTGAGACGTTTGTACGCGAGCATCAGACAGAGATAGCAGCGGCATTTATTTTCGAGCCGGTGGTTGGCGCGACGCTTGGCGCTGCGGTTCCTCCCGAAGGTTATGCCCGCCGGATCGCGGAGACCTGCCACAAGAGCGGCATCTTGTTGATCGCAGATGAAATCATGACGGGAATGGGCCGCACCGGCAAACCTTTTGCGGTGCAACATTGGGGGATCGAGCCGGACATCATTTTGGTAGGCAAGGGTGTCGCCAGCGGATATGCGCCGCTTGGCGGTGTCCTCGCCTCGGCGCGCGTGGTGGAAGCGATCGGAGCGGGGTCGGGCGCGTTCATGCACGGCTTTACCTACCAGGCGCATCCCGTGTGCACGACGGCGGGCAACGCGGTCCTGGATTATCTGGAAGGGCATAGGCTTTTTGAACGCGTGAACCCAGCGGGGAAAAATTTGCGCGCAGCCCTTGCTCCGCTCGAAAAACACCCGCACGTCGGGGATATTCGAGGGCTCGGATTGCTGCTCGGAGTGGAATTCTTGAGGGACAAAGCCACGCGCGAACCCTTCTTGAAGTCGGACAATGTTGCGGAAAAAGTCCGGCAAGCCGCGGAGGCGGAAGGCGTGCTGACCTATCCGACGCAGGGCTGCGTGGACGGGCACCGCGGCGATCATCTCCTGCTCGCCCCGCCGTTCACGATTTCCGAGGAAGAGTGCAAGCTCGTCGAGAACGTGCTGTCATCGGCGCTCAAAAAAGTCTTTCCATTGTGATGCGACCCTTGGTTTGCGCGGCTTACGGAGAGTTAACCTTTTGACGCGAAAACTCTCATTCACAGCGCCAATCTGCTTCGCCGTTCTCTCCGTTCTTTCCGCCATTCTTTTTGCCCAACAGCAGAAAACGCCTTCCCTTCCTCCTTCCACGCCGATTCTGGGTTTCACGCTGACGCATGCGATGGCCGAGCGCAAGCTTGAAACGGAGTTTCAGGCTATTCCTTCATCGGAAAAGGCGCGAGAGTGGCACCGGACGTTTACGGCGGAGCCGCATCCGGCGGCGTCCGAGCGCAACAACCAGCTTGCGGAGTTCATCGCGGACGAGTGGCGGAAGCAGGGCTGGGAAGACGTGACACTGCGTCGTTACGACGTGCTGCATTCGCGTCCGCGCAGCGTATCGCTCGAAATGACTGCGCCGGTGCGTTACACGGCGTCGCTTCGCGAAGATCCCGTCGATATGGATGCGGATACAAAAAATCCCGAAGTTTCCGGAGCGTATTTTGGATATGCCGCTTCGGGCGAGGTCACCGCAGAAGTCGTCTACGCGCACAGCGGAAACCCGGAAGATTACGATCTGCTGCGTAAGAACGGCATCAGCGTCAAAGGGAAAATTGTCCTGGTGCGATATTCGAATCCGTATAGCTATCGCGGGTTTAAGGCGCTGACCGCGGAGCGCGAAGGCGCCGCGGCCCTGCTGATTTATTCCGATCCCGCGGAAGACGGCTACGCGCGAGGCAAAGTTTTCCCCGACGGACCGTGGGGACCGGAGAGCCACATTCAGCGCGGAGCCATTACTTACGATTACATTGTGCCGGGCGATCCCACCACGCCGGGATGGGCGTCGGTTCCCGGCGCGAGGCACATCAAGCCGGAAGAGGCGCCCTCGCTTCCGAAAATTCCGGCGCTCCCCCTTTCCTGGCATGACGCAAAACCGCTGCTCGAGAACATGAATGGCATGGAAGCCCCCAAAAGCTGGCAGGGCGCGCTGCCGATCAAGTACCGGCTGAGCGGCGCGGTAACGGCCCGCGTGAAACTAGACATGGACACGAGCTTCCAGCAGTACAACGTCGCGGAGGCGCGCATTCGCGGGAGCGAATTGCCGGACGAATGGGTGCTGCTCGGGAATCACCGCGACGCGTGGGTTTTTGGCGGCGTAGATCCTTCGAGCGGCACGGCTTCGATGATGGAGCTGACGCGGGCCCTTGGCGAACTGAAGCAGCGCCGAGGGCGGCCACGACGCACGGTGGTCGTATGCAGTTGGGATGGAGAGGAGTATGCGCTGACGGGCTCGACCGAATGGGGCGAGCAGTTCGCCGACGATTTGAAGAAAAAGCTGGTCGCGTACTTAAACGTGGACGAGTCGGTAGCGGGCGCGGCCACAACAGCGGGCCCCGACGGGATCAGCTTTTCACCTTCGGCAGTCGCCTCGCTCGCGCCGATGCTCGTGGAAGCTTCGAAAGATGTGCACGCGCCTTCGGGAAAATCGCTCTACGAAGCGTGGCGGGCGACGAGCAGGCGCGATGAAAAGGCCAGCGCCCCGCCGCTTGACAGCGGGCTGGTCGAAACGCGCATGGGCAGCGGATCGGACCATACCGTATTTTTGAATCATCTGGGGCGGCCGGTGGTCAACCTGGGGTTCAGCGGCGATTACGGCGTGTACCACTCAATGTACGACGATCACTATTGGATGGAGCACATTGGCGATCCCGCGTTCGAATATCACATTGCGCTGACGGACATTTGGGGATTGCTGGCGCTCCGGCTGGCCAACGCGGATGTGCTGCCGTATGACTTCGCGTTCAACGCCATCACCCTGGATCATTTTCTGACCGAGCTAGAGCTGAGGAGCAAGATTGACAACCACAAGCTGAAACTGAAGAAGCTGCACGAGCGCATCGCCGATTTCCAGAATGCGGGAAACGAACTGCGCGAAACTGTGGAACAAAGGCTCGCCACCGGTGCGATTACTGCGGAAAAGATCCGGCAGCTCAATCTGGAGCTCTTGCAGGTGGAATCGAATTGGCTCGATCCCGATGGAATCCCCGGACGGCCGTGGTTCCAGCATTTGCTCTATGCGGCGCGCTACACTTACGCGCACCTGGAGTTCCCCGGGCTGACAGAAGCGGTGGAAAAACGCGACTGGAAGCTGGCGTCGGACCAGGCGGCGCTCGTCCAGCGCGCGCTCGAGAAGAATATCGAATTGCTGCGAAAGGCCAAAATTTCTTGGGAGAAAAACAATTGAGGAATCGTTTCCGTACTCTTTGCGAGCTCGCCACAATATTTGGCCTGGTTTCTGCGATCTGTCCAGCGTTTGCGCAGCAAGAAGCGCATCCGAAGCCTCGGGCGCGCGACCTTGGCGTGCCGTTTGACGGAACGCCCGGGCCGCTGAACGCGATTACGGACGTGGCCGGAGTCATCGTAGGGCACACAACGGTGATATCGGGCGAAGGCAAACTAGACATTGGGAAGGGGCCGGTGCGAACGGGTGTAACGGCGGTTCTGCCCCGCGGAAAAGACTCCATGATGAATCCCGTTTTCGCCGGTTGGTGGTCGCTCAACGGCAACGGGGAGATGACCGGTACGACCTGGTTGGAAGAGTCAGGTTTTCTGGAAGGCCCGGTGATGATTACCAACACGCACAGCGTGGGCGTCGTTCGCGACGCGGTGATCCAGTGGCGCGTCGCACATGGGCAGCCCGATCCGACCGGGTATTGGTGGTCGCTGCCCGTCGTGGCGGAGACCTGGGATGGCTGGCTGAACGATATCAATGGCTTTCACGTCAAACTCGACCACGCGTGGCATGCCATCGATTCGGCGCACGGAGGCGCGGTCGAAGAAGGCAACGTGGGCGGCGGCACGGGAATGATTTGCAACGGGTTCAAAGGCGGCATCGGCACGTCGTCGAGAAAAGTAGATGGGAAGCTCGGCAGCTACACCGTTGGCGTGCTAGTGCAGTGCAATTATGGCGCACGAAAGAATTTGCGCATTGCGGGAGTGCCCGTGGGCCTGGAAATTCCCGAGGATGCGGCATCGGCAGATACTGGGTTTGCGCAGGAAGATCGCGGCTCGATCATTGTGGTTGTGGCAACGGACGCGCCGCTGGTGACGCATCAACTAAAACGGCTGGCGCGGCGTGTTTCGCTGGGGTTGGGGCGGAACGGCAGCATCTCCGGAAACGGCTCGGGAGATATTTTCATTGCGTTTTCTACGGCGAACTCCGGCGCGGCGAAGACCGAAGGAGTTGTGCAATTGACGATGCTGCCCAATGATCAGATGAATCCGCTATTTAGCGCGACGGTGGAGGCGACGGAAGAGGCGATCATCAACGCGATGGTGGCGGCGGAAACGATGACGGGGATTGAGAACCACAAGGTGATCGCGCTGCCTCACGACAGGCTGAGAGCGGTGCTAAGGAAATACAACCGACTAACAAATTGAAGCTAAATCACCGGGACCGCCGTTTTGCGCAGGGGATTGAAGAAGGGAAGGGGAACCACTTTCGCGGACACGGTATGGCGCACGGCCTCGATGGTCATTTCCATGCTGAGGGTCGTGCCAGGGTCGGAGCTATCGCTGCTCACGGAGGCGAGCGCGATCATTTTTTTCAGCGTAGGCGACCAGGTGGTCGAGGTGGCTTTGCCGACCTGGCGGCCGCCGCGATAGACCGGCACCGCGACGCGCGAGGCTGTGCCGGGCACTTGCGGAGCCATTTTCAGTTTGTCGTAGAGGGCTTCCACTTCGTTCCAATTGATTTCCAGGCCAACCAGCCCGCGACCCGCGCCTTTTTTTGCTTCCCGCGCCAGCGCCTCGCGCCCCACGAAACTTTCCTTTTTTAAATCGACCAGCTTGCCGAGGCCGATTTCGAACGGCGAATATTTCTGCGATTCGATGAGCGCTTTCTTGCTGGAAATGTAGTCGACCTCGATGAGAATCAGCCCTGCTTCGATACGCGCGATGTCCAGCGCGAGCATGCCGGCGGGATGGATGTCAAAGGCCGTGCCTTTGCCGATGAGCGCGTCCCAGACTTTGACGGCGTCGATCCACGGCATCCAAATCTCAAAGCCCAGGTCGCCGGTATAACCGGTGCGGGAAACGTCCACGGGAACGCCCGCGATTTTGCCGCGCGTCACACGGAAATACTTCAGGTTATCGATGGCAGCATCGGCCACTGCGCGCAGCACGCGGCCGGACATCGGCCCCTGGAGCGCCAGCGCGGCGATTCGTTCCGAAATATCTTCGATCTTTACGTCGAGGGCCAGCGCGTTTTGTTGGAACCAGCGCAGGCTGGGATCCGCGGAGGTCCAGCGATACTCGTTTTCGCAGAGGCGCGTGATGGTGCCGTCGTCGATGACTTTACCTTCGGGATCACACCAGCAGCAGTAAATGACCTGATCGATCGAGACTTTGTTGATATCGCGTGCGATGACGCGGTTTACGAACTTCGTAGCGTCGCGGCCGGTAACGCGATATTTGAAGAGCGGAGAGATGTCGATGAGCGCGGCGGAATTGCGGATGGCGTTGTATTCGTGCTCATGCGTCGTTTCATAAACGCTAACCGTGTAGTAACCCGACCATTCGCGATAGCTCAGGCTTTCGCACAGCGCCAAGGTGCGTTCATGAAAGGCGGTTCCGACGGGCACGATTTCCTCGTTGTAGATGCCGCAGAAACGGCTGCAAGAACCAAGAATTATAGAGGCCGGGGAGTTTGGTCGCAAGCAAGTGGGGTCCGCACGGTCGGCACAGGCCGCTCCTTCCCGGCTTTGTCAGCATTGGGACTCTTCGCGCTTTGAATATCGACCGGGTTTCCAGTATAAAGGCAGGGCGGAGCCTTTATGCCCGATCAGCCCCCATCGGACCGCTTCAAGGCGGACATGCCGCAAATCCCGGGCGTGTCCTCGCTCGGCACACCATCGCCTCCGCGCGATTCTTCTCTCAAACTCGGAATCGGACTTCTCCTCGTGCTTGTGGTTGTCTTCCTCGGCGCGCGCTGGGCGCTCCATCCTAGGCACACCGAACCCCGGGTCGCCGACCAACCGCAAATCGAAGTTCCGACGCCAGCTCCAGATCCGAGTACCCTGCTGCCGCACGCCACCGATGCTTCCCCCGGCGTCGCCAACATCGAAGAAATGGCCAAGCCCTGGTCCTCCAAACAGTTTTTTATTCGCAATGAACTCAGCGGCGGTAACACCCCGGGTGTGCTCATCCGGTTGCCGATGGGCTCCGCGTCGCAAGCCAGCGGCTACTGGGCTTTCTCCGTGAACGCGCCGTATGGAAACTGCCGTCTGGAATACATTACCGACCTTGCCAAACTCAAAACGGATTATGACTTTCAAGCCGCCAAGCATCCAATGGTTGGCAATCCGTGCAGCCGGACGCTATTCGATCCGCTGAAAATGGTCAGCCTTCCAGGCGGCAATATTTTTGCGCGGGGAGGAATCGTGCAGGGATCGGATTTGCGCCCGCCGTTCGGCATCGAGCTTCGCGTGCGCGGCAAGGAGATCGAAGCCATCCGCAGCGAGTAGTTTTGGCTTTTAGTTTTTGGTTCTTGGCGCTTGGTTGAGAAAAAGTGACCTGTCATTCTGAGCGCAGCGAAGAATCTCTCTTGAATTCTGTTTGGAGCATTTCGGTCCAGTGCCGATGAACAGCGAAGCAAACTTCACAGACTTCTGGCGCGAATATCTGCGAGCGCACAGTCAACCCGGCACGCGCGCGGTTCACCTCGCGTGCACGCTGACGGGATCGCCGCTGCTGGTCGCGGCCGTGGCGTTGCGGCGCTGGTGGTGGTTTGCGCTGGCGCTCGCGGTTCCGTGCGCGCTGGCGTGGATCTCGCACTTTTTTGTGGAGCACAACCGGCCGGCCGTGCTTGACCATTGTCTGTGGTCCTGGTGGGCGGATCAAAAGATGGTCGCGCCGATGCAGTCCGGAAAAATGGGCGACGAAGTGAGCCGCTGTACGGCAAATTAGTTCAATCGTCGGTAATATCTCGGGGGATCTCAGCAGGTTGAAACCTCAGAATGGGCGGGGTTCCCAGATTTTGAAAATGGGGGCAGCGACCAAGTTTGAAGCAGACCCGCTCCGAAAACTATGTGGTCGCGTACTTTGCTCAAAGCAGCAGACCACCGAAAAATCGCACCACCTGATGCTTGTCGCACTGTTCGGAATTGCCAGGTGTCAGTTCACTGGGTTGTTTCATCCCTTGAGATTCTAGGATGACAGCGTTGACATCCTCCCCGCCGCAAGCGGCGAGGATTCCTACGGCCTCTCGGTTTGTTTTCCCGAGATGGCTTCGCTGGGTTGCTCCCACAACCGCCCTACTTCAGCGGAGGACTACGGAGCGACTTTACTTTTGGGCTGCCCGCCCATAGGTCGTTCGGACAGAAGAGATAC
>QHYH01000165.1:0-61497 GCA_003223215.1 Acidobacteriota bacterium
GGAGACGGACCCCCGGCGCATCGGTTTAGGTTGAGACAAAACTACGGCCAGCTCACGTACGGGCGAAGGTACTTCAGGAGGAATCTTCATGGATCTATCCTACGGCATATAATGTCGTAGGAACATACAAAAAAAGAGCGCTTTTAGCCTCACACCATTTTATGTCGTGCGCCCCCGCGTGAGCGAGAATTTGACGGAGCCGCTTTTTGCCCCGTATAGTTGAAGATTACTCTGAAAAGATCGCATGGCAACCTGGGGGAACCGATCAGTGTCGACCGGTGAAATGGAGAAGGGTCAGCGAATGGCAAGGGAGATCGCCAAGGCCTACGAACCGCAGCGAATTGAACCCCGCTGGGCCGAATTTTGGGTCAAGGAGGCCCTGTTCAAGGCCGACCCAAACGCGCCCGGACCCGTGTTTTCCATGGTGATCCCTCCTCCGAACGTTACCGGCTCGCTGCATATCGGGCACATGCTGAACCACACGGAAATCGACGTCCTGACGCGCTGGCATCGCATGCGGGGATACAACACTCTGTACCTGCCGGGAATGGATCACGCGGGAATTTCGACGCAGCGCGTGGTGGTCCGGCAGTTGGCGGAACAAGGGATCGACTACCGCAAGCTGGGACGAGAGGAATTCGAGCGGCGCGTGTGGAAATGGAAGGAGGAGAGCGGCGGCACGATTTTGCGGCAGATGCGGCAGATTGGGGAAAGCTGCGACTGGTCGCGCGAAAGATTCACGCTCTCACCGGAGCTTTCGAAAGTCGTGCGCGAAGTTTTTGTGCGCCTCTATGAAGAGGGCTTGATTTACCGGGCCACGCGGCTGGTGAACTGGTGCCCCGACTGCCTGACGGTGCTTAGCGACCTGGAAGTGGTGCACGAAGAGCGGCAAGGAAATTTGTGGCACATCAAGTATCCAATTGTGGGTACCAAGGAATTTCTGACCGTTGCGACGACGCGGCCGGAGACCATGTTGGGCGATACAGCCGTGGCCGTGCATCCGGAAGACGAACGTTACAAACACCTTGTGGGAAAGAAAGCTTTGCTGCCGCTCGTCGACCGCGAGATTCCGATTATTGCGGACGAAATTGTGGATCGAGAATTCGGGACGGGAGCGGTGAAGGTCACTCCGGCGCACGATCCCAACGATTTTGAGCTGGGGAAGAAGCATCAGCTGGCGGAAATCGACGTGATGACCGACGACGCGCGCATGAACGCGAATGCGGGTGCGTATGCCGGGATGGATCGATTCGAAGCGCGGAAGAAGATTGTGGCGGATTTGAAGGCGCAAGGGCTGCTCGAAAAGACCGACGATCACACCAACGCGATTGGTCTCTGCGAACGAAGCAAGACGGTGGTGGAGCCGCGCATCTCAACGCAATGGTTTTGCAAGATGAAGGACCTTGCCGTGCCGGCTATCAAGGCGGTGGAGGAATACGAACCCGGCAAGGAAAACTGCATCCACATCGTCCCCGATAACCGGCGCACCGAGTATCTCAACTGGATGCGCAACATCCGCGACTGGACGCTGTCGCGGCAGCTTTGGTGGGGACATCGCATTCCCGCGTGGTACTGCGGGGAAAACAAGCACGTCACGGTGGCGCGCGAAACTCCGGCGAAGTGCGCAACGTGCCGGTCGGCCAACCTGGAACAGGATCCCGACGTTCTGGACACTTGGTTCAGCTCGGCGCTGTGGCCGTTCTCGACGCTGGGCTGGCCCGCAAAGACCGCCGACTTCAACAAGTACTATCCGACGACCTTGCTGATCACCGGATACGACATCCTGTTTTTCTGGGTGGCACGGATGATCATGATGGGCCTTCATTTTACCGGCAAAGTACCCTTCCGAGCCGTGTATTTACATTCGCTCGTGCGCACGGGAAGCGGCGAGAAAATGTCCAAGTCCAAAGGAACGGGACTCGACCCTGTGGCGCTGAACCGGCAGTACGGAACCGATGCAATGCGCTTTTGCCTGGCATCCATGGCGGCGCCGGGAACGGATATCGTCCTGTCCGACGACAAGCTCGGGAGCGCGCGAAATTTTGCAAACAAGATTTGGAATGCGGCGCGATTCTTGTTCCTGAACCTGGACAAGTTTGAGCAGACCGGAGCGAAACTCGAAGAATTGGCGGGGCAGGAGGTTCGCGCGAAGTCGCCTTATCGAGCGGGCGGCAAAATTGCCTTGGCAGATGCGTGGCTTTTAGCGCGGCTGGCGGCGACGATTGAAACCGTGAATGACGCGCTCGCCGGTTACCGGTTTCACGAGGCGGCACAGGGCGTTTACCAGTTTTTCTGGGGCGACTTCTGCGACTGGTACATCGAGTGGGTGAAGCCCGAATTGCTGGGCGAGGACCGCGAACGCGCTACCGCATCGTGGAAGAACCTGTTCGCCGCCTTTGACGCGGCGCTGCGGCTATTGCACCCGTTCATGCCGTTCCTGACCGAGGAGCTGTGGCATCAATTACCACAACCGTCAGGGACGAAATCGATTGCGCTCGGAAGGTTTCCGGAGGCGGAGACACGGTGGAAGAACGCGGAGGCCATGCGCGAGGTGGCGCAAGTTCAGGAAGTCGTGACGGCGTTGCGGGCGATCCGGGCAGAGTTGCGACTTGACGCGAAGAAAAAAGTGGCGGCGGAATTTTCGACAAACTCCCCTGCCATGGGAGATTTGATTCGCGCGAACCGGGAGGCGGTCGAACGATTCGCCCGGTTGTCCGAGTTGCGCATGGTTCCGAAAGAAGGGTTTGATACCAAAAGCGGCGCGCTGCGATCAACCGCGCTGTTTGACGTACGCGTGGTTTATTCGGAAGCGGTGGATTCTGGCGCCGAGAGAGCGCGGCTAAAGAAAGAGATTGCAGGACTGCAAAATGCGATCTGTGCGAAGGAGAAACAACTCGCAGACCAGACGTTTCGCAGCCGCGCGCCGGAAAAGATTATCAGGGGACTGGAGGCGACTCTGGCGCAACAAAAAGTTGAGCTCGAAAAACTGCAGAAGCGGCTGCGCGACCTCGAGGGAGGCAGCTAGGCCGCTCGGATCTAAGGCTCGTGGACTGGCATTCGGAAGAAATCGAGAAAATCGTCCGACACGCTCTCGACGAAGACATCGGACGGGGAGACGCGAGCACGGCGGCGACGACTCCGCCAAAGGCCGTGGCGCGGGCGCACATCCTGGCGCGGCAAACGCTGGTGTGCGCGGGATTGCCGCTGGCGGAAAACGTATTTCGCGCGCTGGACTCCGCTATCGAAGTCGTCTGCTTGCATGCGGACGGGTCGTTTGTCGAGCCCGGTGCGAAGTTGGTCGAGATGCGAGGAAACGCGGCGGCGATTCTGACCGGCGAGCGGACGGCGCTGAATTTCCTGTCGCATCTTTGTGGGATTGCCACCTACACACGGCGATTTGTCGAACAACTGGCCACGACGAAGACGCGGATTCGCGACACGCGGAAAACCACGCCGGGCCTGCGGTTATTGGAAAAATATGCGGTAAAAGTGGGCGGCGGGATGAATCACCGGTTCGGGCTCTACGACGCCATTCTGCTGAAAGAGAATCACATCGCCCTGGCGGGGGGAATTAAGGTAGCGTTGGACAAGGCGCATACCTACGTCGCGCCCACCTCGCCAGCGCCGCGGACGGCGAGCGCTTATGATGCGGCGGGGCTGGATCCGGAAGTTGTAGGGCCCGCCCCGCTGACGGTCGAGATTGAGGTGCGGGACGAGCGGGAATTGATGGAAGCGCTCGGAGCAGGAGCAGAAGCCGTCCTGCTGGACAACATGACGCCCGAACGAGCGGAGCAATGCGTAAAGATCGCACGCGCCACGCGCCCGGGCTGCGTCGTCGAGATTTCCGGCGGAATTACGCTCGACAATGCGCACGCTTATGCGAAGGCGGGAGCAGACTTTCTTTCCTCGGGGATGCTGACGCACTCGGCACCCGCCGCAAACCTGAGCCTGCTTGTGGATGACGTCGAGGAAACGTAAGCTTAGGCGACGCAACGATATCCCCATGAATCCAGAACCCTTGCCCGGAACAACCGACCGGAGAGTGGCGAGGCTGCTGAGGCTGCTGGCGAAGAATGCCACGATTGTGATCAGCGGAACGCGCATTGCACGGGAAATCGGCGTGTCGCGGTCGGCGGTGTGGCAGTGGGTCGAGCGGCTGCGCGAACTTGGCGTGAGGGTGAAGGGTCAGGCTGCGACCGGCTACTTCCTCGAAAAGGTTCCTGACATTCTTACCGGCGAGGAACTCAGGCGGCGACTAAGAGGCAGCCTCTTTGGGAAGCGCATCCATCATTTTTTCAAGACGGATTCGACCAATCGCGTTGCGTTCGAGCTAGGGCGCGCGGAAGAACCGGAAGGCACGGTAGTCCTGGCGGAAGAGCAAACGGGAGGACGCGGCCGTGTTGGCCGTGTGTGGCATTCGGAACGCGCCACCGGAATTTACGTGAGCTTGCTGCTGCGACCGAAGCTGGCGCCGGTGCAGGCCCCCTTGCTGACAGTGATGGCCGGGCTCTCGGCGCATACGGCGGTGGAGGCAGTGACTGGCCTGTCGGTGGACTTGAAGTGGCCGAACGACTTGATGGTTCGGGGGAAGAAAGCGGGCGGCATCCTGACGGAAATGCACGCCGAGCCTGGACAGATACGGTTTGTCGTGGTGGGAATCGGATTGAACGTGAATCAGGAGAGATTCCCGGGCGAACTTGCGAATATTGCGACCTCCTTGCGGCAGGAGATGGGCAAGCCACAGTCGCGCATGGAATTGTTGGTGCGGTTGCTGCGGGAATTCGAGCGCGACTACAATCGGTTCGTGCTTGAAGGAGTGGCGAGCGTGGTGACGCGCTTCGAGGTGTTCTCGAGTTATGCGCATGGCAAGCGCGTGCGCGTGAGCAACGGCACGGAGAGTTATTTGGGAACCACCGCGGGACTGGGGCCGGAAGGTTTGCTGCAAGTGGAGCGTGAAGACGGGCGCGTGGTCACGGTGATTGCCGGAGACGTGGCGGAGGCGCGGTAGATGCTGCTGACTATCGACGTGGGAAACACGAACACGGTGCTCGGCGTGTTTCGCGGCCCACAGCTGATCGCGAACTGGCGGCTGACAACGGCGCGCGAGCAGACCGTCGATGAATACGGCGTGCTGACGCGCAATCTGTTCACCCTCGCAGGGCTCGACCGCAATGACATTACGGGAGTGATCATCAGTTCGGTGGTGCCGCCGGTCAATTGGACACTCGGGGAAATGTCGCGCGTGTATTTTGGGAAGAAAGCGCTCTTTGTTGAGATGGGCGTGAAGACGGGTATGGCGGTGCTGGTCGATAATCCCTCGGAGGTGGGAGCGGATCGCATCGTGAATGGCGTGGCCGCGTTTCAGTTGTACGGCGGGCCGTGCATTGTGGTGGACTTTGGGACGGCGATTACCTTTGATGCAATCTCAACCAAGGGCGAGTATCTCGGAGGAGTCATCGCGCCGGGATTGGGAATTGCTTCGGAGGCTTTGTTTGCACGAGCAGCGAAATTGCCGCGCGTGGAAATCAAAGACCCGGGAAAAATTATTGGCACGAATACGGTCACAAACATGCAGGCGGGTCTGTATTATGGCGCGGTCGACATGGTCGACGGCATGCTCGAGCGGATGAAAAAGGAGCTGGGTGAAAACGCGAAGGTGGTGGCGACAGGAGGACAAGCGCAGCTGGTAGCGGAAGGCTCGAAGTATATCGAGCACACCGACGAGTTTCTGACGCTGACGGGTTTACGATTGATCTGGGAGAAAAATCAGCCGGCGGAGCACGGGAGAAGCGCGGCCGCGGACGAGCAGGGGACGCGCAGCGCCGTTCCTGCGAAAAAGGCCCAGCGGTAGCGCCCGAGGAAGCTGGCCGGTAGCCGCCGACAGATTGCGTTGCTTTAAAACACCTGGACGCTTCCAACCAACAAATGGACGGCTGGAACTATTTCAATTACTTCACGCAAATTGAGGAATATTTCTGGAAGAAGCGGGGCGCGCACCTGCTGGTGTCGCCGCTCGATTGGGCCATTATGGAGGCATGGCAGAAAGCGGGAGTGCCGCTCGAAGCGGTGCTGAAGGGTATCGATCGCGCGTTTGAAAGCTACGATAGATCGCGACGCGGTGCCGGCAAACCGCTGAAGAGCCTAGCGTATTGCACCGACGCGGTGCTCGAAGCCGCGGAAGAACAATTGGAGGCGGCGGGCGGGGCGACGGCGACCAAGCAAGGCCCGCAAAGCGAATCGTTTTCGCGGGAGGAGCTGAAGAAATATTTTGAACGCAATGTTGCGCGATTGAAGCAGGCAGCACAAAAGAAGCAACAAGCGCAGCCGAACCTTGCCGCAGCGCTCGGAGAGATCGCCAAATCGGTCGAGTCCAGCACCGGCTTGCTGGATACGCCGGGAAGGCTGGACTTGGAGGATTTGGAGCGGCGGCTGACGGTCTTGGACGAAAAACTGCATGCGGCGCTGACCAGCCACGCGCCGGAAGAGCTGATGCTAAAAATCCGGCGCGAATTGGACGGGCAACTGGCCACCTACCGCCGAAAAATGAAAACGGAACAACTAGCGCTGATCGAAAAACAGTACCTGCAGAAACGGCTGCTAGCGGAGTTCGCGTTGCCACGGCTGAGTCTGTTTTACATCTCGTAGGGCTGCTAACCGCTTTTCCAAAGACGATTCGAATGAGGATTGGTCCAAGTTAATGGCTGATGAGTTGAGATTGTCAATTGAGAAGCTCGTGTACGGAGGCGATGGCTTGGCGCACGCCGACGGAAACACGGTTTTTGTGCCCTACGTCCTGCCCGGAGAAGAAGTGCGCGCGGCTGTCAAGAAGAGGCAAAAGAAACTCCTCCGGGCGGACTTGCTCGAGGTCATTTTTCCGGCGACAGAACGCGGCAAGCCAAGCTGTCCGCATTTCCAGAAGTGCGGCGGGTGCCACTATCAACATATTTCCGCCGCAGAGCAGCTGAGGTTGAAGAAAGAAATTTTGCGCGAGACACTCTCGCGCCTCGGCGGCATTCCTTGGGATGGCCCGATTCACGAGCACGCGGCGGAGCCGTATGGCTACCGCAATCGCGCGCAATGGGCGGTGCGCGGAGGGATGCCGCGCGCGCTGGGATATTTTTTGCCGGAGAGCTCCCTGATCCTGCCAATTGACCTTTGCCCCGTGCTTTCGCCGCTGCTGGCCGGGACGTTCCTGAAACTGCAGGATATGACGCGATCGGGCACGCTGCCGGCTCCAGCGCTGGAGATCGAGGCGTTTGTGGATTCGCGGGACGAAAAAATAGCGTTGAACGTGGCGTTTGAGAGGTTTCCGAAACCTGCGGCGGAGTTGACATCGGCCTTTCACAACGCGCTCCCGCAGCTTACGAGTTTGTTGCTGCTGGATCAGAAGAAAAACAGGTTCGAGCTGAGCGGGACGGGGTACCTGACACATGAGGCGGGTGGTTACCAATATCGCGTCAGCCATTTGTCATTTTTTCAGGTAAATCGCTTTTTAATCGGGGATTTGCTGAAGACTGTGGTCGAAAATGCGCGAGGCGAGCTGGCGCTCGATTTGTACTCCGGAGTGGGATTCTTTACGATTCCGCTGGCGAAGGCGTTTGGGAAGATCGTGAGTGTGGACGCGAATCTTGCGGCAACGCGCGACTTGCAAGCGAATGCGGAACTCGCGGGTGTTTCGATCGTTTCCCATAACGAACACGCAGAAGAGTTTCTGAAGAAGACGAAAGAACGGCCGGAGTTTGTGGTTTTGGATCCGCCAAGGGCCGGACTGGGCGCTCAAGCGGCCAAGCATCTCGCCGAGCTCAGGCCGAGAGAAATCGTTTATCTTTCGTGCAACCCCTCCACGCTCGCCCGTGATTTGGCGGTTCTGACAAATTCGGCGCGGAAGCCGAAAGAGGGCGACGCCCCGAGCAACTGCTACGAAATCACGGAAATGCATTTGTTCGATCTGTTCCCGCAGACATTTCACATCGAGACCCTGGTGAGGTTACGAAAATCGCCATGAGGCTGCCGGAGGCTGCGCTTGCCGCGGCTTCCGCTTGCGGCATTGAGGCACGTTGGAGGACCGCTTCGACCAGCGCGGGCGGATGGGGGTTGAGTTTCACGGCCGCATCGCGTGCGAAGCTCGACTGGCCGAGCTCCATCGAGGAGATGAAGTCTCCGTCCTGACGGAGCTCAGGCTTCTCCAACGCGCATCCTCTGGCGCGGATCGTCAAGCCGCCGTACCTCCGCCGACCGACGGCCGACAATCGGAACTTCGCTGTTTGGTTGCCGGCCCCGGAGGGGAAATTACCGGGTCGGCGCTCGGCGAAAATACCAAATCGAAACGAGGACGCCGAGAAGCAGTAGAAAACCGAGAGCAGCGTGCCATTCGTGGTTTTTCTTGTATTGCGCGAACGAAAAGGCTCCCGAAGACCCTGCCGGCCATTTCGAGGGCCGCAAACAGGGAAGAAAGAGCGGGACGGCGCGGGCATATTCTTGAAAGGCGGCACCGTGGCGTACCTGTAATTCTTTCTCCTCACGGCGCATCACCGTGAAATAAAAAACCGCGAAATGGAGAACAAGAAGGGATGCGGAGATCCATGACAGCATGGCGATGGCGGCCCCAAGGGCCATCGTGGCGCTGCCAAGATAGAGAGGATTGCGCGTGTAAGCGTAAGGACCGCTGACCGTGAGCACTTCCTGTTTCCGCAGATAGCCGGCAGCATAGGAACGCAAGCCAAGGCCAAGCACGCCGACCAAGCCGCCCAGTAAAATGCTCCGCGGCGCGGGGCGGGAAAACCAAAGGACAACGACCGCCAGTGGATACCCGAGGCGCACGCGCCAACGCATGAAAAAGGTGCCGGGAAGGCTCATTGCTGCGCCTCAACTTGCCGGCGGACGGCATCGAAAACCGCCGCGACCGGGAGATCGAGCAAGGAAGCATCGGGCTGATCTCCGCGCTTGTAAGTGGTCACGGCATTGCGACTGCGCAAAACAAGGTCCTTTGCCGAACGAGCGCCCGGTCGATACGGGCCGTTGCGCGCGGGGTCGGTCGGTCCGAACAGTGCCACTACCGGCGTCCCCAGCGCCACGGCAAGATGCAGAGGCCCAGTGTCGCCGCCAACGACGCAGAGCGCGTTACGTAACAGGGCCATCAAAGCGCCGAGGGTGCCATTGTAGATTAGCGGATCAGAATCACCGCTCGCCGCCTTCACCCGAGATAGCCGTGCTTCTTCGCCCGGGCCATGGTTGATGATGCAGCGCAATCCAAGGCTTCGGTTGATTTCCCGGCAGAGCTCGCCATAGCGCTCAGGAGGCCAACACTTGGAGCTCCAACCACCGCCTGGACTCAAGACGACATACGTGTCGATTCTGTTCCGTTTCAAAACCGTGTGCACCGCGTCGTTGAACTTTAACGGCACGGTTAACGACAGAAGAGCAACACTGTTTCCCGCCCCGGCGCGCCGCGAAAGCTCCCCGTTTTGATCGGCAATGTGGATTTTGGTCGAGCGGATGCGCTCGGTATAGAGGAGCGGCACGCCGAATTCACGAACTGCGTGCCAAGAGAACCCCAGGCGGCGCGGCACGCGCCCGAGAAATGGAAGCACCGCGGATTTCCAGAGCCCCTGATAGTCGATGGCGGCCGTGAATTTCTTCTTTCGAATGCGGGCAAGAATATCTCGGACGGAGGCCAATGAACGCGTTTCGGTCTCCCAAATTTCCGAAACGAGGGCGCTGCTTTCGACCAACTCTCTCCAGCGAGGATGAGTGAGCCAAACGATTTCGGCTCTGGGAAACGACTCGCGCAGCGCCGCGACGGCGGGAAAAGTATGGACGATGTCCCCGAGCGAACCCAGGCGCACAACGAGGAAGCACGGTTCAGTCATGCGCTGCCTTGCGGACGGAGTCGAAGAATGATCGAGTCGAGTGATCCTTAGGGTCGCCGACAATGGCCACGCGAATACCCAGGCGGGCCGCGGTGGCACGTTCCGGCACGGTTTCTGCCGTGTAGTCGGTGCCCTTGGCGTGAACGTCGGGTCGCAGCTCTTCGAGCAGGGCTTCCACACTGGCTTCCGAAAAGAGCACCACATAATCAACCGCGCGGAGCGCGGCAACCAGGTGTGCGCGGGCTTTTTGATCGAGGATGGGCCGGCCGGGACCTTTCAAGTTGCGCACACTCGAATCGTCATTGACGCCCACAACGACAATGTCGCCTTCGCGTCGCGCGCCTTCGAGATAGCGGATGTGGCCGACGTGCAGTGTGTCGAAGCACCCATTGGCAAAGACGATGCGCTCGCGCCGGCGTCTGTGTTCCGCGAGTTTACTTTGCAGCATATCGCGGGGAACGATCTTGCTCGAGGCTTCGCGCATGACTCAGCAAGCAGCTCCAGAGATTTCGCCGCGGATGGCATCGAGAAGCTCCTGCCGCGAGACGGTGGCCGTTCCGCGTTTCATAACCACGAGACCGCCGGCAATATTGGCAATGTGCGCGGCCTCGAGAGGCTTGGCGCCGCTCGCGAGCGCCAGCGTGTAAGCGGCAAGAACGGTGTCTCCGGCGCCCGTGACGTCCACCGCTTGGTCCGAGCCGTGAATCGGGATGTGTGTCAGGCGGTCCTCCGATTCAAAAAGCGCCGTCCCGTGGCGGCCGCGGGTCACCAATAGCGCCTGCAACTTCATGGCGGACAGCGTTCGGCGCCCCGCCCGGGCCAGTTCCGCCGCATCCGATCCAATGGTCGTCTGATGGGCGGCTTCGAGTTCCGCTTCGTTTGGCGTGGCGGAGGTGATGCCGGATTTTGCGTAAGCGTGAAGTTGATAGCGAGCATCAAGCGTAATGGGCACTGATCTTTTTAGCCTGCCGGCGGCCTGGCGGACAAGCTCCGGCGTGGCGACGCCAAATCCGTAATCCGAGATGGCCAGCGCATCGGCTTTCTGCAAACTTGCGGAGACCTTTTGTTGAATCTTGCGAAGGATACCTTCCGGCAAAGGACCCGGTTCATAGTCGCACCGGAGAACCTGCTGCGCGACGGTGTGGGCCCAGCCAGCAAGAAAGCGTGTCTTGGTGGGCGTGGCTCGCCCCTTCGCGCGAAGGATCCCGCCCGTGCTTATGCCTTTCCCGCGGAAGTATTGAATGAGCGCATCGCCGGCTTGGTCGCCGCCGACAACCGTGATGGGCAACACTTTCGCGCCAAGCGAAGCAAGATTGTTGGTCGCGTTCGCGCCTCCGCCCGGGAGCACGTGTGTTTCGCGATGCTTCAAGATCAAAACCGGGGCTTCGCGTGAAACGCGGGAAATGTCGCCATAACGAAATTCGTCGGCGACGAAATCGCCGAGGAGAACGATGGTTTTTCCAGAGAATTTTTCAACACATTCAGCGAGATCGCGCAGGTCTACCGATGCTGGAGGTTGTTCCGTCGCAGGTGCGCGCTTCATCGCGGCTGCCTCGCAATCCAGTCGACGGCTTGCGTCAAATCCTCGGCGACGAAATCCGGCGGGGCAGACCACTTGACGGCGTGCCAGGCGAGTTCGCCTTCCCCATAGCCGGTGCGAACCAGGACGCCACGCGCGCGGGCATTGCGGGCGAGTTCGATGTCGGTATAGCGATCCCCAACAACAAAGGAGCGCCGCAAATCGATGGCGTGGTCACGCGCCGCGCACTGGAGCATGCCGGTTCGGGGCTTGCGACACGGACAGTTTTCCGATGAAGCGTGTGAGCAATAGTAAACCGCATCGACTCTTGCGCCGGATTCGGCGAGTTGCTGTTCCATTAGCCCCGTCACTTCTTGCAACAGGGATAGGGGAAAGTATCCGCGAGCTACGCCCGACTGGTTGGACACGACAATGACCGGGTAGCCTGACTCGTTGAGGCGCCGCAGCGCGTCCGCCACAAACGGGAACATTCGAAAACGGCTGACATGATTCAAGTAGCCGACCTCTTCGCAGATGGTGCCGTCGCGGTCGAGAAAAACCGCGGCGCGCAAACCAGAAGGGTCAGGCACGCTCGGCCTCCGCGGCCTGGAGCCAGGGCTTGCTGGCAGCCTCCACCATGTCCGACGTGATATTCCGCATGCAGCGATGGTCGATCGGACAATGGCGAAGAAAGCACGGGCTGCAATACGGCTTTTGCTGAACGATGGTCGAGCGCGGAGTCACCGGAGCCGTGCCCTGCGGGTCGGTCGGGCCAAACACTGCGACGACAGGCAGGCCTACCGCGGCGGCAATGTGCATCGCCCCCGAATCATTGCCGATGAAGAGATGACACTGGCAGAGCAGCGCAGGGAGATCGGCGATCGCCGTTTTCTCCGTGAGGTCGATGGGAGGTCTGTGTAGTTCCGCCGAGATCGCACGGGTAACGGCGCCTTCGCTAGCCGTTCCGAAGAGAATCACGTCGGCATCGGTCCGCTCCTGTAACCGGTTTGCGAGCTCGGCAAATCGCGAAGGTGGCCAGCACTTCGCCGAACCGTAAGAAGCACCGGCGCCAATCGCAATGCGCAGCGAATCCCGGCGCGCGCCGGACGCAACAAGAAACTCGGCCGCACTGCGGCGGTTCTGCTCCGAGGCGTATAAAGTGATGCTCGGTTCATCCAAGAGCGAATCGATCCATCCGGCGCGGCGAAGAAGTTCCAGATAGTAGAACTTTTCATGTGGCGGAATTTCGTTCGATTTCGGAACACGAACAGGGTGAGTCAGGAGAAAGCCCCGGCCATCGCGGGCATAGCCGATGCGTTCTGGGATACCAGCGCGCCAAGCCAGCCAAGCGGCGTCGAAAGCATTTTGCAGAAGAAGAGCGACATCGAACCTCATGGTACGCAATTCTGCGACTAAGCGCTCACGGCCAAAGATTCCCGAATGCTTTGCGTGCGAATCATAGGCGATGAGTTGATTCGCGATCCCTTGACCGCGGTAGACGTCCGCAACATAGGGGCGCGCGAGAATGGCAATTTCAGCCTCCGGGAAACGGCCGCGCACCGCTCGCAACGCCGGCACCGCCATGATGGCGTCTCCTACCCAGTTCGTCGCGCGAATTAGAATCTTCACGCTGCCGCACCTATCTTTGCGGCGAGCAAGCGATCCAGGATGCTGAGGAAATCGGCTTCCGGACTGACCGCCATGTCAATCACGGAAATGAATAGGGGAAGCCCCTCGAACGTCAATCCAGAAAGATTCTGGGCGTCTTTTTCCGTGGTGATAAAAGCCTTGGCGCCGTCCTTTGCTCCCGCTTTTTTTATCCGCAAAACGTCTTGCTCCGTGTAACGGTGGTGATCGCCGAAGACGGCCCGGCCGCAAATCCCGAGACCCCAGGTTTGAAGATCTTGAAAGAAAGCCTCGGGATTGCCGATACCGCAAAAAGCGAAAAACGGGCCGCCGCTGATTTCCGCCGCCGATTCGAGCGCGATTCCGCCTCCATGGCGCCGGAATCCCAATAATCGGGTTGTGGCGGCAAACACAGGAAAATGAGCAAGCTTTTCGACAGCTTCGGGGGCGCCGGGCACCACCTCCGTCCGCGTAAAGACAACAACGTTTGCACGGCTCATCGCGGAAAGAGGTTCGCGAAGACGCCCAGCCGGAAGCAAAGGTTCGCCTCGCATCGGTCGCGAGGCATCCAACAAGAGAATGTCCAAATCCCGGGCGAGCTCGAGGTGCTGAAAGCCGTCGTCGAGAAGAAAAATGTCCACCGCCCGCTCGGCTTCGAGCCGCTTGCCCTCGGCAAAGCGGTTCTTCCCTACGCCGAAGGCAACGCGATTCTGCAAACGAAATTTCATCAGTTGGACTTCGTCGCTGCTGCCCTCGGACCCGCGATAGCCGCGGCTGAGAATGGCCACGCGCTTTCCTTGCACAAGAAATCTTTCGGCGAGCCAGATCACCATGGGCGTCTTGCCAGTGCCGCCGACGCTCAAGTTGCCAATACTGATGACCGCGGCCTTCAGCCGCTTCTGCTTGAGCCAGCCCTTCCGGTACATCCGGACACGCGCGTCGACACCGGCGCCATATAGCAAAGAAAGCGGCCAAAGAAGATCCGAGAGGAACGGCCTCGCGTTCATCGTGTCGCGCCATTCAGGTGGAGTGCAATTTTTGCAAACGCCCGGCCGGTGGCCCCCCGGCTGCTTTCGACAAGGCTGCGCGCCCTTTCACTCATCTCTCTCATGCGCACGGGGTTTCGAAACAACTCAATCCAGGCCACCCCGACATCCTCGGGGCTTTCGACCTGAATGGCCGCGCCGGCAGAGACGAAGCGCGAGGCGATTTCCGCAAAATTCTCCATCGACGGCCCAAAAACGGGAACCTTGCCAAACGCTGCCGGCTCCAAAATGTTATGGCCGCCCGACGGGACGAGCGAACCTCCCACAAACGCGCCGTCGGCTAGGCGATAAAGCGAAGCCAATTCCCCGATGCTGTCGAGCAGGAGCACCGTGGCGTTGTCAGGGATCGCCGGGTCTCGCGCGGGGCTGTTGGATTGCCCGTCCACTTGCGCGGGACCTGGAATCGGCAATGCGGAGCGCCGAACAAACTTGCGATGCGATTCGTCGATGTACTCGGCGGCGGCGGCAAATTGCTCCGGCTTGCGCGGAGCAAGAACCAGGAATGCGTCGCGGTACTCGCCTTGCAGGGTTCCAAACGCGATAAGCGCCAGCGGCTCTTCGCTCGCGACTACGCTCCCGGCAACGATAACCGGCGAACGGCCGCTACGCTTCACTTCGCCCTCCAGCCAATCCGAGAGCGGGGTAGGCAAAGGAAGCTCCGAGTCATATTTCAAATTGCCGCTTGCCGCAACCCGCTCCGCCGGCGCCCCGAGAGCGCGAATGCGCTCGGCGTCTTTCTCGGTTTGCATCAGAAAGGCACGCGCTTGAGAAAGCACATCCTTCAGAAATGGCCGCAGGAAAAAACCAAAAGCTTTAAACGACTTCCGATAGCGCGCAAAGGAACGGTCCGAGATGCGCCCGCTGACAAAAAGAACAGGGATTTTACGCTGGCCGGCCTGGCGCAGAAAATTTGGCCAGATTTCTGTTTCCAAGACGAGCACGAGAGCAGGCCGCACGGCAGCAAAGGCGCGACGAACACAAAAACTCCAATCGAGCGGAAAATAAATCACCGCGTCGGCAAAACCCAGCCGCTGGCGGGCCAGGGCTTGCCCCGTAATCGTCGCGGTCGAAACAATGAGAGGCCGATCCGGGTAGGCCGCTTTCAACTGCCGCGCCAGGGCAATACCGGACAGCACCTCCCCAACGCTGACGGCGTGAATCCAGATCGCGCCGGCGCGCCCGGCCGGAAGCTTGGCTAAGGCAGGAAAGGACAACCCGAGACGCTCACGCAAATGGAAGAAATACTTGCCATGACGCAGGCCCCGCACGAACCAGTACGGCGTGAGCAGGAAAGCGGCCAAGCCCATGAGCAGGCTGTAAATGAAATACACTATGCGTGGCTCCGGTTCATTCGTGCCTGCCCGTAGCAGGCAGGCGCACATCGCAGAGCAACCCTGCGAGTCCCCCAGGAATCGAAGGCGTCAATATGAGAAAATTCTATTATAACTCCTCCCGAAAGCTAACCCTCTTCCTCCTTGCTTTAATGGCTTGGCCTTGGGGGGCCGCCAAAATGGGAGCGCAGTCGCAAGACTCGCTCAAGACTTCCGCTCTCGAATCGCACGAGGGCATGACCATCTCGGCCCGGCCGTGGACCAACCCGGCGCTTTACAAGGAAAGATTCCACAAAAAGTCGCCCTACGCTGCCGGGATTGTGGCCGTGCAGGTGATGTTTCGCAACGATTCGGATGACAGCCTAAAGGTGAACCTGGAACGCATCCGGCTGAACATCACGTTTTCCGAAGACAACCGTCAAGCCTTGGATACATTGACATTCGACCAGGCGGCCGACTTGATTTTGAAGCCGGGTGCAAAGAATCCGGCCAAAAGCAGGTTTCCCATCCCTATCGGCGGGCCCAAGGTGGGACACGACAAAAAATGGGTGGAAGTGGAACAAGAGCTGCGAGAGGCCGGCGTAAGAGCCAGCATTGTCGCGCCGCACAGTTCCGTCCAAGGACTGCTGTATTTTGATCTGCAGGGCCAATTCGATCTGCTAAATAGCTCCCGCCTGTACGTTCCCGACGTCGTGGCCCTCGAAAAGAACCGGGAATTGCTGTACTTCGAGATTGACCTGAGCCAGGCCGGAGCGCAATAGACGAGGTCTTACTCCGCAGTCCAGGGCAAATTCTTCAACAACACTCGAGGCCTCGCGCGCCGCGGCCGGTTTGCGCCGACCGTCGCCGTCGGCTACCATGACCTGTGCCAGTTTTCTTGAACACCACAGACCCATGCTGAAACTTCTCGACGAACTGAACCGGGAACAACGCCAAGCTGTAGAAACACAGGAGGGCCCAGTATTGATTCTCGCTGGCGCGGGAACGGGCAAAACGCGGGCGATCACCTATCGCATGGCCAACCTGATCGCCAAAGGCGTGCCTGCGGAATCGATTCTGGCGGTGACCTTCACCAACAAAGCTGCGGAGGAAATGCGCAACCGCGTCACGGATTTGTTGCTGCGCGCCGGCGTCCCTCCTGGGCAGCCCTGGGTTTCCACGTTTCATTCGCTGTGCGCGCGGGTCCTGCGGCGCGAAGCAGCCGCAGCCGGGCTCCCGCGCGACTTCACCATTTACGACGACGACGACCAAGTTGCCGCGGTGAAGTTGGCCATGGCCAAGCTGCGGATCGACGCGGATGACCTGACTCCCCGCAACGTACTGAGCCGCATCAGTTATGCCAAGAATCATGGTCAAACACCCGAGCAAGTCCGTGCCGAAGCATTCAGCCACGAAGGGCGTGAGACGGCCGACATCTACAGCGCTTATGAAAAAGTGCTCCAGGACAGCAACGCAATGGACTTCGATGATCTGCTGTTGCGGTCCAGGCGGTTGTTGCGAGAGTCACCCGGCACCCGCGAGAAGTGGCAGGCACGCTTCCAATACCTCCACGTGGATGAGTATCAGGATACCAACCGCGTGCAGTACGACCTCATGCGGCTCCTCACGGGGCCGGGGCAAAATATTTGCGTGGTGGGTGATGAAGATCAGTCCATCTACGCCTGGCGGGGTGCCGACGTTTCGATCCTGCTGAGTTTCTCGCGTGACTTCCCCAAGGCCCGGGTCGTCAAGCTCGAACATAACTATCGTTCGACGCAAAACATTCTCGATGCGGCCGGCGCGGTAGTCGCCAACAATCCGGATCGCCTGGGGAAATCGCTGAAAGCGGAGAAAAGCGCCGGAGTCAATCTGAAATTCTTCGAGGGGCGGGATCCCCAAGCCGAAGCCGAGTATGTCGCCGGAGAGCTGGAGCGCATTCTCAAGGAAGACTCAGACCAAACCTGCGCCGTCGAGTATCGCACCAATGCGCAGTCCCGCGCTTTTGAAGAAGTTTTCCGCCGGCAGGGCCTCCGTTACAAGCTGGTGGGCGGATTCAGTTTTTACCACCGCGCCGAGGTAAAAGATGCGCTCGCGTATGTGCGTCTGGCCATGCATCCCGAAGACGATATTTCCCTGCTGCGCGTTCTGAACGTACCGCCGCGCGGCATCGGAAAAACCACCGTCGATGCGCTCCGGGAAGTCGCGCGAAATGACGGAACTCCCCTGTGGAGCGCCGTTGAGAAAACCGTTTCTGGCGGCGCGACCGCGCGTGCCGTTGCGCCGCTGCGAGCCTTCCTGGAACTCGTCCGCAAGCTAGCAGAAGCGCTTTCCACGAAAGAACCTGCCGAGTTCTTGCGCGTTGTTCTGGAAGAATCCGGATACATGGACATGCTGAAGGACCGCAATACTCCCGAAGATGTTGCGCGGAAGGAAAACCTGGAAGAGCTCACGCGCGCCGTGGCTGAGAGCATGGAATCCGGAGAGACGTTCGGGGGTTTCCTGGATGCCGCGTCACTGGTAAGCGATGCCGATCAATACGACGGCAAGCCCGGCGTGACCCTGATCACACTGCACAGTACCAAGGGCCTCGAGTTCGATCATGTGTTTCTCACCGGTATGGAAGAAGGCATCTGCCCGCACAGCCGGTCCATCAACGAAGACAAGGGAATCGAGGAGGAGCGCCGCCTCGTTTACGTAGGGATGACCCGGGCGCGAAAGTCGCTGACGCTCACGCGGGCCGTGTACCGGCGCGTTTTTGGCAATGAGCAGCAGTTGCGCGCTTCCCAGCCCTCGCGTTTTCTTTCGGAAATCCCCGGCGAACTGGTGGAAACGGCACGGGGCTCGTTGGCCGAGATCGGCGAAAAGCGCCGCTACGAACCCGATCCGGAATACTCCTATTCTCCCGAGGAATTCCTTCGCCGCGTTCGCCGCGAACAAAAACCTGCGGCGCCAGCGCGGCGGGCCACCGGCGCACCCTCATTGGGGCGCGCCGCCGCGAAACGCGGGGGTGCGGCCGACCCTATGCTTGGACGACGGGTGCGGCATCCCAGTTACGGTGTCGGAACCATCGTGGCCGTCGAAGGCGACGATGAAGATCGGCGCGTTTCGGTAAGCTTTCCCGGACGGGGCACCAAGAAATTCATCGAGCGCTACGCGCAGCTCGAACGGGCTTGAACGGCACAACTCGAAAGATCCGCGGCAGGTTGCGTGCCAGGGCATCTCGGGGTACATTGAGGTCGTTTCTACTCCTGAGTGCAGCATCGGGGTGACTTGACTCCGCCGGCTTTAGTAGGGCGCGATCGGAGAAGATGGGTGGCCTTACAACTGTTCCGCTGCAAAGATATTGACCAACTGATTTCCGATTCCGAACATCCCGAAAAACGCCTTAAAAAAACGCTCGGTTGGATCACGCTGACTGCTCTTGGCATCGGCGCCATCATCGGGACGGGCATTTTCGTGCTCACGGGCACCGCCGCAGCCGGGGAAGAAGTGCAGTATCCCTCGATTTTGAAAGCCCCCGTTCTAGATGTGCTCTTCCACGGCGCGCATGCGACGGGAATCAGCGGGCGCCCCGGCGCGGGTCCGGCGATTGCTCTTTCGTTTTTTCTTGTCGCGGTTGTCTGCGGATTTGCAGGCCTGTGTTACGCAGAACTGGCCTCCATGATTCCCATTGCCGGCAGCGCCTATACCTACACGTATGCGACGCTCGGCGAACTGGTCGCCTGGATTATCGGTTGGGACTTGATTCTTGAATACGCCGTCTCCAACATGGCCGTCGCCGTCGGCTTCTCCGCCTACATTGATAGTCTGCTCGAAACCTTTGGTGTTCACCTGCCTGTGGCGTTAAGCACTCCTGCGTATTCACCCGCAACTGGCTGGGCTCTTCATTTCAACCTGGTCGGGTTGCTGATTGTCATGCTGCTGACGGTCTTGCTTGTTTTGGGGATTCGTGAATCCGCCGGCGCGAACAGCATCATGGTCGCCATTAAGCTTGTGGCCATCTTTCTTTTCATTGTGTTCGCGTCGAGATACATCAAGCCGATGAACTGGCACCCGTTCATGCCGAACGGCTGGCAAGGCGTGCTGACCGGCGGTGCCATCGTTTTCTTCAGCTACATCGGATTCGATTCGGTGTCGACGGCGGCAGAGGAATGCAAGGATCCGAAGCGCGATCTTCCGCTCGGAATCCTGGCCTCTCTTTTTGTATGCGCTACGCTCTATGTCGGCGTTGCCGTCGTTTTGACAGGCATTCAGCCGTTTCAGATCTTCAAAGGGGATGCCGCGTCGGTAGCCACAGCGCTGCGCAATATCGGCCTGGACCGGCTGCAACAATGGGTGACCATCGGCGCGCTGATGGGCATGATCTCTTCCCTGCTGGTCTATCAACTCGGGCAAGCGCGCGTGTGGTTTGCGATGTCGCGCGACGGTCTTCTCCCAGGCGCTTTCTCCAAAGTGCACAAGCGGTTCCGTACGCCGCACGTCGCCACCTGGGTCGCGGGAATTTTTGTCGGAATCCCTGCCGGGATTTTTGATATCGGGACGCTCGCCGACCTGTCCAACATCGGGACTTTGTTTGCTTTCCTGCTGGTGGCCATCGCCGTGCTAATTCTCAGAAAATCCCAGCCTGATCGCCCCCGCGGGTTTCGCGTGCCCTTGGTGCCTTTCATCCCGATCCTCGCGATCCTCACCTGCCTCTTGCTCATGGCCAGCCTGACGCTGGAGAATTGGATTCGCTTTTTCGTGTGGCTGGCAATCGGACTGGTCATCTACTTCCTTTATAGCCGCAAACGGAGCACGCTGGCGCTGCCCACGCCGCCATAGGGAAGCCCGGAGATGGACTGGAAACTAGCCAAAAATTTCAGGATGCGTCCAATCGCGCTGATCGCCGCCGTGACAGCATTTGCAGTGTTTCCCGGCTCGGCTATGGCTTGGGGCAGGAATGCTCACCGACTCATCGTCAATAAAGCAGTGGATACGCTGCCTGCCGACATCCGCCCCTTTTTCGAGGCCAATCGCGGCTTTCTGATGCAGCACGTAACCGACCCGCTGGATGCTCTCGCGAAAAACCCTTCCGAGCGGCGCAACAACTTCATCGCCCTGGACAAGTATGGACGCTTTCCTTTCTTGGCCCTGCCCCGCAGCTACAAGTCGGCGGTAACCAAGTTTAGCAAAATCAAGCTGGACGCGAACGGCCTCCTGCCGTGGCAAATCGGCGTTTACAGTGAAAAACTTACAGAAGCATTTAGAGCGGGAAAATGGGAAGATGCCAAACTCGATGCGGCCCTTCTCGCGCACTACGTCGCGCAGGCGCACGATCCCTTCAGCACCACCGATAATTTCGATGGCCATCTGAGCGGCCAAGCGGGAATCAACGACCGTTTCGGCAGCACGTTGACAGACCGCTATTCCTCGTTTTTCCCCATGCGCCCCAACGATGCGTCCTTTATCAACGATCCCACCGACCATGCGTTTGACGCCTGCCTGAGCGCCCATCGCTGGCTCGAATCCATTCTCTTGGCCGACCGCAACGCGCTTCGCGGAGAGAATTCCTATACGGACGAATACTACGATCGTTTTTATAACGAGGCAGGCGCCATTTTGATCCGCCAGCTGTCGGATGCGGCGACCGACATCGGTTCCTTTTGGCTCACCGCATGGGCCAACGCGGGCGGACCGGCGCTGCCGCATTGATTTTGAGGATGAAACCACCAAGCCTCTCTCCGCAAATCGACTCCCTCCCTAAAGCTGAGCTTCATTTGCACCTGGAAGGCTCCATCCAGCCAGCCACGGTGCGCACGCTCATGGCTCGTCACGGCGTCAAGGCATCCGAGCAGGAAGTCCTCGAGCGGTACGCCTTTCACGATTTCCCCGGTTTTCTCGAAACCTTCAAATGGGTGACCTCGTTTTTGCGTGAGCCGCAGGACTACGCCCTCGTTGGGAGCGATCTCGCAGAGCGCCTGCTCGAGCAAAACGTGGTTTATGTGGAAGCCACGTTGTCGGTTGGCGTCATGCTTTTGAGAAAGCAGCAAGCGGAGGCAAATTTTGCGGCTTTGCTTCATTCGACCGAGCCATTCGAGCGCCGCGGTCTTCGTTTTCGGTGGGTGTTTGACGCGGTTCGGCAATTCGGCGCCGCTGCTGCGATGGCCGTGGTGGAAACCGCCAAGACCTGTAAATCCAAGACCATCGTCGCCTTCGGCATCGGCGGAGACGAGTTGCAAGTGGAGACCGCGGCGTTTCGAGGAGTGTACGAACGGGCCGCAGAACTTGGCTTGCATCGCCTGATTCATGCCGGCGAGGTAGGTGGCCCGGAGAGAATTCGCGAAGCCATTCGGCTACTGGAAGTCGAACGCATCGGACACGGCATCGCGGCCATCAAGGATCCGCTGCTCATGGATCTCCTCGCGGAACGCAAAATCCCCTTGGAGATCTGCCCGCAAAGCAACGTCCGAACGGGCGCCCTGGCTCGCCAATTTTCTCGTGAGCATGCCAGAATCGGCGATCATCCCCTGCCAGCCTTGTTCCGTCACGGAATACCGGTAGTCCTGTCGACCGACGATCCGGCGTTATTTCATACCACCTTGCGTGACGAATACGACGCTGCCAAGCAAATGGGCTTGCAGGACAGTGAGCTCGAGCAAATCTGCGAAATGGGCTTCCAATACGCATTTGACCCCGCTTCCAAAAGTCGCGCGACATGATGCCGCACGCGGCAATGTTATACTGACGGCATGAAAGCACACGTGTGGGTAATGCCAAAACGCACGGTCCTTGATCCCCAGGGACAAACGATCCATCATGCCCTGTCGGGGCTCGGGTACGCGGCGGTGAAAGATGTGCGCCAGGGAAAATTCTTCGTCTTGAATCTCGATGGCTGGAACCGTGAGGAAGCGCAAAAGCAGTTGGAACGAATTTCCAAGGAAGTGCTGACCAATCCAGTTATCGAGGAATACCGTTTTGAGATCGTAGACTGAGGCGATGGCAATGCCGCATCACGCAAGACGTTCCCTGCCGTCAGGTTCGCGTTGAGAAACTCTCTGTGAGGTGAGTCCCGCCGATGTGCGGAATTCTCGGGTATATTGGGCCCAAAAAAGTCGTGCCCGTGGTCATCGAGGGCCTTCGCAAACTCGAGTATCGCGGTTACGACTCCGCGGGCATCGCGGTCGTGAACGGTACGGGCAAACTGGAGATCCGCCGAGCCTCGGGAAAGCTTCGCAACCTCGAAGAAGCCATCGCCAAGTCGCCCCTCGAAGGGACCTACGGCATCGGCCACACCCGCTGGGCCACCCATGGCCGCCCGACGGAAGAAAACGCTCACCCCCATCGCGACTGTACCGGACAAATCGTCGTGGTGCACAACGGAATCATCGAAAACTATCTTGAACTGAAGGAAAAGCTCGAGAAGGAAGGCCACAAGTTCGCCACGGAAACAGACACGGAAATTGTGGCGCACCTCGTTGAGAAGAATTCGCAAGGCGGCGTTCCGCTCGAAGAAGCGGTTCGCTTGTCCCTGAAGGACCTACGCGGCATTTATGCCCTGGTTTTTCTCTCCGCGAAAGACCCTCAGAAAATTGTCGCCGCCCGCCTTGGCCCACCCTCCGTCGTCGGACTGGGTGACGGCGAATATTTCGTTGCCAGCGACATCCCCGCGCTGCTGGAACACACGCGCGAGATCTTTTTCCTCGCCGATGGCGACATCGCGGTTCTGACCAAGCAGGGCGTCCGCGTCATGGATCACGATGGACGTCCGGTGGAGCGCCCCGCGCAACATGTCGCCTGGGACCCCATCATGGCGGAAAAGAACGGCTACAAGCATTTCATGCAAAAGGAGATTTTCGAGCAGCCCCGCGCCGTGAGGGACACGCTTCTCGGCCGCATCTCTCAGGACACGGGTAGAGTCTTTCTCGATGAAATGCAGCTCACCGAAAAACAGTTCCGCGAATTCGCGCAAGTGCGCATCGTTGCCTGCGGAACGAGTTGGCACGCAGGGCTGGCCGGAAAATTCATGATCGAGCGCCTCGCGCGCCTTCCCGTTGAAGTGGACTACGGCAGCGAATTCCGCTATCGCGATCCCATCATCGATTGCCAGACCTTGACCGTCTGCATCAGCCAGTCGGGAGAAACGGCGGACACGCTGGCCGCCCAGCGCGAAGCAAAACTCAAGGGATCACCGACCGTGGCGATTTGCAATGTCATCGGTTCGATGATCACGCGCGAAGCGAGCGGCACGATTCCCACGCACGCCGGCCCGGAAATCGGCGTCGCTTCCACGAAAGCATTTAGCTCGCAACTCGCTGCGCTGCTGCTCCTCGCTTCGTATCTCGGGCAGGTTCGCGGAAGAATGAGTGACGCCGGAGCCAGGAACCTGATGCAGGAATTCATGCGCCTTCCGCACAAGATGGAAATGGCCCTCGAAGCGGATGCCTCCGGCTTCTACGAAAATCTCGCGCGCCTATTTTTCCGCAATACGGACTTTCTCTATTTGGGCCGGGGCATTCATTATCCCATTGCTCTCGAAGGCGCGCTGAAGCTGAAGGAAATCTCTTATATTCACGCCGAAGGTTATCCCGCCGGGGAAATGAAGCACGGCCCGAATGCGCTCGACCCGCGATGAGTCGGACCCGGGAGCCATGACCCGCTATGAAAAGAGCGTATCCAACATCAAGGAAGTCAAAGCGCGCGACGGCATCGTCATCTCTGTCGTTACCAGCGACGACCAACTTGCGCGCCAAGCTTCCGACCACATCATCGAGCTCCCGCCGGCTCCGGAGTTGCTCGCGCCCCTGCTCGAAATCATCCCTCTACAGTTGCTCGCCTATCACATTGCCGTGCGCCGCGGTTGCGATGTCGACCAGCCGCGCAATCTCGCGAAATCTGTCACCGTCGAGTAATCGACGTTGGTTTCGGCTAAAATTAAGTCTATGCTTCGTCTTGGAGCGAATTCCGCATCTCTGTTGCTGCTTTTTTTCGGGGCGGCCGGCCCGATACCGGCGCAAACACCCGGGCCGGCAACCGCACCGCTACGCGAAGTTCGCGTGGAGGGGCAAAAACATCTCTCCGAAGCACAGCTGGTGGCGTTGACCGGCCTCGCGGTTGGCTCCGAGGTGGGGCGCTCCGATCTGCAAGCTGCCGCCGACAAACTCTCAAAAACCGGTCTTTTCGACAAGGTCAGCTACAACTTCGAGACCCGCACGGGAGTCATTGTCACTTACCACGTCGAAGAATCTCCGCGAATCCCCGCTTATTTTGACAATATTCCCTGGTTTGCGGACTCCGAGGTTTCTGACGCGATTCGCAGGAAACTTCCCTACTTCGACGGCACTCTGCCCCAGGGAGGAGACGCCGTCGAGCAAGCGGCAGAGGCGATCAAAGACCTGATCACCTCGCATGGCTTCGAGGTAACCCTGGAGCATCAGGTCACCGGCAATCCGATCAGGGACGGTAGCGTGCAGCTGTTTAAGGTGGAAGGCCCGGCGCTACACATCGAAAAACTGGAGTTTAGCGACCCTTCCCTTTTGGCCTCGAAAGCCGTTCAACAGCATCTCAGCGAAATCGTTGGCAAACCCTATTCGAGAATGACGATAGATTTGTTTCTCACGGAAGCGATCCGGCCGGTTTATCTGCGCAAAGGCTGCTTGCATCCGAAGCTGGGACCGCCGGAGATACGCTTGACCGGCAACCCCAATCAGAAATTGCCGCAACAGGTTCCGGTATTTGTCCCCGTCGATCCCGGCCCGGTTTACCACTGGAAAGAAGCCCATTGGGCCGGAAATGTCACGGTTTCGGAGTTCACTCTTAACGGCGACGTGGGGTTGAAGCCTTCAGATGTCGCCGATGGCATGCAAATCGAAGCGGGGTGGGACCGCGTACGCGAAGAATTTGGCCGTCACGGCTACCTCGACGCGAAGGTCGACCCGGTTCCCTCCTTTGACGAATCGGCGCACACGGTTTCTTATTCCGTCACCATTCACGAAGGCCCGCAGTATCGGTTCGGCAAAATGGTGCTGACCGGCCTCTCGCCGGCCGCTGAAAAAAAGCTGCATGCCGCGTGGCCCATCCCTCAAGGTGAGATCTTCGACAAGACGAAATACGAAGAGGTTTTGACGAAATTGCAATTGCATCAGGAACAGATCTTCGGCGAGCTGCCGCTCCACTATGAAAGCGTTGGCCACTGGCTCGAACCCGATTCGAGCACCGCTACGGTCGACGTGCTTTTGGACTTCAAGTGATTCCGCCGCCCTCCGGATCACTTTGTGGCGAAAAACGCACTCTGCGATATACTCACCCTTGATATGAAAACTTTCGTTCAAATCGGTAATGGAGAGCAATCGGCTCTTCCCCCGGAAGAGAAAGAGGAGCTTCTCCTGTCTCGCCTCGCGGGGATCCCTTCGCTCATCGTGGCGCTTTCTGGAGGCGCGGATTCGGCCTATCTGGCATGGGCCTCGAACCGTGCTCTTGGCGAGCGGGCCTTGTCGGTCACCGCTCTTTCTCCTAGTTTTTCCGCGTACGACCGAGAAATGGTCGAGCAGTTTGCAAAACAGCTGGCGTTGCGCCACGAGTTTATCGAGACGCACGAGATGGAAAACCCCGCCTACCGCGCGAACCAGCCCGACCGCTGCTATTTCTGCAAGGACGAGCTTTTCTCGGTACTGGATAAACTGGCCGGTTCGCGCGGCTTTGCCGCCATCGCCTATGGCGTGAACGCTGACGACACGCTCGATTTTCGCCCCGGCCATCGCGCCGCCACCGAGCATCAGGTCCTTGCGCCTCTCCTCGATGTGGGCCTTGCCAAATCGGAGATTCGCCGGCTCTCGCGCCGCGCCAGTCTCCCCACCTGGGACCGTCCCGCCTCCGCTTGCCTTGCCTCTCGCCTCCCCTACGGAAGCGAAGTGACTCGCGAGCGGCTGGCGCTGGTCGAAGGCGGGGAAGCTGCGCTCCGCGAACTCGGCTTCCGTCAGTTTCGCGTGCGCATCCACGACAACCTGGCACGCGTGGAAATCTCGCCCGACGAGTTGCCCAGGGCGCTGTCTCGGGAAATGGCCGCTGCCATCGCGGAACGCCTCAAATCCGCCGGCTTTGCTTACGTTACCCTGGATCTCGAAGGCTATCGACAGGGTTCTCTCAACGAAGCGCTGGTCCGCCCGGCGCGGTCATTGCGCAAAAAAGCCTCCGGAACATAATGGATTGTTTTTGCGTAGCTGTTGGTGGAACATCCGAGGAGTTGTTCGGGGTTTCTTTGGAGGAGGAATGGCGCGCCAACCGCATCGCGGCAGCTCCCTGCTGCTCTTCGCGACCGCTTTTGCCCTTGCGGGCTGTTACACGGGCCCATATGTCAACGGAAGCTTTTCCCGCGCCTACACGGTATCGGGCCCTGTCCGTTTGGAGCTCAACAATGCCTCGGGCGAGGTGGATATCACAGCGGGAGCAGCCGGAATGGTGTCGATTCACGCCGAGGTACGCGCCTCCGGTTTCGGATTTGAAAACCCGCAACATCGTTTGGACAACCTGGTGTCGGATCCTCCCGTAGAGCAAAGAGGCGACACGATTCGCGTCGGCAAAGATTTGTCCCGCATGCGCAATGTCTCCATCACTTACAAGATTCAAGTCCCCCACGACACCGAGGTCGACGCCAACGTTGCCTCCGGCGCGGAAAACATCCGCGACCTGCGTGGCCCGGTAAGAGTCCGCTCTGCTTCCGGAAGTATCAACGTAGAAAAGATCGATCGTGACGCCCAACTCTCCACCGCCAGCGGCACCATTTCCGCAGAGAACATCGGCGGCGACGTTCAAGTCTCAAGCGCTTCGGGTAGCGTCACCATTGCGAACATCAAGGGTGACGCCCGCGTACATGTCGTGTCAGGCGTCATTCGCATATCGCAGCCCGGCGGTCGCGTCGATGGAAGCACCACGAGCGGTGAAGTCGAAATCCAAGGTGCGGCAAAGGACGTGACCGCTCATTCGATAACAGGCCGCGTCTACGTGCAGGGCAATCCCGGCGACCAGGGATATTGGAATCTGAGAACCACTTCCGGCGGCGTGCAAATCAGCGTCCCTCCCTCTGCGAACTTTCGTCTGTCCGCAGAGGCAGTTTCCGGCGAGATTCGTACGGATGTTCCCATTGTCGTCGAAGAGCAGGGAAAACACTCGCTGCGGGCTCGATTGGGCAGCGGCGGTGGACGCGTCGAAGTCCACACCGTTTCGGGCGAAATTCGCGTCAGCGGGACATAGTAGACTCCCGTCCTCGCGCTCGCGGATTGCCTCTCATCGCACGCGGGGATCGCCGGAGTAGCGACAATTTCCTTTTCCGCGTTTACAATCTCTGCATGCCCTCTCGGCCTCCCGCCCCTGCTCTTTCCCTGCTGCTCCTCGGTATCCTGGCTTTCCCCGCGTCGGCAGCGATTCGCGCGCCGTCCGAGCAAAGTCAGCAACCCGCATCGCAAGCCGCGAACCCTGTTCGTGCCGGCGACAACGGTTCCCCTAAGCAGCCGGATCCCGAGGCGGAACTGCAGCGTGCCCTCAACGATGCCGGCAGCGATCGCGCCGCCCTTGTCCGGAATCTCGAAGGCTTCTTGAAAAGACACCCGGATTACCCCAACCGCACCCGAATCTATCGCGCTCTTGTCGAAGCCGACCTTCAGCTCAAAGACGACGACCGCGCCGCTGACTACTCGGAGCGCATGGTCGCGCTGAACCCCAACGAGATTTCCATCTTGTTGCTCGCCATTGAACTCCTTGAACGCCGCGAGGAGGAAGCCGGCTTGCGCCGCGCCGTCAGCTACTCCACACGCATCCTGAATCTGGTGGAGCACGTTTCCCCTTACGAACGCTCCTCCCGCGTCTCCGTCGAACAGTGGGAACTGCAGAAAAAGAATGATCTCGCCAATACGCACTTCCTGCGTGGCGACCTGTACTTCAGATTAAGAGACTACGATGCGGCGCGGAAGGATCTCGAAACCAGCTATGAGATTCTTCCAACCGCGGGCGCGGCCCAGCGGCTGGGTGAGACCGCGGAGCTCCAAAAGGACTTGCCGACCGCCATCCAGGAATACGCGCGCGCCTTTGCTCTTGCCGAAGGAAAGAGCGGAAACGTCAGTCGGGAGGAAATTCGCAGGAAACTCGGGAATGTCTGGCGGCTCGCGCATGGCTCCGAGAATGGCCTGGGCGAGTACCTGCTGAATACGTATGACTCCGTCACTCAGCCTTCCTTGAAAAAGCCTGCGCCCAATCAAAGCGCCAAAGAACTACCCGATTTCATCGTTCGCAAGGCTTCGAATGGAAGCGCGTACCCGTTGAAGAGCACAAAGGGAAGGGTCGTGGTCCTGAATTTCTGGGCCACCTGGTGTGGTCCTTGTCACGCGCTCGAGCCGCTGTTCGCGCACGTGGCTGCCGATTTTCACGATCTTCCGGACGCGGTTTTTCTTTCCGCGAACTGTGATGAAGATGAGACTTTAGTCGCGCCCTACTTGCAGAAAGACAAGCTCGTAACCGAAGTCGTCTTTGCCGACGGCCTCAATCGGCTCTACTCGGTTGATTCCTTTCCCACGGTCATCGTGATTGACCGTGAGGGCAAAATTGCTTACCGTTCGAACGGATTCCAGGCTGACACGTTTGAGCGGGATCTCTCTGCGGCCGTGCGGCGCGCCCTGGACAAAGGGGCTACGGCTGAGCGTGTCGCGCCCTAGGGGCGATCACGGCGCCAGGTCCGGGCTGTAGCCGTCCACCACGTCCACAAAGTCGGACACTTCCGCCATGTCTTTTCCTACAAAACGAATCGTATGCGAATCCACGCGTTCGACCGACCGCAGATAGCTGAGCATCTCGGCGGGCGTATAGTTTTTGAAACTGATTTCCAGGGTCACTGGCGTCTTGATCGTGTACGGCTTGAAATCGTGCAAGCGCGCCAACGCCGCCTTGACTCCAGCGGCGATTCTTTCGCAAGACACCTCCGGAGTGAGCGTCTCCGCAGCGTGAAAGCTCAGGTTCTTTTTGGTCACCGCCGTTTCGATGTTCCCGAGCCGCAACTTCAACTCTTCCACGGCCGCGTCGTCTCCCGACGCAAAAATTGCGGGCACGCCCAGCGCGCCGGCATATGCCGCATTGAATTCTCCTTCGGTAACCGCATTGCCGTTTAGCGCAACCCGCGTAAAATGCGCACTCGAAAAAGTATGTGCGCGCACGCCGTGCTCGTTGGTTGTGGAGGCATGGTAGCCGACAAAAAGAGCGCCGTCGAAACTCGCATCGAGGCCCGCCATCATGCTTCCATGGCGAGGCCAGGAACGCACGATGCGAACGTCCTTGGGAAACTCCTCAACGAGCAAGCTCTCACCGTTCCCATGCGAATCACTTACCACAATCTCGGTTGCCCCCGATTCCTTTGCGGCGCGCACGGCAGCCAGCGTTTCATTGGTCATGAAGCGTCGAAAGCGCTCGTACTCAAAGCCGCCCGGACCGAGTTGGTCTGCGGTCACCACGCCTGCAACGCCTTCCATGTCCACCGAAAGGTAAATTTTGAGTTTCTTTGCTGCCGGGGAGAGACCCTGCGGCTTCGCCGCAGGACTCAGAAGCCACCATGCCAGAATCAGAAATACGAGCGCACGTCCGCTGCCAAGGAACCAGCTCATATACGCACCTCACAAACTCATGGGTTAAACGCCGGTGAAGGGGAGTCTATCAAGTTCGCGCCGCGGAAGCTGAGGGAAACGCCAGGGCAACTTCGCTTGCGGCGAGAATCGTATTCACGTGAATGCGGACCGTATCTTCCACGCGACGAGCATACCCGCCCGCCAGCGTCGTCGCCACGGGAATACCCCGCCGCCGCGCTTGCTCAAACACGCTGCGATCGCGCTTTTTGAGTCCGGCCTTCGTCAGCGACAGTCCGCCAAGCTGATCCTCGCAAAAGGGATCGGCGCCGCCCACATAAAAGAGAATTTCAGGCCGGAATTCATCCATCGCCCGTTCGACTGCCGGAATTAACGCGGCCAAATACTCCTCGTCTTCCACGCGGTCGTCCATGTTCAAATCGATGTTCGAAGGCGGCTTGTGCCCGGGATAATTGTTCAGCTGATGGATGGAAAGGGTGAACACCGCCGGATCGCCACGAAAGATTGCCGCCGTTCCATTGCCATGATGCACGTCCGTGTCCACGACCATGGCTTTTTCGACGGCACCCCCCGCCTGCAGTTTGCGAATGGCCACGGCTACGTCGTGAATCGCGCAGAATCCTTCCCCGTGGTCGGGATACGCATGATGAAAACCGCCGCCGAGATTCGCAGCGAACCCGTCTCGCAGCGCCGATCGCGCCGCGAGAGTCGTCCCGCCCGCCGCCAGCCAGACGGCTTCTACCAGTTCCTGAGAATACGGAACTTCGAGCCGCATGACGTCGCTTGCCGTGAGCTTCCCGGTCTTAAGTTTGCGCACCCACTCTTTGGTGTGAACGCGCAAAATGTCTTCATCACTGGCAGGATCGGGTTTCAAAAAGTCTTCTTCCTTCGCGAGCCCCTCGCGAAGAAGCATCTCGTAAATCAGCCGGAATTTTTGTGAGGGAAATACGTGTTCGCCCAGGTTCAAATCGTAGCGTTCATGGTAGACAAGTTTGAACGGAAGAGAACCTTTTATCGCGGCAACCACGACTCTCTTTTTCTCCAGATCGCTGATCCCCGATCTCCCGGTTAATTCTCGCGTTCCAGGATGAAATCAGGGACGGTGGCCAGGGCCCTCGCGTATTCCGAGTCCCGATGTCCATTGAGGCAGGACTTGGCCCGTCGCGCGTAAACTTCTGCGAGACTGCGCGCGCGGCCAAGCGCGCCGGAATCCTGCACCAGGGACACAATCGTCTCCGGGCGCACGGAATGAAATTCTTTTTCCGCAAGCACAAGTGCCACAAGTTCGCGCGCCGCGTGGTGGCCGTTTTCCATCGCGTAAATCAGAGGCAGCGTGACTTTGCCTTCTTTCAGGTCGCTCAGCACCGGCTTGCCCAGTTGCTGGGCGGACGCCGTGAAGTCCAGCAGGTCGTCTACCAGCTGAAACGCCAGCCCGGCATTCCTGCCATACTCCGCCAGCGCCTCCTCTTCCTCTTCTTCAAGACGCCCCAGCACGGCGCCGAGCCGCGTACAGCCGCTGAACAGGCACGCCGTTTTGTACGTGGCCAGACGCAATGCGTCCTCTTCTGTCACGTCAATACGCCCGATCTTCTCAAGCTGGATCAACTCGCCTTCGACCATTTTTTGCGTCAGGTCGATGAGGATGTCGAGAATGCGGAAATTGCGCTCCTCGAGCGCCATCTGAAAAGACTGCATGTACAGCCAGTCGCCGGTCAGCACGCTGCGGTGATTGCCCCACCGGGTATTCGCTGAAGGCCGTCCCCGGCGCGTGCCCGCGCTGTCGATCACGTCATCATGAATCAGCGTGGCGCTGTGCAACAGCTCGACCACGGCGGCAAGTCGAATCGCGCTGCGGTCTTTGTGTCCCGCATAATTCGCGGAGAGCAGCAGCAGCGCTGGCCGGAGCCGTTTCCCTCCTCCACCTAGCAGGTACGCGGCAATTTCCGAAACTGCCGGGAACGCGGTGTCGCTCTGACGCGCCAACTCGTCTTCCACCAGAGCGAGGTCGTCGCGGACGAGATCGAAAACCTCTTTCGCCGTGAGAAGTGCGATGGCCTGCCTCCTGGCCCCTGTCTACGTTAGGGAGTCCGGCCGCGACATCGGCGGCCTGGTAAGACGAAACAGTCGCCTGAAATTCTCCGAAGTCGCGGTGGCAATTTCGTCAGTCGACAAGTTTCTCACACTCGCAAGCGTGCGCGCCACTTCTCGAACATAGGCCGGCTCGTTGCGCTTGCCGCGATACGGCTGCGGCGCCAAATACGGAGAGTCCGTCTCGATCAGAATCGTCGCGAGCGGCAAAGCCTTCGCCACGTCGCGCAGATTCTGCGCTTTCGGAAAAGTTGCATTCCCGGCAAAGGAAATCAGGAAACCCAGCTCGCTCCCGCGCCGCGCGTCTTCGAGCGTGCTGCTGAAGCAGTGCAAAATGCCGCCCAGGCCCGTTGCTTCCCAATGTTCTTCCAGCAGGTTCAGGCAATCGCTCCAAGCATCGCGGCAATGGATGATGATGGGAAGTTTTGCCTCGGCCGCCAACTCCATTTGGTCCCGGAAGACTTTGTGCTGTGTTTCACGCGGCGAATGATCGTAAAAATAGTCCAGCCCGATCTCGCCCCAGGCGATTATCTTGGGATGCCGAGCAAGATTCCTCAGCCGCTCGAGGTGTTCCGGCTTCGCTTCCTTGGCATCGTGGGGATGAATGCCCACGGTCGCATAAATCCAATCGTATTGCTCGGTGAAGGGTAACGCCGAATCGAGTTTCTCCGGCCCGGGGCCCGTGCCAATCGCGAGAAGCGTGGTCACCTCGGCCGCGCGCGCCCGCTCAAGCATGGCCTCGCGGTCTTCCGCAAACTGCGGAAAGTCGATATGCGCATGCGAATCGATCAATTCCATCGTTTAGGCTGGCGTGTTGGGGCAACCGTAAGGCACGATATCTCGCGCCCTACTTGAGGCGGGCACCAACTTCCACGTCCTCGTCCGGGAATCCCGCGAGGACCGGCCGGCCTTCCGGGCCGACCGCCGCCGCAACAATCATGCCGTTGGACTCGACGCCGCGCAGTTTGCGCGGCGCGAGATTCACAACCACGGCAACCTTGCGGCCAACGAGTTTTTCCGGTTCGTAATATTGCGCGATGCCCGCGCAAATCTGCCGAATCTCCGTGCCGATATCTACGGTAAGTTTCAGCAGCTTATCCGCGCCGATGATGCGTTCCGCCGTTTTGATCTGCCCGACGCGCATCTCGACTTTCGCAAAATCCTCGATGCTGATTTTCTCCGGCGCGGTCCCGGGCGCCGCAGCCGCTCCCGCCTGAGCCGCACCGGCAGCAGTTTTTCCAGGCTGCGCGGCCGGTGCCGGATTCAATTCTTCATTTGCCATCGCCTCAATCCTTTCTATCGCTTCGTTTTTGTCCACGCGGGGAAACAACGATTGTTTCCCTCCCAATTGCTTTCCTGGCGCCAATTGGCCCCAGCGAAGCCCATCCAATTCGACCGCCTCAACCGAACCTGGCAGCCCGAGCAGCGACCACACTCTGGCGGTGCTCGAGGGCATCACCGGATGTGCGAGCACCGTCACGATACGCAACAGCTCCGCGGTAGTCCACAGGATCGTGGCTTTCCGCGACTGCTCTTCCGCGGAGTCCCCGAGCGCCCATGGCTGCTCCGTGGTTAGGTACTTGTCCGCCGAGCCGACCACGCCCCAAATCGTCTCGAGCGCGCGCGCAAAACTGAAATTGTCATAGTTTTCGAGCGCCTCGCCAATCGCCGTCTGCACCTCGCTCGCCAGGGCCTCGTCCTGGGGCCTGCGCTCGGTCGCTTTAGGAATTTTGCCGCTGAAGTTTTTCTCGATCAGCGCCGCTGTGCGGCTGGCGAGATTGCCGAGACCGTTGGCAAGGTCGCTGTTATAGCGCGTCACCAACGCATCATAACTGAAATTGCCATCCTGCCCGAAGACCACTTCGCGCAACAAAAAGTACCGCAACGCGTCCATGCCCAGCATGTTGGCAATCGGCCGCGGCAAGACCACGTTGCCCTTGGACTTGCTCATCTTGGCTGCATCCATCAGGAACCAGCCGTGCGCCCACACCTGCTTTGGCACCGGCTGCATCGCCGCCATCAAAAATGCCGGCCAATAAACGGTGTGAAACCGAATGATATCTTTGCCCACCAGATGCAAGTCCGCCGGCCACATGCCGCGCTTTTCAAACTCTGGCCCGCCCACCGCGCTCAGATACGCCGTCAGCGCGTCAAACCACACATAGAACACATGCGGTTCTTCGCCGGGAACGGGAATCCCCCAGCGGATCGTCGTTCGCGTAATGCTCAGATCTTTCAGCCCGCCTTCGACGAAACTCACGATCTCATTGCGGCGCGATTCCGGCTGGATGAATTCGGGGTTCTTCTTGTAGAAATCGAGCAGTGGCTTCTCAAACGCGGAGAGCTTGAAAAAATAGTTTTCTTCCGTGACCGTCTCGGTTGGCCGGCCGCAGTCCGGGCAGTTGTCGCCTGGCTTTGCATCGTTCACGAAAGCGTTGTCGTAAATGCAGTATTGCCCGGTGTAATGCCCTTTGTAAACGTAACCGTTCTCACGGCACAGTCGAAAAAGCCATTGGACCGTGCGCACGTGATGCAGGTCCGTGGTTCGCACAAACTCGTCCGCCGTAAGACCAAGCTCATCCCACAGCGCGCGCCACTCGGCAGCCATGTTGGCGACGAAGGCGGTTTCCGACATGCCGGCTTTCTTCGCGGCGCGCTCCACGTTCACGCCATGCTCGTCCGTGCCGGTGGTCATCACTACTTCGTAGCCGCGCATCCGCTTGTAGCGCCGGATGGTGTCCGCCACGACGGTTGTATAGGTGTGGCCGATGTGTGGCAGGCCGTTTGTATAATAGATCGGCGTCGTCAAATAGAATTTGGGTCTTTTGGGTGACATGTTTAGTTTGTTTTGCTCGCCGTTTCATACGCGTGCAAGGCTTCGCTGATAACGCGCTGCAGTGGCACATTTTTCTCGACTGCCAGCCTGCGGCAGTCGTCGTATTCTGGCTGAACGTGCAGGATGCGCCCATTCATCCTTGAAATCTTGATGCGCACGTCTCCAAAATCCGTGGAGACGCTCAGGAACTCTCGCGGGAGGGTGCGGCGCTCGGCACGATAGGTGCGCGCGCCAAAGGTGGTGGTTTCTGCAAAAATCAGCGACATCAGCGTAGGCGTCTCCTGCGGCTTGCACAGAACCGTGAGCAGGGTGCCGGGACGATTTTTCTTCATCTGCACCGGCGTCGTGTACACGTCGAGCGCGCCTGCCGCCAAGGCCTTCTCCAGGAAATAGCCGTAAATCTGCGGATTCATGTCATCCAGATTCGCTTCAATGACCGCGATTTCTTCGTCGAATCCTGGTACTGTTTTTTCGGCCGCCTCGCCAATCATGATTCGGAGAACATTGGGCTGGCCTTCGAGGTCGGCCGTTCCGGCGCCATACCCAATGGCCCGGACGCTCATGGCCGGCTGCGGGCCGAAGGAATCGCAAACCGTCGCCACAATCGCCGCGCCGGTCGGGGTCACCAATTCACGCTCGACCCCGCTCGAATACGTTGGCTTGCCCTGGAGCAAGTTTGCCGTGGCCGGCGCCGGCACCGGCAAAATTCCGTGCGCCATCTTCACCGTGCCCCCGCCCACATTCAGTCGAGAGCACGAGAACTTTTCGATGCCTAGGAAGTGAAAGCCGATACAAGCGCCAACGATGTCCACAATCGCGTCGACCGCGCCCACTTCGTGAAAATGAATTTTTTCGAGCGGCACGTCATGCACCCGGGCTTCCGCTTCACCAAGCTTGGTGAAAATCGCGCCGGCTCGATCGCAAACCGGCACCGCCAGCTTCGAGCTTTTCAAAATCTCCAGAATCGTGCCGAGCGAGCGATGCTTGTGCCGATCCTCCGCCCTCACCGTGATGGAAGTCGCGGCCATCCCCTGCTTCGAGACCTTTTCTGCAGAAAGTTCCCAGCCCGGAACTTGGAGGCCGCGAAGTTCCGACCGCAGATGCTCGACGGGACAGCCCGCATCCACCAGAGCCCCGAGGGTCATGTCGCCGCTGATGCCGGAAAAGCAGTCAAAATAAGCCTGTTTCATGGAAAAAACCGCCGAACGGTGGGACTCGAAGCCGGAATGGTCGCTCCGTCGGATTCAAGTTGATACTATCGGCCGAGATAGGCAGTGTCAAACTCCCTTCCCGTCGTGCGGTCCCCCTATTAGTCTAAATGAGACCGCTCGCCTTGGCACCCCGTCGCTTGGGCCCTTTCACTCTCGCAAGGGGAGATGGATATGCCGTGGTAGGCTATTTCCCTCGCGCGACCCGCTTTGACCCTCGTCGCGGGCATCTCCTATACTCGGGAGATTCCCATTGGACGCGAGGACCCGTGTATCAGACACTGACGAATCGATTGCGCGAAGCGCTCGGCAGGCACGTCCGAGAGAGGTATGGAGCGGAGGTTCAGATTGTGCTCAGCCGCCCGCCCAAGCTCGAGATGGGCGAAGCGGCGTCGCCGGTGTGCTTTGAGCTGGCCAAACAACTCAAACGGCCGCCGCGACAGATTGCCCAGGAAATTGCCGCGAATTTCGGCAAGGTCCCGGGGATTTCGCGACTGGAAGTTGCCGGCGGCGGATACTTGAACGCGTACTTCGACCGCGGAGCCTTTTGGGAAAGCGCACAAAAAGAAGCGAGTGGGAGGCGTCCGGCGCCCCTGGAGGATCAGAGAAAAATCATCGTCGAGCACACCAGCATCAACCCCAACAAAGCAGCGCACATCGGGCACCTTCGCAATGCCGTGCTCGGCGACACCATGGTTCAAATCCTGCGGCACGCCGGCAAGCGCGTTCAGATTCAAAACTACATCGACAACACCGGCGTCCAGGTAGCGGACGTGGTCATCGGATTCCTGCGGATGGAGCAGCGAACGGCAACCAGCGTGATGATGCTGGCAAAGGAACCCAAGTTTGATTACTACTGCTGGGATTTGTACGCCAAAGTTACGAACTTTTTTGCTGAAGATCCCGAGCGGGCGGGGAAACTCCGGGCGGAAACGCTGAAGGCCCTCGAAGAAAATCGCGGGGAAGATGCAGAGGTGGCGCAAGTGGTGGCGGACGCCATTGTGACTTGCCACTTGCGATCCATGGCCCGGTTGGACATCCATTACGATCTGCTGGCGCGCGAGAGCGAGATTTTGCATTTGAAGTTCTGGGACACGGCGTTTGAGATGTTGAAGGAATCCGGAGCCATTCATTTGGCCACGAGCGGGAAAATGAAGGGATGCTGGGTTTTGCCGTGGGAAGAAAATACAAGCCCTAACACCGAGCACCAGGAGAGGACGCGGGACACAGAGAAGAGAAAAAGGGCAGAAGGGGACGCGGGCGAGAACGAGCAAGACAAGATCATCGTGCGTTCGAATGGAACGGTAACCTACGTCGGAAAAGACATTGCCTATCAGCTCTGGAAGTTCGGCCTGTTGGGAAAAGATTTTTGTTATCGCAAATGGCCCGAATCGCCGGCCGGGCAAACCGTTTGGGCTACGACGAGCAGAAAGAGCGAGCCGGACGCGCCGCACTTTGGCGAAGCCGCCGCAACGGTCTACAACGTGATCGATGTGCGCCAGGCGTATTTGCAGGATGTCGTGGCAGAAGGTTTGCGGAGGTTGGGCCACACGGAGGCCGCGAAGAATTCCGTCCACTTTGCTTATGAAATCGTGGCGCTGACGCCGCGCTGCGCCGCCGAGTTGAACTATGAGCTTTCGCCCGAAGAGGCGAAGAAGCCATACGTAGAAGTTAGCGGGCGCAAAGGCTTTGGCGTGAAAGCGGACGACCTGATCGACAGATTGGAAGCCGCAACGCTGGGCGAAGTCCTTCAACGCCACGCGGAAATGATAGAGAAAGAACAGAAACGCACCGCGCATGCGATTGCCGTGAGCGCGTTGCGTTTTTTTCTGCTGAAGTTCACGCGAAACTCAATTATCGCTTTCGATTTCAAGGACGCGTTGAGCTTCGAAGGCGAAACGGGACCGTATTGCCAGTATGCGGTGGTGCGCATTCGCGGGATCCGCCGCAAAGGAGCAGAGGCGGCGCTCGCGACGGTGAAATGGAATCCCGACGCTGCCGGTCAATGCCTTGCCGAGCCCGACGGCGCCGACCTGTGGGAATTGTTGCTTTCCGCCGGCTCGCTTGATTATGCCGTGGATGCGGCGATCGCCACGCAGGAACCCGCCTTCGTTGCCAAATACGCGTTTCAACTGGCGCAGGCGTTCAACAATTTCTACCACAAGCATCACATTTTGTCGGAAGTGAACGAGCAGAAGCGCACCTTCTTGCTCCAGTTAACGGAATTGGTCGAGACGCAACTGGTGCGCGCCCTCGGTTTGCTCGGAATCGAAGCGCCGGAGAAGATGTAGCAATTCTCGAAAGCCGGGCCCGGCATTCGCTCGCCCTGCTCGGGATAAAGCTCGGCCCCTCGAAAGGAACACCTAATAAGACATGATCAAGTGCACGAGCGTGCGCAGCCCCACGCCGGTGGGGCCTTTGGCGAGCCAAGGCTTTGTGTCGTCGTTCCAAGCCGTGCCTGCGATGTCGAGGTGAATCCACGGAGAGTCGCCGGTAAATTCCTTGATGAACATGGCGCCGATGGTCGCTCCGCCGCCCTTTCCGCTGCTGATGTTCTGGATGTCCGCAACCGTGCCTTTGATGAATTCTCGATACTCCTCGTCGATCGGCATCTGCCACATTTTCTCGCCCGCTGCCTTCGCGCTTGAGAGCAGCTTGTCGGTGAACGCCTGGTCGGAACCAAAAACGCCGACGTTGACCCCCGCCAAGGCGACGACGATGGCTCCCGTCAGCGTCGCCGCATCAATCAGATGCGTGGCGCCGAGCTGCTTCGCGTAATGGACGCCGTCGGCAAGGATTAGCCGCCCTTCCGCGTCGGTGTTGAGAACTTCGATAGTTTTGCCGGACATGGCCGTCTGAATGTCACCCGGTTTTTGCGCGCGCCCTCCCGGCATGTTTTCCGTGGCCGGCACAACGCAAATCACTTTGACAACGGGCTTGAGCGTGGCAAGTGTGCGCATGACTGCAATCATGGTGGCGCCGCCGGCCATGTCGTACTTCATCTTTTCCATGCCCTCGGAGGGTTTGATGGAAATGCCCCCCGTGTCGAAGGTAACGGCTTTGCCTATCAGCCCGATGACCGGCGCGCCAGGCTTGGCCGATGGCGGATTGTAGATAATGACGATCATCCGCGGCGGTTCGACGCTGCCTTGCGCGACGCTAAGGAGCGCTCCCATCTTCAATTCGGCGATTTTCTTTTCGTCGAGAATCTCGACACTCAGGCCCGCAGCCTTGGCCATGGCTTCGGCTTTTTGTGCGAGGATGCTGGGGGTGAGTTTGTTCGACGGCTCATTTATCAAATCTCGAGCGAAATTCTGTGAATCCGCGATGACGCGGCCTTTCGCCACGCCTTTTTCGCCCTTTTGACGTTCCGCGTCGGAGTAGCCTGCGATAGAGACCGATGCGATTCTCTTGTCGTTCTTCTTGTCGGTCTTGTACTTGTCCGATTCGAAATCCGCGGTTAAGATCCCTTCGACGATTACCTGAGCGGATTCTTCCGTAGCCTGGCCTTCGCGCACGAGCATCGCGAAATTCCTAACCGAGCGCGACTTCAAATAGCGCAGGGCCGCGCCAGCCAATTTCCGCAGGGTCGCGGAATCCCACGGCGCGCGCTTCCCCGCCCCCACCAAAAGCAGCCGCGCCGCTTTCAAACCCGCCGGTGCGTGGAGGAGCGTGAACTCCAGCATCTTGCCGGTGAGCTCCCCGCTCTTGGCCAGCCTGCGCAGCAAGCCCCCACCCAGGTGATCGATCTCTGCTACGCGACCCTGAACCGGATCGCTCTCTTCAAAGACATAGGAAACCAGTGCCTCCGTTTCGACGCCCGCGAACGGCTTACTCTCCAGCGTGATTTGCATGATGCTTCACCGCCTCCGATTGCGATACATGGATTGTTCGACTTCCCGGCGAGCTTCCTTGGCGCGTTCGTCCTCGCGTCGGTCCCACGCCTTCTTGCCCTGGACCAAAGCGATTTCCACTTTGGCGATGCTGTTGCGAAAGTAGATCCTCAGGGGAATCACCGTCAGGCCTTTGGCCTCGGTGCGCCCGGAAAGCTTGTCGATTTCACGCTGGTGCAGCAGGAGCTTGCGCGAACCGAGCGGCTCGTGGTTCCACGGGCCACCCGGTGAGTACTGGGCAATGTGTGCATTAATGAGCCAAGCGCCTTGGGGATTGAAATCCACGTAGGCGTCCCGGATATTGGCTTTGCCTTCGCGAAGGGCCTTCACCTCCGTGCCATGCAGGACCATACCCGCCTCATGTCGCTCAAGAATATGGTAGTTATAAGATGCCGCGCGGTTTTGCGCCACGATTTGCTCACCGCTTCTGGCGGCTTTCTCGGATTTTTTCCTAGGCTTGGCCACGACCGTCCATCATAGCTGCAGCGCAATGGCTTGTCACTCTTGGAGAAAACAGCCTATTGCTCAGAGAAAGACAGTAAACCCCAGCAACCTTGTCGTACGTCTAATGCGAATGTTAGACTGCAAGAGCACCATTTTTTTTGAGGCTTCGGAGAGAGTGATGCGGCAGGACTGCAGAACACTGATCTTGTGTGCAGGCTTGGGACTGCTCGCCGCCGGCTGTCCCAAGGGTCACAGCGAGTATGACCTGGGCGCAAAGGCGGAGAACCTCCAGGACTACGACGCTGCTCTCGACTATTACCAAAAAGCGGTTAAAGTTGATCCACACAACGCCACCTTCCGCATTCGGCTCAATCAAGCCCGCTTCGAGGCCGGGGAAATGCACATCAAACGCGGCTTGGAGATGCGCAAACGGGGCGAACTCGACGGTGCCGTCCTGGAATTCCAGAAGGCCCTCGCTGCCGACCCTTCCAGCTCTATCGCTGACCAGGAACTGAACCGCACCGCAGAAATTATCGCGGAAAAGAATCACGCAAATGAAGCGCCGCCACCCACCGATCATAACCAGCAGCCGCTGGCTTCCATGCCGCCGGAGATGAAGCCCCTTTCGCGGGCGCCGATCAGCATGAAGATGTCGAATGACGCGAAAATTGTCTTCGACACGATCGGAAAAGAAGCGGGATTGACCATGGTCTATGACCCGGACTTCCAGGCGCGGCGCATCACCGTGGACTTCAACAACATCACGCTGGAGCAGGCTTTAGAGATCACCGCGCTCGAAAGCAAGGCGGTGATCAAGCCGGTGACCGAGAACACGCTTTTCGTGTATCCGGACCAGGTGCAGAAGCGGCGCGATTATGACGAAGAGGTGGTGAAGACCTTCTATCTCTCGAACGTCACACAGCCCCAGGACATAACCGAGATTATGACCGGGTTGAGACAATTGTTTGATCTGAAGCGCATCCAGCAGGTCAACTCGCAAAACGCCATCATCGTGCGCGATACGCCGGACAAATTGATGCTCATCCAAAAAATGATTGACGACATCGATAAGGCCAAGCCGGAAGTCCTCATTCAGGTTGAAGTCCTTCAGACCAATATGGACCACCTCCGCGATCTGGGGATACTGCCTCCGCAACAGGTATCGGTCAGCGTCAATAACGGCACGACCACGACCAGCGCAACCACCGGCACCAGCACCAACACGCCAACCAACGGGCTCACGTTCAACAACCTTAAGCACCTGAATTCCGGCAATTACAGCATTACTACCCCGACCGCCACAGCCACGGCCATTTTGGCAGACACCGAAACGAAGATCATTCAGAACCCAGAGATACGGTCTGTGGACGGCCAGATCGCGCACTTGAAAATCGGTCAGCGTATTCCCGTGGCCACCGGCAGCTTTCAGGCGGGCGTCGGCGTGGGCGCCACAGGCGGAGCGGGTTTTGTGAACCCGTTGGTCAACACGCAGTTCACCTACTTGGACGTTGGCGTGAACGTGGACGTGACCCCGCGCGTACACCCCGATCGCGAGGTCAGCATGAGGCTCAAGATCGAAGTCTCCTCGCAGTTGGGCGTAGTCAACATAGGTGGCATCTCGCAGCCGGTGATCAGTTCTCGGACCATTGAACATGATATCCGTCTGAAAGAGGGCGAGGTGAATATTTTGGGGGGCTTGATTGAGCGCACAGATAGTGAAAACGTCAATGGCTGGCCCGGTTTTGCAAAACTGCCGATTCTCGGTCGGCTTTTCTCCGACAAGAAAGTGGACCACCAGGCAGACGAAGTTCTAATCGTGCTGAGTCCGCGCATCGTCCGGATGCCGTACTGGACGAGAGCGAATTTGCGGCCGCTGCTCTCGGGCTCGGACCAAAACCCCCAAGTGACGAGAGAGAGTGAACTTCGCGCGCCGCAACCTCAGCCGGCTGCGCAGCCGCCACGGCAACAGCCACCGGCGAGCACGAATCCCACCACGGCGGCGCCAGGAGCATCTGCCGCCAACGCCGGCGCCGTTGCCAAGATGCGGTTCGAGCCGCAAACGCTCACGCTGAAGGCTGGGCAGACGGCGACCATGGGCCTGGTCGTCGAAAACGTGAACGATCTCTATTCCATCCCGTTGCTGTTGCAATACGACCCGAAGGTGATCAGCGTAGAAGAAGTGCAGCATGGAGGCTTCCTCTCGAACGGAGGAGCGCAGGAGATCTCCATCGTTTCGCAACCGTTCAAGGACAAGGGCCAGTACATCATTTCCGCTACGCGGCCGCCCAGCACGCCCGGAGTAAGCGGGAGCGGCACCCTTCTCGGACTCGTGGTGAAGGCTGTGGCGCCCGGAACGTCGCCGTTGTCCATCGTGCAGGTCAACGCCAAAGATTCGCAGCAGAAGCCCATCCAATTGGTCACCAGCGAGGCAACTCTGCAGGTTCAGCCGTAGTCGAATTTAATAGTGCGATGTTGCGTGACGCTTCCATTCAAATGCGAGTTCGCCGGCAGCGCGGCTGCTCGCAAGCCGGGCTGACTCTTCTCGAGTTGATCCTGACGTGCTCCATCTTGCTGCTCTTATCAACACTGGCGTTGCCGATCGCCAAGTACGCCATGATTCGCGAGAAAGAAGCCACCCTTCGCCATAATCTGGACGAAATTCGCGAGGCCATCGACCGCTACAAAGATGCGGCGGACCACAACCAAATTAAGGTGGAGCTGGAAACCGAAGGGTATCCGCCCGATCTCGAGACGCTGGTGAACGGCGTGCCCCTTGGCACGGAAGGCGACAAGAAGATTCGCTTCCTGCGAAAAATCCCGATCGATCCGATGACCGGCCACGCCGACTGGGGGCTGCGCGCCGTGCAGGACGATCCAGACTCCACACAGTGGGGCGGCAAAGACGTTTTCGATGTGTATTCGCAATCCACGGCGACGGCGATGGACGGAACGAAGTACTCAGACTGGTGACGGGAGGAAAAAAGGAAAGTGAAGAGGCATTTGTACCACCAAATTTCTGAGGCCGGGCCGCGGACAAGCCGAGGCCAATGGCGCAAGCTCGGGTTTACCCTCATCGAGCTGATGATCGTCATGACCATCATAGCCATTCTCATTGGGATGGCGGCGATTCGCTACGACAAAGTCGTGCAACATTCCAAAGAAGCAGTGCTGAAGACAGATCTTCGAACGATGCGCGACGCCATCGACAACTACACCTTGGACAAGCAGGCCGCGCCGCAATCGATCGATGACCTGCAACAAGCCGGCTACCTTCGCTCCGTACCGATTGACCCGATGACCCAGGCCAAGGACTGGGTGCCGCAGTTTGACAGCGTCGTCCTAAGCCCTGATCAAACGACTACGGGAATTGTCGACGTGCATTCGAATTCTCCGCGAGTCTCGCCGTTCGACAGCACGCCGTATAACGAGTGGTAATCTCCTTTGTCTGTTCGTTTATTCACCGTATTGAACACGGTTGCGTTTTCATTGGAAGAAGAACGCGGACCGCACTCCGCATGGCGCTGATTTGACGCAAACGACGGCGTCCGAAGCAGTGCGGGGTGGAGCAGCCTGCTAGTTAGTTAGCTCGTCAGGCTCACAAAGCGCCAAACACCAATCGGCGCTGCCGGATCCAAACGACCAAGGGCTCCACCCGGCTTTCTTTCTCTCCCTCGGCTGTGCCGAAGATAGGGACATGCGCGTAGGGCGGTCCTGCCCACATGAAGTATGCGCCAGTAGCCTTGTGTATGGTGGCCCGCCCCGTGGTCTTCACATCAAACGGCCACAGGATCATCCCGCGATGGGCGGCAGTAATCAGCGGATTCGCGGTGTCATCGGGATCGGAATCGCTTCGCTCCTGTGGCGCCGGCGCGGGCAGAACAGGGAACCGGTTTGCCCAAGGCTCATCTCGTGATTTGTACTCCTAATTTACAGTGACTTGGACCGTCGTGGAGTGGCTGAGGTTGCCTGACGTTCCTGTAATCGTCAGCGTGTAAGTGCCGGCTGGAGTGCCCGGGGGACTTACGGTGAGGGAAGCCGTCATGGTCACGCCGGCATAAGAAGCGGAGATAGTGACCGGAGTCGAAGCCGTCACTGAGCTGGTGTTCACAGAAAACGTGGCGCTCGTGGCTCCGGCAGCGACCGTCACGCTCGACGGGACGGTCGCCGAGCCGCTGTTGCTCGACGAGAGATTTACCGTGGCACCGCCGGTTGGAGCGGCTCCGCTGAGAGTCACCGTGCCAGTCGAAGGAGACCCACCCGTGACACTGCTGGGATTGAGCGTGATCGAGTTCAGCGTCGGGCTAGAGGAGGAAGGCATAACCGTGAGGGAAGCCGTCATGCTTATGCCGGCATAAGAGGCGGAGATAGTGACCGGAGTCGAAGCCGTCACCGCGCTGGTGCTTACAGAAAACGTGGCGCTCGTGGCTCCGGCAGCGACCGTCACGCTCGACGGGACGGTCGCCGAGCCGCTGTTGCTCGAGAGATTTACCATGGCACCGCCGCTTGGAGCGGCTCCGCTGAGAGTCACCGTCCCGGTTGAGGAAGAACCGCCGTTCACGCTGCCTGGACTGAGCGTTACCGAAGATAGCACCGGTGATACCGGTCCCGGGACCGTGCCAGAACCGCCGCCGCAAGAATCGTGGCAAAGCGCGACAACCACGACAGCGGTGGCTAGAGCAAGACTCCGCCGCCGGCGCGAAGCAGGGTTCAGGTTCGAACGGATCAACACGAGCAGAAGCCAAGCGATTCCCACGACCAACACCGGGCGGAGGTCCACTCGAGGCCCGGATCGCGGAAAAACCACCGGGGGCGCCACCGCGCGGGGCAGTGTTGTCAAGGTGACCGTGGCGCTTGCCGGGTTCGACCCGTCCAAAACCACCGACGACGGCGACACCGTGCACGCGGCTGCCGAAGGGGCTCCCGTACAACTCCAGTTTACCGTTTGATTGAAGCCGTTTGCCGGGGCGGCAGACACCGTGTAATTCGCCGTTGCCCCTGCCGGGATGGTTTGCGTGCTTGGTGCGGCGGAAACGCTGTAATCCGGCGTACCACCCACGCCGGACACGGACTGCAGCGCCGGAACCAGATCGAGCCGCCCGTTGCCCATGCCCGAGTCGGTCAGCGGAGCGGCATGCGCCACGGCGGTGGCAGCTTCCAGCTGATTCATGCTGGCCTTCAGTCCGCGCAACAAGGCCCCTCCGCCCGAGACAAACGGCGCGCTGAACGATGTTCCCCATCCCGAGGCATACGTGTCGTATGGGTAGGTGCTTACGATTGCCTCGCCCGGCGCTGCCACCCATACGATCGCATTCCCGTAATTCGAGAACGATGAACGCGTGCTCTCGGTAGCCGTTGTCGAACCCACCGACGCCACGCCCATCACCACACTTTGCAGTGCCGCGGGAAAAACCGTCTCCTGCGCCCCGTCGTTTCCCGCCGATGAGGCACAGATGGTGCCAAGCTGACTGGCATAGGTGAGGGCATTGGACAATTCTTGCGAGGCGGTCTTGAAATCAAAGCTCATGTTGATCACGTTCGCGTTGTACTTCTGCACCGCGTCATAGATCGCGCGCAAGATGTCGGAGAGTTGGCCGGTCCCATCCGATTTGAATGCCTTCAGAGGTAAGAGTTTGGCGGTGGGAGCCACCAAGTGGACAATGCCCAGCACCATGGTCCCGTGGCCGAATGCCGCGTATTGCGCGTTCGTGTCGAGCACCGCCGCGGTCGATTGATCGAGCACCGCCGCGGTCGATTGATTCACTTGTGCCGGTGCCGGGCAGGTGGCGGAACTGCAGGGAGGAGGTGGGCAGGAGCTAAAAGGACAGGGCGTAACGTCGTTTAATTCAGAACCATTAGGCTGGTTGCGCGTGTAGTCGTAGCCTGGGAGCAGAACACCTCGCAGAGCCGAGTGGTTGGGATCCACTCCGGTGTCGATGTCCGCAACGATTCCCGTCCCGGTCACGTTGAATGTGCTTTGGGCGCTCTGGACTTCCACGATGGTCGACGCCTGCTGATTGGCATAACTGTTCCACACCGTGGTTGTGGAATTGGCAGGGTAGGGCACGGGAGTCCTATCCTGCAGCAGTGTGGCGGGGACGGGTGAGGGTACCAGGAGCGGATCAACCAGGCTGATCACCTGATCCACCTCGGCACTGACGAATCCCACGACCGGTTGGAGGAGCCCCAGAAGGGTTTGCAAGGGAAGCGGTGTGGTCACTAGGAAGAGTTGGCCCAAAGTGCCATCCAATCCTCCGACCAGGGTGCAGGTTGTGGGAAGGAGGCAGAGCGTCTGAAGAGCTTGCAGATTCGTCGTTCGAACGATGACTCCGGTGTCAGCCTTTGTCGGCGCTGCGCACAGGAGGGCGATGAGTATACCTGCCCACCGCATTTGGCGTGTCATCCTGAGGTCTCCCCCAACATGCAACTCCTCGGGCGCGCCCGGGATGGCAGACTTTGTTCTGAGGAACCCCTCTTCTCCAAGAACTAAACTCCGCCTAGAACGGTTACCCTCGAGCCCCCAAAAACCTAGAATCGTTGCCGATCCTTAGCTTCTGGATGGATCGGAGCGGCCGCCTCACTCCGGGCCATGCGCTGCCCGGCGCGTGCGGCTGGCCGCTCCATCCAGTTGGCCCTCGTGATTAAGGGCAGGACTGGATCGGAAAAATAGCAGGTAAATACCGTATTCCTAGTACGAATGCTTCTTTTTGGGAAGGTGCTGATACGCGATCCGTGCACCTAGAAACTTTGGCTTTTCAAACAGAGCGATACGACATGCAAAGTCGTTCGCGCGGCAAGGGTCCGCTTCGTGTCGTTCAAGTTCTCGCGTAGCCGAATCAAAACGGTTGGGATGGTCTCGCCGTCGATGAAGTAGTCCACTGAGGAACGGACGCTCGAATTCCAGACAACGCGATCCGTCGGCGACCTCTGCCGGCTGCCGGGGACGCCCGATGAGAGTTACGCGCTGCTTCCTCGCCGCTGCAGTTGCTCTAGGCGAGCTCACAATCATCCCATGACGTCTCGATGAATCCTCGCGAAATCATGTTCACGCGAACGCCCCTCGGACCAACTTCGCTCGCGAGCCTCTTGTTAGGCGTGTGGAACGTGACTGGGCGATTCCGACTCCTCCGGGTTCAGGGAAGGCAGAAGGAGCTTTGCATCTAGCAGGCAAAAAGGTGTAGGGTATGTGGGGGTCGGCCTCCAAAACCTAAAACTCACAACGCACGGCAGAGATAGCGAATCAATAATGGCAACTCCCATGCCGATCAAAAACGAAGGCGCTCGAATCGCGGCTCTGCAGAGATACGCCATTCTAGATACCGAGCCAGAACAGGCCTTCGATGACTTAGTTTTGTTAGCCTCTTTTATTTGCAATACGCCGATTGCGATGATTTCCCTTGTTGATGAAGATCGGCAATGGTTCAAATCCAAAATGGGGATCTCCATTCCGGAAACCCCTCGCGAAATCGCCTTTTGCGCTACCGCCATTGGGCAATCCGATGTTTTTGTCGTGCCGGATACGCTGAACGATGAACGATTCCGAAACAATCCACTGGTAACGTCTGAACCAAAGATCCGGTTTTACGCCGGGGCCCCCTTAATCAATGAGGAGGGCTATGCCCTGGGCACGATCTGCGTGATTGACCGGACTCCGCGCCAGTTAGACTCCGGTCAGCAGGCCGCACTTAAGGCCCTCAGTCGCCAGGTGTTGGCTCAAATGGAGTTTCGCCGCAATTTGATTCTGTTAAAGGAAGCTCTAATTGACCGCACGAAAGAAGAGCATGAGCGCCAGCAAGAGCTCTTGAAGCTCCAGCAAACTCTCCTGCGAGTCTTGGGGCTGCGCGGATCTAAGCCATAGCCGATGGCAAGCCCTCTCGGCTCGGCGTGACGCGCAGTGTGGCAGCGATTTTCCTCTTCTGACCCGTACCTTCATCGGAACCGTGATTTTGAGCCGATCATGGCAATTGCCGGACCCACGGTCGGTAGAAGCGGTCCGCCGAGCCCACCTTGCCATCGCCTCTCCATTCCAGACGCGACGGCCACAGGAGCACGACCGGGCCATGCTGTGGATGTTACTTGGGAAGCTTCCCATGCAGACGAAGCAGGTACTCCTTTTCACTCGGAAGGCGGCTCTCGACACGGACCACCTTCACCGATTCGTTTACGTCCGGGTTTTTCACGTAGCCGATGGCGCCGGGAACGTTGAGGACGAACTTCAGTACTTCCGCGGAACTCGGCAATGCTTTTGGCGCAGCATGGATTTCGCCGGTGAACATGCCATGCAAGAAATAATTGATGAAGTCTTTTTCGCCCATCTGGTAAATCTGCGCGAGCACCGCCTGGCGCTCCGAGTTTCCGGGCTCGAGCATGACAACGGTGATGCGGCGGCGGTTGGACCAGTGCGTTTGCTCTCCCAGGAAAATCTTGCGCAGCTCCGAGAAGGAGAGGTTCTCGACCGGATTCGTGCGATTGACGACGATCGCGAGTGAATCATCGGCAGCAGCGTGGCTTTGCGGAGCGAGTCCCGGGGACAGGCCAGCTGAAAGCAAGACGGCGGTGGCAGACAAGAAAGACAAAACGCTCAAGCGAGACGACATGGTCACACCTCTAGAACGTGAAACCGGTCTGGAGGGCTACGGTGTGAAAGGCGCGATCGCCACGCAACATCGTGTAGTCATATTGCACTTTCACGGCCACAAACTCACTCATATCATATCGCAATCCAAAAGAAGGACCGTGCTGCAGTCCCACATTGGGCGAGAAGATCGGCTCGTTGGCGGGGGCATTGACGTATTGATAGCGGAAGTAGGGCCGATAGGAACGAAAACGCCTGGAGATTTGGGAATAAAAACCCGGAGTGTTGAAGACCCGCGGCATGCCTCGGGGCGCGTTACGAATGAGCAGCGCTTCGTTCAACCACTCGAAGTCCAACCCGGTGTACACCGCGTGTGCGGCAAGAATGGTTTCATCGATTGCTAGAGGCGCCGCGGGAGTCAGGAGGTCGCGATAAGCGGAAAATCCTACCTGCAAACCCCGGATGGCTTCGGGGCGGGCAAAGATCGCAAAGTTTAGGGCTTTGTGTGTGTTGTCATCGACGGTGTTTTGTACAGGTTCGCTGGTTCTGTAGGCGCGACCGTTGCCAATTTCCGCAACGTAATGCAGGCCCAGACTTCCCGAGGGAACTTTGCCGGTTATAGACGCGCCTACGTTGTGGATGGGCAGGATGCCACCTTGATCCTCAAAGGCAAAAAGAAAGGGGCGACCGGTGGCGGTTTGAAACCAAGTGCTGTGGTGATAGGCCGTATTGTAGTAACCGATCGCAGTGTGGTAGCGGCCAACCGAAACGTTGAGGTAGTCGCTGAAGGAGTAGGTAAGCAACATGCGCTCGATATCCACCCCGAAAACGTTGTCGTTGCCAGCCTCGAAGACGACCTCGCTGAGGAACTTGAACTTATCTGATACATCAGAAGTCACAAACAGGTTGACTTGACCGAGGCTGAAAGCGGTGGTGGAGGCGGGATCACCCCTTAGAGTGGTGCCATGGAGGTTGACGTCGCTGTACCCTCTGATCCGCAACAGCGTCCTGTTCAGGTCCATAGGTTCCTGCCCGGTCTGCTCGGCCTGGGGGGCCGGTACCTCTCCTTGCGGGGCCGAGGTAGCAGTAGACGCCGGGGCGGCAGCGGATGGTGGGGCTGGGGCCGGAGCCGGTGCGGATGCGGCAACGGCGCCTCCCGGCTGCGCTTTGGCCAGGGCGGCCTCCACATCTTTGAGCCTGGCCTCCAATTGAACGATTCGCTGCAAGAGCGCCTCAGGCTGCTTATTTGAATCGGAAGGAGCGTCGGTCTGCTGCGCGCGAAGTGGCGGGGTCGAGTTCACCGCCATGAAAAGGAACACTGCAAGCCCTGCGAGTGTTCGACCACGCAGGGTCGTACGCGGCTTTCCCGTCATGGAACACTTCACTTCTACTCGTCCTTTAGATTTTGCGATGCACATTGTCGGTCCTTCCTCGGGCTCGTGACGCCCCCGGGCTTCCACACCGCCAATGGCACAGCCTTAGCCATTTAAGGACCGAGCCAACGTGACGAAGCAGGGCCGGGTTTGACTCGCCTAGATTAGTAGTGACGCTAACATCCACAGATAGGGGACAACTGAAGTGGAAGCTATCGTACTCGGGGAAAAGCTGCAACGAAAATCGCCAATTGCACACTATTCTTCATGAGTAGATCCAAGCCGAAGCGGTAATCGCCAACTGGGATTGACCCTGGTCGCGAGCGGGCCTGGCACCGGATGGCCGGTCCAAGTGCCTCTCCGTTGACTTCGCGCCGTGCTACTCCTAAGATGTCAACTCCATGATAGGTCGAACGTTCTCCCACTTCACAATTGTTGAGAAGCTGGGCGGCGGTGGGATGGGCGTTGTTTACAAAGCGGAGGACACGCGCCTCCGTCGCTTTGTTGCCCTTAAATTCCTGCCGACGGAGCTATGCTCGGATCACCAGGCGATGGCCCGCTTCCAACGGGAGGCACAAGCCTCGTCGTCGCTGAACCATCCCAACATCTGCACGATTTACGATATCGGACAAGAAGATAACCTGGGCTTCATCGCCATGGAGTACTTGGACGGCGTGACCTTGAAACACTTAATTGGCGACCGCGGCCTGGATAATGACACGCTGCTCACATTGGGCATCGAAATCGCCGATGCGTTGGATGCCGCGCACAGCGAAGGGATCATTCACCGCGACATCAAGCCGGCAAATATATTCGTAACTAAGAAAGGGCACGCAAAGATCCTAGACTTCGGGCTGGCCAAGTTAATGCCGGTCAGCTTCAGGGTGGCGCAGCCGGCGGGCGTGGCGTTTGAGGCCACGGAGGCATCTAGCGCTGACCACCTAACCGGTCCGGGCACGGCGCTCGGCACCGTGGCGTACATGTCGCCGGAACAGGCCAAGGGAAAGCAACTGGATGCGCGAACCGATCTGTTCTCCTTCGGGGCGGTCCTGTATCAGATGGCTACGGGGGCGATGCCGTTTCGCGGAGATACTTCCGCGACGGTTTTTGACGCGATTCTGAACAAGCCACCCACGCGGGTGCTGCGCATCAATCCAGATCTGCCGCCTAAGCTGGAAGAAATCATCTTCAAGGCGCTGGAAAAGGACCGCGAATTACGTTACCAAGTGGCGTCGGAAATGCGCGCGGACCTAAAGCGGCTGAAGCGCGAGACCGATTCAGGGCCCTCGGCAGAAGCGGTGGCGAGGGCTTCCGCGATTGAGCCCTTGCCGGCAGGGCCGGCGGCGGTCCATCAGTCGGGCAGTTCCGCGGTCATCGAAGCGGTAAAACTTCATAAGGTAAGAGCTGCGGGAATTGCGGGGGTGGCGCTCCTGGTATTGGTCGCAGCGGGGTTCGGAGTGTACTCGCTGTTGCACCACGTGCCGCCTGCCAGTTTCCAGGGATTCACGATCACGCAGGAGACCACGTCTGGGAAGGCGACGCTTACGGCAATCTCTCCCGACGCCAGATACATAATGACGGTGCTCAAGACAAAGGGCCTCGAGAGCTTGTGGCTGCGCAACCTGCCAACAAACAGCGATACACAAGTAATTCCACCGGCGCCGTCTTCCTACAAGAGCCTCACGTTTTCCCCGGACGGCAACTATCTTTATTTCATCAAGGCGGCAGACTCGACAAGCACGAATTTTGATCTGTATCGCGCGCCGGTGCTAGGCGGGACGCCAATAACTGTAGTTCGCGGTATCGACAGCGACATCACGTTCTCTGCCGATGGCCGGCGGATCGCCTTCGCGCGAAGGAACAGCCCGGAGCCGGGCAAATACCAGTTGATGACAACCAATTCAAACGGCGGTGACGACAAGGCTCTGTACGTTGCCAGCCCTGCATCTGAGGCACCTTCGTTCCTAGCCTGGTCACCCGATGGCAAGCACATCGCTTTCCGATTGTTTAACCCCGGCAAGGCGTTAGGTGGCATAGGCTTACTTGAGGTCAAGAGCGGGAATGTCGAGCCTCTCGCAACGTTCGATGACCGGCTAACGCTGGACTTCAAATGGCTGCCAGAGAACCGCGGACTCGTGGCCCTGTACTCGCAAAGAGGACCGGAATATTTTCAGCGGTCGCAGATCGCAGTTATCCCTGAGGGAGCGGACCAATTCGAGCCGATAACGCGGGACACCAACAGCTACGCCACGTTGACACTGTCCGCAGACGGGAAGACGCTGGCAACCGTGCAGACCAAAACGATACACAATCTCTATCTTCTATCGATGGGGGGCAGCCAGCCTGGCGACGCGAGCGCCGTGCTTCCGCCGGGACAATCAGTTTATTCGTTCGACTGGACTGCCGATGGGGGTCTAGCTTTCAGCGACTTTGGCAGCCTGATGCGCATCGACGGCGAACGAAACGCTCCGACACAGTTGGTTGGAGATACCAACGCGGCGATTGTGGACCTGTCGGGTTGTGGCAACCGTTATCTGGTGTTTTCCTGGGCCTTCCACGGAGGCACCAATTCGACGAACATCTGGCGAGCGAATGCGGACGGCACGAGCCCCGTAAAGTTGACCGACGGGAAGGCCGATCGCGCCCCCATTTGCTCAACGGACGAAAAATGGGTTTTCTATCGGGACGAGGTCCTACAGCAAATTTGGCGCGTGCCGGTGGACGGCTCTGGAAAACCAGAGGTGCTTCCGGGAAGCGCAGTTCCGAAGACCTTCCCAATAGGGATGACGCTTAGTCCTTCGCGAGATGGGAAACGGATGGCTTTTGTCGTGGCGACCGTACCCACTCAGGAGGATCCCTACCCTCAATACAAGATCGCACTTCTCGACCTCGCGGCGAAGGCGGGGCGCCCGGAGCTGATCGATGCCGATGAGCGACTCTCGGTTGGAGGATTGAGCTTTACGCCAGACGGAACGGCAGTAGCCTATCCCATCCGCGAGAACGGAGTAGATAACATTTGGGTGCAGCCGCTGAATGGTTCAAATGGCAAGCGAATCACTGCGTTTGACTCGGACCAGATTCTGAATTTCCATTGGTCCCCCGACGGCCGAAAGCTGTGCGTGCTCCGCGGCCACACGGACTCCGATGTGGTACTAATCCGGGATTCCTCTTCGTGAGGCACGAGCTAGGAATAGGCCGTTCCTCGTTCATCAAGTCTTTCTCCAAGCGTTATGTCGTTGTTGCAGGGCCAGGGCGTTGCCCGTGATGCGGGTAATGCGAGAAATCTCCTCCTGCGCCTTGCCGGTCAGCTCTTTCCTTTCGTCGTCCGGGGCGCTGCGTTCCAACTGGCCGACCAGCCTTACCAAGGCGTCCAGGGCCGTTTCAATCTCGCGCGCCATGGTGGTCGCCAGCGTGCTGGTGGTCCCGAGAAGCTCCGCCCGCCGCAGCGCTTCAGCGAGCTCAGCATTCAATTCTTTGACTCGCTCTTCCGAACGCTTGCGTTCTGTCACGTCGCGAACGGCGCAAGTGACGTAAAGTCCCTGGGCTGTCCGCAATGGGCTCAGACTGATCTCAGCCGAAAACTCAGTCTGATCTTTGCGTCTTCCGTAAAGGTCCAAGTCGCGCCCCATAGGACGCACGCGCGGCTCGGCAAAGAACGATGCGCGATCCTTCAAGTGCGCGCGGCTGAATCGGGATGGAATCAGAACCTCGACAGCCTGCCCGATCAATTCCTGACGACTGTACCCGAATAGGATCTCCGTTTGAGAATTAACCGCGGCGATCCTTCCTTCGGCGTTGACAATCACTATTCCGTCGGGCATCGAATTCAGTAGGTCAATAGGGTTGGGCAGCACCCACTCGGGCGCACTGCCCGCAATGTGGCTGGCAAGTCGGCGTAAAAGGCTCATATCGAGGTCCCTACAAGTGGTTGGCCGCCTTTATCCCGGATAGCAATTCTTATGATACACGCCTGGCTGCGTTTGAGCTTTGCAAATTCGATGCGGAAGAAGAGACGAATTCCTTTGGCTAACCCTGGCTTTTCCGCAGGCCACGATCGAGCGTTTTGAGCACGAAGTTCCGCGGGCCGGGCACTTCCCCTGATTCGGTCACTGCCCGGGCGGCCGTCTAGCGCAACTCGGTCAGCAAGCACACGCAGGTGTTATCGCCACTTGCCGAAGTTTGACGATTCCTGTGTGACCATTCCCGGCTGGTCGGACAATCCTCGTTCGCGGCGCTTAGCTCATGCCATCTCTTGAAAGATCTCCGTGCAAGCCCGCGTTTCACAGGAGGTGCCAATCTCCAATCGATATCGATTCGTCTTAAGGTCTAACGGACTAAACAACAGGAAGGATATTTACCATTGACTCGCAAGCTTTGTAGGCGTATCTAACCATCCGAACTGGCCATTCAACGCACTGGCCCCAAGGAGCTGCCCAACACAAACGCTTCAAATGGAAGATTGCTGTAGTTGTTTCCTCATACTCTTTTGGTTAGCCGTTTTTTGAAGGCCGGGCGCGGTGTATCTCTTCAAAGATGCCAACCCAGGCCGGGGGGGGGCGAATCTTCATCAAGATTAGCGCGGCGGTCGCCCCATCAAGAGGCAGTGACACGCACAGTCGATAGGCATGCCGGAGATTTTCACACTCACTCCGGCGCCGGTTGATTGAGACCGAAAAAGAGTCCTTTCTGGAGAGACATGGATTAAGGAGGGGGTCATGGCTACGAAGAACACCAAAATAGAATTGCCTGGCAGCGAGCGGGCGGCTCTTGCCGGTGCTGTAAGGGTCGGGCCCGCTGACCCGAACGAAATCATAGACGTCACCATTGTGGTTCGCCGCGGTTCGAAAACGTCAGGGCGATTTCCGCTCATCGAAGAACTCGGGAGGACGCCGATCGCAGAGCGGCGCCATTTGACCCGCGAAGAATTTGCAGCCGCGCACGGTGCTCTCACCGAAGATCTCGCGCGCGTCCGTGCATTTGCGGAGGCGAACGGCCTGCGTGTGAAAAGCGAGAGCATTCCGCGGCGCTCGATCATACTCACTGGGCCAGTGAGCGCCTTCAGCCAGGCTTTTGAGCTCGAACTCATTCGTTACAGGCATCCTCCCGGCGAGTATCGGGGGCGAACTGGACGACTGAAAATCCCGGCCGCTCTTGCGGAAGTAATCGAGGGTGTTTTTGGGCTGGACAATCGAAGCCAGGCGCAACCGCATTTCCGGCGCAGACAACACAATTCAGGCGGAAGGCAGCCGCACCTCGGAGGGACATCCTACGTACCGACACAGGTTGCCCAGGCTTACGACTTTCCTACAACGGTGCAAGGTGCGGGCCAGTGTATCGGCATCCTTGAGCTTGGCGGTGGCTTCAATCCCAACGATCTGAATGCTTTCTTTGGAAACCTTGGAATCACGGCGCCGCCAGTGAGTGCCGTGTCCGTGGATGGTGCGGCAAATGCACCAACTGGAGATCCGAACAGCGCCGACGGCGAGGTGGCGCTCGATATCGAGGTTGCAGGTGCTGTGGCGCCGGGCGCCAGCATCGCGGTTTATTTCGCGCCGAACACCGACCAAGGTTTTCTCGATGCTCTGACCACAGCGATTCATGACACTACAAACAATCCATCGGTGATCTCGATCAGTTGGGGAGGACCTGAGAATGAGTGGACTCAGCAGGCCATGATGGCGTTTGATGCGGCATGCCAGGATGCCGCCACCCTCGGCGTCACAATCTGCACTGCCTCTGGCGACAACGGCGCGACCGATGGCGCGACAGATGGTCAACTTCATGTTGACTTTCCCGCGTCTAGTCCTGCCATCCTTGCTTGCGGTGGCACTACTCTGGACGCCACGGGCAACCAGATCAAGGATGAGGAAGCTTGGAACGAACTTGCAACCGGGGGCGGTGCCACGGGGGGCGGCGTGAGCCAGGTATTCGCGCTTCCCTCCTGGCAACAAAACGCAGGTGTGCCCAAGGCTCCCAATGGAATGCTCGGCCGCGGCGTTCCGGATGTTGCGGGGGACGCCGATCCCAATTCCGGCTACCAGATCGTCGTGGACAGCCAGGCGGATGTGGTGGGAGGTACAAGCGCAGTCGCGCCCCTCTGGGCAGGGTTAATTGCACTCCTAAACCAACAGGCCACGCACGCCGTCGGCTACCTTAACCCGCTGCTCTACGCGGCTCCCGTGGAGGCAACATTTCACGACATCAACGTCGGAAATAACGGGGGCTATCAAGCTAGGCCCGGCTGGGACCCTTGCACGGGGCTTGGTACGCCGGATGGCAACGGGTTGATGGTAGCTCTTGCGTCGCCGCAGATGAGCAATGCCGCCCAAGCCGGCAGTAGCGGACCTGTCGAAATCAGGGCACAAAGGCTAAGTGCAAATCTGGGATTCCACGAGACCAAAAAAAAACGTGAATGAGAACGCCGCTCGAATTACGGTCAGCGATGTCCTGCACAATGAGCTACAGCAAATTCGAAGCAGCCGGGTTGAGCGGCTTGAAGCTAAAGAGAATACCCGGGATCCTGCCAACAGCTTGATCGGGCTGGCTTTTTCCGGGGGCGGTATCCGAAGCGCCACGTTTAATCTTGGAATTCTTCAGGGACTCGCGCGGCTCGGCTTGCTGTGCAAATTCGACTATCTCTCCACGGTTTCCGGAGGCGGCTACCTCGGAAGCTGGCTGATGGCATGGATGCACCATCAGAAAATCGGCATCAAGGAGGTGGAAAGGAAACTGGCACCAGCGGCCTACGTGCCTCAGAAAGTAACCGAAGCCCCCGAACTTCGCTTCCTGCGCAATTACAGCAACTATCTGACACCGCGCACCGGCCTGTTAAGCGCGGACTTCTGGGCATTCCTAGCCAGCTACCTTCGAAACACTCTCTTGAACCTGATTATCCTTTTGCTGGCCTTGTTAAGTCTGCTGCTGCTGCCGCGAAGCATCGTGTATCTTCCCCTCGTCCTCGACCGGTTCGACGATTGGGGATATGGTTTGGCCTGGCTGACAGCGAAAACCCCGACCGAGTCCGGTTTTGCGCAGTACTGGGCGCTCGTTGCTGGCTTGGCCTTCGGGCTATTCGGCGTCGTCGGCATGGGCCTGAATCTCTGTTGGGTAAACCCGCCAAAGGGCTCAAAGATCTGCAGTATTGCTAAGCCCTGGGCCATCCAAGCGTTCATCCTGGTTCCCCTGTTTCTCTCAGCGGCTTTGTTCAGTTATGGCTTGGACCAAATCCTCCGCTACGACGTGCCACGGGATTACCTCCTCTTCTGGACCATGTCTATAGGGTTGGGCGCGTACGGCTCCTTTTGGATCATTGCATGCGTGGCGCGATGGCTGGCTCGGCTTCTGGTGTGGCCGAGCTGCAACGGGGGACCGGCGGCCTGGGTGATCCTGCCGACTTCGTTTCTGGCCGGGGCCTCGGCGGTCTCCTGTTTTTGCCGTACGCAATGAGTGCAAATGGACAAACAACTCCCCACGCGGTTATCGGATTGTGGAAAGTGGTGACCTTTGGGGCACCGGGACTCGTCGGATTCATGCTGGTCACCGGGACACTGCATACCGGCTTGATGGGGCGTCAGTTCCTCGATGCGTACCGGGAATGGTGGGCTCGGCTGGGAGGATGGCTGGCCGTTTACGCGTGCGGGTGGGTACTACTCTTTCTTCTGGTTGCTTATATGTCTGCCTGGCTGAACGCGTTTGTGGTTCAAGAGTACGCCAAGCATCACTATAGACTCACCGTCAGTGGCGTGCTCCTGTGGGTCGCCTCGACGGCATACGGTGTGTTGTTTGGCCGAAGTTCGGCAACTGGACTACCAATTCCAGATGCTCCCTTGAAGAAGAAGATACCTCGCTGGGCGGCGCGGGCGACTCCCTATATGTTCATCCTGGGGTTGCTCGTCGGGTTGTCTGTGCTCTCGGCGCGGGTGGCGGCCGTGCTCTATGGCGAGCCCTTCACGTTTAGCGCGGCTAGTGATTACGTAGATCTCAAGGTAGCTTTTGCCTGGATAGGTTTTGCTGGTGCGGCGCTACTGCTTTCCTGGCGCGTGGACATCAATGCCTTCTCGACGCACTTGCTATACCGGAACCGGCTTGTCCGTTGTTACCTCGGCGCGTCGGTCCCCGGTCGCCAGGAACAGCCATTTACTGGCTTTTCCGCGGAAGACGATTTGCCGCTTTCCTCGCTGCAAATCCCTTTGACCAGCTCCGAATCGGAATTGAAAGCGCGTCCTGTCGTGCTTTTGAATGCCAGCGTGAACGTGACCCGAGGGAATGAGCTCGGGCTGCAGACGCGAAAGGCTCGATCCTTTATATTCACTCCAGTTCATTCAGGGTACACCCGGCCATTGCCGGGAAGGCTCGAGCAGGAAAGCCTGTTTTCGGAGACGGCACGAGCGGGCGTCGAGAAGCCGGGCACCGAGAACGGATTAAGTTTGGGGACGGCAATGGCGATCTCCGGTGCCGCGGCCAGTCCCAACATGGGCTTTTATTCTGAACCGGCTCTCGCCTTCCTGATGACCCTGTTTGACGTACGCCTAGGGTGGTGTCTTGCAAATCCAGGGAAGGAGAAGTGGGTGAGAGGCAGCCCTGACGTGGGTTTCTTGTGTCTTTTGCGAGAACTCTTCGGCGCGGCGAGCGATGAGAGTAAATACGTCTACTTGTCTGACGGAGGTCACTTCGAGAATCTGGCAGTGTACGAACTAGTGCGCCGGCGGTGCAAGTTGATTGTTGCTTGCGACGCTTCGTCCGATTCGGGTTACAAGTTCGCCGATCTTTATAATGCCATGGAACGCTGCCGGATTGATTTTGGCGTGGAGATTACTCGGATGACATGGCACACCGTGCCACAAAACGGACACGTCAGCCAACACTTCGACCTTTGCAGAATCCGTTACACCCCTGGCAACGACAGCGATGACGGCGTGCTTCTGTATCTCAAGCCGGCGCTGAAAGGGGACGACCCTGAGGATTTGCTTGGATACTGCAGAATTAACCAATCCTTTCCTCATGATTCCACGGCGGACCAGTGGTTCGACGAAGAGCGATTCGAGAACTATCGCAACCTCGGCTACGTCAGTGCACTCGCAGCGGAAAAGGAATTGCGCGATAAGATAGCAGACGTGCCAGCCTGAAAGGCGAACAAGCAGCAATGCGGAGCATATTCGCCATCACCATGAACACAGCCTGCTCATCGTGTGGCTGCTGACCTGCTTGCCTCTAACACTAGAGCGGCTCTACCGCCTGCGCTACCTGAATCGCGGTTTACATTCCGTGCGCACCGCGATCGATTTGCGAAAATGGACCCACCCGCACGCCGCCCTCGCCAAAGCGTTCAGCCCCTCCAAAATAATTCCTCTAAGCTACCGGGCGCCAAGTATCCGAAATTGCTGTGACGGCTGTGATCACAGCCGCGGTTGTCAAACGGGCACCTGAGTATTTGCAGAACAGACGCAAGTCGCGTAGTATCTATGGTGCGGGGTGGAGCAGCCTGGTAGCTCGTCGGGCTCATAACCCGAAGGTCGTCAGTTCAAATCTGACCCCCGCAACCAAATTCTAGTTCAGATACAACGGCTTAGGAGACTCCACTCCTGAGCTGTTTTCTTTTAGGGTCCAACTGGGGTCCAAAACTCCCCAAACTGCCTTGCCAAGTTGCGCCGCGATCCGCCTTCCATCCTCGCTAATCACATGAGTATAGATTGTCTCCGTGACTGGCGATCCGTCCGCGTGACCAAGTCTCTGTTGACGCAATTTCTGGGATGCTCCGAAACTGTTCATCAGAGTTGCATTCGCATGACGGAAGGCGTGGAAGCCATTGCCGCGGGGCACCTGAATACCTAGTGACCGAAGCAATGGTCTGAACCTTCTTTTAAGCAACATGTTCTGATCCCACGGCGTTCCATTGCATGTGGCGAAGAGGAGCCGACGCTCGTTCGGATGCCAAGACTTCAAGAACGTTTTTAAGTGCGCACATGCTTGAGGCGAGAGCTCAACAACCCGAATAGAGTCGTCTGTCTTCGGATCGCCTAGTTTTCCGCGCCACGCGCTCTGCCGCACTTGAAGCATTCCACGCTCTATGTCTATGTCATCGACCGTTAGTCCGCACAGCTCGCCAGCTCGGAGCCCGGTTTCCGCAGCTAGTCCGTACCAAGTGCGGTGTGGCTCCTGAGCCCTGGCAAGAATGAGTTGGATTTCCCGTTGAGAGAAGAAGAATGGCTGTACTCGCTTTACGTCCGGGAGTACAACGCCTTCCATGAGATTGTGAGAGACGTAGCCCCACGCTCTTGCCGTGGTCCACATGCTCTGGAGTGTGATGCAAATATTCTTAGTGGTCTTCGGGCTCACCACAGACGTGGAAACGAATTGCTGAATCATCTCGGGATTGAGGTCCTTCATCGAGTACTCACCAAAAAACGGAACAAGATGCTTCCAAATGTGAGTTCGATAGTTAATTACCGTGGACTCCTTATATTGACTCAACACTTTCGATTCCCAGTTCTGGGCGAAGTCTGCGAACTTGGCCGTTGGCATTGGCCTGTAGCTGATCTTATTGACGTGTGCGATGTGTGCGTCGAGAGCCCGTTGCGCCAGGCGCTTTGTTGGATAATCTTTGAGACTCCCGATTATCCCGTGCCGCCGCGGGCGTCGCCGAACACCATTTACGATTACATCTTCACGCCATCTCCCATGCCAACCGTCCGGCTCCAACCACAACTGTCCTTTCTGATACCGCTTTCGTGCCATCGAGTTCCTTTCGCCCGATGACTCGATTGCCCTTAGCAGCGACAGTTTATCAAAATCCAGACTCATGTGGCGGTCCGCCAGAACTGCAAAGAATACGTAATTAGAACTTAGTGAGACTCCTCCGTCGGTTCTCACTGCCATGCCAATGTACGGGGTCGAGAACAAAAATAAAGTGTATGAGTACCTCAGGACCTCAAATCCAGACGGCGACCGCAGAGCCATGACCCGAAGAAAGATATTGCCCTCAGGAAAGGGCACACGAAAATAGAGGGTCATACCCGTGGCCGCCGCCAAAACAAATGCGACGAGATTCTTCGAGTTGAGGATTCTCTGCATCATGCTCTTGCTTGTGACCTTTGCGTGCCGGTGATGGGGACTTCTT
>QHYH01000165.1:61510-62035 GCA_003223215.1 Acidobacteriota bacterium
CCCCCTCCACAGCACAATCTTCAGGGCTGAATTGACGACGTGATCCGGGGTGCTGTCGATAAACGTGGCATACTTCTCGACCACTAGAGCGACAGGCTCTTCCAACTGGTACTCGCGCTTCACATGTTGCGGGGGTTTGTTGACGATCGACATATGTTTCCTCCACTTCCTTTCTTTCTCTTAAGTGGACGCGGGCGAAACACTTCGCAAACAGAGCCTTTCCCTGTTTGCAGGGCTGGAGCGACCCCACGATTCTTTTGGGCAGCCAAAGGCTCCCAAAAGTGGGGTCGCTCCAGCCCATTCCGGTGTTTTGCCCGTGTCCAAACTGAATGTCGCTCCATGCGCAACCTCTACGCTCCCAACAACTTCCGTTCACACAGAAGGTGAACGGAATGGTGAACGGAGTGGTGATCTGTGTCTTTCACGGACCGTTCACCGATCTTCCTCTCGAGATCGAACGGACGACGATGACTTCTCACTAGGTAGCTCTCAAAGAAAACGCTTCTTTCAGGGCTGAATTGACGA
>QHYH01000165.1:62148-63324 GCA_003223215.1 Acidobacteriota bacterium
ACTCGAGGTCTTCAGTCACCGGGACCACATACTCGTGGTTATCCCACTTCTTTCGGATTTGAAAGTAGCGAGAGATCTCGGCCGAAGTGTCCGATTCGAGTGGCCTCTTTACGAGTGAACGAAAGCGCTCTTCCGCCATTCGAAAATAGGCATCCTTTGCAGCGATGTACAAGAAACGGAAAGTCGCTAATTGGCGGAAGAGCCCCTGATACGCGGCCAGATGACTGAGGAAAGCAGACGGTGTTTGAAATCCCGAATCCACATAGCTAAAAGTGACCACAGGAGGAGCCCCTGAGAGAAACGGAGCTATAAAGAGGGGAAATTTGTCCACGAAATAACGAACGGTTGACTGACTACCAGGACGACCCCCGTAAACCTTGGCCGGCAGGAAGTACTTGGAGACACCCATCGTTTCGCAAAAGAAACTGACCTTATCTTGCTCGGTCTCGAAATAGGCCAGAACTTGGTTGGCCAAGATGAAGTCGAGGAGGAGCAAACGTGTGCGTATGAATTCGAACGAGTGCCGCCTGCGGTTACGGAGATTGTCCTTTTCCATCTGACCGTAAACGGTCCTCGAAAAGAGGTGGAAAACCGGGCCGACGCCTGGGTAGTCAAGCATCGAAGCGTGTCCACTCTGAAGAAGCTTCCCCGATTACGAAAAGACCCAACCTTGCGTATGTTGTTGTGAAGTATAGGTGTGATGCATCCGTTTTGGTGCATTTCAGGGGGTTCAGGGAAGCGTCTGTGCAGCAGTTTGTGCAGCAACCCAGAGGTGACGTCTCACGTGATTAGCTAGCTCAGGCTCTGATCTGTATAGCCTGGCGCCAAGACACACGAGGAGCGTTAGCTCCATGGAGTGGGTTCTACTTTCGCGTTCGGCGCGTCGTCCCTCGGCCGGCCGCGACGCCTGGTGGTTCGCCCAGGTGATTCGGGTCCACTAGGCTCGAGAGGGAAAAGTGGGCAAGAATCCCCTCACTTATAAAGAGGCTTTGAGAAAGGAAAAAGTACGAAAAAATCTTTGGCAGGATGTGGGTTGTCTATGGCGTTCTATTGACATCGAAAACGACCGAATGGCAGGCTTTTGTATCCCATTCCCTTTGGGGGGCCATACAACGAGGCAACAATGGAGAAACCTGACCCGTACGGCGAATGGGTACTCCAGAAAGTTCAGCTAGA
>QHYH01000103.1 GCA_003223215.1 Acidobacteriota bacterium
TCAGAGCGAAAGCAGGTGGCTGCATGACTTCCCTAAATCTGATGTGCGCCCCTCACGCGGCAGAAATACCTCTTATTACGGAACGAATTAGAATTGACCGGTAGCTTTAGCGCAGCCTTTAGGCCTTCATTCTTGCTGGGTTCAATGGGATAGTGCCGAAATGCAGGGGCAGTGAACTACGGTTTCTTCGTTTTCAACTCTTCTTTGACCATCGCTTCGACAACGGGCTTCAGAATCTCTCGGGTCACCGCTTGCAGCACTTCCGGGCTCATCTTGGCCAAGACCTTCGCAACGAGATCGTCCATGCTGGATGCTTCTGACGGTGCCGGTGTCGCCGCTGAGCCGTTAGGCTCTCGAACCACTTCTACATCTTGCGCGTAAAAGCCGCTTCCTTCTGACGTCGGCTCCTCGGCCTCCACGATGAACGTGGCGTCTTCGGCTACCTGCGCCGCTTCCTGTCGAATCGCCTCGACCGTCGCCGGCGGAATCGCTTCTGCCTCAATAACTGCCTTTGCTCCCTGGCCGGCCCCATTTGTTTTTTCGTTTCCGTTCTTTGGCGCGGCCCCCAGATTTGCCACCGTCGGCGCATCCCAAGTCGAAGCCAGTTGGTTGGCCTTCTGAATCTCGCCTTCCCACGGGCTTGACGAAACGGAAAACCATGAACCCTTACCGTCTTTCCCGTCCCCGTCAGGCGCGGGCCCGGCCGTTGTTTTTGCCTTATCTTCGACTACCGCCGTTGCCGTCTCAGCGGAATGCCTTTGGCTTGAAACCGCAGGGAAGGAAGAAGCTGCAGGCGGCGGAACCGGCGGTGCCCACAGCTCCGCGGCAGGCGGCTTGTTCGAAACCGGTCTTGGCTCTTGCACCGGGGCTCCCGGGACCGCTGGCGTTCCAGACTTTCCGGCGGCCATCTGCTCGAATCCGCCCGTCCGCCAATCGCCTACGCTGCTCTTTGACTTCGATTTCCCGGCGTTCGCCGCGGGAACCTCTTCTTGGTCTCCGGCGCCCTCGCGCCTCCAGGCCGACGGTTGTTCTTCCTCCTCCTCGGCTACTTCCTCGGAGTCCCGGTCGCGCCAATCGTGTTCCATCGTGAATGGCGAGCCCGCCGTCGTGAAACTCGAATCCTCCGCAGGCGTTTCCAGCAGGCTTCCAAACGCGACCGGCTGTGAGCTCGAATCAATCTGTAGCGGTTCCGGTCTCGGAGGCACTTCCTCCACAAAGCTTTCGCTTGCGGTCTCCGGGCCGCTTTTCATGTGAAATTCCGGCACCGGCGTTGCACTCACCGTCGGCAGGCTCGCGGCGCCTGGCATCACCATATCCTTGGCGCCATAAGCAGCTTCTGGCGCGGAGGCTCTCGGCGGCGCGCTCGTGTGTCCCGCTCCGGAAGCTTGCAGCGCGGCCTTCACCATGGAAATCAACGGGTCGGGCGGAATAAACGGCTTCTTCAACACCCCGTCCGCTCCCACTCTTTGCGCTTCCTGTTCATCGAGAGGGTCAAACGCTCCTACCAGCAGGATCACGGGGATATGTGACAGCGCGGAATCCATCTTCACAAACTGGCAGACTTCATAGCCATTTCGGACCGGCATGAACACGTCGGCAAGCACCAGGTCCGGTCTCACGTCGGCGATCTTTCGCACGGCCGCTTCGCCATTTCCAACGGCCACTACGTCAATGCCCTGATCTTTCAGGGCAAGACCGACCATCTTCTGGATGTTGCTGTTGTCGTCCGCAACGAGAATCTTCGGCACTACACGGCCTCCGGCGATACCTCACCTGCGCAAGCCACTCCGGCTGCACCGCAGCCAAAAAGCGTGCCCTGCCTGGCTTCATTGGAGCATTCGCGGGCGTGCCCGTCAATCATACTGGGGTAGCACTGTGTCCCAAAACAACACTGTCCACTCGCACAGTAGCACCCGGCCGGGCCCCAGCGAAATAGCAAAATGTGCGGCTTCCCTGCCGCCCACTTGCCTCACTTCCAAACTCGTCCCCGCAGGCAGAAAGGGATTACCACGGAACGATTTTCTTCAATCCCTTTTTCCTCTTGCTGCTCGATTCTTTCTTGCCATCCTTCTTGTCAGACGGACTTGCCGTCTGGTCCCCGGCCTCTGGTAGAGAGTCTGCCTTCGCGCCGCTCTCGCTCCCTTGACCGGCGGCGACAGCCGCCCCGTCGCTTTTCGCCCCTTCGTCGGTGGTTCCACTCGCCTCGCCGGTCCCCTCCGTCTTCGGCGGATCGCTATTCCCCGCCGCAGTGGAGGCCTTCGCTGGATCGCTCGCCGGCGCCGGCGCTGCGGGATCCGGTTGCTGGGCCTGGGGTTTCGCCTCGCTCCCATCGGAAGGCGCGGTTACGTTCTCTGCTCCACTGGTCGTCTCCGCAGGGCCGCCAGGCACCACTATTGCCACGATTCCTGGCCCGGTCCCGTCAATCCGCGATGGATTCCCGCCGGTTAGAATGTCCCCTCCCTCGTCATTGTCCGGCGACATCGTCGGCGTTCCCGATTTAGCCGCGGCGTACAATTCCTGCCTCGGGGTCGTGTGTACCAGCGCGAAGGGTTTCAAGACGAGTGGGTCATGTTTCCGCGGCGAATTTTTCTCCGCGGTCATCCACGCCACCGCTTTCGGGTCCGGCTGCGGCACCGGCGCCTTCAGCGCCTTCAGCCTGTCCTTCGCTCCCGGAACCAGCGGCGAAAGCGGATAATCCCGCACGATTCTCGCGTAATAGGGCGTCGCCAGTTCCTTCTTTTCCGTGGCCTCCCAGATCGTTCCGAGCATCCACAGCGCGTGATCCGCCTTGCTGTACAGCGGATAGCGGTTCACAAGCGCAGCCAGTCTCGAAGCAGCCGCCCTTTTGTCCCCTCGCGTGGTGTAGTAAAAATAGCCGATGCGATAATCTCCCTCCGCCAGCACTTCCTGCACTTCCCGCAAATACTGTTCCGCTTTCGGCGCCAGTGGATCTCTCGGATACTTTTGCAGGAAGGTTTGGAAGGCGTCCTCGGCCTCGAGCGCTTGCGTCCGGTCGCGGTCCGGCTTTTCCATCTCACGGAAATGCGCCACGGCCACCTGCAACTGCGCGTACGCGGCTTCCGGCAGCATCGGGAAGAACACGGTGAAGTCTGTGTACGCCTGAATGGCCTGCGTGGTGTTCGCGGTTCCGCCCTCTTTGTAAAACGAATCCGCAATCGCCAGCTTTGCTTTGGCCAGGTATTCGCTGTCCGGATAGGTATTGATCAGCGTCTGCATGTTTAGCCGGCCGACTTCGTGTCTTCCGTGCTTGATGTCGTCCATCGCCCGTTCGTAGAGAAGCTTGTCCGGCTCGGCCGTATTGTCTACGCTCGTGGATTTATTGACCTTTTTCTTCTTATGCGGAATTTGTGCACGGCTGGGTGTGGCCGAGAGCAGTAGCATTCCGGCGATGATTGAACCAGCGAGCCACTTCGCCCCCGCTTTCTCTCGCCACTTTTCTGTAAGGCGCACTCCTCACCTCTCTCACCTATCTAGGATTCCCACGCCAGCCCGGGAAGAGCGTGCTGGTCCACAATCCTCCCAGTTTAACGTTTGGATTATACCTGAACGAAAGGCCAGGTCGCGCCCCTTCTTTTGCGATGCCGCGTAGGCTCCCGCCCGGGCCCTTCCACCTCTTTCTGATGCCGGTCGAGGCCCTTGGGGGTTGCCTTGCCCCTTTCCTGGCCTACCGTTTGAACTTGCTCGGCGTCGCTTGTTTCTCCTTTTCGAGCTCGATGATGTCCGCTCCCGTGTCCGAGCTGCCCAGCAACCACCTGCTGAAAAAGTCCCCCCGCGCCAGGATGACGTAGTTCTGGATAGGCATGTAACTGTGCCGCATTCCCGGGAACACCAGCATCTCGAATCGTTTGTTTGCCTTAATCAAGGCGTTCGCCAGCCGCATGGTATTCACCATGCTTACGTTATCGTCCATATCGCCGGTCGTCAGCATCAGGTGCCCGATCAGGTTTTTCGCTATTTCGGAGTTCTTATCGATCTCGTAGACAAACTTCTCCGTCCCATCCTTTTGCTTCTCTTCCCGCACCCCCTGATACTTCTCGCCCCACGTACTGTTGTACACGTCGTTGTCATGGTTCCCTGATTCCGACCATCCTGCCTTGTAAAAGTGCGGATACTGCAGCATCGCCGCCGCCGTCATGAACCCTCCGCCGGAGTGGCCCCACATCCCCACCCCGCTCAAATCCATATACGGATGCGCCGCCGCGAGTCGCTCCAGGGCCGCCTTTTTGTCCGCCAGGCCATAGTCCCGCAAATTCCCATACCCATAGGTGTCGTACCATTTGTCTCGCTGAGGGCTTCCGCCGCGGTTGCCTACCTCAACCACGACAAATCCCAGCTGCGCCAGGGGCACGTTGGGACTTTTCGGTGAAAACGCCTTGGTTACCTGCTCCACCTGCGGCCCGGGATACACGTATTCAATCACCGGATACTTCCGGCTGGCATTGAAATCAAACGGCTTGTCAATCACACCGTAAAGGTCGGTCACGCCGTCATCCGCTTTTATTTTGAAGGTCTCGGGATACTTAAACCCTGCGGGTCATCAATTGTGAAACGTCGGTCGTCTCCAGCTCACCGAGCGGCGTTCCTTGCCCGTCGAGAAGCGCGGACTTCGGCGCCGTATCCACCCGCGAATACGTATCCACGAAATACTTGCCCGAATCCGGCCAGCTCAGGGCATGTGTGAAGTTCCCCGGCGTCAGCAATTTCAGTCCGCTTCCGTCCAGGCCGACGCGGTACAGGTGCGTGTAATAGGGATCTTCTCCGGCCTCGTGCCCGTTTGCCGTGAAGTACAACATCCGCGTTTTCTCATCTACCGACACAATTTGATCGGTCACGTATTCGCCTGCCGTGATCTGGTGTTGCAGCCTCCCCTGGCCATCGTACAAATAAAAGTGGCCCCATCCGTCTCGCTCCGACCACCACAACATCTCCTTCCCGTTTTCCACCAGCCGCAGCGGCTTTTGCGTCATCCACACGTTCGAACGCTCTTCAATCAACTTCTCGACTTTGCCGGTGGCGGCGTCCGCAACGTCCACCTCCGCTTGCCGGAAATCCCGGCTCCGGCTCGTGAAGTACAGCTTGTCCGAGGTGTCCGCCACCCACTTCGGGCTCAACCGCGAAAGCGGCGCCGGATTCTGGCGATTTTCCTCCTGTTCTTCCCGGAGCTCCTCCCGGTCGCGCTCCGTTTGCGCGGCATCGGCGATGTTCAGAACCTCATCGACAAAGCTCTTGGGCTCGACCACCACGCCCTGCTTGCTGGCCGTGTCAAAGATGTCGATTTCGCCGATCGGCATGTTCGCCTCGCCTGGCAGCGCGTAGCTACGCGTCTCCAGGATCGGCCGCGGATTGGTAAGCGAATGAATCACCCAGTAGTCGGCCACTTTGCGGTCGTCGTTGCGTTGCAACGCAAATTTCTTGGAATCCTTCGACCAATGAATCGTCACCGCCGGTGTCCGCGGACCTGCTTTGTTCGTGTCGCCCTGATCCTGTTTCTTCAGTTGCTCTTCCTGTTCCGGCAGCAGCACTCGCGCATAGCTGTATTTTTCCACTCCGTCGTTCGTCAAAGCGCTTCGACCACGCTCGTATCGCCGGCTTTTTCGAGCGCCTTCGCGTAGTTCGCGGCGTCCAGCTGGTAGAGGTTATGTCCCCGCGCGAAAACTACCGTCTTTTCATCCGGTGACAGGAAGGCCCACAAGGGTTTTTTCTTCGGCGGTGCAAAGTTGTCCAGCCGCGTGATTTTTCCCGTTGCCAGGTCGTATGCAAAGTAGATGGTACGTGTCTGTTCCGGTTTTTCCGCTGGCGTGCCCGCAGTTTGATCCTCCTGCTCTCCCTGCTTCATCTCTCCTTCTTTGCGTTGCTCCTCGATGTCTTCCTGGCTCCTTTCCCTTTTTGGTTCGTTTGGCACCACCGCGTCCTTTCGAATCTCCACCTGAAATCGCATCCGCGTGTCTTTGTCGACCAGCTTCAGCCGCTTAACCGGGAGATGCCGTGCGTCATACGGAAAATTGGTCAGCAGCGAGAGTGCCGCCGCCACCTTCGCGTTGTCCCACAACGGAGCCTTGGCCTTCCGTCCCGGGTCCACCAGGTAATACCGCGTCCCCTCCGGCGTCTCGTAGCTGTACCAGAATCGGTTGGATTCGCCGAACCAGTGAGGCGTCACCACTAGGTCAAACACCAGCTTGCTGACCTGATCGGGCAGAAACCGCTCTTCGAGAGCGTAGTTGGGCGCTACTCGCGAGGTCCGGTCTGCCGAAGACGCCTCCGCATCGGCCGCCGACGCTAGGTTCTCCTGCCCGGCCCACGCACGCGCCGCCAGCAGACTTGCCGCTGCCAAGCCCGCGCGCACTCCCACTCGCGCGACCCGTTTCTCTCTCGGACACATCCTGTGTACCGAATTTGCCGCTCTCATCGTCAATTTCCGCCACCGCGAACCGTTGCCCGGCCCAAAGGCCGCACATTATAGTCCTAATCGCGTGTGTTCGCGGCTTGAGGAAGGGCGGGGTCGCTCTACCCGGTAAGACATAAAATCTTTCGGCAGGAGGGAATATTCTTGGTCTTTGCCTGGTCCTGTAGAAAAAGCCAGGTGTGATTCGCCGGTTGGGGGATCTTCGAGAAACCTATGGTGAAACGCGCACTCATTGTTGCCTTACTTCTGGCTGCCGCGGCTGTTGCTCCACCGCTCGCCCATCAGGTGCGCAAATCCCGGGTGGCGCGCACGTCTCTCAAGGTCGGTGACGCGGCTCCCGACTTTACGCTGCTCACCGATGAATGGAAAACGGTCAGGCTCAGCGAGTACCGCGGCAAGAAAAATGTCTTCCTCGCCGTCTATGTCCTCGCGTTCTCCGAGGGTTGCACCAAGCAAATGCGCGCCGTCCAAGCCGGTATCGATTCCGGGCAAATCCCCACCTCCGACACTGCCGTGTTCGGCGTCAGCCTCGACAGTCCCGCGGCCAACGCCGCCTTCGCCGAACAGAACGGTCTCGAATTTCCACTGCTCAGCGACATGAACCACAAGATGCTCACCTCCTACGGCATCTTGAAAACCTACAGCGTCGAGAATGAAGACTATCAGTGGGCTCTTCGCGCCAACATCGTCATCGACAAGCAGGGCATTATCCGGCTCATCGACGAAGGCGACGAGGCCGTCGACCCCAACACCGCCCTCACCCTGTGCACCACCCTCCACAAGCAGCCCCCCTCGGACTAGTGGAATCAACAGCGCCGAGACCTCGCTCGCCGCTGTTGATTCGGAACTTACACCGAGAGAGGGGTAGCGAAACGGGTGAGCGATCCGCGGTTGCCCCAACCGGCTAGTCGGACGTGCCGATTGCGGCGTAACTGTCTTTCGCGGCGTCGCCGTACAGGTGCAGGAGCTGCGAGGCGCGCTTTAGCAAATCGGAGGGCAGGTCCCCTGGCTGATAGTCCACCCACCCGGTCGAGTACGCGAGCGAAATCTTTCGTCGGGCGCATTCCAGGTCCATCGAACCCATGCGCTTCAACACTTGGCTCACTTCGCCAACATTGCATTTCGGCAGCACCAACAGGAAATCGTCATGGGCCAGCCGGACCGCATAGTCCGACCCGCGGCTCACTTCCTTCAGCCGCCGCGCAAACTCTTTGAGCGCTTGGTCCACCGCCGTCTTGCCGTACTGCCGGTCCAGGTCTGCCAAATCTTCCAGGTGAATGGTGGCCAGGCTCAGCGCGGTATTCTGCTTTTTCGCGCGCGCGATTTCTTTGCCAAGATGCAGGAGCGCCGACGTACGCGTGTACAGGCCCGTCACCGGATCCACGGCCGCGGTTTCGTCGATCGCTGCTGTTGGATCTTCCGACCCGGCGCTCGGTGCGGTCGCTCGCTGCCGCAGCTCGCGAAACATTCTCTGTCGGTAGAGCATCCAGCCGTTGAAAACGAGGAGCAAGCACAAAACTCCCCAGCGCGCCTGCTCGGGACTCATTTCATAGAAATGGTCATTGTGGCGGAATAGCCGGGAGAAAGCGGTGAGCAGCAACGTCGCCGCGGAGAGTGTCGTCACCGTGAGCGCGGAAAACCACAGCCACCACTCGCGTCGCCCGAGCTTCTTTAAGTCGATTTCCACCATCTGCCCGTAGTAACTCGCTGGCCCTTCCGGACGGGAGGACTTGGCCGATAAGCTCACCCGGTCTCCGAACTCAGATACGGCGGTTCTGTCAGGCCGGCCGAACATAACCTTTAATGTAGGCTGCTGCTCGAAAGGGAGGCAATCCCCAATCGGGACAGGCTCCTCGTTTCAGGAAACTGCACCAAAGTACGGTTTTCAGACGAGAACCTGGTTGAAGATTTCCTCGAGGCTGTGGTATCGAGGCCTTTTGTTTTCAATACGTTATATGGCCAACCGAGGGTTGTGCAACAGGTTGTGAATTGCTTTGAAGAGCGTTTAATTCGTTGGCAGCTTGCCCGACCTCGTCCAATCTTCCGTAGAGGGATACAGCGCCAGCCCAATCTCATAAGAGCCATCGCCGCGTGTTTTGCAGTGCGCAACGCGGCCTCGCGAAGCCAGGCTTCCGCGGATAGGCTGGACACAGAGATCCTTGTTCCTATTCCAGGGGCTCTTGGTCAACACGCGCGCGCCGTGGCAACTCACATCAATCGTTGAGGTGATTTCGAACGCCCCCGTTAGAGGATCCGACAGCTTCACAAACATCTTGAAGGCGATACGGCTTTCCGCCCGGCGGAGAAGAGGAGCGTCCACGTATATGATCCTTCGCAACTCAAGTTGTTTAAAGGGAAATCAGGCGGGGCTCGCTTCGCCGGGCATCTTCCTTCTTCCTGGCGATCGCCGTCAATAGTACTTTCCGCTCAATTCGCGTTGCTCTTGTGCCATGCGGCACCCGAAGCTATGCCGCCTGGGCCGAAGTCCTGGCGCACGATCCGGCTTCAAAAGCCCGTACGCTGCATGTTGGCCTTGAGCGCCTCATCGATCCGCGCCACGGATTCGCTCAGGTGCGCCCGCGTCTCGACAGACATCTTGATGCCCGGCTTGCTCAGTGCGCTCTGCAACTGGCCTCGCAGGCTGGCCAATCCTTGGCGCGACAGGGTCTGCGCATCCTCCGGCACGGAGGAATCTCGCAGCACCATGCCCACCATCTTGCGCAGATGCGCTCGCTGCAACGATCGGCGGTAGCTGCCAAGGTTCAGAGAGTCGCCCCGGCGCTTTGGTCTCGGCCCAGATGGAGTCTTGCAGTTCGGCGAAAAGCCCTCCCAGGCCGAACGGCTCCGCCGGCGGGGCCACTTTTACTTCCGAATCCAGTATCCGGCTCAGCACGAGCGGATGGAACAAGCGGTCCATCACCTGGTTTTGCAAGGATAGAACCATGTCGTGAATGGGCACGTCGAAACGCGTGCGCATGGCGAGAAAGTCGACGAAGTTCGAATGCCGCGGGCTGGCCAGCTTGTTCAGCAGTTGCGGAGAAAACCGGAACGCCGGTGGCGAGAACAAATGCTCGCGCAGCAGTTCGAGCGCCTCCTTCTGTTTTGCCGCCGGCACTGGTTCAAACGGCAGCCGGTTTCCCGGATCGCCCACGTGCGAACGGTAATGGTAGACGCCGATGTATTTCGAGGCGAGATACAACGAATATCCTTCCTGCCCCAACGCGCTATTAAAGCTGCGGTGCAACACCTGGTAACCTTCCCCCGGCTTTTCCAGTTTTTTCTCCATGTTGGCGTGGATTTCCTCCGCCAATTTCACGCGCAGCGCGTAGTACTTCAGCGGGTCGCTGCCAAAATCGAAGCGGTTCACCCCGGGTCCATGTCAAAGGGCCCGCCGCCGCGTTCTTCATCGGTGTCGTATGCGAGCTGTGGTTCTGCGGCACGCGAGGCTATCTTCGCCAACTCCGGCAATTCCTCGTCTGGCGTGTTTGCGGCAATCGGCTTATAGGCATATTCGATGGCCCAGTAGTCGTAGGGACCGAGCGTGGTCTGGTGGTACGGCCCCTGCTTCTGTCCCTCGGTGGAGATATTTGTCGGGATGTAATCCATCACCGAGCCGGTGAGACCTTCCTTGGCCGTTAGCGTCGCGTCTTGCGCCTGTTCCAGCGTGTGGATGGTGCTCGCGCGGAAGTTGTGGCGCAGCCCCAGGGTATGTCCGACTTCGTGAGCGGCGATCTCCACCAGATAGTCGTGGACGAACTGGTTCGCCTCCGGACCCTGCGGATCCATCCCTCGCGCGGTCAGCAGGTCGAACGCGAACTCCGCGTCCCGCACCGCGCCACCGACCAGGTCGCAGAATTCCGCCGGCCGGTTATGCCACGGAGCTAGGAACGGTTTTCTTGGCTCTTCCATCCACGGCATCCAGGGCGTTCCCGCAGGATTCACGTATTCGTTGATCTCCCGCCGGAAAAAGCGCGTCATCCCCGCATCGAAGCGTATGTCGGCGTCGTAAATCTCTCCGGTGAGCGGATTCACGCGGGACGGCCCTTCCGCGAATCCGGGGTCGGGATAGCCCGCGAACCACCGCAGCGTGCTGTACCGCACGTCCGCCGGATCCCAATCGGCGTTATCCGGCTGCTGTCCCACGCGGTCGTCGGCCAAACGTGCACGGAACCCCCGGCCCAGGCAGTTCGGAAATGCTGTACCGGAAATGAAACAGCACGCTCCGGATGTCCGGTACGTTGCGAGGCGGCTGAGGTGAGGGTGGCGGCGGAACGCCCGGAGGCAACAACGGGGGCAACGGCGGCTGCTCGGCGGCAAAGTGGTTGACGGTTTCAATTTCGATGTTGCGGTCGAAGGCCTTCAGCATGCCGAAGTTGCTGTTCTTGGCGTCGTAGCGATAGGCGATTCGAAAAACGTCGTTCAGTTGGTAAGCCATCATCGGTACGTCGGTCAGCAGAATGGCCCCGAGGTCAATCAACTCGCTCTTCCGTTCTGGATGGGGCTGGCTCTCGCGCTTGGTGGACCCGAGAATCGAGTCGCTAAAGGAATGCGCGACCGCGCGCCCCATCGGAGAGTTGTCCTCGGCGGCGAATCGCGTATTCTTCAGAATCACCTGGACGTTTTTCCCCTCTTTATGAAAGACAAAGGGCGTTTCTCCGCAGTAGCTGTCCGCATAGAATCCCCACTCGCCCAGGCCGGATTCGCAGGTGAGCGAGAACATGTACATTTTGTCGAACTGATCCGGCTGAATTTCCAGATTGATCACTTCAGCCTCTTTGACGACGTCGGCAAAGGGCTTTTCCTTTGGCGGCTCCGGCTTCTGGTCCGCGGGGCTTGTTTCTTTTCTCCGTCGTTTTTTCCGGGCGGCGTCTGCGCCGAGAGTCGCGTGCTTCCGAACAAAAACAGTGCGATGGCCAACAGGGGGAAGAATGCTCTAGGCATACAGGTCACTCCTTGGGTTGGCCGCTTGGCGGCCAAGCGCGTTGCGAAGGAATATGCGGCTGATACCGGAGTTCTCGAGTAAAGTCAAGTCAAGGTCAATTCGCGCGCCGGCGGAGTCCCAACTCAATCATCCGCCCATCTTCGATTTCCCATCTTCCCATTTCCGCTTTGTCTCAGGCTTCGACGAGGCGGAAGCCTCGGCCGGGCGCAAAACGATAACCTTGCAAGTATTCGTAGGCGACGCTCCACACGGCACCGCCGGACGCCGCGAACATCAGCTCTTCGATCGGAACGCCAAGAAGCCGGATTCCCGATAGGTTCGCAAGATTGTAGTAGAGATCGACAAAGTTGCGGTACAGCGACAGAAAATACAAAAACAACGCAAAATACAAGATGGTGAAAATCACCGCGCCCACGATCATGGTCAGGATCAAGTCACGGCGCAAAAGGGCGACCATGAGCGCGCAAACCGCAAAGGCGACGGCGGTGTTGTAGATGTTCTTCTGGGGATGCCAGGCCCGGAGAATCAAAAAAACCACGACCATCACGATAAAAGGGAAGTAGTGTTTCTTGCGCGGCTGCTTTCTGAGCGCGGCAAATCTCTCCTTGAGAAAGATTTCGCCCACGACGGAGGCAATCCCGCCCACCGCGCCGGCCCAAAGAAAGTCTTCGATGCCCACGCGAAACCGCGCGTCCAGGTCAAACAGCGACGGCGGGGTCCAGTATTGCGGAACGAACAGGAAACTGGTGAACGCCAGGGGGACGGTGACTGCCGTGCCCCAAATCATCTGCGGACGATACTTCTTTCCCACGAGGTAACAAACCGCCCAGGCGGCGTCGAAAAGGAGCGCCCCGACCAAGTACGCCAAGTGGTAGTTCATCTTCATTTCCTCCGTCGCTCGGTTCGGCTGTTCCTCACCATTTCGTTCGAGGTTCGACAACGGGCCGGCAGAGACAGCGAGGGCCAATGATGGCGGAGGTTGTTCCCCTGGCAGGGATATCTTGCTCGATCTGTGAACTAAAGCCTTGATCGATAAGGCAGGGCGAACGAGGTAAATGTCGCCTGCCCTTCAACTGGCGAGACGAGCAACAGGAGAAGGAGAGCCGGACGTTGCGAACGCTCCGGGTCTACACCCGCCGCAATGCCAAGGTTTACCGGATTGCCTGGCTTCGGCAAGGTCACGAGACTAGGCTTACGCTACGGTTCGTAGAGGTACAGTGGGTGAATCTCCTTGGGCCTCTGACACGCGGGGAATCGAAGGAGTTCACTTCACGCCTCCCCGCCCTGAACCGCGGCGTTAAGGGAATCAGAGCACACAGCGTGGAAGGCCGCAGGGAAGGGCGGGACCGACAGCAGCTTCGCGTGTTGCTCGCCAGCGCGGGCAAGCCGGTGCTGGCCGAGTCCGCTTCCACGGAAAATATAAGTTCTTGCGGCGCGCGCGTTCGAACCGGGTGTCGTTTGCAGCCGGAAACCCGCCTGTTTGTCCAATCTTTGCAAGGTGAATTCTGGGCGCGAGCCAGAGTGGTGTACTGCCAGACACTCTCGGTGAGGACCTTTGCGCTGGGGTTGGAGTTCCTTGTGAGCGCGGTGAGTGGAGCACGCCGAGGTGAGCGATTTCGCTTGTTCAACAACGGAGGCGAATCAATTGGCGACAGTGAGTTCGATGGTGGCGGTGGAAGGGATTTTTGAGCCGGCCATCGGCGACTGGTCAATCACCGCGCCGCGGGGCCATTGTGGAGCGGAGACATAATTCACTTTGCGGCGCATTTGCACCTGGTCCAGGCGTCGTTGGGCCTCATTTTCGTTCAATCCCACCAGATGCGGCATGACGTAATCGGTCTCGCGAGGTCCCTCGGAAACCAGCACGTCCACGCGAGGCGTGGCAGCCCCGGCGCCGGGTTTAGGGTTTTGCAGCACGATGGTATCAGCGGACTGCCCTGGCATGCTCATGGCGGAGACTTCGCCGACTTGCAGGCCCTGGCGAAGCAATTCGACGCGCGAGGCGCGCAGGGAGTTTCCTTCGAGCATGGGAGTCTGCAACTGGCGCTGGCCAAGGCTGAGGACGACATGGGCCTGCTGGGAAACCTTCATGAGGAGGCCAGCGGGGGGAGTCTGGCGCAACACCACGTTGACGGGCTGCTCGCTGTAGATGCGGTCGGCGACGCGCAGCACCAGGCCACGGGATCGCAGCATGTTGTTGGCTTCCGAAACGTTTTTGCCGACGAGATTGGGCATGGTGACTTCGCGGCCATGAATGGCGATGCGCATGGCAGTGATGGCGCTCAAAAAGGCCGCTGACGCAAGAATGAACACGAGCAGCGTCATGCGGGTGAGCCATTCGAGTCGTTCGCGCAGAGTCATCTTGAGCCGTAAGTTTAGGTTAGTTCCAAGTTTCGCAGAAAACCGAAAAAAGAGAACCTTAAGCCGGAGGTTCTTTTTCCGTATCTCCGTTGCCAGCCTTGCATGTTGAATGAAAGCGACAAAGGAACTCCGACGGGTGCTCGCCCCCTCAAGTTTCCGATTCTTTATTTTGCAGGGTCAGGGGCGAAATTGCCCGCGCGGCCCTGCAGGTTTTTTAGGTCTGCGATCAGAGAGCCGATTCCCTGATTTACATTTCTAATGAAAGTATCCTTGCGGAAAGCTCCTTCGACCGGCTCGAGCATGGTCCAAAGCACAAAGCGGGTTTTCGCGTCGTAGATGGTCAGGTTGCATTGCGGCGCATAGCTCGGAACATGTTTATCGCCGTTGAACGGCGCTTTGAATCGAATTTCAAGAACCAGGTCGGCCTCAGCCGGAGAAAACACAAGGGTGTATTTTCCCCATTCTTTCATCGCGGCGTAGAAGGCGTTATACGGTTGATCGACATCACCCAGCTTGCGGAAGGTTTGCAAAGCAATGCCATCAAGCCCTCCGTTAGAGATGAAGACATTCTTCGCCGTAAAGATTTGGGTGGGCACGGGAGCGGGCGGCGCAACGCCTTTCTCCTGGCCACCGACCGTGTGAGAAGAAGAAGCAAGAACAACAAGGAAGAAAAAAACGATGATGGTAAGGACGGAGCGCGACATGGACCCTCCGGGAATGCTGCCCGAAAAAAAGACGTGTCCGACCAGTGAAGGGTTGCGGAACTGCGCCAGGGAAAGGAAAACCTCCGGTCTGCTGACGAACGGACCAGAGCGTTTCCATGATGGATCGAGCCATTACTTCTTGAGAGGGGGAGGCGGATACTCCGGTAATTTGTCCTTGCTGGTATCCGCGCGCTTGACTTCCAGCTCGTCGAAAAGGAGCGATGGGCTGATGACCGTGGTAGGAATGCCGCCGGGGCGATTACTGACCAGAGGGTCGTTGCCAGCGGCAATCACGTCGGCGCGCAGCGCGCGAGTGTCCAGTTCGTTGAAGACGGCGCCGCGCACGAGTTCTTCGTGGCCATCGCTCGCGTAAACGCGATAGAGCAGGCGGGGGGTGTTGCCGGGCTGGACGAGCGTTTCGACCCGATAGCCGTAAGGCAGGCCCTGTGCCTTGACCATTTCCGTGACTTTCTTTTTCAGCTTGTCGGGCGATTGTGGCTCCGAACTTTTGACCAAGAGAACGCCGAGATTCGCGGCGGCGGTCGCGCCAGGCGCCGCGCGGCCGTGCCCGTTCGAAGCAGGGAAGTCGCGAAGCGGCTGCCGGCCGATGAGGTAATTGGTGAGTATGCCGCTTTCGATGACGTCGACGGACTGCGCCTTTACACCTTCGCTGTCAAACAGGTAGCTCCCGATGAGACTCTTGCCCTGAAAATTCTTCAATGTGGGGTCGTCAATGACCGAAAGAAAGGTCGGGAGAACGCGCGCTTTGTAGCTGGTGGCGAAGGCGCCGACCGTACGGTTGGGCCGACCAAGCTGCGGCTTGCGACCCACGAGGTTTTGGCCGATCAAGGAGGCGACGATGTCGTCGGCAGCATCGGGGGAGAACAAAACGGGGCCGCGATACTCTTCTTCGACAATGGGAGCTTTGCGGAGCGCAACAATGGTGTCGAGCGTTTGCTTTGCATCTGTCATCAAAGCGTCGTGCGAAGGTAATTCCTCCAAGTGCGCAACGAGGTAAGCGGGGCTGCGGCTGAGGCGCATGCCGTCAGCGGCTTGTGCGGAACCGTTTAATTGCAGGAAGTAGGTGGTCTTACCGCAGCGCGTGACGGTGCCTTCGCTATTGACAACATATTCGTTAATGGCGGAGAAGCGCGCGGACGCGGTGACGGATTGCACGTCGGGATACTGACGATACAAGTCGGTGACGTCCTCGAGAGTTTTCTTCCAGGTCGACAGCGATGAGCGGAGCGGATTTGGCAAAATCGTCCACTGGATTGGCATCGGTCGTGAAGCGCTTGAGTTCGGCTTGCTTTTCGGCGAGCGCCTGGCCCGCGTCCTTGTAGGCTTCGTCGGTGGCGAGCCAGATCTGATGGCGGAGGGCAAGGGAATCGTTGTCCAGGGGAAGAATGGTGGATTCGCCTTGGCCGGGGCCGTAGAAGCTGTCCTGTTTGTAGTCGCCGATGCGAACAATCACGCGCAGAACGCGAAAGTGGGTGTGCTGGTTTTCGCGAAGTGCACCGAAAGCGGCTTCGGCGCCGTAATCTTCGACGTCATTGACACGATATTCGATGAAATAAGGCGGCTGAACCTGATCCATTTTGAGCCGCGATTTGGAGCGCTCCAGTTCGGTGAGCAGGGCTTCGAGCAAGCCATCGCCCCGGGCTGCCGCGCGGGCGGCAACCCAGGCGGGGTCGAGCGCGGGCTTGGAGTCGCCAGAAGCGGCGCGGAGCAAAGGCACACAGGGCGCCATGGCCAGCGCGAGAGCGAATGCCAGCTTGCGGTGAAGAGCGCTCACGGCTTCACCTCGTCTTTGGCTTGCGCGCCGGCTTTTGCCGCAGAAGCCCCGTCTTCGAACCCGGGCGGAGGCAAGAGCGGCGGGCGTTCGTGCTGATGCGCGCGCTTTTGCACTTCCATTTCCGAGAAGAGCATGGAAGGAGCGACGGCGGCGACGGGAACTTGCCCGCTCTCCGCGCCGCAAACGCCGTTAAAAACATGTTTCTGAGCGCCGGTCGTGAGGATGCGGGTCAAAGCGGCGAGAGGTGTGCCGACAATGTCGACCCCGCGGACCAATTCATCAGTACGGCCGTCTGCATACACCTTATACACCATCACGGGGAGCACTTGAAACGCCTGCGGCAGTTGGCGCGTGGTGATGGTGAAGCCGCCCTGTATGTCGTCGAAATACAAGCCGTAGGGTTTGCCCTGTTTTTTCACTTCGTCGACGAGTTTCTGCCGCATCTGGGTTTCCGGGACCGTTTGCGTGGAGGTGACAATGAGATTGCCCTGGCGTCCGGTGGGCATGAGTCCGGGCTGATTGCGGCCGTGGCCATTGGACTCGCTAAAATTTTTTATGGGCATGCGCGACATCAGAAAGTTCTTGAGCACCCCGTCTTTGATGACTTCAACCCGCTCCGCGGGCGTGCCCTCATTGTCGAAGTCGTAGGCGCCGGCGAGTTTCACGCCCGCCAATTCGTGGATGGTGGGATCGTCGACCACGCTTAGGAATTTCGGCAAGACTTCCTGCCCGACCTTCTTCGTGAAGGTTTGGCCTTCTTCTTCATCGCGCTGGCGATGGCCTTCGAGGCGGTGGCCAAGGACTTCATGGAAAAAGACGGCGGCGGCGCGCCCGCTTAGGAGCGCAGGACCGTCGTAGGGTTCGGCCACGGGAGCTTTGCGGAGAGCGCTGAGGTCCGCGGCCATCTTTTCGATTTTGGCAGTGAGTTCGGCTTCCCCAGGCAGGCCGGTGGCGTTGGGGGCTTGAAAGGTTTCGACGCGAAGCAGGTCCATGCCGTCGTCGGCGCGGGTCTGTGCTTCCATCACCAGGCGCATGGAGGAACTGGGCGAAACCAGTGTCGTGCCTTCAGTCGAAACCATGCGCGAATTGGAATTCGTGACCTGAAGAACGACCGAAGCGAAATAAACGTCGGGATATTTGCGGAAGGCGGCGGAGAGGCGCTTGATTTCGCCTTCCCAGGCGGAGCGGTCGAAAGGCGCAGGGTCGGCTTCGCCAACATGGGTTTCCGGTCTCTCCTTGGAGAAATCAGGGGATTTGTCCTCCTCTTCGGCGCGGACAGCGGTGTCGGTACGCACGTTCATCAGCGCGGGAACAGCGCGCTTGTATTCGCGATCGGTGAGCTCCCACAAGACGCGAGCAATGGCATCCTGATCGTTGCCGAGAGGAAGTGTTCCGGAAGAGACACCGCTCGAGCGGCTCTGCCCGTGGGTATTGTCGAGGTCGGGAGTGCCAACACGCATGGTGACGTCGGCGAAGCGGCGGGCGATGGCCCGGTCATCTAGAAGGCTGCCGTAGGCCCCGGTAAGCATGATGAAATCCTGGTCGTAGACCGTGTAGCTGAGGTAGTAGGGAGGCTGGTCGGAGGTGCCAAGTTCCGTGATGGCGCGGGAAAGCTCGGTTTGCATGGCCTTCAAGACGGGATCGTTGGTGGATACGCGCGCCGATACCCTTGACGCGGTGCTCGGCGCCGAGGTCGGCTTATCGCCTGCGTCGGACGGGACAGGGAAAAAGACCAGCTGAGCTGCGAGGAAGCTGGCCGCGGCCAGGCGCAAAAGCTTTGCTGCGCGGACGTGTAGTTGTCCGCGATTTGGTGACAGTTCAGAAATAGGCATGAAAAGTGGACTCCCCTTCGGCGGTCGATTGAAACAGTCAGGCCATTTCAACGGTCAAGTTCCACCCCTGCCAGGCGGCCTGAGTGACGCAGAATTCGAGTATGCCTTAGTGTTTTGACGCGCGCAAATGAGGTCTTGCGGAAAGGTTACTCCCCATCGAATGAGGCAGGCATAAAAGACCGAATTGCCGGTCGAGGGCCGTTGACGCGTTTGGCGAAAATCACATATCGCCGAAGCGTTCGGCGGATTTGAGGCGGGCGCCGTTGGCGAATTCAGCAGCGCTGACTTGTTTGCGTCCTTCGAGTTTGACGGACTGCAACCGCAACGCGGTGGCCTTGCCGCAAGCAACAAACCAATCCCACTTTCCGCCGAACAGAGCACCAGGCACGGAGCGAGCGGACGCGAAGGAAGGATCGGCGCGGATTTCTGCTGGCAAAGCCGCGTCGTTAGCCGCTGGCTCGCCCCAGAGGTGGCAGGTCTGGCCGCGAAACGTGGTATAGGCGCCGGGCCAGGGAGCGAAACCGCGCATACGGTTGTAAATTTCCAGAGCAGAGCTATTCCAAGCAATGCGGCCATCCTCCTTCTTCAAAATGGGCGCGATGGTCGCCTCCGCGTGGTTCTGTGGTCTCGGAACGATTGTGCCCGCGTCGAGCCCGCGCAGGGTTTCTTCAACGAGAGGGGCGCCAGCTTCAGACATTCGCGCCGCCAGTTCGGGGGCAGCCTCGGCAGGGCCAATTTCCATTTCACGTTGCAACAGGATTCCGCCGGTGTCCATACCCGCGTCGATGCGCATGGTCGTGAGGCCCGTCTGTGTTTCGCCGTTAGCGATGGCCCAGTGAACGGGAGCGGCGCCGCGATACTTCGGGAGCAGGGAAGCGTGAAGATTGATCCAGCCGTGCTTGGGAATCGAAAGGAGGCGTGCAGGGATAATCTGACCGTAGGCAATAATGACGATGACGTCGGGCGCAAGCCTTTCGAGGAGCTGCTGGACTTCCGGTGCGCGAATTTTCTCCGGTTGGTGCACGGGAAGATGCGCGGCGAGTGCAACGTCCTTCACGGGGGAAACCGAAATTTGCTGTCCGCGGCCGCGGGGGCGGTCGGGTTGCGAGATGACGCCCAAAACATCGAACTCGGGCCGTGCCAGAAGATGTTTGAGCGTGGGGACGGCGAACTGGGGGGTGCCACAAAACAGGAGGCGCATGGTTCAGACTTTCCCGGCCGAAACAAAGGCTTTGCGAAATACCGAGGGGACAGGCGTTGAAATCCTGCTGAAACAGGGCGCCGGATTCCTTCGCTGGCACCCGGGATAAAGCTGCGCCGCTACCGTGTGAAGTTTACGGAACTTACCACTCTCCTTGTTTGCGAAGCTTTTTGATTTTGCGCTTGATGAGGTCGCGCTTCAGCATGCCCAGGTGCTGCAAGAAGAGGATGCCATTGAGGTGATCGATTTCATGGCAGAAGGCGCGCGCCAGGAGGTTTTCGCCGCGAATTTCAAAAGGCTCGCCTTTGACGTTTTGTGCTTTCACAGTGACGAATTGCGGACGCACGACGTAGCCGCGAAAGCCGGGAATCGAGAGGCAGCCCTCTTCCTCGCGGACTTCGCCTTCGGCGTGGGTGACTTCGGGGTTGGCCAGAACGATTTTGGCTTCGGGATTTTTCCCGCCGGTCACGTCCACCACCGCGAAACGTATGCTTTTGCCAATTTGTGGGGCGGCCAGGCCAACGCCCTGCGCGGCATACATGGAGGCAAACATGTCTTCGGCAAGATCTTCGAGTTCGGCGTCAAATTTCTGCACCGGCGCGCCGGGCCTTTCGAGCACCGGATCGCCGTACTTGACGATGGGATAGATTTTGCGCGGCGGCGAAGACGGCTGTGGCGTCTCGGTGGCGGTAATCGCAGGTGTTTTAGAACTCGTTGATTTGTCGGACATAACCGTCGAAGTTCCGCCGCGTCTCCGCGAGCGAGTCCCCACCAAATTTTTGCAGAAAAGCATCGGCTAACACAAGAGCAACCATGGCCTCGCCTGCGACCGCACCGGCAGGCACCACGCACCAGTCGGAGCGCTCATAGGCCGCCTCGACCGGCTCCTTGGTAACCATGTTGGCGGTGTGCAGCGGCTTGCGCAGCGTGGAAATGGGCTTCAGATAGCCACGCATGACGAGGTCTTCGCCGTTGGTGATGCCGCCTTCTAGCCCGCCGGCACGGTTGCTGAAGCGGCGAAAACGGTGCACGGCCTTATCGTAGAAGATTTCGTCCTGGACGTCGCTGCCGTGAGCCGCGGCTATCGAAACGCCCTCGCCGATTTCGACGGCTTTGACGGCCTGGACGCTCATGAGCGCCTGGGCCAGGCGGCCATCAAGTTTTTCGTCCCACTGAGCGTGGCTGCCGAGACCGGGCGGAACATTGTGAGCGACAATCTCGAAGACGCCGCCGACGGTGTCGTTGGCCTTGAGAACGGCGTCCACTTCGGTTTTCATTTTGTCCTGGGTGGCGGCATCCGTGCAGCGCAGAGGGGAATCCAAATCCGCGCTGACGGCGCGAATGTCCTTCCAGGTGGCGGGACGCTCCAGACGGATGTTGCCTACCTGGAGGGTGTGGCTGGCGATTTCCGTGCCGAATTCCTGCAAGAGGATTTTGGCAAACGCGCCGGCCGCGACGCGCGCGGCGGTTTCGCGGGCAGAGGCCCGCTCGAGAACATAGCGCGCGTCGTGATAATTAAATTTCAGAGACCCGGCCAGGTCCGCATGGCCGGGCCGGGGTGCCACCAGCTTGCGCGCGCCAGGGTCATCCTCGGAGGGCTCCACGGGAAGGATTTTTTCCCAGTTGGCCCAATCGCGATTCTCGATGCGCAAGGCGATGGGAGCGCCGATCGTGTTGCCGTGGCGAACGCCGGCAAAAATCTCGGCGCGGTCCTGTTCGATTTTCTGGCGGCCGCCGCGACCGTAGCCCAGCTGACGGCGGTGCAACTCGGTGTTGATGAACTTGAGGTCGATGGGGAGCTGCGCGGGAAGCCCGGAGATGTAGGCGAAAAGCGCCTGTCCATGCGATTCGCCGGCGGTATAGAATTTCAGCATCCGCGCCTCTGTCCTCGCGTGTCCTTTGACCGTGCCATCAGGAGGAAGAGACAGTCTAGCGACCGCGGCCTTCGGCGTCCAGCAAGCCGCGTTGTGTGCCTGAGCGTCGAGCAATTCACGCAGGATCTCGGCGGCAGCTTTCGCTCCGTGAGGGATACGCTCGTGCATATCTTGGGCGGCGAGTGGGACTTGCTAACTGGAAGGAGGGTCTCATACCGCTCAATTCTTGACGGATTTGCGGACGCGGCGCGACAACCTTTTCCATCCGGACGCATTTCCCAACGTCGCTGCGGTTCGGATGAGGTGGGCAGAAGTCGAAAAAGAGCAAACCGAGTTCGTGAATCGCCTGACCGAAGAAGCCCTGGCAAAAAAATGCTTCCTTTTCGGAAAAAGGAGGTCAGCTTGGGGCGCTTGGGGCACTTGATGCAGCATCTCGCGAACCACGCGACTTACCGTCGAGGTCAAATCGCGCTGACATGCGACAGCTGGACGCGGAACCTGTGGCTACGGACTTCCACGTGTTTCTGACGGAAGGCCGCGGGGGCCGTTAATCATTCAGCGTTGGGTTTCTTTGCCGCCGACGTAGAGGGGCATGAGGATTTCGATGGCGATGCCGCGCCGCCCCTGGCCCAGGTCGTCGATGCGAACCACTCTGCCAAGCGATTCGCGATTGAGAGAACCGGGAGAGTCTGAATACGGGAAGGTAATGAACACGCGCATGCCCTCGATGTACGTCCCGTTTTTGGAGGCAAAGTACACACTTTCCCGGGTCGTGTTCAGCGTAGGGAGAATCTCGTCGAAGTTGAGATGAGCATCCGAAGGCCGCACGCGAACCACCTGCTGAAGCTTCAGACGAGCCCGACGCCGGCGCTCTGGTGGATAGCCCATAGTGTCCTGTCAAACCAGATTACCGGACATCGGCCGGTGGCGACCCGCGGATGTGGCCCAAGTTGCTCTTTTGACAACGGGAGCGGCCGTCGAGAACGACTCTTCCGAACGGCGCAAGCCCCTGTCGAATGCACAAGATACGGGAGGTCAGGGCGGCGACACGCCGGAGACGGGGAGTTGCCGGCGCCTTGCTGCGGAATCGCTTACTTGACGCATCGTTGCCAGCGAAGTTACGCTTCGGGTAGTGCTGTTTTGGGCGAGAGGCCCAACGCAGAGGACGGGTGCAGACAGGAACTTGTGGCCGACACTCCGCTCCAGGTAACAGGCAATCATGCAAAGCAGGAAGAAGTCCCTTCGGTCGTCGAAGTGCTGGAAGGTGCGACGAAACGGGCGATAGCCGCCGTTCAGGACTACTCGCAGCTTTCCTTCCGCGCGCTGACCAATCTCGCGACTCCCCCGCATTATTTTCAGGACACGCTCGTGCAGATGGATGACGTGGGCGTTGGCTCGGTGCCGATCATTCTGCTCTCCGGATTCTTCATCGGTGGCGTCATGGTGTTGCAGACCGGCGCGCAGTTCGTGCGTTTTGGGCAGACGTCGTTGACCGGAGACGTGGTGTCGCTGGCGCTGGTGCGCGAACTTGCCCCCGCGATCACGGGCCTGCTTACGGCGGGGCGGTGTTCGTCGGGAATGGCTTCGGAGCTAGGTTCCATGCTAGTGACCGAGCAAGTGGATGCCATGCGGGCGATGGGCACGGACCCCAGCCGCAAGCTGGTCACGCCTCGAGTGCTGGCAAGCCTGGCGATGGTGCCATTGCTGACGGCCATGATGGTGTTCGTTGGTCTGCTGGGTGGATGCGTATCTTCGGTTTTCTCGCTGCAACTGAGCGCGGTGGAGTTTTGGCGGCGCGCCATCGACATTTTGGAATTCTCGGACCTAATGCAGGGATTTTCAAAAGCTGTGGCATTTGGGTTGATTCTCTCCACGGTGGGCTGCTACAAAGGATTAACCGTGCGCGGCGGCACGCAAGGGGTCGGCCGTGCCACGACGCAGGCGGTCGTCATTTCCTCCGTGTTTATTATTGTGGCCGACCTCTTCTTGACCAAGCTTTCTCTCTACCTAGCCAACCGGGTCTTCTAAACCTAATCCCCGGTCGAAATCGATTCGCCTTTGGCGAGAACGCGGTCGAAGAAGTCCGCGCAGGCTTTGTAGCCGCGCACCCAGGAGCGCCACAGCAAAAAATCGTGGATCTCGTCAGGAAAGACCATCTGCTCGAAGGGAACTTTCTGTTCGCGAAGACGCTGCACAAGGTCCACCATCTGGCTGAAGTCCACGTTGCGGTCGTCATCGCCCTGAATCAGGAGCACCGGCGATTTCCATGATCTGATGGAGGCGTTTGGCGAAGACTCGAACGCCAGGCGCATGGCCTCCGCGCGGTCGGGAGGGCCGCCGCCCTCCTGCCCACCCGGGCCGCCGCGGAAAATGCCGCGCGCGGACCAGTCATGCACGCCGTGGAAGTCCACGCCCGCCGCGAAAATGTCGGAATTGCGTGCAAGGCCCATGGCCGTCAGGAAACCACCGTAGGAGCCGCCCCAGAGCCCGATCTTCTTAGTGTCCACGATCGCGAGCGTTTGGAGATATTTTGCGGCGGCGACGATGTCCTGATATTCCTCGGCGCCGCGCGGCCCGCCTTTCTCGCGTTCGCGGAATGCGCGGCCGTACATGATGCCGGTACGGTAGTTGACCGAGAGAACCACGAAGCCGCGCGAGGCGAGATACTGATTCTCGGCGTAAGCGTTGTGATAGTACTGCATGTAGTGAAAGCCGAGCATCATTTGGCGGCGCGAGCCTCCGTGCATGAACAGCAGCGCCGGCCCGGCCGCGGTGCGTCCGCGTGGAACAAACAGTTGGCCGTGAATCTCGAGGCCGTCTTCGGCAGGGAATGTGACTTGCTTGGGCGCGACGAGCTGCGCGGTAGGAAAATCCCCGGGAAGAAGGCCGGCAATCATCTCGCGTCCAGAAGAAGTGAGGTGATAGGGCATGGCCGGGGAGACGGCGGTTGAGCCGAGACAGACAATGGTGCGGCCGTCGGAAAGTTCGACCGGTGTCCACTCCATCGTTGGGCCTTTACTGAGCGGTTCGGGCTTGCCGCCGTCGACGCGCACGCGCCACAGATGGCGCCGGTCGATGTCGTCCTGGTTCGAAGAGTAAATCACCGAGTGCGCATCGCGCGATATCGTCACATCTTCGACCTCGAATTCCCCGGGAGTGAGCAGCACGGCCGCGCCGCCGGAAGCGGCTATGGAGTAGAGATGGTTCCAGCCGTCCTGCTCGGAAGCGAAAAGGATGCGGTTTCCGACGAAGTGCAAGGATTTATTTTCAGTGAGATTCGGGAGCGATCCGTTCTGCTCTTCGCTGCTGTGCCAGATTGCGTGAGCTTCGCCGCTAGAGGCATCGGCAACGTAAATAGCCCAAGGATTGGGGCGAATCTGAAGAAGAGGAAGACGCTCCTCGAGGCCGTGGATGCGGACGAAGACAATCTGCTTGCCGTCGGCGGACCAGCGCGGCATGGAGTCACGATCTACCGACGGCGCGAGGTAGCGGATGGATTCCTGCCCGAAATTGTAGATAGCGATGAAGCTGTGATCGCCGCGATGCGAGACGAAGGCGATTTCCGAGCCGTCGGGCGACCACTTCGGCGAATCATTTTCGCCGCGCACAAACGCAAGTTGATGTGCCGGCGTTGCGCCAGACACGGGGGCGACCCAAAGTTGGCCGCGCGCAGCCCACACGGCGGTGGTGCCGTCGGGCGAAAGTTCGACGTCCTCGCAGCCTTCGCGCGCGCAATCCAGGTCGCCCAGATAGCGCGGCTCGCCCTTGTCTACGTCCACGGCCCACACTTGCTGCTTGGGCCGAGTGACGTTGCTGGTGGGGTCGGCAACATCGCCTTCGGCGTTGAGTTCGCTGCCTCGCGAATAAACGACGGTGCGGCCGTCGGGAGTGAGCCGAAGACTGGCCAGGGCCATCCCGTCGTCTGCCGAGTAATGCGTGACCTGCCGCGCCGCGAAGCCGGGAGCGTCGGCGATCCACGCGTTGCGGACGCCCCTGGCATCGAACACCCAGGCGACGCGCGGCACGCGTGCTGCAGCGGTCAAGTCGTCGGGAAACGGCGAGCTCATAACCTGCTCGACGGTGAAGCTTTGCGCCGAGGCCATTTGCGGAACAAGCATTGCGCACACGCCCGGAACAAGAAACGCAACCAGATCGAAGAGAGCTGGCAATCTAGACGAGCCGGAAATCGTTTTCACCGAAATCTCCCCTTTACTCCCAAAGCCGCTGTATTGTACGCCCATCTCGTTTTGTTCAGGCCTCGGGGAAACGATTGCACATTAGGCTCCCTTTCCGGAAACCAAAGGCCAATTGCCGCTATAATCGCAAGTATGATCGGAGACGGGTCTTTTCCCTTTGGAGAAGCGAGATCCGCGATTGTTTTTGAGAACGTGCGCATCGGCTTCGACGAAGGAGAGATTCTGCGTGGGGTGTCGTTTTGCGTGCGCGAGCGAGAGACGGTGGTCTTGCTCGGCGAAACCGGCACTGGAAAGACCCTTACGCTGAAGATGGCTGCAGGGCTATTGCGGCCGGACAGCGGATGCGTCGACGTGCTGGGCCAGAAAGTATCGGAAATGGAAGAGAAAGAACTGCTGGCGTTTCGCCGCAAGATCGGCTTCATGTTTCAGGAAGGAGCTCTGTTCGACTCCTTGACGGTTGCGGAGAACGTGGCGTACCGGCTGCATGAAGACGGCATGCCTGCCGACGAGATCGAGCCGCGCGTGAGAGAAGTGCTGCGCTTTGTGGAGTTGGAGCATACCATGGGCCAGCTTCCTTCCGACTTGTCGGGCGGCATGAGACGGCGCGTTTCGATCGCGCGGGCCCTGGCAAATCGGCCTCCCATCGTGCTGTATGATTCGCCGACGGCGGGCCTGGATCCCGTTACCTCGCAGACGATTATCACGCTGATCTTGCGCCTGCGCGACATGTATGGAGTGACCGCCCTACTCGCTACCCACCGGCTTCAGGATGGATTCGCGTTGGCGAATTTCCATTTCGACCCTCGTGCGGAACGCGTGGTGGCCAACTCGCGAAATGGGGGTGGGCCGGCGGCAAATGCGGCGCGGACGCGGTTTCTGGTGTATCGCGAGGGTGAGATTTATTTCGAAGGCGAACCAGAAGAAATTGTGAATACCAAGGATTCCTATCTAAAGCGTTTCTCGGCGTGAATTTGCGATAGTGTTCTTTTTGGAATGCGGGAGGAAAGAACAAAATGCCACAACGAAAACAACTTACCTGGACGGAGTTGCGGGTGGGGCTGTTCGTGATGGTGGGCTTGTCGGTGCTGGCAGCCGGAATCTTCTACGTGACCGGCCAGGGAATTTTGGGGCCAAAGTACCGGCTGAAGACGTATTTGCCGGAAGTTTCCGGGCTGGCCAAAGGGGCGACGGTGCGCGTGGACGGCGTGGAAGTGGGAAACGTGGAATCCATCACGTTTTTGCGGCGAACCCCAGGGAGGGCCATGGAGCGGAACAAAAATATCGAGGTGGTGATGCGCGTGGACCGGAAGTTTCAAGGCGATATTTTGACCGATTCGATAGCAAGCCTGAGGACGGAAGGCCTCCTGGGCAACCGTTACGTGACCATTTCGCGCGGAATCACGGGGACCCCGATTCCTGATTCCGGAGTCATTCCGGGAACGGAAGAAAAGGCCATGTCGGAGGTGGTGGAGAGAAGCGCGGAAGTTCTGGGCAATCTTTCCGCCTTGTCCACCGACGTGCGCGAGCTCGTTGCCGGCGTGCAGGAAGGCCGTGGCTCGCTTGGGAAAATGCTGACCGATGATCAGGCTTACAACCATTTGAACGGTCTCCTGGCCAAGGGCGATGCGATGATGACCGGCATTCGAGATGGCCAGGGCACGCTTGGAAAACTGGTCGCTTCCGATGACCTGTATGCGAAGGTGGATAAAGGGATGGATGACGTGAACGTCATGCTGGCGGATACGCGCGCCGGCAAAGGCACCCTCGGCAAATTGCTTTACGACCCGACGCTCTATGACCAGACCAAAGAGGCGGTGGCGAATGGCAACTCCATGCTGAAGGATGCCCGCGCCGGCAAAGGCTCGTTGGGCAAGTTCATGACCGACGACACTTTATACGACAAGCTGCGCGAAACCAGCGCGAACGTTGCGTCTGCTTCCGCAAAGCTGAATGACAACACCACTACCGCGGGAAAATTGTTTACCGACCCAAAGCTTTACGACAATCTGGCCGGGTTGACCGGAGACATGCGCCTGCTGATTGGCGACTTTCGGCAAAACCCGAAGAAATTCCTGCACATCAAGATCACCCTCTTCTAAAGCCGCTGGCGCTTTGCCGGAACCGCCGCAATGTGCTGTAATGCGGCTGTAACAATCGGTGCATACTCTTGCCGTTTGAATCGCTTCTCGTTCGAGGCCCATGGAAACGCAGGATGTAGCGCAAAAACCGGCACGGACCGAGCCGGCCAAGTCCACCCTTCCGCAGCCAGGGCGCCCGGTTCCGAGCCGCGCTTATCCCGGCGCGTTAATCGTGGTGGAGGGCACGGATGGCTCCGGAAAAAGCACGCAGCTGTATTTGCTGAAGCGCTGGCTGGAAATCGGCGGCTACCGGTTGCACTTCACGGAATGGAATTCCTCGCCGTTGGTGAAGTCGGCGACGCGGCGCGGCAAGCAGCGCCGCTTGCTCACGCCGACGACTTTTTCGCTGCTGCACGCCGCGGACTTTGCCGACCGCTGCGAGCGCCAAATCATGCCGTTGCTTCAGGGAGACTACCTGGTCCTGGCTGACCGCTATGTTTACACGGCCTTTGCCCGGGACACGGCCAGAGGCTGCCCGCCGCACTGGCTCAGAAATCTCTATCGCTTTGCTCCTGTCCCGGACATCACGTTCTACTTCCGCGCGCCGCTCGACGTGGCCGTGAACCGCATTTTAAGCGGGCGTCCCAAGCTGAAATACTACGAAGCAGGCATGGACCTCGGATTGTCGTACGACCGGGCAGAAAGTTTTCGCTTGTTCCAGGCGCGGATTCTAGAGGAATACGACAAAATGGTAGATTCCGACAGTTTCGTGGTGCTGGACGGCACGATGCCGGTCAATAAATTACAGAAGCAGATGCGCGAAATCGTCGCTTCGAAAATCGATCTCAAGCGTTTTGCTCCCCGCGCTGAGGAAGGGGAGTAAGCATGCCCAATCAGGAAAAGGAGAAGCCTGCGGCGACGGTTACCGCGACAGAGGCGGTTGCGCCCCCGCCCCCTTCCCCGCCGCCACCAAAACCGGCTCCCGCCTCGGAAGATAGCGGTACACAGTATTTTTTCGGCGAACCTCTGGTCGGATTCGACCCGAGCGAAATCACCGGCAGCCTGATCGTGATCGAAGGCATGGACGGCTCGGGACGCTCCACGCAAATCATGCTCTTGCAGGAATGGCTCGAATCGGAAGGCTTCGCCGTGCAGACCAGCGGCTTGCGGCGTTCGAATCTCGTGGGCCGCGACATCGACGAGTTGCTCGCCAAAAACGCCGTGACGCGGCTGACATTGGCCTTGATGTATGCGACCGACTTTTTTGATCAAGTGGAACACCGCATCCTTCCCGCGCTGCGTTCCGGCACCATGGTGCTCGCCGACCGTTACATTTTCACGTTAATTGGCCGCGGCGTGGTGCGTGGAATCAACCGCGACTACATGAGTGGGCTTTACGCCATGGCGCTGCGGCCACATCTTACTTTTTGGCTGAACGTCCGCCCGGAAACCGCCTTTGGCCGCGAATTCCGCAAGGCGCAGGCCATCAGCTACTGGGAAGCCGGGCGCGATATGTCACTTTCGCACGATCTCTATTGGTCCTTCATCCGCTATCAGACTATGATTAAGCGCGAATTCGAGGTGATGGCCAAAAAGCACAACTTCATCGAGCTCGACGGCGAGGCCAGCGTGCCTGCTGTCAATAAACTCCTGCGCCAGCGGATCGCGGAACAGCTGGGCATTCGCTCGACGAAGTACACTCCCTCCTCAGCCTTGTCTCACCTCTGGCGGTAGCATTGCCGATGCCTGAGCCGATCCACATCGCGGCGATCGACGCCGGCTCCAACGCCGTGCGCCTTTCGGTGGCGCGCGCCCATTCCGCTTTGGACATCGAACCGCTGCAATCGGAGCGCTACCCGCTGCGGTTGGGTGAGAGTGTTTTTCTTCGACAGCACTTCAGTAAGGATGTTTTCAAGAAGGCCGCAAAAGCGTTCCGCCATTTTCACGACATCATGGACGAATTCGGAGTGGCGCGGTATCGAGCAGTGGCGACCAGCGCTACGCGAGAGGCGGAAAATCGCGACGCGTTTGTGCGCGCGATCAAGCGAAAATCCGGAGTTCTTCTGGAAGTAATCAGCGCAGCGGAAGAGTCCCGTCTCGGCCGGGAGGCCGTGCTGGCGGCCTTGGGGCCTGAAGCCGCTCCGCGCTGTATTGTCGATTTGGGCGGCGGAAGCCTGGAGATCAGCATCCTCCGAGATCACAACGTGGAACAAAGCGCTCAGTTGCCGGTGGGCACGGTTCGGCTCATGACCACTTTGGATTTGCCCGGTGTGATTCGTCCTGCGCAAAGGGAACAGGTACATAAATACGTGCGCGCCTTGCTCGAGTCAAAACTCGTGCCGCGGCCCAACCTGGGAGAAGGGATCGCCGTGGCGCTGGGCGGCAACGCCGAAACGCTGGCTGACATCGCCCCGGGCGAGCGAGTGCACGGCTTACAGACGATCGAGCTCTCCCTGTTGCGGGAGCGTTTGCCCGACATGCTCGAGCGCGACGTGCACGATCGCATGAAGACTTATGGGGTGCGCCGAGACCGCGCCGACGTGATGGGCATCGCCGCCATTATTTTTGTCAACCTCGGACGCTACCTGAATCTGCGGCTCTTTGCCGTCCCGGGGGTCGGCGTGCGCGAGGGGCTTCTGCAGGGAATCGCGCACGAAACGTTCTCGCGCAAAGAGCCGCACCGCTACAGCGGCGCCGCGCGTCAGTTGCTCGTGGGGACGCGTAGCTTTGCTCGCAGGCTCGAATACGATCAGCGGCACGCGGAGCACGTGCGCGAGTTGTGTCTTCAGCTCTTTGACCAGCTGCAGCCGGTACACCGTTTACCGCCGCAAACGCGCGTGCTTCTCGAAGCGGGAGCGTTGCTGCATGATGCCGGACACATGATCAGCCACCGTGGACATCACAAACACGGAGAATACCTGGTTTTGAACGGCGATATTCCCGCGCTGGGGGGCCGCGAACGCGCCATCGTCGCCGGTCTGGTGCGCTATCACAACCGCAAGTCGGAACCTGCTGGACACCACACCGCGTATTCCTCCCTGGATGACGCCGATAAGCCCATCCTGCGAAGGCTGGCCTCGATTTTGCGGATTGCCGAGAGTCTCGATCACTCGCACCGCCAGCGCATCGTGAAAATTCGCGCTTCGTTTCAGCGCGGGGCCGTTGGCTTGGAAGTGCAGGCGCGCGGCGATCCCGGCGAAGATTTGCGCGACGCCGGGCGCAGTGCGGAATGGTTTGAAAAAGAATGTCACGTCAAGGTTTACACGCGGCGGGCTCCCGGCATTATGAATCGAATCCGGCGTTTGTTCCGCCCATCGTCGGCGTTGAGTGATTCGTGAACGACTCCATGGGTCGTGGAAAACGTTAGGAGAAAAGGATGCAGCTCTACATCGTTCGCCATGGCATCGCCATCGATCGGGAAGACCCGAAATGCCCTCCCGATCCGGAAAGGTATTTGAGCGAAGAAGGTGTCGAGAAAACGAAGGCAGTTGCGAAGGGTCTGGCTTCCCTTAGGGTAGCGCCCGGCTTGTTCGTCACCAGCCCTTACACGCGCGCGGTACAAACGGCGGAAATTTTTGCAGACGCCTTGGATTACTCCAAGCAGAAAATCCGGCGAAGCGAGTTGCTGCTACCCGGCGCCGAGCCCACGCTGCTTTTCCGCGAACTCGCACGGGACAAGCAGGCTTCTTCGATTTTTTTGTTTGGTCACGCGCCGCATCTTGACGATGTGATCGCCACCGCTTTGGGCTCGAAGAAGCGCGTAACGACTCTGAAAAAAGCAGGCGTTGCCCTCGTTGAGTTGAAACGCATTTCGCCTCCCGCCGGCATTCTCGCCTGGCTTGCTACTCCCAAAATGTTGCGGCGAGCCGGGAACTAGACCATGGGCCTGCGACTTGCTTTGGGTTCCCAAGGTGGTTGACTAACGCTCCGGTTTCACTAGTCGGACGCCACAGAAAATGGGGGCGTTTGCGGAGCCGGCAAAGCGACGACTTTCCCCGCCTTGACCACGGGCTTCAGAATCAGAGGCCTGCCCAGATATTCTTCGAGCAGATGCTTGCCGGCCGCGATGCGCGCGGCGGTGTCCACGTCGTCCGCCAATCCTCGCACCCGAAGCACGATGGTTTCTGCGGACTTGTCCGCATGGAGCCCCGCACCGCTTTCCACCCCGCATTTGCGCAGCGCAAGGGCCAAACGCAAAACGCCGGCCAGTGCGCGAACGCGATTCTGCCGCTCTGTAGATAATTTGGAAAACGGCCCGCTCTTGTCAGATGGTTCTGTGCCCCGGTGATAACGGACCACCATTGCGAGCAACTCCCATTCCTCGTTGTTCCACCCGGGCGGGAGCGGAAGGCCAAGGATAAACTTCCGCGCCGCCTTCTGCGGTGATCGATCCGCGTCGGCATTTCCGACACCGTGCAGTCGGGCCGCGGTCAACAGGATGCGATCGAGCGTCGGCTCGCAAAAGGCGGGACCGGCATCCGCTCGTTTCAAGGCTTGGTAAACCGCCACGGCAATGCGGGAAACCTGTGAGGTGCGGCTCACATCGGGATCGACGGCCCGCGCCGTGGCGCGCAGTCGGGCTTCTGCGGCCGCCTCGACACGGCCATTCGTGGGCAAGCCAGCACGCCACAAATTCCAAAAGCTGGTCTTCCCGAGCGTGAGTTGCCGATACGTTCGAATGCAGTGTTGGCGTTCCTGGCCAATCGTCTCCATCCACACGTTCAGGGAATCTTCCGTCTCCACGAAATCCGATTTTTTGACGATGTCCAGCAGCACGTCGAGGTCGTGCACTTCTCCCAGCAAATCCTGGACGCGCTTCAAATTCTCGCTCCAAAGCGCGTAACGCTCCGGTAGCAGGCTCTCAACCGTGTAGCGGAAGCGTTTCAGGCCGATTCGCAGCGCATGCCATGGCTTCGGTTTCTCCGTGCACAGGGCTTTTGCATGAAGTTCCTTTGCGGCTTCGAATCGTTCAAGCGCCATGCACTCCGCGGCCAGACTACCCGCAGGCACCAGCCGGCTGCGCTGCCGGAGCACGCGTGCCATTCTTCTCCACGACCTTTGATCGAATTTGGCGACGATGCGTACCGCTGCTTCCCTCAGCGCGGGCTCCTTGGACTCAAACGAAGCTTGCAAATGCGCGCGGACGGGATCGTTTTCAGGCCCGAGCTTCTTGACCCACTCGTTCATCACCTGGGCATCGCGCAGTGCGCCCAAAGTGCGGAAAAGCTTGCGCGCCGCCTTGCGCATCGCAGGCCAGGCCGGATCGGGATCGATTTCTTCCATGGCTACAGCGACCGAGCGGCACCGCCGGATGGCCACGCGGAGGTCTTTGACCGCGTCCATCTTAGGCGACGAGCGCACAGAGTCCAGTGCCTTCAGCACTTGGTCCATCCAGAAAGGCAGATCGCGGCGCTCTAGGTGGGCCCCCGTGGAAAGGGGAGTTACCGTGGACACAGCTAGCCTCAAAGTGTCCGCCCGGACGTTTCCCTTGGTAGTGAAAACCCCTGTCGGGCGGGTAACATAGAGTAGCTCCTCGAGAACCTATACGTCCAGCCAGGCTGTGAAAACTTTGTGGAAATGTTGATAGAAATTTGGAAAACCGAAACGATAATCCCTTCCCTGGCGTTCCCTGTCCCGCGGGTTTTCTTGAGTGCCGCCTGTGGGCGTGCTGTCTTTTGACGGTCCACGCCGGAGTGGCCGAACCGGCAGATGCGCAGCAGGCAAAAACTAATCCTAGCGTGCTGAAAACAAATCACCTACAAGCAAAAAAGCCAGTTAGATCACCGAACCTCCGTCGTTCCTTCATCCACCTTTCGGGCGAATTGCCATGAGCGATAAGCCCATCGAAAAGAAGCTGCCCCTGCACTCCTTGCTTGGTTGTCTGAGAACGCACTTGCGATTTTCGAACTGGCGCGCCTCGCGGAAGTGGCGAACCTACCCCAGTGAGTTGCACAAGTGCGAGAAATGTCCGGATCGAAGCGCATCGGCCTGGACGGAATGCGCGAAGCATTTCGATACTTTTCTGAAAGAATGCAGGAGGTGGCCAGTCTGCCCAGGGTAGTGGGTTCGAGAGGAGTGCTCCGCCTCCTACGTTCCTAAAGTTGAGAGGGCGGCAAGCCTAGTTCTCCCGGCGCACTTATTGGAACCGTCAAAGCAAACAGGGAGCAATCCACATCAAACGGCAAGGGCGGAATGCGGGAGTCTTGCAGGTATTTTCCTCACTAGCGCGTCACGGCGAAATAGATCACATATGCCCAACTGCATAGCCCATGAAGTAGGCACCACAGGATGCTTGCGTTTCTGGACCACGATAGCACCATTGCCAAGGACATCCCCATGGCGTAACCCAAGGACAGTCCAGTAACAGTCACTGGTGGCGTTGATTCCAGTTCATCAATGCGCCGCTCTAATTCTTCGATTCGCGACTCATCGTCATCATCGCTAAATTGTCCCTCGCCTAGTTCCAATTCCTCATCTCGTTTGTCCATGGAAAGCCTGCCTTCCCCAAGCCCCAAAGACTCTACCACTCCGATTGTTAAGCTTTGGTTTCAGGGGGTAGACTTTTCTCCACGTTTCCGCCAGAGGACTCAATGCCGCCAGCTCTTGACGGAACTGCACAAGGGGAAGCAGCCAGAAGATTTTCTCACCATGATTCGCCGCGGCGTTCCTCAAAAGACGGCGCGGGAATCTTCGGCCACAAGACGGACTCGGTCCTTTCGCGCTACAATATCGTCTCCGAGGCTGACATCCTTAGACAGACGCGGCCAGGTGATCGAAGAAGGCGCCAAGGCCGCAATTCATAGTTTATGCATCTCGAGCTCCACTAGAGACTGGAAAGGAGGCAGCCCGGAAGCCTTCCTAATCAGCGAGTTAGAAGCAAGCCCGGAATGGCGGAACTGGCAGACGCGCTGGACTCAAAATCTAGTCGTACTTCGTACCGTGGGGTTCGATCCCTCGTATACACCTTCGAAACCGAAACACCGCACAAATCAACCAAAATCGCGTTTTTCAAGGCTTTTTGATGAAGTCGTTGTGCAAACCTCTGCAAGCTAATGATGCCAAAATCGGGGTTTTGGGAGCTTACTGTATACACCCGCAACGGTGACTCTGGTCCCGGAGAAAGGAGTCGAACCTTCACGACCTTGCGGTCACCGGATTTTGAGTCCGGCGCGTCTGCCAGTTCCGCCACTCCGGGCATTGCGTTTGACTATATCATGGGTGGCGTGGTCAGTCATGGGCGACGGGGGCAAAATCGGAGTGACCCCGGAGGCGATTCGCTACGCCCTGTGGCTGACCCACTAGGTACGCTGTTGATAGACTAAGCTATTATTCCGCCAGCGAAAGCAGCACGGTAACGAGGAACTCGGGTCCGGACGGCCGCCCCGTAAGACTTATCAAAATTTGGACAATGCCCCTTCGTTGGTGTGTCGCTGAACTGTGTCCCTGGCGAATTGGTACGGTGTCAAGGTTCAGCGCAATGTCACTTTGTCCTACCGAAGCAAAACAACAATTCGCCAACCACACGCTATACGACCCCCTCCTCCGGGACCATTTAACCTACTGAAAAGAACGGGTTGTGGCCTGGTGGCGGTCCGACTCGCTGACAACGGCGCAGCGGGCAGGTCTTGGACAACACCAGCTCAAATGTTGCTTTGTTGTTTTTTGTCGTCGCAACAGCAACGGTGGACAGGCGATTCAGCTCATCGGCCTACCTCCAGTCGCATCGTCAGCAACTCGGACGCGGAAACCAGAGTTGTACGCAAGAGCGAGCACTGTTGGTCTTCACAGAAGTCACCGTTCATCACAAGTTCGGCGGCCCTGCCAAGAGAATCACCAGGTAAAACAAAATGCAGAAAAATATGATACGCCACCCTAGCTCCCAGCCGGGATTCTTAACCTTGCGGCAAATCATCCATACGATAAGCCCATTAAAGGTAAGAATCAGGAGACTTCCAACCAGCTCTCCCAGCTCGTGGACCAGGTCAACATCATGCCGCCAGTTTGTAAAAAACGCCCGTATCATTCCCAATCGCCACGAAAGTAAACACAGCGGAACCAGATAGGCGGCAGCCGCAGCTGCTTGCTTGCTTCTCTGTTTGAGTTTTACTTTGAGCAGCTGCCAGCGAAACTGCCTGAACAATTCTCTTCGCGCTCGCAAGTCTTCACTCATCCACCGAAGCGCGGCATACTCGGGTTGTTCATACTTGGGGTCATCCATAAAGCAGTAGTCCTCTCGAGCACAGTGTCCTTCGTTGTGATGATGATACTGATAGTTCCGTGGACGTATCAACGGTGAGGTTGCCCAATATGACATGCCGTGAGTCCCGTCGCAAGAATAGAGCTTGTTCGTCATCGGGCCCACGTCGCATCAAGGCATAGCATCTGGAGTACACGAATACAGTGGTGTTGTAATTGAGCCAGGTTCAACCAACGCGAAAATGCGAAATGAGCGGGCCTCGATGTACTTCGCCGTCTGCCCGAAGTAAGCCTCGCGCCAAGGACGAACGCGGTCAGCGAGTCGAAGCCAGGTGCGTCCGACTCGGCATAAGACCAGAAGACTTGGCTGAGACGGATTCAAAGTCCGTGGTACCTAGACTCGTACCGTATGGGTTCGCCCACCCGGGGCCCATTCTTCTGGGAATCACAACCACCAGTGGTGGGTTTGAAATCACCAGGATCAAGGGCCCAGCAAGAATTTACCCATGTGGGCCGTAACGGCTGGGCGTTTTTAGGCCGAGGATATAAGACCCCTCTTTCTTTTCCTCCCGAACTGCTCTATATTCTCTGTCCGAACGACCTATGGGCGGGCAGCCCAAAAGTAAAGCCTCTTCGTGGTCCTCCGCTGAAGTAGGGCGGTTGTGGGAGGAACCCACCGAAGCCATCTCGGGGAAACAAACCGAGAGGCCGTAGGAATCCTCGCCGCTTGCGGCGGGGAGTATGTCACGATTTAGGGCGTCAGCAAACTCGGACGGCAGATTGCTTGAGGAAACGCGGGAAAGGCTGTCCAGTTGAATGCAGTTGAAGAGGCTCCTGGCGGTTTCAGTAATGACCCCGTGTAGTTTTTATGCGAGGTTGTCCCGATCCTAGCATTCTGTCCGGCACCGGGCTGCCTGCCAGAAAACACGACTTCATCGTTCAAAGCCCGGAGGCTCCCGTGATCGCCCATGCCCTACTCTGGCTCAGGAACCGACCCATTTCATTCCTCCTTGTTTCTCTGATCGTCGTGGTCCCCTTGATGGTCATCAGCTGTAGCGGGGTAAACAACACGATGCAAAGCCCCAATACGGGGACCATCAACGTCTCGCTCAGTGATCCTCCCAGTTGCATGCCGCCTACAGGTCACTTCACGCACGTGTTCATCACTGTGCAGTCGGTCGAAGTGCATACCAGTGCGACTGCAGGCGACAGTTCGGCGGGCTGGCAGGAACTCGCTCCGCAACTCGCTTCCGCTCCTCAGCAGATTGATCTTTTCTCCCAGGCAAACACCAACTGCGTGCTTGCGCAATTGGGTTCCGCGAGCTTGCCCGTAGGAAGCCTTCAGCAGATTCGCCTCGTGCTGCTGTCCAACGCGCCAGCTGCAGGCGCTGCCACGCCTTCTCCAAACGCTTGCGCGGGCCACGGCTTCAACTGCGTGGTTACGGATGACGGTTCGATCCACGAGATCATGTTGAGCAGCGAGGCACAAACGGGGTTGAAAATTCCTCCCGGCCAGATCATGGGAGGTGCCATTCAAGTCGCTGCCGGACAAAGCGTGGATCTGAACATCGATTTCAACGCGTGCTTCTCGATCGTGCAAGAAGGGAATGGCATCTTCCGCTTGAAGCCCGCCCTGACAGCGGGCGTCGTCAGCGCCAACCATTCCGGCATTGGCGGGCGGGTCGTCGACTCCGTCAGCAAAACGCCGATCGCTGGAAACGTGCTGGTGGCCATCGAGAAAACCGACAGTACCGGAGTTGACCGCGTCCTCATGCAGACTACGGCAGATTCGCAGGGCAATTTCCGCTTCTGTCCGATGCCGATGGGAACGTTCGACATCGTAGTTGTTGCGCTTACCGCGAGTAACGCGCCTTATAACGCGACGACCGTAGTGAATGTGCCCAACGGTTCGGATCTCGGCGCCATTCCGCTGGTCGCCGAAACCGGTGCCACCGGCCCCGCCAATCTTCAGGGCTTCCTAACCGCGAAGACCGCAACCGGCGGCGCTACCGTCGACGTGAGTCTCGCGGCGCTCCAGAGCATCTCGCTTTCCGGCAACGTCACGCGGCAGTTGAATATTCCTCTCCAGAACACAAGCGCATCAGCGGCGGGCCCGGCGGTGAATTCTACGGGCTTGGTTTCCATCACCGCCAGCAACAGCTGCCCTATGGGAAGTCCCACAGGAGCGAACTGCGCCCAATACATGCTCGTGGTTCCTGCGAGCAATCCGAGCGTAGCCGTGTTTGCGGCAGGCGGTCTTACGTTCTCAGCGCCGGCGAGCGGCGACGTTCTCTTTACCGTGGACGCACAAGCGGCCGTGCCCATGAGCGGTGCAAATCCCGATTGCATGCCGCCCGAGATCATGACCTCCAACGACGCTAGCACACCGCCACAGCCGCTCAAGGTGACACCCGGCATGACGACGAACGTCGCTCGGATGGACTTCTCCAGTTGTTCCTGATCGGCCTCGCCGCGGGAGTTCCTCCATACACTCGCAGGCTTGGCCGGCGCCGATTCCCACGCAAGCTGCTACGCTCCTCTTCCGCCGAATTCCGCCGAAAATAATGCGAGACCTCTTCATTGAAACGGTTTAGCATGCTTCATGCGGTTTGTCCGGCCGGGGTGTCGGGCCACGCTGTAGAACTGTTGGATCCCAGGAGAAACTCGTGCGACGATCGAGGTGTCTTCTCTTTTCGTTGATTTTTTCCGCCGTCGTTTGTTTTCTAGCTCCAAGTCTCCTCACCGCCGCAAACGGCCCCACGAACCGAACCTACCTTCACAAGAACTGGCAAATCCAATCTTCCTGTGAAGCAAAAACCACGGGCGATCAAATCTCCCTCGCGGGCTTTGACGCCGCAGGCTGGCACCGGGCCGAGATTCCGGCGACCGTCGTCGGCGCTCTGGTCACCGACAAGACGTATCCCGATCCCGATTACGCCATGAATCTGGACTCTTTTCCGGGGATGAGTCACTCGAACACCGAGCTTTTCGCCAATACGGATATGCCCGACGGAAGCCCGTTCAAGTGCTCTTGGTGGTACCGAACCGAATTCGTCTCGTCCGCGGGCGCAGACAAGAATGTGTGGCTCAATTTCCTCGGAATCAATTACCGTGCCAACATCTGGGTCAACGGACAGAAAATCGCCGATGCCAACGATGTCGCCGGAACTTACCGCGCGTATGAATTCAACATCACGCAATTTCTCAAGCCCGGGAAAACGAATGCTCTTGCCCTGGAAATCTTCGCGCCCGACAAATACGACCTGGGCATCACATGGGTGGATTGGAATCCCACGCCGCCGGACAAAAACATGGGGATCTGGAAGGAAGTGTTCCTCACCTCCAGCGGAGCCGTCGCCGTGAGAAATCCGTTCGTCTCTTCGAAACTTGACGGGCAGTACAAGTCCGCCGAATTGACCATCAGCGCGGAACTCCGCAATGCTTCAAAGGCGTCCGTCAAAGGAATGCTGCAGGCAGAATGGGAAGGGATCGCTCTCGAGCAGCCCGTGGAATTGGCTGCCGTAGAAACGAAGACGGTCAAATTTTCCCCGGAGCAATTCCCGAAACTGAAATTGGCCCATCCCCGGATCTGGTGGCCGTATCAAATGGGTATGCCGAATCTCTACACCGCAAAGCTGCGCTTCGAAATCGGCAAGCAGATTTCCGACACCGCGAACGTCACGTTTGGCATTCGTGAAATCACTTCCGAATTGACCGACAAGGGTTATCGCCTCTTCAAGGTCAATGGCCGCAAGCTACTGATTCGAGGCGCAGCCTGGGCGCCCGAGCTGCTCTTCCGGTGGTCTTCCGCAAAGCTCGACGCCGATCTTGGCTACGTGCGCGACATGCGCCTGAACACCATTCGCCTGGAGGGCCGCCTCGACCGCGACGAATTTTTCGAAAAAACCGACACGCTCGGCATTCTCGTCATGCCCGGCTGGACCTGCTGCGACGCCTGGGAACGCTGGAAGTATTGGACCGGCGATCAGAGCCACGTTGCCGCCGCCTCGCTGCGAGATCAAATCACGCGCTTGCGCAATCACCCGAGCGTGTTCGTCTTCCTGAATGGAAGCGACAATCCTCCCCCTCCCGATGTCGAGCAAATTTATTTGGACATCGAGAAGGAATTGCAATGGCCCAATCCCGTTGTTTCGTCCGCATCGGCGGAGAAAACGACGCTGACCGGCGAGTCCGGCGTCAAGATGACCGGCCCCTACGAATATGTACCGCCGGCTTACTGGCTTCAAGACACGGAAGCCGGGGGCGCGTACGGCTACAACACCGAAACCAGTCCCGGCCCGGCCATTCCTCCCCGCGAGTCCCTGGAAAAATTCATTCCCAACGACCATCTCTGGCCAATCGACGAAGCGTGGAACTATCACGCGGGCGGCGAACGCTTTACTAACGTGAACATTTTCACCGACGGTTTAAATCGTCGCTACGGCGAAGCCACTTCCCTCGACGACTATGAGCGCAAGGCTCAGGCCATGACCTACGACGGCGAGCGTGCCATGTTCGAAGCCTATGGCCGCAACAAATACACCGCCACCGGGGTGATTCAGTGGATGCTCAACAACGCCTGGCCCTCTCTGATTTGGCACCTGTACGACTTTTATCTGGTCCCTGCCGGCGGTTATTTTGGAACCAAGAAAGCCTGCGAGCCCGTGCACGTGCAGTATTCCTACGACGGCAATTCCGTCTACGTGATCAACACCACGCATGAAGCTCTGAAGGGAATGAAGGTGTCCGCGAGAATCTACAACATCGATGCCAAGGAAAAAACCTCGCGCAATACGACGCTTGATCTAGCGGAAGACAACAGCACCAAGGCCTTTGACCTGCCCACGCCCGAGGGTCTTTCCACCACGTATTTCCTCAAACTTCAGCTGCACGATGCCACGGGAAAACTCGTCAGCGATAATTTCTACTGGCTATCCACCAAGCCCGATGTGCTCGACTGGGCCGGGAGAAGCGACACGGTCTACACACCGCAAAAGGATTTCGGCGACTTGACCGGACTAAACGGCCTGCCAAAGGCCAAAGTGACGATCACCAAAACAACAGGTGGAACCGGATCAGAACAGTGGATGACCGTTTCGCTGGTCAACCACGGCGACACCGTGGCCTTCATGATTCATCCGCGCCTCACACGCGGCAAGGGCGGCGAAGACGTGGTGCCCGTTTTCTGGAGCGACAATTATTTCTCGTTATTGCCGGGAGAGAAAAAATCCGTCACGGTGCGCTTTGACAATTCTTCGCTTGCGGGGACGACCCCGAGACTCGTTGTGGACGGTTGGAACCTCGAACCGGTGGCGCGATAAACCAGGCGTTGTGTTTGCTGCTCTGCGGGATGGCCCACAGGCACAGCGGGTTCGTTTGGCGCGCGGGCGGCCATTGCCGGACGATGCCCGTCGAGCCGCTCCACTGGCGCGACGAAGCAGTAGCCCAGGCGCGGACGCGTTTCGATGAACCGCGGGCTTTGCGCTAAATCTCCAAGGACACTGCGAAGCTTGTTCACCGCCGTATTCAGGCTGTGGTCGAAGGCCACGTAGGTGTCGGGCCACAGTTTTTCGCACAGCGTCTTTCGCCGTACCACCTGTCCGGCGCTTTCGATCAAAGTCTCCAGAATTTGGAAGGGTTTTTCTTCCAGCTGGATGCGCATGCCGCGTTTACGAAGCTCCCGCGATTCGAACGAGACTTCGAACGCGCCAAAGCGCACCAGGGAAGGCAAGTTTTTCTCGTCACTCATGCGCCCTGCCCGCGGGGTTCCCTGGCCTCGACCCCCAGGTTGCCCGCCGATGCTTTCCTTGTCCTCTTGAGTTTTTCGCCTAAGTCTCCATTCCCCAAAGGCTGTAACGCTGATAAAGACTTGTTCTTTCGTTGTTTTATTCCCGCCAACCTTTTGCCATGAAACCCCAAAGCGTTTTCTCCGGTGCGCCCATTGCCGCGCCTCGCCGGGACGCAGAAGAAAGGAGCTCGAAAGCGAACCGGTTTTCGTGGAGGCCGCGGACTGCAGGCCTTCGAAGGTCACCAATCTCGAAGTCCTGCGCGTTTTGCTGAGCATCGTTTCCAGACCTGGCAGGACAAAGCAGGCAACGCTCTTCCCATCACCGATACCGACATCGGTTTCCGCGGTTCCACCGGCGCCGACCGTTTCCTTCGCAGACCTCACCCAGACACAAGGAGAAACGAACCCCGAGTCTCTCAATGGAGGTACTTTGCAAGCGAATCTGATCATTCCGGAGCCCTGCCATTTCCTGAACCCCGCTCTGGGTCCGGTGGCCCTCATTCGTCCGACCTCGACCAGGCTCAACGGTGCGGTGGCGGCAATCCAGGGCTTCGTGGATGACGGACTGTTCATCGGGCAGAAGGATCCCGCCTTCCTGAACACGGTCTTCCGGTTGGCGGAGGAGGCTGACGACGCTCGCCGGGCGCTCTAAGTCGTTCTGCTTTGCGGTCCCCGGTTCTAAAGGATCTCCGGCAACTTGTGGGTCCGGGCCTCATTAAGCCAGGGCCACTTCTTATTTTCTAAGTGGGGTCGACATTAGAATCACCCGGCATCGGGGGGCCTCAAAGACTGATTTTCCTTCTGTTCCCCCCGGCTCTATTTCCCAATTCACGCAACCATTACGCGCTCGTCCAACATCCAATGCGGTAGAATTGGGGGGGTAGGCAACTCCGCCTGGGAGAACGCGGAGACCACCAGCTTTTAAAGAATCGGGATGAGAGAGGGAGGTATGCGTAACCTGAAGCGTTTTTTCACTGCCATCATCGTGGGGCTGTTTTTTGTGAGTTTGGCCGCCGCCGACACTCTGGAGCTCAAGAGCGGCAGAGTTGTGCAGGGAAAGTATCTCGGTGGCACGCAGCACATTCTTCGTTTTGAAGTGAACGGCGAAGTTCAAACCTTTAGCACCAATGACATTGTCGCGCTGACCTTTACCGGCCGGTCCTCGAGTCCGGCGCCTGCGGCGGTCGACGCTCCCGCGGCTGCACCAACGCCCGTACCTGCCGCTGCCCCTGCGCCAGCACCGGCGCCCGCCGCTGCAAATGGCGTGGTCACCATTCCCGCCGGACAGTCCGTGCTTATCCGCATGATTGATGGTGTTGACTCTTCGAAAAACCATGTCGGCGACGTCTTCCACGCCAGCCTTGAGACGGACCTGACCGTTGGTGACACCCTCGTCGCGCGCAAGGGAACGGACGTCTATGGCCGGCTCGCCGAAGCGCAGAAGAGTGGAAACTTCTCCGGTAGATCGGAGTTGCAGTTGGAACTGACGCGCCTAGTCATTGACGGGCACGACTATCCGATCGTCAGCAGTGACTACACGCTGCAGGGCAAGGGACAAGGTTCGTCCACGGCCAAAAAAGTTGGCGGGGGCGCCGCCGTTGGGGCCATTATCGGCGCCATCGCCGGCGGCGGCAAGGGCGCTGCGATTGGCGCGGCGGCTGGCGGAGCCACCGGCGGTGCGGTACAAGTACTGACCAAGGGTGCGCAGGTCAAGATCCCCAGCGAAACGCTGCTGGAATTCCGCCTGCAGCAGCCCGTGAGCGTCACGCCCAGTCAAAGTTAAGGCCTTATCCGACGGTCACTTTGCGCGAGGGTTGACGAAAGGCGCGCTACGGCTCGCCTTTCGTCGTGTTCCGCAGCCGTTCCTCTGCTTGGTAGCATTGCCGGATTGGAACCATTCACCGCACTTTCCCCCTTGCCACTCCTGCTGTTAGTCACTAAGATAACACCCTACAGTTGGGGTGATTATTTCAAGGCGGAGAGACCATGCCAAAAGAAAAGCCTCGGGTGAACATCGGAGAAGTCATCAAAACCTATCGCAGCCAGCGCGGCTTGTCGCAGGGCGACATCGAGCGCCGCACCGGGCTCCTGCGCTGCTACCTTTCGCGCGTCGAAAACGGCCACACCGTGCCCTCGCTCGAAACGCTGGCCAAAATCGCCGAGGCCATGGACATTTCGCTCGCGGACTTTTTCCCCGGCACGGAGACGCCGCGCGATCGGGAGACGCAAAAGGCGCTCGGCGAGCTCTCCCAGGACGAGATTCGTTTCCTCGCGGAGATCAAAAAGTACAGCACCACGCTTTCCGAAGGTGACAAGCGCTTGGTTTTAGCCATGATCCGCAAAATGGCCACGCTGCTTCCGCCGCAGGCGGTCAAGAAACTCGTCGCCCGCCGCCCCACGGCCTAGCCGACCAGGTCATAGGTCTGCCGGGCTGAACCCCGGCGGAGGAAAAGTGGAACCCCTCTTGGGCCTAGAGAAGCGCGGGTCTTGCGCCGACCACCTAACATCCGAATGGGGGGCTGCTCTGCTACAATGCAGGCAAGATGGCGCGCACCTTTAGCAGGCCGCGTTTTGTTGAACTCCTCGTCAAAACACTATTCGTTTCGCTGGTAGCGGCGGCAGTTTCCCGACCGCAACCAGCTGCTCGGCCCGCTCAAGCGCCCGCGCCAGCCGCAAATTCACAAAAAATCTACGTGGTTTTGCCTTTTGAGAATGCCGGTGCGCCGGCCAAACTCGACTGGCTCAGTGAAGGGCTGGAAGAGCTGACCATCGAGCGCCTTACCGCCGCGGGAGAACAAGTCTATTCGCACGCGGGGAGAGCCGCCGAACTCGAGCGCTACGGGCTGCCGAGCGGCTCCACGTTCAGCCGCGCAACGATGCTGCGCGTTGCCGAAGATCTGGACGCGGATTACGTCATCTACGGAAAATATGCCGCCAAAGGCAGTACACTCACCGTCGAAATGCGCGTCCTCAGGATGGATCCTTTGGCGCTGCGTGCGCCGATACAGGAAAGCGGTCCGCTCGAATCGCTGATGGAACTGCACACCCGTGTGCTTTGGCGGACGCTGTCTTCGGGCACCGGGCATTACGCGCTGAGCCTCGCGGATTTCACCAAGCGGCAGCGGCCGCTGCGCATGGATGCGTTCGAGCAATACGCGCGCGGGCTGCAGGCTGCCGACCCGGAAGCCAAGCTGGCGCACTTGCACGAAGCAGCGCGCTTGGAGCCCGAATGGCTCGATCCGATTTTCGCGCTGGGAGAAGCCTATTTTTCAAAAAAGGACTACAACGCGGCGCTGGCCTGGTTCTTCAAGATTCCCAAGACGTATGACCGGTATGGCGAAGCGCTTTTTTTCAGCGGAGTTTGCCGCTTGCAATCGAATCAGGCAGACCTTGCCGAGCAAGCTTTCCATACGCTGCAAGAAACTTTAAAGAGTAAGACCGGAAATGGTGCCGACTTGCCGGAAGTCCTGAATGACCTGGCAATCGCGCAAGCCCGTCAGGGCAAGGGGGCGGCCGCGCAAGCCAGCCTTCGCCGGGCGGCGGAACTGGCTCCGGGAGAAGACGACTATTCGGTCAATCTCGGCTTGCTCGCGCTCGAGAGCGACGATGCCGCGGCCGCCGCGGACTATTTCCGCGAGGCTGCCGAGCGCGAGCCGGACAGCGCGGAGGACCGCGCTTTGCTGATCCTGTCGCTCGAAAGAGCGGAAAGGAATGCGGAAGCCGACCAGGAACGCGAAGCGGCGAAAGAAGCTTTTGGCCCAAACGGGTTGCCGGTGATTCGCTTGGATAACTCGCCAGACAAAAAGAACGAAGCTCTGGCGCGTTTGACGCGGATCAAGACGGAACTGGACGTGAGCGAACTCCGCGCGGAACCGGCGGAAGCTCCCGCCGATGCTGCTTCGGCTGCGGCGGGGAACGACACGCCGGCCACGCGCATCCGCCGGGGCAGGCAAGAACTTGCCGTCGGGCATTTGGAGGCGGCCGAAAAAGAATTTCGCGCTGCGCTTGCGGCGGAGCCGGGCAATGCCGCGGCGCATCGCGGCTTGGGAGAAATCGCGCGCCGCCAAGGCAAGATGGAGGAGGCGGTCAAGGAATTGCAAGCGTCGTTGGCGACTCGCGACTCGGCGGAAGTCCGTACCATGCTGGCGAAAATCTATTTGGACCAGAAGAAACCCGAGCTGGCGCGGGCGGAGGCGGAAAAAGCCGTGAAGCTTGCGCCCAATTATGCGGGGGCGAAGCAGTTGCTTGAGCATTTGCAGAATTCCAAGGCCACTGCCAAGAAGCCGGGCGGGGGTGCGCCATGAGCGCTCCAGGGCCATCCGAGAGAAGAGCCTGTCGCTTCCGGCGGGCTTCCGCCGCTGCCGGTTTTGTGATTTTTTCCGCGATGGGTGCCTTTGCCGCCACGTTGCTGCCGCCTTTGTCCGGTGCCGAGGTGCACGGCAGCAATCCGCTCGTTGTGGAATTGAAACTCGACGGTGAGGTCGAGCCGATCCTGGCGGCCTACATCGACGAGGGACTCGCCGACGCGGCGCGGCGGCACGCCTCGCTGGTCTTGCTCACCATGGATACCCCGGGCGGCCTGAGCGATTCGATGAAAGATATCATTCAGCACATTCTCGCTTCACCCGTGCCTGTTGCCGTATACGTCTGGCCGACCGGAGCACGCGGCGCCTCGGCGGGGTTCTACATTCTCCTCTCCGCGGACATTGCCGCGATGGCCCCCGGTACGCATGCCGGCGCCGCTTCTCCCATCATCGCCATTGGCGGATTCCCTCAGCAAATCGACGAAGTCTTCCGCAGAAAAATCAATCAGGACGCCATGGCGTTTCTGAGGAGCTTCACGGTGCGGCGTGGCCGCAACCCCGAACTGGCGGAGAAGGCGATCACCGAATCCAAAGCGTTCACGGAGAAGGAATGCCTGGATGGCAAGATGATCGATTTGATCGTCAACACATCCGATGATTTGATACGGGAGCTTGACGGGCGTACGATCACGCGGTTTGACGGCACTAAAGTCACGCTGGCGTTGCAAAGCGCGGTGCTCGAGCCTTTCGAGTTATCCGCGCGGCAACGGTTCCTCGCGCGCATTGTCGAGCCGGATGTTTTCTTTGTCCTGCTGATTCTCGGGGTGCTCGGGCTGTACACCGAGTTCACGCATCCAGGCGTCATCGCCCCGGGAGTGATTGGCGGAATCTGCCTGATTCTGGCGCTCTACGCGATGCATTTCCTCCCGGTCAACCTGGCGGGATTGTTCCTCATTGCGTTGTCGCTGGCGTTTTTCATTCTGGAAGCCAAAGCGCCAAGTCACGGCGTCCTCGCGCTTGGTGGAATCGTTTCCATGTTCTTGGGTGCGGTGTTCCTGATCCGCTCGCCGTTGACGGCCGGAGGGGTAAGCCTCGGCGTGGCGTTGTCGGCAACGCTGCCGTTTGGCGTTTTGGCCGTGGTACTGATGAAGTTGGTGCTGCGGTCGCGAAAATGGAAAACGGCCACGGGGAAGGAGGAGTTGATCGGCTGCCAGGGCACGGTGACGGCGGAATTGAAAGCGGGCGAGGAGGGAATGGTGCGCGTCCACGGCGAGCTTTGGCGCGCGGAGTCTTCGCAGCCGGTGCCGGAAGGAAAGACCGTTCGCATAAGCAAAGTGGAAGGGTTGAAGCTCTACGTCGAGCCGGTGGAAGTGGCCACTTCGGCGGCGAAGTAAAGGCGCGTGTTCTTAGGAGGAGAGATGGAAATCGGTTTCGTGGGGATCGCAGTCATCGTCGGAATCGTGCTGATCTGGTTTTGGAATTCGATTTACATCATAAAAGAGTGGGAGCGCGGCGTGGTGCTGCGGCTGGGGCGATTGCTGCCGGAGGCCAAGGGGGCCGGCATTCGACTCGTGATGTGGCCGATCGAAACGCTGTATCGCATCAGCCTGCGCCTGGAGACGCTGGACGTTCCGCCGCAAGACATCATCACGCGCGACAACGTCTCGGTAAAAGTGAACGCCGTGTGCTATTTCCGCGTTGTGGACGCGAACCTCGCGCTCTCCCAGGTGCAGAATTATCAGTACGCGACGTCGCAGTTGGCGCAGACCACGCTGCGCAGCGTAGTCGGGCAATTCGAATTGGACGAAATCCTCTCGCAACGCGAAAGAGTGAACGCCAAGCTGCAGGTGATTCTGGACCAGGACACCGAGCCGTGGGGCATCAAAGTCACCAAAGTAGAAGTGAAACAGGTCGACATCCCCGAGCAGATGCAGCGCGCCATCGCCAAGCAGGCGGAAGCTGAACGCGAGCGCCGGGCGAAAGTCATTCACGCCAACGGCGAGTTCGAAGCTTCCGCGAAGCTGGCCGACGCCGCCAAAGTGCTGGAGACACAGCCATCCGCGATCCAGTTGCGCTACCTACAGACTCTCACGGAAATAGGTGTCGAGAAGAACACAACGATTGTGTTTCCCCTGCCCATCGATATTATTAACAAGTGGGTACAGGCTTTGGGAGGAACGCAAAAATAAGCAATGAGCTATGCAGGAAAACGGGGCGTCGGTGAGCGCGTACTCGAAGGCCGTCACGTCATTGGCTTGTTCCTGGCGGTTATTTTGCTTTCGGGTCTGTTTTTTACCCTTGGGTACGTCATGGGGCTGCACCAGTCCGAGGCGCGAGCGAGCGCCGACGATCTGCCGGCGAAGCCCGAGTCGCGAAGTGCTCCCAAGCCAGAAACCGTTTCAAAGCGTGCGCAAAAAACCACTCCGGGGGAATCCTCGACGGATACGGGAACGCCAAACAGTTCGGAATGGGAGTTTTACCACGCGGGTGAAAAAAACAAAAACGAGGACCTGCTGAAACCTGGCCCGGCGGTGCCGGCAAAGCAAGCAAAGAGCGATCCCGTGCTCGTCAAGGCGCCCGCGCCGCGTAGCGGGAATGCCGGCGGTTCGAAAGCTTCCAAGGGTTCGACTGTGCCTGCCGCGCCGGCCAATGGTTATTCCCTCCAGGTCGCCGCTATGAACCGAGAGACAGATGCGCTGGACCTCGCAAAGGTTTTGCAGAAGAAAAAATTTCCCGCTTATGTGCTGTCCCCCCATGGCGACAACTATTACCGCGTGCAAGTAGGCCCCTACGCGGACTTGAAGGCCACCGACGCCGCCCGGAAAGGCCTGGAAGCCGCCGGCTTCAAAGCCTTCGTGAAGCGCTGATGTCTCGATTCGCCGGGCCCACGCTGGTTGCTTCCGAGACCGGGGCGAAGATACCGGATTGGCTGCGCCTGGCGATCGCGGCGGTATCCGGCGCGGCACTGTCTCTCTCCTTCACCGGGCTGTACCTTGGCATTTATTCCTGGATTTGTGTCGCCGCGCTGTTGCTGGCGGTGCTCGGTGCGAGCGGTCGCGTCGCGTTCGCCTGTGGCTTCTTCCACGCGCTGCTGTTTGTGGTGACTTCCGTGCCTTGGATTGCAACCGTGCTTAGCGTTCACGGCGGGTTGCCGATCGCGGGCGGGTGGGGGGTTTTGCTGTTGATCAGCGCGGCGTGGGGCGTGCTCGCCGGCGGTTTCACGCTGACGGTCGATCGCATATCTTGCCGCAGCATCGAGCTGGCGTGCATGGCGGCGCCGTTCGTGTGGGTCACCTTCGAATTTGTCCGCGCGCATCTGCCGGAGATCAGTTTTCCGTGGAACCTGCTGGGTTATCCCGCCTCGGCAAATCTCGGCTTGCTGCAAATCGCTGCGTTTACCGGGATTTACGGTTTGTCGTTTCTCGCGGCGGGGTTCAATGCGCTGCTCGCCTGGGCGGTAGCGTCGAAAAGAATGGAGTTAAAGCAACGCGTGGGGATCGCGGGAATGGCGACGGCCGTTCTGGCGGTCGCAACGCTGGTTGGGCCTCGGCTGGTGCCGCAGGCACGGGCGCAGCATTTTGCGCGCGCCGTGCAGCTCAATTTTCCCGAGGTACCTGAATATCCGTCGGATTGGTTTGCGAAGAATGTGCAGCAGCTCGACGAAGTCTCAAAAATGAGCCTCGCCCCAAGCGCGGAGCAACCCGACTTGTTGGTCTGGCCGGAAGCACCCGCGCCGTTTTCGTTTGAAGACTCGCAATTTGCAAAACTGGCCTCGAGCCTGGCGCTGCACTTTGGCCATCCTTTTCTTGCGGGCGTCGTCGAATGGAAGGCTCCCGGGGATCGTTCCGACAGAGTTCCCCCCGGGCGATTGGTGCCGTACAACAGTGCGATCCTCACTGACGCGCAAGGGCAGCGCGTTTTTGTCTACGACAAGATCCATCTGGTGCCCTTCGGTGAGTACGAGCCGTTTCCGCTCATTCATCGCGTCGTGGCCAACATTTCCGACGAGGTCGGCGGTTTTCACAAGGGCCACAACTATGCCGTGGGCCGCTTGCCCGATGGACACACCTTTGGCGTGTTCATCTGTTACGAAGCCATTTATCCCGGCGAAGTGCGGCGCTTTGCGGCGAACGGCGCCGAGCTATTCTTGAACATTTCAAACGACGGCTGGTTCGGACATTCCGCGGCTGCCGAGCAGCATCTGCACATGGTACGCGTCCGCGCGGTCGAAAACCGGCGGTGGATCGTGCGCTCCACCAACAGCGGCTACACCGTGTCCGTGGATCCCTACGGCCGCATCATCGAGCCGCTTCCGCCGGATGTGCGCGCGGAAGCCGACCTGCCTTATGATTTTCGAACCGACAAAACCATCTACACGCTGTTCGGGAACTGGTTCGCTTGGATGTGCGTCATCGTTTCCGTTATTCTGTTGTTGGTCTCCTGGAAACCGCGAACCAGGGAAGTAAACACGCTAGGCGATAACGAGAATTAGATAGAAAGAAACCAATGAACCTCGAAGACCTGCAAGATCGCTACGAATCACTGAAACAGCGCAGCACGCTTGTACGGAGCTATCTTTGACCCGCCCAGCAATCGCGAGCGTCTGAAGGCGCTGGAAACCCGCATCGCCGACCCCCATTTCTGGAATGACCAGGAGGCCGCTCAGGGAGTATTGCGCGAGCGCAAGCGCGCCGAAGAACAGATTGCCGCGGACGAAAAGCTCACCGCCGTGGGCGGCGACCTTGAAACCTACATCCACCTCGCACAGGAAGAAAGGGATCCAAAGCAAAGGGAAGACCTTTTGAAAGAGCTCGAGCGTGAGCTTGGCGCCGCGGATGTTTACGTTTCCGACCTGGAAACCAAGACGCTGCTCTCCGGCGAGAAGGATCATCTCAACGCCATCATGACCATCAAGCCCGGCGCGGGCGGAACGGAGTCGCAGGATTGGGCCTCGATGCTCGTGCGTATGTATTTGCGTTGGGCAGAGCGAAAAGCCATCAGCGCTTCCGTGCTCGATGAGATGCCGGGAGAAGAAGCCGGGATTAAATCGGCAACGATCGAATTTGCCGGCGAGAATGCGTACGGGTTGCTGGCCGGTGAAACCGGTGTTCACCGTTTGGTGCGGATTTCTCCCTTCGATCAGGCGGCGCGGCGTCACACTTCTTTTGCGTCGGTGTTCGTAATTCCCGAAATCGACGACAAAATCGAGATCAGCATTCGTCCGGAAGACTTGAAGGTCGACACCTTTCGGTCCGGAGGCAAAGGCGGCCAAAACGTCAATAAAGTGGAAACCGCAGTGCGCATCACGCACATCCCGAGCGGCATCGTGGTCGGCTGCCAGGCCGAGCGCAGCCAGCATAAAAACCGCGAGCTGGCGATGAAAATGCTGCGCTCGCGCCTCTATGACATGGAAGTACAAAAGCGCCAGGCGGAAACCGACAAGCTGGACGAAACCAAGATGGATATTTCGTTTGGCAGCCAAATTCGCTCGTATGTGATGCAGCCCTACCAGATGATCAAAGACCACCGCACCAAAGTCGAAGTCGGCGACGTCAACCGCGTGCTCGACGGCGATTTGGATCCTTTCATTCGCTCTTACCTCATGGCCAAGAAAACCAAGGGTCGGCTCGACGTCGAGCCCGATGACAACGGCGAACCGGAATAGCGTTTACGGCCATCAGGAAAACCGTCATCAGCCCGTTTCTGCCCTCCGGTTGGCCTTGCCCAGCGCCCATTTTCCCCCGCCGCTATACGCAACCATTAACAGGCCGCCCATGATGGCCAAATTTTTCCGAAAATGTGTTTCCTGTATGCCCGCCATCGCGGCACTCGCCGCCCAATAGTTGTGGAACAACACCGTGACGACCGTCGTGTAGAGAAACATGACGAATGCGGCGATGCGGATCTGGTATCCCGTAATCAGGCAGACCGAACCAGCCAACTCAATGAAGGCCGCGATGGCCAGAAGCACGGGAATCATCGGCAAGTGCCTGGTGCTCATATACTGCACGTTGTCTGACCAGGAGAACACCTTTGCGATTCCACTGGTGGCAAAGATGTAGGTGATCATCAGACGTCCGGTGAGCGGAATGATGGGATGTTCGAGTTTCATTGCGCCTCATTTCTAAGCAGTCGCAAAACGTGGCAAGGTCGACTTACGAAGAATCGCCTCTCTTGAGAGAAACTTTGGCGTGATGCCTGACCGCATGCTCGCTGTCACTCATGCCGCAGCGCAATCAGGGGATCGACGTGCGTCGCGCGGTGCGCCGGCAGCAGGCACGCCAGCAGCGTGACGGCCGCGAGGAGCGCGGCGATAGTGCCGAACGTTAGGGGATCGGTCGCCTTGACCGAAAACAGCATGGACTCGAGGAAGCGGGTCAAAGCGAGCGCACCAAGCAGCCCCGCGCCAACGCCCAACGCAATGGTCACTGCGCCTTCCTCGAAGGCCATTCTAAAAATGTCGGTGCGCTGTGCACCCATGGCTATGCGAATGCCGATTTCGTTGATTCGTCGGCTGAACGTGTAGGCCATGATGCCGTAGATGCCGATGGAAGCCAGGAGAAGAGCAACGCCGGCGAAGATGCCGAGGAGTTCAAGAGCAAAGCGCCGCTCCGCAAGGAAAGTGGAAACCACAGTCTCCATGGTGCGGACGCTAAAGACGGGAATGCCCGGATCCACGTGCTGAATCTCTGTGCGTAGGGCCTCGCTCAAAACACCGGGTTCGCCCGTAGCCCTAAGAAAAACCACGGCGCTGTAGGGAGGGGTTTGAAAAACGGGAAAATAGATGTGGGGAGGCGTGGCCGCATCGAGGCCGTCGGATTTGATATTGCCGACGACTCCGACGATCCTGACCCACGGATTTTGCGCGGCGGAAGTTTGACCGCGTCGGGCTACTGCAAGCTGAAGGCGCTGGCCAATCGCATCGGAATCCGAGCTCGGCCAATAGCGGTGCGCAAGTGTTTCATCGATCAGAGCGACCTGCTGGCCTTTGGTGTCGTCGGAGTCAGTAAAGACTCTGCCGTGGAGCAGTGGTGTTTTGAGGACAGAGAAATACGCGGCGCTGACGGTTGCAATTTCGGCCACCGGAGTCCGCTCGACATCGAGCGGGCGATTCTCGATGATGAAGGGCGACTGAAAATGGTTGAAATCTATAGGCAGACTGGTGCCATTGCCAATTGCGGCCTGCTCGACTCCGGGAAGCGCGGAAATGCGCCGCAGAATTTCCTGGTGAAACGCGGCCCGCTTTTCGGGAGTAAAGTAAGGGTCGCCTTTCGGATCGTTGGGCACAGCAAGCCAGATTTTTGCCGTGACCAGGTGGTGAGGTTCGAAGCCAGGTTGCACCTCAAGAACGTGCTCGAAGCTGCGGACCAGAAGACCTGCGCCGATCAAGAGCACGAGCGAAACGGCAATCTCCGAGGCCACGAGAATGCGCGAGAATTTGAGTTGATGATTGCTGGTGCCAGCGCCGCGGGTGCCCTCGCTAAGCGCGCTCCTATGACTGGTGCGAGCCGCTTGTAAAGCCGGAGCCAGCCCGAAAACGACCCCGGTAAGAATGGACATCAGGAACGCGAATAAAAGGACGCCGAGACTGAAGCCGACTTCGCTAAGGCGAGGCAGATTCGCCGGCGCGAGGTGGAGCAGGGAACTCTTCAACCAGACAACGGTGATGAGCGCCGCGACACCGGAGATGGTTGCGAGAAGAATGCTCTCCGTGAGCAGCTGGGTGATCAGTCGCGAGCGGCCTGCGCCAACCGCTAGGCGAATGGCCATTTCCCGTTGCCGGCTCGCGGAGCGCGCGAGAAGTAAATTGGCAAGATTCACGCAAGCGATGAGCAGGACGGAAGCCACGGCGGCAAAAAGCACCAACAGTTCCGTACGGACATTGCCGACCAAATCCTGCTGAGCCGGAACCAGCCGGATGGACCATCCTGCGGCGAGAGGATACTCGTCGGGAAACTGGCGCGTGAGTTGCGCTACGAAATTGTCGAGTTGCGCTTGCGCCTGCGCCAAACTAAACCCTGGCTTGAGGCGGCCCATGACCCCGGGAAGAAGGCGGACCGCGCGAACGGGAGGCGCAGGAAAGGGCGGGGCGGCGAAGCCGGTGGTGGCCCAGAGATCGACGTCGGCGGTCAGCGTCCGACCAGGATGGTGAAAATCCGGTGGCAGCACGCCGGTGATGGTGTAGAGGTCGCCATCCACGCGAATTTTCTTGCCGATGACGTTCGGGTCGCCGCCGAAGCCGCGGTGCCAGTAAGCGTCGCTGATGACCACCGCTTCTGAGAAACCGGGGAGAGCATCGCCAGGCGCGTAGGTGCGGCCAAGCTGCGCGTGAACGCCCAGCATCGTGAAGTAGTTAGCGTTAGTACCGAGGAATTCGACGCGTTCAGGACGCTCGCCGCCGGTGATGTTTGCGTCGGCGGGGAAGATGACGGAAATGTCCTGAAACACCTCGGAACGGTCGCGCAGGTCCCAGAGCTCGGGAACCGACATCCCTACGTCGTGCGTGTTGGAGCTGCGGATGTCGTCGTACACGCGCACGAGTTGGTCGGGATGGGGAAAGGGCAGCGGCCGCAGAAGCACGGCTTCGACGAGTGTGAAGATGGCAACATTTGCGCCGATGCCGAGAGCGAGCGTGAGAATAGCCGCTAGTGTGAATCCAGGGTTGCGCCTGAGCATCCGCCCGGCATAGCGAAGATTCTGGCCCGTCGCTTCCATCCAGCCAACAATGTCCACGGCGCGCGTCTCCTCTTTCAGCAGCGTCAAATTGCCAAAGCGGCGTTGCGCGTCGTAGCGGGCTTCCTCGGGCGACATTCCCACGGCGAGGTTGTCCTCGGTGCGCATCTCGATGTGCGAGAGCAGCTCGTCGTCGAGGTCGTGCTCGAGGCGCTGGACTTGCAGCAAGCTCTTGAGGCGGGAAAGCCAGGACATGGTTTTCAGCTCCTTTTGCCCGACGCCATTCACTGGAACGTAATGGTGTCGGAGCGCCCTTTATCGCGTCCTCAAACCGATTACCTGTCGCCTCAAGCGCATTCGAGTACCGCGGCGACCGCTTCCGTCAAGCGCGCCCAATTCTTTTCTTCTTCGGCAAGTTGCTTTCGGCCGGCCGCGGTCAGCCGATAATAGCGGGCACGCCGGTTGTTCTCAGACATTCGCCACTCGGCGCCGATCCAGCGCAGCTGCTCCATCCGGTGCAATGCCGGGTACAGCGACCCTTCCTCGACGCGCAAGACGTCGCTCGAAACCCGCTGGATGTGCAGCGTAATCCCGTAGCCGTGCATCGGCCCTTGCGCCAGCGTCTTCAGCACCAGGAGCGCCAGTGTCCCTTGCAGAACGTCGCTTTTTGGCTTGGTCAAGACCCCTCCCTTGGACAGCCGGAACCTCTCCAATGGCCAGCCGACACTCTCCCATAGACAGCTATAGTAGACGGCTACTGGTAAAGACGGCTCGGTGCGGCTTTCGTTTCGCAAAAAAAAAGAAATAAATCTCGGCTATGGCCGCCGCTTAGCCTCTCGCATCCGGCTCGTCTCGGTCATCTCCATCGCCTTCGTTCCGCAGGGTGCTATGATTCACGCATGTGTCTGGGGCTTCGCGGTGGCCATCTCCCTTCCGTTCTTTGGATCGCCATAGCTCTCTCCATTGGATTTGTCCAAAGGGCGCACGCGGAAAACTTCGCCGAAGGTGCCAGACAAGCGGCGGCAGGGCAGGAAGTGTTAAGCCAAAACCCAGCAAGACAACAAGCCGACTATGCCGTGGCCGCGGAAGCCTTCCGGAACGGCATTGCGCGCGAGCCGGGCTCTGCTGCCGCATGGACGCAATGGGCGGACTTTGCCTTGGAACGGTTCCGCATCCTGGACCTGCAGCTGAGAAGCGCGCAAAGCGGCATGGCTCGGGTGCTGAGGTTCGAGGCGCAGGGTTGGCATAGTGGGCCGGAAACGCGTGAAGAGCTTCTGCGGCAGTCAGCGACGGCGGATCCCGAGCAACAAGGCATTTGGGGCGAGTTGGGCGTCGAGCAAGAGTGGCGCGGCAGGCAAGAAGAAGCCGCGGCGACGCTCAAGACCGCGCTCGAGCGGCAACCCAATGAGTCCTGGACTTTGCGGCTGCAAGCGGTCACGGCTGCCGCCGAGGGCAACTGGGGGAAAGCGGAAGCTTACCTCGTGGAACTGGGTGTCCGCTCCCGCGCAGTGCTTCGCAGCGCGCTGAAGGTGTGGCCGAAAAGCCTGCTTCCGAATGAGAGCGCCAAAGGCGAGGTTTGGGAATGCGCGAGGAAAGACTCCGAAGCGTGCTTCGCAAAAATCAAATTTCCGCCAAGTGAAATTCACGATTCTGAGGAGCAGTTCTTTGCCGAAGAACGCTGGGAACAATTGGTGGCGATGCCGGAGCCGCCCTCGGAACTACCCGCGGCATGGTTCCGGCGAGGGGTCGCGCTGGCGGAATTGAACAATTGTGAGCGAGCCATCCCGGCACTGGAGCGCGGGCTAGGTCCCGGAGGGGAAACGGCAGCTTATTGGCTGGAGCGTTGTTATGCTTTGGAAGCCGAGAGGGCAGCGGCGCGAATTCGTGCGCTCGGAAATGAGGCGGCGTTTCACCGTGTGCGTGGAGATTTCCTGGTGCGCGTCAAGGGCGATGCCCAATCGGCCACCGAAGACTATGAGAAAGCCAGGAAACTCCAGCCGCGAGCCGCGGTGTTGGCCGAAAGGCTCGCGCAAGCATACCAGAGCCGCGGCGAGATGAATCAGGCCAAACAGGCAGCGCGGGAGGCGCTTGCGCTCGATCCGCGCCGACTCGTTGCGCTGCGCCTGCTGGCGTCGATTGCCATGAGCGAGCGAGACTACCCGGGCGCGCTCGAATTCCTAAACAAGATGCTTGCCATGCGCTCGAACGACGCCTGGGTGCGGGTCGAGATGGGCATCGCCTACGCGCAGACGGGACAGCCGCAACAAGCGCTTGCGTATCTCGAACCGCTGCTGGCCGCGGGCTATCCGGACGAGCGTGGCGCTTTGCATGGGATGCTGGCAGGCGTGCTTCGCAAATTGGGGCGCGAACAGGAAGCGCAAATCGCCGCGGCGGAGGCCAACCGGCTCTCCGACCTTTTCCAACAACACCTCAAAACGGGTCTCGATGATCATCAGTAGGCGGGCCTTCCTTTGGCGATCGGCGGCTTTCCTTCCCTTTTCTCTGAGCTATCCTTTTCCGCGGCTCGCCCGAGCGCAGCCTCCCCTCCTGGGGCATGCGTCGGCTGGCTCCATTCGGTTTGAAGTTGCGCCGGCGTCGAGCGGACTGGATTTCGTCCTCCGCAACGGCGCGCAAGGGCGGAAGTACCAGGTGGAGACGCTGCTCGGCGGGCTGGGAGTGATTGACTTTGACGGCGACGGCTGGCCCGACCTTTTCTGCGTGAATGGCGCAGCGCTGCCATCACTGGCGAAAACCGGGCAGGAGTATTGGAACAGGCTCTTCCGCAACAACCGCGACGGCACGTTCAGCGATGTCACGGAAAAGGCCGGCCTGGCCGGGCAGGGTTACGGCGTGGGTGTTGCGGTCGGTGACTACAACAACGACGGACATGAGGATCTGTTCGTCGTGGGTGTGCATGGCAATCGGCTTTATCGCAACAACGGCGACGGCACCTTCACCGATGTGACAGAGCAAGCGGGATTCAGTGCGCCCAGCCTGAGGAGATTTTGGTCCATTGCCGCGGCGTGGATTGATTACGACAACGACGGCCGTCTGGATCTGTTCATCTCCAACTATTGCGATTGGCAGCCGGAGAGCGATCCGGTCTGCGGCGGCTATTGCCATCCGGACGTCTATCGCGCCGAGCCGATGCAGCTTTTCCATAACAACGGCGACGGCACGTTTACCGAGATGATCGCCAAAGACGGATTTCCCGAGGTACTGGGCAAGGGCATGGGCGTTGCCATGGCGGATTTCCTGGGTGACGCACGGCCAGGCTTGTTCGTGGCCAACGACAATGCGCGCAATTTGCTCTTCCGGTCCACCGGCGACGGCTTCCAGGAGATGGCGACCGAATCGGGAGTGGCGTACAACGGGGATGGGCGCAACATCTCGGGAATGGGCGCGGACTTCGGCGACGTTGACGGCGACGGTCGGCTGGACCTCGTGATGACCGGACTGAAAAATGAAACGTATGAAGTGTTCCTGAACCGCGGCGGCGGCTCTTTCGACGACGGAAGTGCGTCGACGGGACTGCTAGCCCTGAGTCGTCCGTGGAGCGGCTGGGGCTGCGGGCTGGTGGATTTGGACAATGATGGCTGGCCGGACTTGTTCGTCGCCGGGGGCGGGTTCGAGGCGAAAGACGCGCAGCCCAATCGCATTTTCCGGAACGCGGCAGGGAAATTCGCCGATGTTTCGGATTTGGTTGGGAAGGAATTTCGAACGCCGCGGCTGCATCGCGGGGCGGTGTTTGCCGACTTTGATCGGGACGGCAGGCTTGATGCCGCGGTGACCGCGATTGGCGAACGCATTGAATTGTGGTGGAACCGGAGCCCACGAAAGCACTGGCTGCAGTTGCGGCTGAAAGGGAAGCAGAGCAATCATTCCGCGATGGGGGCGCAGGTGACGTGCAAATCGGCGAGCCGGGCGCAGTCGCGCTCGGTGACCAATTGCGTGGGGTATGCCTCGAGCAGCGACCTGACGGTGCATTTCGGGCTTGGCGAAGATCGCAAGGCAAGCGTCGAGATTCGCTGGCCCTCGGGCGTGGTGCAAAAGCTTGGCGAGCTCGCCGCGGATCTGCGCCTGGAGGTGGAGGAGCCGGCCGGAGGAAGCGAGGGTGAGCGGCCCCGAGAGAAGCCGTTCGGGGGCGGAAAATGACCGTTCGGCCTGCGTTTAAGACATTTGGATTCAGTGCGTTGACTCGGCGCGCGAGCAGATGTTAACTTTGTCAGGTTAGTGGGAATAACCATTCGCATGGCGGTGCGCAAGGCCGAAGTGGGCGCACGTTTTCTAGATCCTTTGGCGAACCTCGGTTCGCCCGGGATGGCAGCCTTGGAAAATCTTTGATCCTGAGTCAAGCCAGAAGGAGAAATTGTTTTGAGCGAAGCCTTACGGAATTATTTGTTTACCTCAGAGTCCGTCACAGAAGGCCATCCCGACAAAATAGCCGACCAGATTTCTGACGCGGTGCTCGATGATGTGATGCGCCAGGACCCGCAAGGGCGCGTGGCGTGCGAGACCCTGGTCACAACGGGACTCGCCGTGGTAGCCGGAGAGATCACCACGACCGCACACGTGAATTATGACGAACTGGTGCGCGAGACGATTCGCGGAGTGGGCTACGACCGCGCGAAGTACGGATATGACTCCGACACTTGCGCGGTGATGTGCACGGTGAAGCGGCAGTCGCCGGACATCGCCATGGGCGTGGACACCGGCGGCGCGGGCGACCAGGGGCTGATGTTCGGTTTTGCGTGCGATGAAACCGACGAGTTGATGCCCATGCCCATCCAACTGGCTCACCGCTTGACGCAACGCCTCTCCGAAGTTCGCAAGGCCAAGATCCTTGATTTCCTCCGCCCTGATGGAAAATCCCAAGTCACGATTGAGTACCGCAACGGAGAGCCGGCCCGCGTGGATTGCGTGGTCCTTTCCACGCAGCACAGCGAAAAGGTGTCCAACGTGGATTTGCGCGCGGCGGTGATGGAGCAGGTCATCCGGCCGATCTTGCCCGCGCGGATGCTGGACGCCCGTACGAAATATCACATCAACCCGACGGGGCGCTTTGTGATTGGCGGGCCGATGGGCGATGCGGGGTTGACCGGGCGCAAGATCATTGTGGATACCTACGGCGGCTACAGCCGGCATGGTGGCGGCGCGTTTTCGGGGAAGGATCCGTCGAAGGTGGACCGCTCGGCGTGCTACATGGCGCGATACATTGCGAAGAACATTGTGGCGGCGGGATTGGCACGCAAGGCCGAAGTGCAGTTGGCGTACGCGATTGGCGTCGCCGAGCCGGTGTCGGTGATGGCGGAAACGTTCGGAACGGCGATGATTCCGGAAGAGAAAATTACCGAGCTGATCCGCGAAAACTTCAAGCTCACGCCGAAGGACATCATCGAGGCGCTGGACCTGCGGCGGCCGATTTACAAAGCTACCGCGGCCTATGGACACTTCGGGCGGAGCGGGCGTGGGTTCACCTGGGAACGTACGGACCGCGCGGACGCGCTTCGCAAAGCTGCGGGGCTTGGCGCGGCGGCGGCCGCGGAAGTTGCCGCGCGGCGGTAATCCTCAGACGGCGAGAAGCATTGCCCGCACCGCCGTCCGCAAACAACGCGACCGGGTTCGGGATGACCCGCAACGGCTTTTTGTGGAGCAAGCTGCCGGAACAAAACTTCTACTTGTCCCCCCATCAAATTCAAATTAGAGGAGCAGGAACTTGGCGATCGCGGAATTGAAAAAAGGTGATGTGAAAGATATCGGGCTGGCGGACGCCGGCAAGCGGAAAATCGAGTGGGCGGCGCAGCAGATGCCGGTACTCGAAATCATTCGCAGGCGCTTTGCGAAGGAGCAGCCGCTGAAGGGCCTACGTGTGTCGGCGTGCCTGCACGTAACGAGCGAAACGGCGAACCTGATGATCACGCTGCGCGATGGCGGCGCGGAAGGGGTGCTGTGCGCGTCGAATCCGCTTTCGACGCAGGATGAGGTTGCCGCGTCACTGAACCGCGACTTCCATATTCCCACCTATGCGATTAAGGGCGAGGACAACGAGACGTATTACTCGCACTTGAGCGCGGCGCTGGAACACAAGCCGCAGTTCACGATGGACGACGGCGCGGACCTGGTGACCATGCTGCTCACGAAGCGCACGGATCTGGTTCCCCATGTCATCGCCGGGACCGAAGAGACGACTACGGGCGTGATTCGGCTGCGCGCGATGGCCAAGGACGGGACGCTGAAGTATCCGATCATCGCGGTGAACGACGCGATGACCAAGCACTTCTTCGACAACCGCTACGGCACGGGGCAGTCGACCCTCGATGGCGTGATTCGCGCGACGAACCTGCTCCTTGCCGGACAGAAGATGGTGATTGCCGGCTACGGCTGGTGCGGGCGCGGCGTGGCCATGCGCGCGAAGGGCCTGGGCGCGAACGTGATCGTCACGGAAATCGACCCGGTGAAGGGCATTGAGGCGGTAATGGACGGCTTCCGCGTGATGCCGATGGCCGAAGCGGTGAAGGAAGGGGACGTCTTCATCACCGTGACGGGAAACAAGAACGTGATTCGCCAGGAGCACTTCGAGAAGATGAAGAGCGGAGCGATTGTCTGCAACTCCGGACACTTCAACGTGGAGATTGATATTCCCGCGCTCGAAAAGCTGTCCACGGGGAAGCGCCAAGTGCGCCCGCTGGTGGACGAATACCAGATGCGGGATGGGCGCAAGGCTTATCTGATCGGGGAGGGGCGGCTTGTGAATCTCGCAACGGCGGAAGGGCATCCTGCCGCGGTGATGGACATGAGCTTCGCGAATCAGGCGCTTTCTCTCGAATACCTGTGCTCGAATGCGAAGACGCTGAAGCCTCAGGTTTACGTAGTTCCAGAGCACCTCGACAAGGAGATTGCGCGGCTGAAGCTCGAATCCATGGGCCACCGGCTGGATAAGCTGACGCCGGAGCAGGAGCGCTATTTGGCATCGTGGCAGGAAGGGACCTAAACGGCGACCGCTTCGCGGCGAAGCTTTAGTTTGCAATCGTGATATCTTCTTAGGGGCGTTCGCTCGGGCGGTCGCCCCTAAATTTTTCTGCCAGGCACGTCGATTCCGTTTGAATGATGCTTATGTGGGATTTGTGCACCAACGCGTTGGACACAGCAAAACTGCGCGGCGCGTCGTATGGCGACGTGCGCGCGATGCATCTGCGGCAGCGCGACCTGACGACGAAGAATGGCCAAGTCGGGACGCTGGCACAAAGCGAATCGGTTGGCATCGGCATTCGCGTGGTGGCCCATGGCGCCTGGGGGTTTGCGTCCACCGACCGGCTGACGCGCGACGGCGTGGCAGCCTGTGCGGCGCAAGCCGTCTCGATCGCGAAGGCGTCCGCACTAGCGAATCGCAGCAAGGTCGTGCTGGCGCCGGAAAAAGCCTACATCGATAGCTGGCAGAGTCCTTTCCGGAAAGATCCCTTCGAGATTCCGTTGGGAGCGCAGCTTGCGCTGCTGCTTGCGGCCGACGGCGAAATGCGCAAAGTAAAAGGCGTGACGCTGACCGAAACAAGCATGCAGTTCCGCAAGGTCGACTCGTGGTTTGCGTCGAGTATCGGCTCTCGGATTCACCAGCGCAAAGTGATTTCCGGGTGCGGAATCGGTGCGACTTCCTTCCAGGGCCAAGAAATCCAAAAGCGGTCGTATCCCAACAGTTTTGGCGGGCAGCACGCGCTTGAAGGCTACGAATTGGTCGAGTCGCTGGAATTGCTGAAGCATGCGCCAGTGATCGCGGAAGAAGCGGCAGCGCTGCATGCGGCAGCGCAATGCCCGGAGAAGTTCGGCACGCTCGTTCTGGCGGGGAATCAACTGGGCTTACAGATTCACGAATCGATTGGGCATCCGATAGAGCTGGACCGCGTGCTCGGCCAAGAAGCGAATTTTGCGGGCACGAGTTTTCTGACGCTCGACCAGTTGAACAAGCTGAAATACGCGTCGAGCATCGTGAATGTGGTTGCGGATGCACGGCTGGATCACGGGCCGGGGCTGGGCACATTTGCCTATGACGACGAAGGCGTTCCCGCGCAGTGCACGGACATCATCAAAGACGGAAAGTTCCGCGGGTACCTGTCCAACCGCGAGACGGCACACCTCATCGGGCTTGCGCGCTCCTCGGGAACCATGCGCACGGAAAGCTGGAACCGGTTGCCGATTATTCGCATGACCAACGTGAGCTTGCTCCCTGGCACGTGGGACTACGACGATCTGATCTCCGATACGGCAGACGGAATCCTGATGGACACAAACCGGTCGTGGTCGATCGACGACCGGAGATACCAGTTCCAGTTCTCCACGGAAATCGCGTGGGAGATCAAGGGCGGCAAAAAAGTGCGAATGCTGAAAAATCCGAGCTACAGCGGTATCACCACGGAGTTTTGGAATTCCTGCGAGGCCATTTGCAAGTTTGACCACTGGACGTTGTGGGGGACGCCTAACTGCGGCAAAGGGCAGCCGATGCAAACGATGGGCACGGGACACGGGGCGGCTCCCGCGCGGTTTCGCAACGTAAGGATCGGAACGGCTTTTTCGAAGCAATGACCATCGCACCCAGCGCGAGAAGAAAAATCAGCGGAAAAAAGCACGCCGAACTGCTGCCGGCGCGCGAGCTGCGAGGCATTATCGAGACCGTTTTGCGATTGGCGAAATCTACCGTCGCTTCGGAGACGGAAGTTCATATTGATGAAGTTGCGGATTCTCTGACGCGGTTTGCGAACAATGGCATCCACCAGAACGTTTTTGAGCATTGCGCAACGGTTTCGGTTCGCACCGTGACCGGCGGCCGCACGGCGCGGGCCACGACCAATCGGCTGGACGAAGACTCTTTACGCCGAACGATCGAGGCCTCGCTTTCGCTGGCGCACAGCGAGCCGCGAGATCCGCGGCTTCTGCCGATGCCGGGGAAGCAGCGGTACCGCACCGTGGATCGCTTCGTCAAGGCAACGGCGGCACTCACTCCCGAAGAGCGGGCGCGCGCGGTTCGACTCGCTTGCGATTGGGCCTCCAAGAAAGGACAGGTGGCGGCGGGAATCTTTTCGAGCGGACAAAGCCAGACGACGGTGGGCAATTCGCGCGGTCTGTTCGCCACCTACTGCGAAACGCATTCGCAATTTTCCATTACCATGCAGGAAGATCCGGCGGCAAGCTGGGCCAAGGCGGATAGCGCAGACGTCCGGGAGATTCATCCGCAGGAACTGGCAGAAAGAGCTGGCAAAAAAGCTCGCCTCGCCGTCAAGACATCGGAGCTGGCCCCGGGGCGGTACACGGTGATTCTGGAACCGGCGGCGGTTCTGGATCTGGTCGGGTTCATGTTTTACGATTTTGCGGCCACCGCAGTCGAGGACAAGCGATCCTGCCTCAACAACCGCATAGGGAAGCAGCTTTTCGGGAAGAACATCAGCATCAGCGATGACGTCTTTCATCCGCGGCAAAAGGGCGCGCCGTTCGATGGCGAGGGCATGCCGCGCCAGAAGGTGCTGCTGGTCGACCGCGGTGTTCCCAAGAACCTGGTGTATTCGCGGGCGTCGGCCACGATCGCACGCAAAAAGCCGACAGGCCACGGGTTTGCGTTACCGAACGAATACGGCGAAGCGCCGATGAACCTGGTAGTCAGCGGCGGGGACTCGTCGGTCGAGACGATGGTAGCTTCGACCGACCGGGGCTTGCTAGTCACGCGACTGTGGTACATCCGCGAGGTGGATCCCTACGAAAAAGTGATGACCGGGATGACCCGCGACGGCTTGTTTCTTGTTGAAAATGGGAAACTTACACGCGCAGTGCGAAACTTTCGCTTCAATCAATCGCTGCTCGACATGCTGAACCATGTCGAGCTAATGAGTCCTGCTGTGCGAGCAACCGGAGAAGAGTCGTTTGAAATGGTGGTCCCGGCGATGAAGATCGGCAAGTTCCATTTCTCTGAAGTTACCAAGTTCTAACAAACGGCCTTCGCGCAGGGCCCGGGCGTCCGTCCGTCAAGAAATCAATGCAGTGCATCGAAATTCTGCGTTGTACATCAATGGCCTCCCTGTTTAATAAACGGATATGTGGTCCCGGCGAAGTCAGATTGGTATGGGGCTCGGGTCTGCCCGGGGACGCCACCCGAATTGGAGCCACCCCGACCACGATGCTTGCGGCACCGGTTTTGTCACTTGCCTTGGCGGAGCTCCCAGCTACGAAATCATTCAAATCTCGCTGACCGCCTTGGAACGGCTGACGCACCGCGGCGGTGTGGACGCGGACGGCGCCAGCGGCGACGGCGCGGGATTGCTAACCTCGCTGCCCCAAAAGTTCTTCCGCGAGCGCACGCGGGAGCTCGCGATCGGCCTGCCCGAACATTTTGGCGTGGGGTGTGCATTTCTTCCCGGTTCCGCAACAGCGGAATTTCGCGCTGCGATCGAAATAGCGGCGGATACCGGACGGCTGCGCGTGCTGGGCTGGCGGCGCGTTCCCGTGAACGTCAATGCATTGGGGCGCAAGGCGCTCGAGACGATGCCGGAAATCTGGCAGTTTTTCGTCGCGGCGTCTGATGCTTCGCAAGAAGGGGAGGGGTTCGAGAGGCGTCTGATGCTGTTGAGGAAGCGAGCGGAATCGTTGATGCCGCCCCGCTGTTACCTCTCTTCGCTCTCTTCCCAGACCATCGTTTACAAGGGATTGCTGACACCGTGGCAGTTTCCGCAGTTTTACGAGGATTTGCGCGATCCTTCCTTTGCCGTGGCCTTCGCGGTTTTTCACCAGCGGTATTCTACAAACACGCAGCCTTCCTGGCACCTAGCCCAGCCTTTCCGCTACGTGGCCCACAACGGCGAGATCAACACCATCGTCTCGAACCGGCGGTGGCTGCGCGCCAAGGAACGGGAGATCAAGGAACGGCTCAAGGTAGGGCCTTGGTTTTCGATTTTGGAAGACAACGTCAGCGACTCCGCGAGTTTCGACAACGGGATTGAGTTGCGGCTGCTCGCCGGGCTCTCGTCGGAAGAAGCGATGCTGGCCATGGTGCCGCCGGCGTACGAAAAAGATCCCCTGCTCTCGCGGGATGTCCGCAATGCGCTCAAGGCGCTTTCGCAGCAAACCGAGCCGTGGGATGGGCCCGCGGCGCTGGTCTTCTCTGATGGGCAGTGGGTGGGAGCGAAACTCGACCGCAACGGTCTGCGGCCGATGCGCTACACGCTGACGCACGACGGACTGCTGATCGCGGGATCGGAAACCGGGCTTGTCGATTTGGACGAATCGCGGATCGCCGAGCGGCAAAGGCTGGGTCCCGGCGAAATGATTCTGGCCAATCCGGTTTCGGGACAATTTCTACGCTGGCGCGACGTGCTCAAGCGGATGGCGACGCGGCAGGCGCACAATGCTGTTCCGCAACGGGCGGTTGCTGAAGTTTTCCGTTCGCGCCCGACGCCGATCCGCGATGCCAAGCGTGTGGCAGGGGCGGCCGGCTGGACCGAAGATCAGTTCAAAATTCTCTTTTCGGCGCTGCTTAGCGGGAAAGAGGCGGACTGGAGCATGGGAGACGATGCGCCTCCGGCTTTTCTTTCCGTATTGCCCAGAACATTGTGGGATTACTGCAAGCAGCGATTCGCGCAGGTGACGAACCCGCCGATCGACCCGCTGCGCGAAACACATGTGATGTCGCTCGAAGTGCACTTGAAAGAGGGAGTGACGCTGCCGAGTCCGCTCGCTACGCCCGAGCAATTGTCGCAATTGACTGAGATCTTTGGCTCCGTGCATCGCATCGACTTTACCTTCCCTGCCGTCGCGGGAGTGCCGGGGGCGCGCTGCAGTTTTGCTCAGCTGTCCACTACCCCTCTGAGCAACAGCGATCCGCCGGGGCTCCTACTGCTTTCCGACCGCGCGATTTCCGGGGAACGCGCGCCGCTGCCGGCACTGCTGGCGACCGCGGCGGTGTGGAAGGCGATGGTGCGCGAAGGATTGTGGGATGTGCCGCTGATGGTCGAGTCAGCGCAAGTGTTTGACACGCATCACGTCGCCCTGCTCGTAGCTGCCGGGGCGAGCGCGGTGGTGCCCTACCTCGCGGACCAGTTTGCGGAGTCTCTGGAGCGAGGCGGCGCAGAGAAGGCGCGCGCGGCCATTCGTGCGGGCCTGCGCAAAGTGCTGGCGCGCATGGGAGTGTCGACGCTGGCAAGCTACCGCAACAGCCATCTGTTTGAGATCGTGGGTCTTTCGCAGGACCTCTGCGACCAGCTGTTCGAAGACGCTTCCGATTATCCCGGGCAGAAATCGCTGGACGATGTGCTGGGCGACTACCTGGACATGCACAAGACGGCATTTTCTGCCGAGGCGGAAGAGCTGGCCGACGCGGGACTCTACCGCTTCCGCAAAGGTGCGGAACTGCACGCGACTTCGCCCGAGGTTGTGCGCAGGCTCCATGCGTTCGTGAAAGCGCCGAGCGCCAAGCAATATTCTGTTTTTGAGGAACTGGCGGAAACGCAAGGGACCATTTTTCTCCGCGATCTACTCGAAACGACGCCGGAACCTGCGGTTCCGCTCGCGGAAGTCGAGCCCGTGGAAGGCATCGTCAAGCGCTTTAGCACGCAGGCGATGTCCCTCGGTTCACTGAGTCCGGAAGCGCATCGCACGCTCGCGTTGGCGATGAACGAGCTTGGGGCGCGCAGCAATACCGGCGAAGGCGGGGAAGATCCTGATACATACCGGTATGAACCGGCCGCGGCCAACAAGATCAAACAGGTGGCTTCGGCGCGGTTCGGCGTCACCACCGATTACCTGGTGCACGCCGAGGAACTCGAAATCAAAATGGCGCAGGGATCGAAGCCGGGCGAGGGCGGGCAACTGCCGGCTAAGAAAGTCAGTCAATACATTGCGCGCATCCGGCATGCGACGCCCGGAACGCCGCTGATTTCGCCGCCACCGCATCACGACATTTACAGCATCGAAGATCTGGCGCAATTGATTCACGATTTGCGCGCCGTGAACCCGCAGGCGCGCATCGGCGTGAAACTGGTTTCCGGAGCCGGCGTGGGCATCATTGCCGCCGGGGTCGCAAAAGCCGGCGCCGACGTCATTACCATAAGCGGGCACAACGGCGGCACGGGTTCGTCGCCGCTCACTTCTATCAAGAATACCGGGCTTCCGTGGGAAATCGGGTTGCGCGAGGCCCATGACACGCTGGTTCGCGCCGGCCTCCGTTCGCGGCTCTCTCTCCGTGTGGACGGAGGCCTGAAATTCGCCCGGGACATTATTCTCGCGGCAATTCTGGGCGCCGACGAATTCGGCTTCGGCACAGCGTCGTTGCTGGCAATCGGATGCGTGATGGCGCGGCAATGCCATCTGAATACCTGCCCGGTTGGCATTGCCACGCAGGATGAAGCGCTTCGCGCGAGGTTCCAAGGCAAACCGGAAATGGTGACGGCCTATTTCCGCGCGCTTGCCGAAGAAGTGCGCAGCCGTCTGGCGCAACTTGGCGTGCGCTCGCTGCGGGAGCTTAACGGGTGGTACGACCGGCTGGGGGCGCGGTCGGGGATGGATCCGTTCCTGATTGTGCCGATCTCGCCGTCGAATCGCGTCGATCCGCAACAAGAGCCCGGCTTGCATGTGGCGGCGCTGGAAGATTCGATCCATTTCGATGCAACGCTGGCCATGCAAAGCGTGCCGCGGGCGATTCAGAACTCAGACCGGAGCGTGGGCGCGGGCCTGAGCGGAGAATTGATGCGGCGGAAGAAGAATGGGCGAGCCGGCGATGGGCCCGTCAGCCAGGAGTTTCGCGGCGCAGCGGGACAAAGCTTTGGTGCATTTCTAGCTGAAGGAGTGACCGTCAAACTCACCGGCGAAGCGAATGATTACGTGGGCAAAGGCCTGTCCGGCGGAACGATTACCATCACTGCCGGAGGAGCGGCTTCGCGGCGAGGCGATGTTCTTGCCGGAAACACGGTACTTTATGGCGCGACGTCCGGCCAACTGTTCATTGCCGGAAGAGCGGGCGAAAGGTTTGCGGTTCGCAACAGCGGCGCGTTTGCGGTAGTGGAAGGCGTGGGCCAGCATGGATGTGAGTACATGACCGGAGGCGTGGCGATCATCCTTGGGCCGCTCGGACTGAACTTCGGTTCGGGGATGACCGGCGGCCTGGCTTACGTCATGGGGGCGGAAGCGCGGGACGTGTTGCACCCCGAGTTTGTCACTCTCGAGGAAATTGAGCCGCAGGAGGAGGAGTGGCTGAGGCAAGCGCTTGAAGAGCATGTGCATCATACGCGGAGCCCTCGTGCGGCGCGGTTGCTCGGGCGCCGCGGCGCTCTTCCGCTGCTGCGCGTGCAGCCCGTGCACTTTCAGGGTTCCCTGGAAGCCACGTGGCAACCCGTTCTCGCCCAGTTCGAGCGGCGTCAGCAAATTTTGCCGGCACCGCTGACTACGGCAATTTCGCGAACGGCCCTACCAGCCTGAAAGACGGGACAATACATACCCGCTAGACGAGAAGATTCACTTATAATCTTATCTGGCAAACCCACTATGGACTTCGACCAACTTACGACTTTCGTCTATGTTGCCAAGCTGAAGAGTTTCTCGCGCGCGGGACAGAAAGTGTTCCGCTCGCAGTCCGCCGTGAGCGCGCAAATCCGCCAACTGGAGCAGGCTTACAAGGCCAAGCTGCTTGACCGCTCGGCAAAGTCCGTGGAGCTGACGCCGGCCGGCCAAGTGCTTTTCGAATACGCGGACAAGCTGCTGAAGCTGCGGGACGAATCCATTCAAATCGTTGCGGACCGGGGTGACGTGGTGCAGGGCCCGGTGGTTTTCGGCGCGAATGAAGCGACATGCCTGTATCTACTGCCCGACATTTTTGCGGAATTTCAACACCGCTACCCTCAGGTGCACATCAGCATTTACAGGAATTTCAGCCACAAGATTTTGCAGCGCGTGGAAGATGGGTCGATTGACGTGGGCATCGTGACGCTGCCGGTGAAGTCTCCGAACTTAAAGGTGCATAGCATTTATCGGGACCGCTTGCGGTTTATGGTCAGCACACGGAATCCGCTGGCGGACCGGTCGAAGATTACCCTGGAAGAAGTGGCGAGCCAGCCGCTGATTTTTCCGCGTACGGGTTACACCCGACAGGTGCTCGATAAACTGTTCCGGCCCTATCGCTCGCGGATTCACGTGGCGATGGAATTGCCAAGCGTGGGCATGATTAAGCGGTTCGTAGTGGCCGACGCGGGAGTGTCGTTCATCAGCGAAAGCTTTGCGCGAGATTACGTAAAAGCCGGGGAAGTGAAGCTGCTGAATGTTGAGGGGCTCGATCTTTGGCGCGAGTTGGGCTTGATCTACCGGCGCGATCGCAGCTTACCGCGCGCCGCGCACGCGTTGATTGGCATGATCCGTGAAATGCGCAAACCTTCCGAACCGAGCATAGCGGCTGCGAGCTAGACCGGCCGAAGAAATCCCCCCGCCCTGGAACTGGTTTAATCTTTCGGACCCTGCTTAGTGACGCTGAACTCGAGGCTGGCGATCGAGCGGGCGATGACGTTTTCCTGAATCTGGATGAGATCGCTGTCGGCGTAGGTCATGGCCAGCACCGTGAGCATGTCCTTGCTGCGCGCGATGACTACAAGCCTTCCTGACCAGTCACGGTCGTCGGCTTTGCCGCGGTATCGATAATCAACCGCAGGCATTCCGCCGACGACGGTTTTCTTCTGCGAGACGCGTTGATAGTTCACGTAAACGTCGTGCAGGCGCTTTTCGACGGCGGCAGCTGCCGCATCCAGCGACTCCTTGGTCTTCTCCTCGCCGACCACCATGAGCGTGGATTCGTCGATCGTGCCCATGGCGACGATGGCGTTGGGAAGGGCGCTGCGCGCGTCTTCGATGAGGTTCCAGCTCGGCGCCTTGTACATTTGAAAGCCGTGCGTGTAATTGGTGTACAGATTGCCGGTGATTACCTCGCGATTTTCGGGAACTTCAGGCTCTTTGGGCTGAGCAGGAGCTGTTGCCGCGGGCGCTGTCGCTGCTTCCGGCGCAGACGTGTTGGCGGTAGCGTCGGCTTTCGCGGCGGCGACCGCGGTCTTTGATGGTGTTTTTTCGGATTTCAGGCTAGATGCCGGGACCGTCGTTTTTAGGCTGGCGTTAGCGGGCATAGCGCCATCTTTGGTATTCGCAGCAGATGCGACCGCCGGCTCGGTTTTTGGTTGCGCTTCGCCAGCCGGTTTTGACGGATGCGGAGGAGTCTCTTTCTTCGCTGTGGGTGCGGGTTCGGATTTCGCCGGAGGCGTCGTTGGAGTAATGGAGGCGATTTTGTCCTTCTCGACGAGTACATATCCATAGTCGGTTTTGACTTTGAACATGTTCTCTTCGTAGGCCACGATCACGCCGTAGAGTTTTTTCCCGTCTTTCAAGCGGATTTCGTCGGCGCGCGCAGAGTAAGCCAGGGCTGCGAGCGCCAAAACTGCCGCCGCAAGGAAAAAGGGGCCGCGCTTGGTGGGGACACGCATAGAAAAAGTATCCCGCCAGCAAAAGCAGCCCGCAACTTTTATGCGCCGGGCGGTGTCCGGCGTGCTACCTCCGCCAGCAGCGTACGGATGCGGCTCACCAGGCGGCCGAGTTCCTGGAGCGCGGCGCGCAGGCGCGCGCGGAACGGTTCCGGCAATTGCGCGTGAGTCTGCTGGAGCGCCAGCGCTTCCGCAACACTAGGCCGTTGGGCTGGTGGCGTAATGCTCGCGAGGGGCGAGGCCTTTGCCGTAAAAAGCGGCGTTCCAGCCCAGGCGGCTGCGCACGCGGTCCATTTCGCGGTTCAGATAGGAGCGGCGGTTCGTGCGGTTATCGAACAATTCATTTTGGCGGCGGTCGGCTTCGAGATTTGTCACGCTGACCCCGGCCAGCCGTACGGCCACGCGCCGCGTGAACAGTTTGCCGAACAGTTCCTTGGCGGCGACGAGCAATTCGCGCCCGTCGTTGGCGGGTTTGCTGAGCCGCACCGTCTGGTGTGCGGAAAAATGGTCCACATAACGGAGGTGCAAGCCGAGGGTGCGCGCCTGCTTGCCGTACTTGCGCAGGGTCCAGCCGACCCGCTCGCTGAGATACTCGATCAGGCCGCCGAGAAATTCCGTGTCGATGGTGCCGCCTTCAATGGTGGTTTCGCGAGAAACGGATTTCGGCGTCGAAAGCACGAGCACTTCGCGGCCGTCGAGGCCGCGGGCGCGCTCCCAGATTTGCTGGCCGATGGCTCCGCCGAAGGCCGCTTGCAGGGCGGCCTTCGGCACGCGGCGCAATTGGCCGATGGTGGCGATGCCGTGCTCGGCCAGCGCGCCGGCATGCACGTGGCAGATGCCGTGGAGCTTCTCGACCGGCAGCGGCGTCAGGAAAGACTCTTCTTCGCCGGGCGCGACCATGCGGAAGCCGTGCGGCCGCTCCAGCCGCGAGGCGATCGAGGCGACCACCTTCGTGCGCGCCGCGCCAAGCGAAACGCTCAACCGAGTGCGGCTGAAGATTTCCGCCTGCAAGCGCCGCAGCGTGGCTTCGTAATCCGGGTAGAGCCGCTCGGTGCCGGCAAAGTCGAGGTAAAAGTCGTCGAGCGCCGCGGTTTCGACCGCAGGCGTGTACGTTTCCAGGATGCGTCGCACGCCTTCGGCAAAATCAGCGTAGTGTTCGTACTGGCCGGGGACAACGATGGCTCTGGGGCAAACGCGCAGCGCTTCGCGGAAGCTCATCGCGGTTTTCACGCCAAGCGCCTTCGCTTGGTAGCTCGCGGAAGCCACACAGCCGCGCCCCACCAGCACGGGCTTGCCGCGGAGCCGAGGATTCAGCACCTGCTCAACCGAGGCAAAAAACGCGTCCACATCCGCGTGGACGATATGGGGGATTTTGCGGATGGGAGCCTTGCATAGTCCTAGCCAGGCCCAGGCAGACCAGGGATTTTTCTCCGCGGTCGGCTCGGGCTGCGGCGTCTGCGGCAAAGCCGTGTCGGAAGAATCCGCAGGGCTATCGGCTGCTTCGCGGTTTTCCTCTTCGGCGGCTGAAGCCGCAGGGCGATCGCTTGCCTGGCCCTGCCCATCGGGTAGGCGGGCGGCAAGCAGGCCCTGCGATACATCTGCCCGCAGGGATTCAAGCGTGGGAGTGAGAGTTTCGCTTTCAACACGGAGGTCCATCAGGGCTCCTGGTGGCTGTGACTGCAAACGGTGGTCACAGCAGGGAAGGGGGCAACGTAAACTGTCGTCGGAGCGAAGCAAGCGCCTCGCGTCGAGGGATCGCTTTTGCGACTGCCCCCTCACTGTGCCTGCGGTAGGCAGGCCGGGCTTACGGCTCGGAAGTCTTCAACGGACGGCAACCGGCTCGTGAGAGCCAAGGGAAGGCAATGGAGCCGGTTGCCGCTTCACCCTCTGGCCCTTGAAGGCCGAAGGGCTCACCCCGCCGCCTGTTCGGCAGGAGGCGGGGCCGTCTCCCGTTTCCTCTACCGCCCCGACTATAGGCGAATAGAAAGCGAAAGTCAAGGCCCTTTCTTTGGCGGCTTTGGCGTTCCGTTTAGCAGATGCGCCGTAAGGCTCCGTTCTTGAGAACGGGGATATAAGGCGCAGGTTTTGGTGTAGAGTTCTTTTGTCGCAAGACCTAGGGCCGGGCAGGCTCGATGTGAAGCCTGCGGAGATGCGGCGCAGTAGGGCCCATCGATGAAACAGGAACCCGCCGAAAGTGCTCTGGTTCAAACCAAACCAGGCTTCGTAGGAATCCTCGCCTTTTTTAATGGCGGGGAGGATGTCAAAGAATCTTGCGGAAGTTCGGATGCGAGTGGCGGACAGCAAAACAGGCGATTTTCTCCACTCGTTTGCTTTGACCCAATTGACCCTCGCGCTGACGTTGCTGCATGATGTTAAAATCAATGCTTGCTAACGTCTCCGGGATCGTCTAATCGGTAGGACATCAGCCTTTGGAGCTGAGTATCCTGGTTCGAGTCCAGGTCCCGGAACCAAACTCCCATGCGTTAGATTCTTTCCCTCTTCGACTAAATCACTTCCAACTACATTTCGCGGTAGTTCAACAAGAGAATGCCGATCAGCGAGATACGTACCGGCCAGAGCCGCGTCAACCAAGCGCGCGTGTGATTCTCCGCTGGAAGGCGAAGCTCGAGCCAGCGCGACCAGCCGGCCATCACCGCGAGAATCGCCAGCGGGATGTGACTCAACTCGGCCAGAACTTCTTCTTTCACATCGCCGAGGCTGTGGGAATGCGTGAGCAACAGCGCGCCAGAGACCGCGATGAGCATCGGGAACACCAGCCGGATGGTGGCAGATGCGACGCGGCCAGTCTGTACGCGCCATTCGAATACGGCTAGGGCGGCGACCAGCGCCGCAAAGACGCGGTGCAACAAGACCTCTGGATCCGCAACGTGACCCAAAAGCCGTTTGGGCCGAGCGGCCAGACCTCCGGGTCGCTTCTCAAAAAAAGAAAAATGGAAAGGCCCAGAAAAAGCAGCGGCCAGTTGCTCACCCAGGAGATTCTCCGGGTTTGCGCAAGAACCGCGAGAAACCGACGGAAAGAACAATGATCCCCGCCGAATGATGGTTGTACTCGGACCAGGCCTTCTCGGCGGGAGTGTTGGGGCGCGTGCCGGATTGCCCGGGGACAAAAGATTCCGTGGAAAGCGATCCCATCTCGAAGGCCCTTTTTTGGGCGGCATAGACTTCTTCGGGCAGATCTTTCTTGGCAGGACTTGAGAGGCGCGGCGGACGCGGAGTCATGCGCGCGTAAATTTCCGCGCCCGAGACACGATCTTGCGTGAGGTCGGCGGCAGGAGGAAGCGAGGTCAGTGAAGCAGCCGCGAGAATTACAGTAACGCCGATGCCGATTTCTGCTTCGCCGAAACGTTTAAGGCTCGAGAGGATGGAGCTGGCTTCGCCGTGGCGGACCAGTTGAAAATTCAGCGCGCCGAGAAACAAAAGCAGTCCGAAAAGAATCCATGGCGCCGTAGGAAGTTCCATAAACGGCACTGAGCGAACCGACATACGAGAAACTCAAGATCAGTCCAGCCGAAGCAACGATGGCCACGCTCATGAGGGCCAACCGAGAGAATCTGGCGCTGAGCTGTCGCACAAAATCAGGGGAAGACGCGAGCCGGATGGCCATCAGCAGGAAAGGCAGGCCACCCAGCCACGCGGCGGCAGCAAGCTGATGCAGTGCCGTAACAAAAACCAGCGGAAGGCGGTGTTCGAGACGAGCCATAGCGTGGCTCGTCAAAACAGAGGAGGCCATGATCGCTGCTGCAGGAAGCAAGAAGCCGCGATGAGAACCCGCGCGACCGGCGGAGGACAGTGCAACGATTGCGAAACACGCGCCCAGGCCGAGGGCACCGGCTAAAACAAAATTCGCGGCGATGATGTCAGAGAGGCCCATTTCCGCGGACTGCATCAGAATGAACGCGTTCGCCACGAGATGAGAGGTTTGCATCGCACTGAGCGCCAACGCGAAGCGGCGTATCCAGCCCAGGCACGAATCTTTAGTGTCCTCAAAATCCCTGCCGGAACCTCGAAGGACAAGCAACAGAAAAATAACTCCGCCGACAGTAAGCGACTGAAAAGCCAGGCTGGCACCGCAAAGGACCACGGAAAGGAAGCCAAAAATCTGTAGCAGGCGCCCACTGGTCCAGGTCAGGGCTTTACCACGGTAAACGAAATTTCGCCGCGCGTGATGTGTCCGTCGGAAGCGAGCACCTGCCAGCGAAGGCGGTAAACACCGGGACGCAGTCCCCTGGCCTTTGCGGAAATGGTGTTGGGGGGATCTTGCCCGCTGATTTCGAGTGTCTGCAAGGAACCATCCGGATCAACGAGGATAAGGCGCGTGCGAGCGGCGTCAATGCGGACATTGACGTGCAGCCGAAGCGGAACATCAGGGCCAGGGATGGAACTCTTCAAGGCCGGGCTGGATTCCAAAAGAACCGCATGCGCAAAAGCGGATGCGCCGAGCAGGAGCGATGCGGCCGCCACGAAAAACAGAAATGCCAGGAGAATCCGACGACCTGCGTACATTGCCGCCTTCTTCGCCAACTGCGGCGAAGCCAACGATGTGATGCACGTTCAATTTTGCGAACGAAGTCCAGTTTCGCACCGCCACATGCGCCTGCCATGTTTCTCGACCAACACTCAGTCGAAGAGCTTCGTCAATACTCTCGCGGCTCGACAATTGGCTAGCGGCTCGGGCTCTTTTCCAGCAGGATTAACGGGGTGCCGCGTGAAGCGTTGGGCTGCGTGGTCTTTGCGACATCGATGCGTTCCGGTGGCACATTCTCTTCGCCTCCATAATCTGTGACATAGTGCAAGCGCCCTCCATGTACCCAATAGCGGATAAGGCTGTACATCGAGCCATCGCGCAACTGAAGTAAGGTGACTGGCGGCTCGACTTTCACGGCTGAAGGGGAAGATTCCGCGTCCTGGGGCGGAGCCGACGGAGCTAACCCGGAAGAATCCGAAGGCGTCTGCGATTCCACCGACTCGGAGGAGGCGCGCCTGACACGCCGGCAAACAAGGAATCAGACCAAAAGTATCCGTGGAGCGTGCGGGAGAAGAGGCGATGTGAAAAGAAAGGATTCCCGAAGCAGTCAAAGTCGTCCGGAAACAAAAAGCTATGCCAGGTGAAACGGAAAGAATCGCAAAAACCCGCATCGAACGGATTGGCCCCGAAAGGCTTGTGGGGAGCGAAGCCGGCCGCAAATTGGCCACGCACTGTGTGCCGAGGTTGCCCATCGAGTGCCATGCTAGGACTAGGCAACATCACGACCTTGCCGTGAACAAAGGCGGCCCCCGCCAGAGGTGGCAGTTCGCCGCCGCGGCTGCCGGGTCCCTTTTCAAATTGTGAACCGCCCTTGCCGGGATGATGCCCAAACATGTGGCCAAGGGACTGCCCAAGGGATTGACCGACAGAATGCCCGGAAAGGCCTCCGCTGCCAGACTGGCCACCGCCATGACCACGGCCCTGACCACCGCCGCTGCCGTGTTGTGCATAAAGGGACGGAGAAACAAAGAACGCGAGCGGAATGGCAAGCAAAAAACAGATATGGCGATCCATAGCCGACCTCCCGCTAACCAGGAATCTACTCCAACTGGATGTCGATTGGCAGTCGGGAGCTGGCTACAGGTGATCCGCTCCAAGCAAAGCTGTCTGATTCGCGGAATTTTACCTGTAGTGGGCAACGACCTCGCCATTTTCGATGTGCAAATCCGCAATCTGGCGCGGAAGCTTCAGCTTCTCGCGATTCTCTGACTCCATCAGACGGCGCACCGCCGATTCGAGGGTGGACTGCGGGATCGGGAGCGAGCCAACCTGCCCGCTCAAGGGTGCAAAATTCAGATACCCATTCTGCGCGCTGAGGCGTCCTTCGAGCTGCAAGGTCATGTCTTTCCCGTGCACGTCGAAGAGGACATAAGCTTTGACGCGATCGTCGACCAACTGAATTTTGACGTCGCGCACATTCGAACGCATCTGCTTGACGTCTTGCGGAGTGGGGCCGGCATCGTCAGATGTTCCTGGTTGCTCGGTCGCAGGCCCAGGTTTTGCGGCGCGCTTGCCGGACAATTCCAGATGGGACGAGAGGTAGGAATTCAGCTCGGTTTCGTCCATGCGCAATGTCGCCGGCTGGCCATTAGCGACCGTACGTTCCGCCTCTTCAAACTTCTGCTCGGCGCGGGCCGCGGCCTGCGGGCTGGTTTCAATTGGAGGCGGCGGCGTCTTGTGGAGCACCAGAATCAGTGTAAGGATCGCCCCGGCGTAAGTGCTCCAGCGCACAATGCGAAAGATCACCTCCGACAGACTGGTCCGACTTGCGCCTGCGTGCGCAAATTGCGGCTCCTCCAGCGGTGGAATGTATGGCGTCATGAGCCCCTCCCTGCGACCATCAGCGTCACAAAGCATGCAATCGGTGGGGACGTCGGTCTACACCGATTAACGCTAGCTCTCGACAACCTGCCGGACAAGCAAACCGTGACCATCGGGAGCCCAATGCAACAACCTACATTCGGCCTGCCATTTCTCGCTACAAAAAAGTACCGAAACCAAGTCCAGTTCGACTCTTGCTGGAACTCACATGCTGGGCCAAACTCTCTCTAGAAGCAGCACTTGAAATTTCCGTGTTGTCTCACCCCTAGCCGAGGAGGCCTGCATGCGCCGGACTGTGATCTTTCTAATGTTGCTGCTGCCTTCCCGTCTCTGCGCCCAGCAGGAGACGCCCGCCGCCACTCTAGCGCCCGCGAATCCCCTCCCGGCCGCAACAAAAACGCCGCAGCGGCATCGGCCCACAATCGGCGTAGCCCTGGAAGGCGGCGGTGCCATGGGCCTGGCACATATCGGCGTCCTGAAATGGTTTGAGGAGCACCACATCCCGGTCGATTACGTCGCCGGCACGAGCATGGGCGGATTGGTGGGCGGCTTTTATGCGACGGGAATGACCCCCGAAGAAATGCAAAAGCTCATCGAAGGCCTCGATTGGCGAGAAATCCTTGGTGACCGTACACCGTATGAAGATCTCTCCTACCGCCGCAAAGAGGACCAGCACGCCTATCCCAATTCATTGATTTTTGGGTTGCGCCACGGCCTGTCGGCTCCTGCCGGCCTGATCGCCGGTCATCAAATCGGGCTGCTGATCGGCCGGGTCACGCTTCCCTACTACGGGATTTCCTCGTTTGACGACATGCCGGTGCCGTTTCGCTGCGTGGCCACCGATCTGGTCAGCGGACAATCGCATGTATTCAAAGACGGCCCTTTAGCCATAGCGCTGCGCTCCACGATGTCCATTCCAGGAGTGTTTTCGCCTGTCCGCGAAGGAAAAGCTGTTTATGTCGACGGTGGGCTGTTAGACAACCTGCCGACCGACGTTGTCCGCAAAATGGGGGCGGAGATCGTGATTGGCGTGCACCTCGAGTCAGCGCCCGTCGAAGCCAACGACATTCGCTCCGTCTTCAGCGTTCTCAACCATTCCGTGAGCGCGGTGGTCACAGAAAACGAAATGCGCAGCCTGGAGCTGGCGGACTCCATCATTTCCGTGCCTCTTGGCGAATTCACCACCGTGGATTATGCAAAAAGCGAACCCATCATGCAGCGTGGCTATGAAGCAGCCAAGACAAAAGCGCGCATGCTCGAGGCGTTTGCCCTCAATGACGCCGATTGGGAGGCTTATCTCCAGGCGCGCAAAGCACGGGAACACACCGAACTTCCCATTCCGCAATTCGTCAAGGTGGAAGGAACCAGCCAGCGCGGAGCCGTCGATGTCGCCCGTTATTTGAAGGGCTTTCCCGGCAAGCCTATTGAGCCGCAGAGGCTTGATGCAGCGCTGACGCGGCTCACCGGCGTCGGCCGCCTCGACTCGGCGAGCTACTGGCTTACGGAACAGGACGGAAAGGCTGGACTGCTCGTGCGCGTGGTCGAAAAAAACGACGCGCCGCCCATGTTTCAAATGGCATTTGAAGTGGACGGATCCCAAGCCGGCAACGTGGACTTCACCATGGGAACGCGCTTCACGTTCATGGATGTCGCCGGGTACCGCTCCGAGTGGCGGACCGACCTGTTGCTGGGAAACACCTATGGTGTGCAAACTGAACTCTATCGTCCCTTCTCGCCGGAAAGCCGCTGGTTTTTTGCGCCGCGTGCCGACGCCAGCGACACGACGTTTCAAATCTATGCGAAGAACGATCCGCTGGCGGATTACCGCATCTACCGCATCAACATCGGTGGGGATCTCGGGTACAGCTTCGGCCGCTTCAGTGAACTGCGCGTTGGATATGAAGTCGGCTCCCTCAACACCAAGCTCCGCCTGGGGACGCCCGAGATTCCCGCCGTCGAAGGACGCGTGGGGCAATCTCATCTGCATTACCTGCTCGACCATACCGACGATCCCGTCATTCCTCGGCGCGGATTCAGCGCGGAGTCCAACTTCCGATGGTTCGACCAGAGTCCTGGTGCTGCCAGCAGCTTCCCTTCCCTGGACCTGAAGCTCGGATATTTCCAGCCCATGACGCGGATCGTCTCGTTTTTCGCGGAAAGCGAAGGCGGTTCGACGTTAGGCACCACGAGCACGGGAATCCCGCAATTCTTCCTGGGAGGACCGTTACGCCTGAGCGCTTACGGCAATAACGAATTCCAGGGCAACCAGTATTATTTATTCCGCGCGGGCTTTGTCCATGATTTGCTCACGCTCCCGCCCTTTGTCGGAAAGAAAGTCTACGCCGTTGGAGCGTACGAAATTGGCAAGATGTACGGCGTGACGGCCGACAGCAATCTTCCTAACGATGTGGCCGCGGGCTTGCTGGCAGAAACCGCCGTGGGCCCGCTCTTCATCGGTGGCAGCGTGGGCGACTCCGGCCACCGCAAATGGTTTTTCCAGCTCGGCCGCGTGTTCTAGCACAAGCAAAAGGCAGTGCCAGGGTCAAGAGGCGCACCTGTGAGCCCGTTATTCCTGTCGCCTGACCGTCAGTTCCAGAAGCTTTCTTGCGGGCTGCGAGCCGATGGTGATCTCGGCAAGCTCTGTCCAGTCGCCTTTCTCGTTGATTCGCAACACAGAGCTGGTTCTGATCTCGCCCAGCGCGAAGCCCCACGTCAAGCTCTTACCATCCTCGAAGAGTTTGACGTCCGTTTCCAGAAAACGGCCGTCGTTGAACGCGCGCATGTAATACTTGCCCGTCTCGTCGTCGAAGGAGATGATTCCGAGGGCCTGCAGAGCGCGCTTGTTTTCCGGCTTGGTTCGCCCGATCCCCTCGATTTCCAGGATCGGTCCACCGAGCTTGAATTGAGCTTCCTCGGTTTGCGCTAAAATGAGCGGTTCGCCCGGTCGGCTTAGCAGACGTGCCTCTCCCGCCCATTTGCCGACTAAGAAATCAAGCTTCTTCATCGCTACTCGTTGCGCTTCCAAGTTCGGGGTTCGCGGGAGTTGCACCATAGCCGTGACCAATAACACTCTTCGCCGTGAAGATTCAACCATTCAAGTTCGGTTAACGGCTGTTCGCTAATTCTTACTTAACAAAGCGCGCTTTTCGTGGCCTGCTGCACGAACCCAAAGAAGGACGACGACCCATGCAACGGTGGAACCGAAAAAGCGGTTTGCGGCGTTGCCGGAGAAGGGGGCGTCGTCTGCTCTCTTTAGCAGCTAGCCCATCTCCGTTCCGGCCAATTTTCTAAATATTCGCACTTGGGCGGTCACTATGCTCCTGCGGCGTTGTTCGCAAGGGGTATCGTGCGGCGAAAGAAGAGGTTTTCTGCCGAGTGCTCGAACCGAATGCGCGAGTGCCCTACACGATAAGGGAATGCTCTGCCTATTGTGATCGCCGCATTCCCAGCCTTTATTTTATGGAGAAGACGGCGTGGGTCTTGCTCACAAAGAAGGCGGGCCGAACGATCGGCTTCGTGACTTCCGAAGAGTTCCGGAAGATGGAAGGCGAGGATGCGGAAATCGTGCCGACGCCCTCTAATGAAACAAAACGGGAAGGTTGACATCCTCCCCGCCATTAAAAAAGGCGAGGATTCCTACGAAGCCTGGTTTGGTTTCAACCAGAGCACCTTCGGCGGGTTCCTGTTTCATCGATCGGCCTTACTACGCCGCATCTCCGCAGGCTTCACATCGGGCCTAGGTCTTGCGACAAAAGAACGATACACCAAAACCTGCGCCTTATATCCCCGCTCTCAAGAACGGAGCCTTACGGCGCATCTGGTAAACACAGCCCGTCGGGGGTTGTTTACCAGGTGGGCCGTAAAGCCTCGGCGTTTTTTGGGCCGAGGATAGAAGGCCCCTCTTTCTTTTCCTTCCCAACTGCTCTATGTTCCTCTGTCCGAACGACCTATGGGCGGGCAGCCCAAAAGTAAAGCCTCTTCGTGGTCCGCTGAAGTAGGGCGGTTGTGGGAGGAACCCACCGAAGCCATCTCGGGGAAACAAACCCGAGAGGCCGTAGGAATCCTGGCCGCTTGCGGCGGGGAGGATGTTCAACTCACAAGTCTTTTGCCGCGCGTCTCCAGACAGGTAATTTTTCGAGGGAGTAGGGCTTTTTTACTCGGAAATAGCGTCGACTGTGTTGAAAACACAGGGACTAGGCATGGCACAAAGGTTGCAGTTGTTAACGGACGTGGGGGAGAAGCGAGCCGAGGATCCCTTTAGGGGATTGAGGGCTGGGCCGGTCCGCTTCTCCCCGATCTTTCCCCCGGTGCGTCAGCGGATTGACCTGATCACCAAGCTACCTCAAGAAAGAACCTCAAGAGGCTCCAATCATCGCGAAGATGACTCGATTATTTTCCAATCGCCCTGTAGCGAGCGCCCTCTGGGCTAATCTATCGTGGCCGTTTGGTACTGAGCCTTAGCCCGCTCACACGCGTCTGCGGATCCTCACGACAATTTCTATTGTTTCAACAGGCGGCAGTCGAATTGACACTTCCCGGAATTGCGTGTGAGCCGGGCGTATTGCCCGCGAAGTTTCGCAAGAACGATTTGCCGCCGAACCCGTCACACGACGCTGGCAAGCTGCCCCAAATGGAACAAGGACTCCCTCAAGCTATCGTCACCGCCGCGTTGGCCAAGAAGCATGCCTAGCTGCACGCTGCCATTGAAGGGGCGTCCATGAAGACAGGCTCCTGCTCCGCCGCGCGAACGCAAGGATGGATTTGCGGATGTCCACCTCGAAAATGGCAACACAAGCGTCGAGGAAGACTTGGCGGCTTACTACGCTGACGCAGCGACATCATGAGAAGGCGCGCGCAAGCAAGACGGCTGCGCGCGCCAGTCCAGATGGGGTTCTCCATTTTGTGCAGCCGACAATGTACTTCCGGCTGTCTTGTTGTGGATAGGTCTGTTCAGCCACTCCTTACTATTAGTGCGACATCGCGGTAGTCAGAAAAATACCGGCAATGTGATAGCTCATTACACCGACATTGCCGTCGGCAGTGAAAGGAGTATCTGTCTTAAACGCAATATGACAGTCAACCGTTCGTCAAAGTAGTGCCAAATGCATGAACTAACGCTTGAGTTGTGGAGATGACTTTTGCAGTGCCGCGATCAGATCATGCGCCGAGGACGGAGCCTTAATATGGGATTTGGTGATGATCTTTGCTGCGCTTGCGGAATTGCCGTAAAGCTTATGATTTGCGCGTTCATCAGGCCGCAGCGTCGAGCCATCCAGAGATATGCCGGCGAACACGCCGCGCGCACGGGAGTAGCTCAGAATCTCAGCTCGCATATAGGCGTCGGTATCGGCTGCCGCGGAACGTCCTTTTGGTCCGGCGGCGAATGATGCGTCCGCCCCCAGCTTTACCTTGCTGTGCAGCAGGCTGCCTGCGCCACGATCGTTTATCACGAGAAAGACGAAGTCTGTTGCCTCGCCACCGACCTGGAAACCAAAGCTCCCACCTTCGAGCGCATACATTGCAGGGGCTCCCCATCGACCGGTGAAGTTTTTGCCTGTGCGGCAAACCATGGTGCCGCGACCGTAGCTGCCCCCAAAAACAAACGCAGCTTTCAACACCGACGGCATGACCACAACGCAACGAGCCTTGTCGAGCATGTCTTGAGGAATTTCTTCAGGAACATTGAGAATTTCCTGCATCACTTTTCCCGAATTCTGAAGACGGTCCTTTTCAGCCTTTACTACGCTCGGATTTTTTGCGGAACAGAAAGGTGCCAAAGCGAGCAGGCTCGCCACGGCAACGATCCAACACTTTGTATGCCTCATCCTGGTGCCTCCTTTTAGGCGCGTCTCGCGTGCTTGAACGCAATCGTCATTTTTTCCTTCCAAGCTGGGTTTGTACACAAACCACAGAACGAAGTTCCTCCTTTGGAGGAAATTGGTAACCTGGGGCTTTCCGGGGCTGGTTCGGCGGGAGGCTAACCATTAAACCACTGCGCCCCGGCGCACAACTGGTCGGGAGTACAGTTTTTGACGCAGGACTTTGGCCGACGCGTCTGTCAGTCGCACACTTACACGTTGTGCCTGTTGCCTCCGCCCCGCAAGTCTCCGGCGCTCTGCTGAGCTATTGCGTCATTCCGGATCTGGCCAGCGCGCTTCCATGTGTAAGACGAGTCGGAAAATCTTGCTTGGGCCGTTGATTGTGAGCTCACCTTGTCGGTGGCGCAAGCGCGCACCGAGCAGATCGTGCGGTTAGCGACCTGCGCTGGGGTATTGAGAACCAGGGGTTCAATGAAATGGGCGAACTCCTACCTTAGCGACGCCGGACGAAGGCGCAAAGCGACAACAGAGTTTCGTCGATTTCAAGTGAGGTCATCGGAGCTCATCTATTTCATTTAAGCCAGATGGCACGATGAGCGGGCGAAGGCCGCACGGTCGTTCCGTAGCCATAAAACTGCGGAGCCGCCGTCGACATGTTGCGCACACCTACAAATTCTTGAAGACATCGAAGGTAAATTCAGGCGCTATTCAGTTCTTCGGTAAACCTCCAGACTTTCTGCTGACTCCTATTATGCTGTAATGGTACGCTAGCCTTCCCGGTCGCTAGGCTCCCAGCCAATCCGTTTGAGTGAGGACCTCACATGCAGGCTCTGCTCACAGTTGGTGTACGCAAGCGGCTCGGGATTGCGGGTTGGATCGCGGCTTGTTCGCTTTTTGCAATTTCTTCCCCGGCGCAGCGGCCCGTTGCACGTATAACGACTGTCGTTGACGACGCGGACCGTACAACCATTTATGGCACGCATCCCGTGATGGCCAGGACCGAAGACGAGGCGGGCCGTGTACCGTTGGGGAGCAAGTTCGAAGGCATCAGCATTGCCTTCAGCCGAACCCCGGCGCAAGAGGCCGATTTACAGGCACTGCTCGCGGCACAACAGGATCCAACCTCACCCCTCTACGCCAAGTGGCTTACCCCAGACGAATTTGGCGCGCGCTTTGGGCTGGCGGATTCCGACATCGCCAAGGTGCAGTCTTGGGTGGGGCAGCACGGCTTTACTGTGGAGAGTGTTTCGCGCAGCAAGAACCGCATCAGCTTTTCTGGAACGGTCGAACAGGTCGAAGCGGCCTTCGGCACTGAGATGCACTACTACAAGGTGAATGGCGAGACACATTTTGCTCCCTCGCGAGATGTCAGCGTGCCTGCGGCGCTTTCGTCCGTGGTGCAAACGGTCACGAATCTTTCCTCCTTTCGTCCCAAATCGCACATCAGCGGCCGGGGTCCAAGGCGCGTCGTTAGTCCAGATTTCACTTCCAGTCAGTCGGGCAACCACTTTCTGACGCCCAAGGACGTGGCCACTATCTACGACATCAATCCGGCTTACAAGGCCGGTTATAACGGCGCTGGCCAGTCGATTGCCGTGGTCGGCCAGTCGGCGATCGTGCTGTCGGACATCGAACACTTCCAGACCGCCGCTGGTTTCGCCGTCAAAGACCCCACGCTGGTGCTCGTTCCCAACACAGGTACCGCAACCATTAGGTCGGGCGATGAAGCGGAATCCGATCTGGACCTGGAATACACCAGCACCATTGCGAGTGGCGCGACAATCTATTTCGTTTATGTAGGCAACAACGCGAACAGTGGCGTCTTTGACTCCATCCAGTTCGCAGTGACCAACAAGACTGCTCCGATCATTAGCGTAAGCTACGGTCTTTGCGAGGCCGCGCTTGGATCTTCGGGATATTCGAGCCTCAACGCCATACTGGCCCAGGCCGCCAGTCAAGGCCAGTCCGTGATCGTTGCGTCAGGCGACAGCGGCTCGACCGACTGCTATGGAGAAACGGGCCTTACGACCGCCCAGCAACAGGCCCTGGCGGTCGACTTTCCCGGGAGTAGCCAGTACGTAACAGCCATCGGCGGAACCGAGTTCCCAGCCGCCGATGTGGCCTCCACAAATACCACATATTGGCAGGCGGCCAGCGGCAGCGACCTCGTCAGCTCTGCGCTCTCCTATATTCCTGAGCAGGTGTGGAACGATGATTCGACCGCAAGGCTCTCTTCAAGTGGCGGAGGTGTCAGCACGTTCACACCTAAACCCGGTTGGCAGACCGGCGTACCCGGCATTCCGTCGGGCACATTCCGTTTGGTGCCGGATATTTCGCTGAGCTCCTCTCCCAACAACGCTGGGTATCTTTTCTGCTCCAGCGACAGTTCGAACGGGGTCACGGGAAGTTGCACGAACGGATTTCGTGATAGCAGCAACGTAAATCTCACTGTCGCTGGGGGGACGAGTTTTGCCGCGCCGGTCTTTGCCGGAATGTTGGCGCTTATCAATGACAAATTGAACTCGGCCGGACAGGGCGTCATCAACCCAACTCTCTACACTCTTGCGGCAAACTCCGCTACCTACGCCTCAGCATTCCACGACATCACCAGTGGCGGCAATCAATGCACCGCAGGGACAAAAATCTGCTCGACAGCTGGCGCGTCGCAGTATCCCGCCACGAGTGGCTATGACCAGGCGTCAGGCTTGGGTTCGGTGGACTTGTTCAACTTGATGACGGCTTGGCCGGGGTCTTCTTCATCATTGGTACCGTCGAAGACGACACTCTCGGCCGCAACCATGACGCCCGCTCCCGGTGCGAACGACGCCGTCACAATTACGGTTGCTTCCGGATCGACCTCAAACACCGCCACGCCGACAGGCACACTGACGGTCACTGTCGACGGAACGTTGCAAACCTCCTCTTTGGCGCTGGTGAGTGGTTCTGCGACCTACACCTTCTCCTCCACGACTCCTGGCGCTCATGTCATTGCGGCAACTTATTCCGGTGATTCGACCTATGCTTCTTCTACTGGCTCGCTGACAGTGACGGTGCCTGCGCCGGTGGCCTCGAAGACGACACTCTCAGCGGCAACCAGCACGCCCGCTCCTGGAGCGAGCGACGCCATCAGCATCACAGTCACTTCGGCATCAACCTCGAGCACGACTACACCGACCGGGACGGTGACGATCGCAGTGGACGGAGCGACGCAAACCCCAACCCTTACACTCGCGAATGGATCTGCTACCTACACCTTCTCTTCGACAGCCGCAGGCGCCCACACCATCGCCGCTACCTATTCCGGCGATTCCAACTATGCGTCTTCCGGCGGCTCACTTACCTTGACTGTGGTTGCCAAATCCTTCAAGCTGGCTGCCAGCAATGTGACGGTCACGGCAGGAAATCCGGGTGCCTCGACAATTACCCTCACTCCGCAGAACGGCTACACGGGCACTGTCGCTTGGACCGTCGCTAGCAGTCCTGCTCTGACGAACGGCTGCTTTTCGATTGCCAACACAACGGTCTCCGGAACCACTGCGGTTGCGGCCACCCTGACCGTCAACACGGTCGCGTCGGCTTGTGCGGCTCCCGCGCTCGTTGGAGCGGGAGTTGACCCGCGCAACACTCCTGGCCGCGCCCCGCATCCTTACGGGAAGGACCCGACTGTGTTGGTAGCGCTCCAGGCAAACCAGGCTGGCATGACTATGGTTGGGCTGCTTTTCCTCGGTTTGCTGGGTCGTCGCTGCCGCAGGCTTGCCACTCTCGCGACACTGGGCATTCTTGCAACGATTGGTTTCGCGGCTTCGGGTTGCGCAGGTGTGGGCTCCTCCATGCCGCCGCTAAGCTCTCCTACGGCAGCGAGGGGAGCGTATGCGGTTACGATTGTTGGAACCGACACCACCACTCCGTCTATTACGGCATCAACCACGCTGACGCTCACGATCGATTAGTGCTGCAAGCTTGAGACTAATCAAGGTAGGGTTGAACGTATTCCTGCCGACATATGGACATATGTACGCGAACCGCAAGTTTCTGCTAGATTGGTAGAAGAAATGCCCAACGCGGGAGAGGTGGCCGAGCGGTTTAAGGCGCACGCTTGGAAAGCGTGTGTAGGCTAACCCCTACCGTGGGTTCGAATCCCACCCTCTCCGCCATACCTATTCTTCCCTGCATATTACTGCATTCCTGA
>QHYH01000166.1 GCA_003223215.1 Acidobacteriota bacterium
ACCAGTTCCAGTTGGCTGAATTTAGTCGAGCGCTGGTTTCGCGAACTGACGCAAAAGGCGGTGCGGCGTGGGGTATTTTTCAGCGTGCCGGATCTGATCGCGGCCATCGAGGCGTTCTTGGCAGGGTGGAACGAGAATCCTCGTCCCTTTGTCTGGACCGCCAAACTGGAGGAGATTCTGAAGAAGATTGAGCGTGCACGCGCAAAGTTGGAATCGATGCAACCGGGGAGCACTCAACCCCGGCGCCGACGGAAAGGCGAGGAATAATATGTATAGTCATTTAAGATACATTAGACTAGCCCGGTGAGCGTTCCGAGGCGAGAAGCTGTTCCTTGCGGGAGAGGCCCCAGCGGTAGCCGGCGAGCGCACCGTCTTCGCGAATGACGCGATGGCACGGCACGACGATGGAGACGGGGTTGCTGGCGCAGGCGCGAGCCACCGCGCGAACGGCTTTGGGCCGGCCGACCGAGTGCGCGACCTGCGAGTAAGTGCGCGTCGACCCGCGGGGAATGCGCTGCAACTCCTTCCAAACGCGGCGTTGAAACGCGGTGGCTTGCAGATCAAGCGGGAGTTCAATGTGCGGCGGCCGGCCTTCGATGCGCTGCAGCACTTCCTTCACCCAGCGCTCGAAGCCGTTCGAGGCGGCGGCGATTTCCGCGCGCGGGTATTCCTCGCCGAGCTCCGCGACGAGGCTGGTTTCGTCGTCGCCGAGATAGACGGCGGAAACACCGCGCTCGGTGGCGGCAACGAGAACTTTTCCGAGCGGGGATTTGACAATGGTGTAGCCGAGCTTCATGCCCATGCCCCCTTTGCGATACGTCGCAGGGGTCATGCCGAGCTGCGCATTGCTGCCTTCATAGACCCGGCTGGATGAGCCGTAACCGGTTTCGTAGAGCGCGTCCGTGATGCTTTTCCCCGCGCGCATCAGCGCCTTAAAGCGATTGAGGCGAAGCGCTTGGACAAATTCGTGGGGCTTCAGACCCGTGACCTGGAGAAAGGCGCGGCGCAAAGTGGATTGCGTCGCACCGAGCGTCTCGGCGAGTTGGCAGAGCGTCAGGCCTTCTTCGGTGGATTGCGCGAGAAGGCCTGCGGCGCGCTGAACCAGCGCGACCGGGCCGGAGATTTCGTTGGGACGGCAGCGCAAGCAGGGACGATAGCCGTGGCGTTCCGCTTCCTCGCGCGTCCGGTAGAAGGTGACGTTGCGGCGGAGCGGCCTGCGCGCCGGGCACGACGGGCGGCAATAAATTCGCGTCGAGCGCACGGCGAGGACGAAGGTGCCGTCGGCGCGGCGGTCGCGAGCGCGCGTGGCGTGCCAGTACCGGGCGGCCACCTGGGGCGTGATGGGTTGCGGGCGGTTGGTTAAGGTTCGTGTCATGTTCGTTGTCCTGTGCATGAGCACAAGATAGAGCATGTGAAAGCACCATTCTATCCGGAAAGGCGCAGCAAAGCAGAGATTGCATGCGCCGTCGGGATCAACGCGCGCACCTAGAATTCCCTGTCCTCAATGGGCTCCTGTTGCGCACTCGCTTCGCAGGCGAATTCGGGATGACACCGAGGAGACCTGCGCAGCACGGTGAGAAGGTGCACCGCTTGGAGAGAATCAGACTTCGCCCGGCGCTGGCACGGGCTCCAGATCCGCTTTGCGCTCGGGAGCACGGTGCGGAGCAGTGATAACCAGGACGACTGCGGTGAGAATAACAACAGCGGCGATGACGGTGCGCAGTGAGATGATCTCATCGGCAAAGAGCCAACCGAGAATGAGCGCCACCACGGGATTCACAAGCGCATAGGTGGCCACGCGCGCGGCCGAGCTCTTCTGCAGAATGTAAAGATAAGCACTGAGGCCAATGCACGAGCCGAATACGATCAGATAAGCCAGCGCCACCCAGGAGGCCCGGGAAACGCCGGCAAAGTGAAAGCGATGAAACTCCCCACTGAGGAGGCCGGCCAAGAGAAGGGCGACGCCTCCCGAAAAACTCTGCATGGCCACTCCCAACAGGGCCGAACCGGGCATGCCGCCGTGCTTCGAGTAGATGGATCCGCAAGCCCAGGCGAAACAGGCAATCACCAAAACGGTGACGCCGCTGAGGTTCACGCGCTCGGACCCTCCCCAAGGCGAGGGACCGACCAGCAGCGCCACTCCGACAAAGCCCAAAACAAGTCCGAGCAGAACTTTAGGAACAGGACGAGCGCCACCGGGACGAAGCCAGTCCACAATGACCAGCCAGAGCGAAACCATGGTCACGAGCAACGCGGTAATGCCCGAGGGAACGATTTGCTCGGCCCAGCTGACGCCGCCATTTCCGACAAACAGCAACAGGCAACCGGTCACGGCGGCCGATTTCCAATTTGCGGTGGTAGGCCGGACCCCGGTCTTCCAGCGAAGGATGGGATAGAGAAACACACCGACGGTAAAGTGGCGAAGCCCAGCCAGAATCAGTGGAGGCACGGTCTCGACGCCAACGCGGATGGCCAGGTAGGTCGAGCCCCAGAGGAGGTAGACCGCAGCAAAGGCCGCCAGAACAAGCGGGGTCGTGGCAGGCGCATTAACTGACCGCTCGGGAGGCTTTCGAGCCTTCGCGGAGGTCTCTTTTGGTGTTGCGGTAGTGGCCATGCTGTGGTTCTACGCCAAGTTCTAGAAATAGCCGGGACAGGAAGAGCAATCCATCCGAAAAGGATCAACAAACCATCCACGGTTCGGACGAAGATCCAAGCGATTACGAATAACCGGCGAAAGCCGCAGTGTCGAGCACCATATTGGTTGAGCAATCGGCGAAAGAATCCACAGAATGTAGTGTACGGTTATACGTACCATTACGATGTATTGAAGGATAAGACACTTGCGCCGTTTTCGACAGATTGACTTAGACTTTTTGAACTGCCATCTTATCGTCCCAGACTTCACGGGCGTGGGCCATTTCCAGAAAGTTTAGAAGAGCAGGAGCCGGCCAAAACCAGCATCCGTCGAAGCTTCCTCTCTGAGGAGCGCCATGAGCGCGACGAGCCGCGCCATTCCGGCCGAAGCCTGGCCGGACAAGTCCGCCGCGGGGTTGCGAGAAGCACCCGCCGCACCGCATGTTGCGGCGGCGAATCCGCAAATCTCGAGGACGGCTGTGCAAATCACGGCTGCGGCCGAACCGGTTGTTACCGGAATGCCGCGCACGCGCGCCTTGCGTCTGGTACCCCTGCTGCGATCCTCTCTACCACGACAATTCGTCCGCGTGCCGACCCATGCGGTGGGCGGGCATCCTGAACAGCGCCAATATCCGCGGGCCAAGCTCCAGCTGCCCGTTCGCCTTCGCGCCGTGGGCGGTGAGCCCGAGCCCTATCCCATCACCCTGGTGATGCGCGACATCAGTTCGACAGGCGTGTATTTCTTATGTCCCAAACAACTGGCGGTGGGGACACAGGTGGAACTGGAAGTCGTCCTTGTGAGCAAGCCCATGGGCCGCGGGAGCGTGTTGATGACTACCATGGCGCATGTGTGCCGCACTGAAGCTGCGGCCATGCCGGGATGGTATGGATTCGCCGCGTGTTTTGACGATGTCGAGTTCGATCACGATGATGATTTGCCTTCGCGTTTTCTGAGGCCCTAGATCCAACTGCGTTCTTCGGGTGGTCCGCACCGCATCGATCTGCTATCGAAATGTCGGAACGACAAAATGCGAAATACGATTGTGCCGGAATTTTCTGCTACTCTGAGGCGCGATGGCGGCGAAGCAGAAACCGTGTTTGCAGGGCGTGCTCTTTGATTGGGATGGCACGCTGATCGATTCCTACGATGCGGACAGTTCGGCGTACCTGGCGATGTTCAAAGAAATGGGCATCGCCTGGGGGATCGAGGAATTGGAGAAGCACTACTCACCCGACTGGTATCAGGTGTATCGCGCGGCGAAGCTGCCGCGCAGGCTGTGGAAAGAAGCCGACCGGGCATGGCGCGCGCACTACGCGAAGCATCAACCAAAATTGATTTCAGGAGCGCGCCGTGTGCTGGAGGCGATTCGAACCAAACACCGTCTGGGCCTGGTCACCAGCGGGGATCGCCATCGCGTGGCGCGTCAACTGCGCGAATTTCGCCTGACGCGGCTGTTTTCGGCGCGCGTTTGCAGCGGCGATACCTTGAAGAAAAAGCCGCATCCGGCGCCGCTGCGTCTAGCGCTGCGGCAAATGGAGTTGCAAGCGGCGTGCTGCGTTTATGTTGGCGACGCGCCGCAGGACGTGGAGATGGCGCGAAGTGCCGGCGTGCGAGCGATCGGAGTGCTGGGCCCCTTTCCGACCGAACAACGCTTGCGCGCCGCGCGCCCGGAGTTTCTTATTGCTTCCCTCAAAGAACTGCCGAACGTGCTGAACTGGCTGCGCAACGGCCGGGAATAGTGGTTTCAGGGACTCGCGGGCGCAGGAGGAGTGGCGGCCGGGGCAGCAACCTGCGGAGCGGCGGGAAGCGGCTTGAAATCCGTCCATTTGATGACGATGCGGACGGGGATTTGCTGGCCTTTTAAGTCCAGGGTGTCGTCCGAGCGCGAGTAGTCCGGAAACCAATATTTCCCCTGGACATTTTCACGGTAGGTTTCAAACAGGCTGAAAGGAAACTGTGGGATAACGCGCATGGGGCCGAGATCGGTCATCCACTGGCCGTAGGTTTTGACCACCTCGACGTACTGCGAATCGACCCAAACGACGCCATCGAAATGAGCTTTTTGGCGTTCAAGAATCTTGGGCTTGACTTGAAAAATGTAGCAGTTGACTTCATCCACCTGCTCTTTGCCCAGATACTTTAGGTTGTAGTTCGCAAGCTGGGCGGTGGTCAGAGGAAACGCGGGAATGCGTTGTAGTCCATCGAGGTCCTCCGAGCGCAGATAAAAGTGTTGGAGAGTGGATTCCGGCCGCTGCACGACTTGCTCATAAAATTTCCCGTCGGCAGCACGCGCGGGCTGGGTCACGAGCACGTATTCGCCGGAAGGCCTGCCGTCCGGGCCGAACTCCTCGATGCGAATGGTTTTCTTGTAAGTGAAATGCGTGCGCATAGCGAGGTACTCGTCTTCCTTCTGCGAAAAGCGCCTGATGATTTCGGGTTCGGGAAGCGAAGGCGGTGCCGGAGGCTCGGGCTCGTTGCCGATGCGGACAACATGATGGTCGGGCGGAGGGGCCATGGGACCCTGGGGCGCATCCTGGGCAAGAAGCGGGGAAGCACCAGGAGTCAGCGAAAAAAGAAGCGTGAGCAGCAGGGACAAATCGCGAAGGCCGCAGTGGTTCGTTCTGGCTTGGATCATAAGCGTTTAGATGCGCGTGACCCGTCTTCAGGCGGCCTCTAGCGGCGAGGCAGCCTGAGGCGATACCTTCCGATGGACAGTGTAGCGCAAGCAGAGCGAAGCCACGAACACCATTGAGCGCTACGGGCATGCGGGAAAACGGCAGCAAGACTGCCGCATTCCAAACGCGCGGCTGCGACTAGCCGGGACCCGCCAACTCTCCATCTAAGAGGAAGAAAGGGGGGCGCGTCTGCTACAATTTTTCGGCTTGTGAGCGAGACAAGGTTAGCCAAACGCTATTTCGTGTCGGGCATGGTCCAGGGTGTGGGTTACCGCTTCTTCACGCAACGCGCCGCGGAAAGGCTCAAGATCAGCGGCTTTGTGAGAAATCTTTGGGACGGGCGGGTGGAAGTGTTTGCCATGGGGACGCCGGATCAGCACAAAGAATTGCGAAGACTGCTGGAACGCGGGCCGATGGGCTCTGATGTGACGGAAGTGTCAGAAGAGCCGGCAGCCGCAGAGGCGCAGTACGAGGGCGGGTTTGTGATTCATGCGAGCGCTTGACGGGGGCCAGAGTCCGGAAACGCTGCGTGCCGGCCACAGAAACGGCCATGCTGCACCCCGCGAAGGCCTACAGAACTCGGACAACGAGGAGAACGGCTGAATGAATGATCTGAAGAAACTGATCCGCGAAGTGCCGGATTATCCGAAGCCGGGAATTCTTTTCTATGACCTCACGACGCTGCTGAAAGACAAGCGCGGATTTCACACGCTGATCGACCGGCTATGCGAACACTATGACGGCCATACGATTGACGTAGTGGCGGGCATCGAAGCGCGCGGATTCATTTTCGCGCCGGCGCTGGCATACCGGCTGGGAGCGGGTTTTGTGCCCGTGCGCAAGCCGAAGAAGCTTCCCGCCAAGACGGCAAGCATTTCCTACGCGCTCGAGTACGGCACGGACACACTGGAGATTCACGAAGACGCGGTGAAGCCAGGCCAACGCGTGATTATTTGCGACGACCTGCTGGCTACGGGGGGAACCGCTTCGGCAACGGCGAAGCTTGTCCAGAAGCTCGGGGGCACGGTGGAAGGCGCGGCCTTTGCCGTGGAGCTTACCTTTCTCGGCGGGCGCAAGAAACTGGATGGCCTGGACGTTTTCTCGCTGATTCAGTACGACAGCTAAGTTGACTACGGTCAGCGACCGATGAATGCAACTCCGTCTTCCGGCGGCGTTAAAAGCATTCCGACAGAGAGCCCTGCCGAAAGATGCTGCCGGCGAAATAGAGTGCTACGCTTGAATTCAATCGGAAGACGATCTGAAGGCAGTCTGCTTAATGGAACCTATAGCATTGCACGGCAGAAATGACATTTTGAAATAACCTCTGAAAGGTATTCCTGTCTCATTGGCTCGCCCATCAACGAGTTCTTCGTTAGTGATGTGCATGATTGCCCACGCCGTAAAAAGAAAAAACAAACCGCAGCGGTCACTTAAGGTCCGTCCGTGAAGGCTGCCAGCGAAACTACCTTGAGAAAAAAGGCTAGTGAAAACCTTCCCTGCGAGGCCAAAGCGCAAAGGAACGGGCCAGGACTTCTTGTTGCCGCTTCGCCCGGGATCATTTTCTCCGATTGCGCTGGCGGATGGCCTCGAAAAGGACGACGCCGGCAGCGACGGAAACGTTGAGCGACTTGACCGGGCCCGTTGTGGGCAGGGAGACGACGAAGTCGCATCGTTTGCGCGTCAATTCGTGCAGGCCCTGGCCTTCGCTGCCGAGAACGATGCCCACGCGAGACGTGTAGTCCACTTCCGTGTACGTCTTGTCCGCGCGCTCATCCAATCCCACAAGCCAGTAGCCGGCTTGTTTCAGTTCTCCCATCGCGCGGGCGAGATTTGTCACCTTGGCGACGGGAAGATGCGCAAGCGCCCCGGCGGAAGAGCGCGCCACGGTGTCGGTGAGACCGGCGGCGCGCCGCTCGGGAATGACCACGCCGTGCGCACCCGCGGCCAGCGCCGTTCGAACGATGGCGCCCAAATTGTGCGGATCCTCGACGCCATCGAGCAAAATGATGAGTCCGGCGCGCGCTTGATTCGCGCTTGCGAGAATGTCGTCGAGAGCCGCCGCAGCGCGGGCGGCGGCGAGCGCGACCACGCCCTGATGATCTTTCGAATTGGCGAGGCGGTCGAGCTGGCTGCGGTCTTCGAAACGCACGGGAATGCTCTTCTTGCGCGCGAGCTGCACGATTTCTTCGATGCGCGTGTCCTGCCGGCCCTTGGCAATGACGATGTGCTCGATGGGACGCTGCGCTTCGAGCGCTTCTTTCACCGCGTGGATGCCGGTCAGCTTGTCCATGGGAGGGATAGTTTACTGCTCGACGGTTCGCCGTTGACAGTGGCTTGACAGTGGGCGGTTGACACCCTGACCGCTGCGGGCAAAGCCGGCAAAAGCGGCGGCTCGCCGCCATATTTTGCGAACTCCATAGGAAGAATTAGGTTAGCGCCGTGCAGAATTCGAGGATGCGCACCCGAGCGGATTTTACCGGGGCGGCAAAGGGCAGCGGGGCGGCTTCGTCGAGCAGCAGGATGACGCGGTCGAGCGAGCCGTCGCCGGGTCTGCCGGCAAGCGCCACGCGCAGGGGATAAAGCAACTCGCGGCCTGGCAATTCCAATTTTTCTTTTAATGTGGTAATGATTTCTTTGAAGCGTTCAGAATTCAACGGCCCGCCATCCAGGAGCAGCAGCGCCAATTGCCGAAGGACATCGCGCGCGGCGAAGCGCGCGAGCACTTCGTGCGTTTCCACTCTGGCGAGGATTTCTTTCGCGTCGTAGCGAAAAACGAGCGCAAGCAATCCGGTAAGAACAGCCCGATCGGCCGCTTGCGTGCCGAGAATGGCCGCGGCATGGCCACACCAGGCGTCTATTTCCGGCGTGGGATCCGTCGTCAGCCAGCCGCGTTCGCGGACAATGGCCAGAACGTCGGCCAACGTGAAAGGGTTTGTGGCGAGCGTGGCGCCCGTATGGTCGTTAGAGGTCATTGAAAATGGCATTGTAGCGCAGCGACGCGGGCGATAAGAGGGCGCAATATATAGCGCCCCTACTTGAGGAGTTCCATCATTCAGCGCGACGACAGCGTGGCGACGACATGGGCGGCGATGGCTTCGCCGCGGCCAATGGCGTCCACGCCTTCGTTGGTTTTGGCTTTGAGGTGGATCTTTTCGGCGGCAACGCCAAGAGCTTTGGCAAGCGCCTCGCGCATCTTCGGAAAGTGCGGGCCGAGCTTTGGTTTTTCGGTGATGACCACCGCGTCGACATGCTCGATCGTAAAGTTTTTTTGCGCGAGCAGCTTTTGGGCGTGCTCCAGAAAGAGCAGGCTGTTCGCGCCTTCCCATTTCGGATCGCTGTCCGGGAAATGTGTGCCGATGTCGCCGAGTCCCGCCGCGCCGAGCAAAGCGTCGCAGAGCGCGTGGGCGAGCACGTCGCCGTCGGAATGGCCGACGGACCCCTTGTCGAACGGCAACTCGATGCCGCCGATCATGAGCTTTCGCCCTTCCGCCAGCCGATGCAAATCGTAGCCAATGCCACAGCGCGTGCTCATGCTTTTTGTGTCTCGCAGTCGAGGTAGAAGCGGGCAAGTTCCATGTCCGCGGGCTTGGTGATTTTCATGTTGCGCTCGGAGCCAAGTACCACGTGCACGTCGCGGCCCAAGCGCTCGACGAGCCCGGCTTCGTCCGAGGCGTTTACGCCGTCGGACTGCGCGCGCGCAAGGGCTTCTTTCAGGAGCTTCGTAGCGAAGACCTGAGGGGTTTGGGCCATAACCAGGCGTTCGCGCGGGATAGTTCCGGTAACCAGGGCCACGTCTTCCGGCAGGCTGGCGCGCTTCACTTCCTTTACCGTATCCATAGCAGGGATGCCGAGAATCGCGGCGTGACAGCGGCGCGCCTCCTCGATGACGCGGGTAATCTGCTCGACGGTCACGAACGGCCGCACGGCATCGTGCACCAGCACGATTTCCGCTTCGTTCGGCACCTCGCGCAAGGCGGCGGCGACGGAATCCTGACGCGAATCGCCTCCTTTGACCACACGCACGGGCTGCTTGAGTTTTTCCTTGGCGATGCGCTCCTCGAGGCGCTGGATTTCATCGGCGCGCGTGGCCACGATGAGGTCGGTCACTAGTGTGCACGAAGCGATGCGACGCAAGCTGAGGATCACGATGGGCGTGCCGTTCAGCTCGAGAAATTGCTTGGGCGTCTCTGCGCCCATGCGCGTTCCCATGCCGGCAGCGGGCAAAATGGCAGCGATTCGAGTCATGTCGGGAGCGGCATACGCCCGCGTGCCCCGGAGGCGCATGCGCAAGAATTTGAGTTTACCTCAAGCGGGAGTATGGAGCGAATGTTGGAGGGGCGGGTCGCGGGTCAGCTCGGTTGTAAGCGGCCCTCCGTGGCGCCAGGCCTGTTTGCACGCCGTAAACCGAAACCGCACCGTCTCGGGATCGGGATTGCGGGCGTAGGGTGCGCGCGAATCGCCATGGCCGTTCCTCTTTCGTTTCTTGCCTGTGGGGGCTTTGCGGGCGGGCTACCTTTACCTCCTTGGAAAAAGGGGACGATAGCAGATCGCAAATAAATCACCAATTTGGCTATCGAGCGTGTCGTTCGAGTCAGCGGACGTAAATTCGCTCAACGCGCTGACTGACGGCGCAGAGCAGGTCGGAGGTGACGGTGCCGATGCTGCGGGCGACGCGGTTCGCGAGAATCACTTGGCCGCAGTTGTCCGTGCCGTAGATGGTGGCCACGTCTCCGACTTCCACGCCCTCGATGTCGGTCACGTCAATCATGGTGACGTCCATCGAGACAATGCCGACGATGGGCGCGCACTTGCCGCGCACGAGCACGCTGCCACGATTGCCGAGCGAGCGGTGGATGCCGTCCCCATAGCCCGCAGCCAGCACGCCGATGAGCGAGGGCCGTTTGGGGACAAACGTCGCGTCGTAGCCGACTCCCGCGCCGGCAGGCACGCGGCGCAAATGGATGATTTTGGTGTGCAAGCTCATCACGGGCTCGAGCGGCAGGAGCTTCTCCGCTTCCTCGCGCTTCTCCGCGGGATCGTAGCCCGGATGGTAGCCATACAGAATCGCACCGGGCCGCACCATGTCCGCCCAGGTCTCTGGACGCGAGACGATCGCGGCGCTATTGGCGAGATGGACCAGGCCCGGGTCGATGCCCAGAGCGCGCAGGCGGTCGAGTGCGGCGTAGAAGCGCTCCTCCTGTTCCCGCGTTTGCTTGCCGGCGGCGGTGTCGGTGAAAACTCCCGAAGACGCGAAGTGGGAAAAAATGCCCGTGAGCCGGAGGTGCTTGCATTTGCCGAGTTGCTGCGCAAAGCAATCGACGTCGGAGGGAGCGATGCCCAAGCGGTTCATGCCCGTGTCAATTTTCAAGTGGAAGGAGGCGTGCCCGCGGCCGCGGCGGGCGGCACGCTCGAGCAGAGGCAACTGATCGCAGCGATGGACAACGGCCGTGAGGTCGTGCTTGAGCAAACGGGCTTCTTCGCCCGCGACGAAGCCCGTCAGCACGAGAATGGGCTTGCGCGCGCCAGCTTCCCGAACGGCGATGCCTTCGTCGGTGCAGGTCACGCCAAACCAGTCCGAGCCGGCTCTCTCAAGGGCTTTGGCGACTTGTGGCCCGCCGTGGCCGTAGCCGTTGCCCTTGACGATGGACAGGATCTTGCGCGGCGCCTTGCGCTTCTCTCCCGGCGGATTCACGTAGTTGCGAATGGCTGCGAGGTTGTGCGCGAGCGCACCGAGCGAAACCTCGGCCCAGACCGGCCTTCTTGCTTCACTGCGGGGACTTTTCTGTTTGCTTGGCATGTGCCTTCAATGGAGCAGCGGGTTCACCCCGCCGCCGGAAAATGTCAGTTTACGACAACCGCGCCGCGCGGAAAGACCGCGAGATGGGCAGCCGCGCGCAAGAGACAACACCTTGTGGCGGCAGGTTGGTCCGGTCCCGGCTCGTCCCGGTGGGGAGCACTTCGAGGGCCCTAAGATTCGCGACGCCTGGAGCGCCCTGCGCATTCTGAGAGGCGCGCCTAAGCCCTGGGTTTTTATGGACTTAACGCCCTGGCACGCGGCCTTGGAAAGGGAGCCCAGGCCGTGCCGCGTGGTTAGGCGCCCACGGTGTGGCGTGCTTACCGCAGCCGCTCCAAGAGTTACATTTCGTCCGGGGCCAAGGACGAGAAGGCATCCGGCGCGGCTTCCTCGAAGCGGGTGAAGCGGCTGCGGAAAACGAATTTCACCATGTCCGTAGGGCCATTGCGCTGCTTGGCGATGCGCAGCTCGGTTTCTTCGCGCTCTTCGGGAGTGGCGCCAGCTTTGAAAAAGTGCGGCCGGTAGATGAACATCACCACATCGGCGTCCTGCTCGATCGCGCCCGATTCGCGCAAATCGGAGAGCTGCGGGCCACGCTCGTCGCGCTCGGGAGCGCGCGTGAGCTGGCTGAGCACCAGCACGGGGATCCGCAGCTCTTTGGCAAGACCCTTTAAACCACGCGAGATGCTGGCGACTTCTTCTTGGCGATTGCCGAATCTTCCGCGCGCGGTGATGAGCTGGAGATAATCGACGATCAGCACCGACATGCCTTTGTCGCGCTTCAGTCGGCGGGCTTTGGCGCCGATCTCGAGCACGCTGATCGAGCCCGAGTCGTCAACCCACAGCGGCGAGGAGGAAATGGTTCCCAGCGCCTCGGTCATGCGCCGCCAGTCTTCGCGGTTTAGATGGCCGGTGCGGAACTTGTGCGCGTCAATCTGCGCCACCGACGCGACGAGCCGCTGCAGCAGCGATTCCTTGGACATTTCCAGGCTGAACATGGCGACCGGATGGCCGCCGCGAATGGCGATGTTTTCCATCAAGTTCAGCGCCAGCGCGGTTTTTCCTTGCGAAGGCCGCGCGGCAAGAATGAGCAACTCCGAAGGCTGCAAGCCGGAGGTGAGCTTGTCCAGTTCCGTGTAGGCCGTGGGAACCCCGGTGACGCTCTTGCCTTCTTTGAAGATTCTTTCCAGGCGCTCAAAGTTGTCGCGAACGATGTCCTTCACCGGGATCAGGCCGGCGCGCACGCGGTCTTCGGCCAGCGCAAAGATGGAGGACTCGGCGCCGTCGAGAATGGCGTCGGCACCCTCTTCTCCTTCAAACGCGCGCTGCTGGATATCATGCGTGGCGTGAATCAGGTTGCGTAGGATGGCTTTTTCTTTGACGATGCGCGCGTAGTACTCGATGTTGGACACGCGCGGCATGCCGTCGGCCAGCGAAGCGAGGTACGGCGCGCCGCCCGAAGCCTCGAGTTCGCCCTTGCAGTGCAATTCGTCGGTCAGGGTCACGAGGTCGATGGCCTGCTGGCTTTCGCCAAGCGCAATCATGTGTGTAAAGACGCGACGGTGCTGATCGAGGAAAAAATCTTCGGGTCGCAGCGTTTCGATGGCGGCGTTCAGCGCGTGGTTGTCGAGAAGAATAGCGCCGAGGACGGAGCGCTCGGCTTCGAGATTATTCGGCAAGGGCTTTTCGAGGGTGGTGTCAGCGGCCATGGTGAGATCTGTCGCTTATTCGCTTTTTATTCGCCTCAATTTGACCACACTCTCCCTGCGAGTGCAAGTCCCTTCGCCCACAGGGCACTTTGACAATCTTCAGGTGGCGAGAGTTATGCTTGCCAATCGACAGGCAGGCTGGGCTCGACCAAGTCCTGTTTGACTGTTTGAATCGTTGGCGCATTGTGCGCGCGGTTGCCGCTCGCGTCAACAGGAGTGATTGTGCAGGACTGTGAATCGCTTCGGAAATCTCTTAAAACTTCTTTTGCACAAAAAAGGGCAAGCTGCATTGCGCCCCGGCTCAGGAAAGCCATCGGCAAAAAGGAAAGAGCACGGATCTGAAGATCCGCCTCCACAACTCTGCTTCGATCAGGCAGTGGATTACGATTCCTTTTCGACCGTGACTTTGACTTGCGCGGTGACGTCGCGGAACACCTTGATGGTCACTTGCGATTCGCCGATGATCCTGATGGGCTCGGCCAGCTGCACCTGGCGCTTGTCGATCTTGAAGCCTTGCGGGGCCAGCGCTTCGGAAATGTCCGCGGCCGTTACGGAGCCGAACATCTGATCGCTCTCGCCCGTCTTGCGTGTGAACTTCAGCGCGACGACATTCAGCAGCTCGGCCTGCTTGTGCGCCGCGTCGAGCTCCGTGGCAGTCTTTTTGGCCAGCGAGCCGCGAATGCGCTCGATGGCTTTGAGGTTCCCCTCGGTGGCTTCCACCGCGAGCTTGCGCGGCAGCAGGTAATTGCGCGCATAACCGGGCTTGACCGTTACCACGTCGCCGCGGTGTCCCAATTTATCGATGTCTTCCTGAAGAATGATCTGCATCTTGCTTCTCTAAGCTCCTGCGTTGTGGAGTTCCAAGTTGTAAGTTCAAAGTTAAAACGAATTCGATAAACATTTCAAAAGAAATGCTTTGTTTTTCGCTGCCACTGAAAAAACGAGTTCGTCACGCCTGGGGCGCTTCCCCTGCCGGTGCCGGCGCAGGATGCGCCGCGGCCGGCGCATGCCCGCCATGTGGCGCCCCCGGGGTCACCGCGCGCGGGGCCTGCGTATTCGCCGCGCTGCCCGAAAAGGGCAGCAAAGCAATATTGCGCGCGCGCTTGATGGCCACGCCCAACCCGCGCTGGTGCCGCGCGCAGACGCCCGTCATACGGCGGGGCAGGATCTTGCCCCGCTCCTGCACGAACTGCGACAGGATGTCCGCGCGCTTATAGTCGATGAAGTCCATCTTCTCGACACAGAACTTGCAAACTTTCTTCTTGCGAAAATACTGCCGCTTTCCGCGCGGGCGTCCGCCGGGCCCTCCAGGGCCGCCCTCGCGCCGCCCCGCGCCGGGTCCGCCTTCGCGGCGCTGACCGCCACTTGGCGCCGGCGCTGACGTTTGTTTCTGATCCTCTGACATGCCTGCCACCCTTTCCTATTTTGCCCTGAGCAAAGCCAGGGCTTTTGCTAGCGTAAGTCCGATTCGGAGTGGGGAGAACTCTTGCATTACCAGCCTTCCGCAATCGGCTAGTTTGTCGCCGTCGCCTGCTCCGGAGCCACCGCCGCGGGCGCGGGCGCGGTGGCGCGCCGCGGACGCCGTGCGGCGCGCTTCTCGCGCTTCAGCGACAGCTTCTTCTGCCGCTTCAAATCTTCATCCAGCCGCACGGTCTGGTATTTGATCACCGCGTCCTGGGTACGCAGTCGGCGCTCGATTTCGGCAATCAGCTCGCCATGCGTGGTGCGAATCTCCTGGTGCACGTAAATGCCTTCGCGATGCTTGTGGACGCGATAGGCCAGCTTGCGCGTCCCCCACTGCTCGGTCTTCTCCACCTTGCCGCCCTTTTCCGCGCAGGTGTGCTCCACCACGCTGAGTATCTTCTTGATGTCCTCTTCCGGCGTGGCCGGTCGAACGATGAAAATCAAATCGTAATAACGCTCTTCCATGGTGACCTCTTTCCCTCTCTCAAAACCTGTTGCGTCCGCGGCTTCGCCACCTCCCGCGGGCGGTCCAGCAAATCCTTTTCTATTTCTGCTCCGGCTGTTCCGGCTGTTCCGGCTCGGCGAGCCTGCGGCGGTTGTATTTCGTCATTGCCGCGTGCAAACCCTGCGTCAGAATCATTTCCACGGCGTCACCGGCTTCGCCCACCATCTCTGCTGCCGCCTCCAATTCCGCTTTCTTCATCGGCCGCAGCACGTGCTCTTTACGGCTACTGAGCGGATGGTCCGGCCCGCAGCCGAGCCGCAACCTCGCAAACTTCTGCGTGCCTACGGCGCTAATCACCGACCTCGCGCCGTTGTGGCTCCCAGCGCTGCCGTCCGGATGAATGCGAATCGTGCCCAGGGGCAGTTGCATTTCATCCCACATCACCAGCAGTGCGTCCACATCCAATTCGTACTTGGCGAGCAGCTCTCTTACGGAGTTGCCGCTCAGGTTCATGTACGTCTGCGGCTTGGCCAGAGCTACATCTTCTCCGGCGACCTGGCCCCGGCCCACCAGCGCCTGGCCCTCAGGCCGCCCGACGCGAATCCCATGGCGATTCGCCAGTTCGTCCACGACCATGAATCCCAGGTTGTGCGGCGTCCACTGGTACTCCGGGTCCGGATTCCCAAGTCCGACAATGAGCCGCATAGCCTCTTATCCACGGGCCGCTCGAGCGCGAGCCTCTTTCCGCAATCCAAACGCTTACTTTTTTTCCTTCTTCTCCGCCTTCTCGGGTTTCTCTGTTTTTTCGGCCTTGGCTTCCGCCGGCTCGGCACCTTCTTCGCCCTCCACTTCCTTCTTGCCCTTCTTGATGACTTCGGGCTCAGCGGGTGCCGCTCCTTCCGCTGGCACAGCTTCCGCGGGCTTCTCTTCCTCGACCTTGAGCGCCACGACGTGTGCGATCACGCGCTCCGGCTCGGTGAGCAGTTTGATCTTTGCCGGATCAATCGCCAGCTCCCCCACGCGCAACTGTTTGCCCAGCATCAGCTCGCTGACGTCCATGCGGAATTCCGTCGGGATGTCGCTCGGCAGGCATTCCACTTCCACTTCGCGGGTGACGACTTCAAAGACGCCGCCCTGCACTTTCACACCAGCAGGCTCGCCGAACGTGTGCACCGGAACTTTTACTTTCATGCGCACGTCCATCGCCACGCGCATGAGATCCACGTGCAGGAGTTTTCCGGTGATGGGATCGACCAGCCAATCCTTCAGGATGGCGGGTTCGGGCTTGCCTCCCAACTTCACCTGAAAAAGTGTGTTGTGTCCGCTCGGCGAGCGCAGGATGGCGCTCACCTGCTTGGCGTTCACCGACAGCGTAACCGGACCGCCTTTGCCGCCGTACAAAACCGCCGGAACTTGCCCGGTCTGGCGCAACCGCCGCGCCTCGTTCTTCCCCCGGCTGCTACGGGGGGCTCCCTCGACTACCACGCCTTCTGCACGCTCTGCCATGGCCCTCTTCCCTTCTTTTGAACTCTTAAACTCTTCTCAGTCTCTAAATAAACAACTCGCTGATCGACGTCTCTTCGTGAATGGAGCGAATCCCGCGCGCCAGCAGATCCGCCACGCTCAAAACTTTGATCTTCCCCACCTTCTTCGCCATCTCCGTAAGCGGCACGGAATCCGTGGCCACCACCTCGGTGATCTTGGACTTCTGTAGCCTCTCGACCGCCGGGCCGGAAAGCACGGCGTGCGTACAGGCCGCATACACCTGCGTGGCACCTTCCCGCAGCAAAGCATCGGCGGTCTTCACCAGCGTGCCCGCGGTGTCGATGATGTCGTCCACCACCAGCGTGCTGCGGCCGCGCACGTCGCCGATCAGGTGCATCACTTCGCTCACATCCACGTCCACACGCCGCTTGTCGACGATGGCCAGTGGCGCGTCCAGCTTCTTGGCAAAAAACCGCGCGCGCTCCACGCCGCCCGCATCCGGTGCAACCACCGTGAGGTTCGGCAGCCGCAGGTGCCGGAAGTATTCGACCAGCACCGGCGACGCGTACAAATGATCCACGGGCACATCGAAATACCCTTGAATCTGCGGCGCGTGCAAGTCCAGCGTCAGTGCCCTGCTCGCGCCGGCCGTTTCCAGCAAGTCCGCCACGAGCTTCGCGGAAATCGGGACACGCGGTTTGTCCTTGCGGTCCTGCCGCGCGTAGCAGTAATAGGGCAGCACCGCAGTAATGCGCCAAGCCGAGGCGCGCTTGAACGCGTCAATCATCAGCAGCAGTTCCAGCAGGTGGTTGTCCACCGGGTGATGGCACGGCTGCACCACGAAAACATCCGCCCCGCGGACGTTCTCCAGGATCTGGAAATAAATCTCGCCATCACTGAACCGCCCCAACAGCGCTTTGCCGAGCGGAACGTTTAAATGGCGGCAGATGCTCTCTGCGAGCACCAGGTTTGCTGTTCCCGAAAAAATCTTGAATCGGTCGTCATTCACGATGCCAGTTCTCCGCGCAGCCCATCTGGAGCGGCCGCGCATGCTCTCCTGCATGGCCCGGATGATTTCTAATTCAAGATGGACACGAAGAGACGCTGGAAGGCCGATTCCACCGCGAGCACACGCGGATTACCCCGCGATATGCATCCTACGAGCGTACCTGTCGCGCGAGAGTGTCTCGCAAACGAAGGTCTGATCGTGCGGAAACCCAACAGCGGCTCGGCGCGCCACCGCTGGGCTCGGGAATATTCCAAACACCGCCGAACCGCTACCTGCCAGCGAGGCTTCTGTCGCTCCTTTCTGGAGCAAGGCCCGCTTGATTCGATCAAGCCGGGGGTGGCGCCGGGCGACCGGACCCTCGAAATCGTTCGAGAGGCCGCTTCCCTGCGCGCTCCAGGACAGAGCACAGAACTGTAAGAGTTTAGGGTTTGCCGCTGGTTTTGTCAAACCTAGAGGTCCGGCCTTCACCCAACGAAAGGCGTCGGGCGTGGGCACGCGAATTTCTTGCGGAACAACGACAAGAACGGGCAGTTTCGGGATGTCCTGGAGGGGATAAATCTCATCGCCGCGGTTCACGCCCAGCGCGCGCCCTCCGAAAAGAAAAAACGGCACGTCCGCCCCAAGCGAAGCGGCGATTTCCAGCATTTGCTCGGTGGCCAGTTGCTTTTTTGCGAGTTGCAGGTAGGCGAACATCGCGGCTACGGCATCGCTCGAGCCCCCGCCCAGCCCCCCGCCCGCGGGAATCCTCTTTCTCAGCTCGATTTCCACACCGCCATGGCTTTTCAGCTCGCGCCTGAGCGCCTCCACCGCCCGATACGCCAAATTCTTCCGCGCGGGTTCGGCGGCGAGCGCCGCGTTTCCGCAAACCGTCAGCGTAATTCCCGGCCGCTGCGAAGTTCGAAGCCGGAGTTCATCGTGTAGGGAAATCGTCTGAAAAATCGTCCGCAGTTCATGATACCCGTCCGCGCGCTTCCCTAAAATGTCCAGGCGCAGATTGATCTTCGCGAAGGCTGGGATGCGAACCTCGGTCATTCGTGAATTACGGTTTGGCGTCGGAAGCGGAGGATTTCTGTGCCACGCGGTGCTTCGATTGCGAAAGCTTCCTTTCGAGTTCCGCCACTTTGTCGGTCTCCAGCTCCGCCGGCAGCGAGCGGTGCCATTCCGCCAGTGATTTTTCCCATTCCGCCGCGGCCAGATCGGGCCGGCCAAGTTTCGCGTAGACATCGCCGAGGTGTGCGTGAATCGTGGGGTCGTGCCTCTCGCGCGCCAGAGCTTTCCGCAGCATGGCCTCCGCGTCGGCCGTTCTGTTTTCCTTGAAATAAATCCATCCCAGGCTGTCCAGATACCCGCCGTTGTACGGCTCTTCCTTCAACGCCCGCTCGACGAGCGATTGCGCTTCGTCCAGGCGGACTCCCAGGTCTCCGAGCATGTAGCCGTAATAATTAAGCACCGCGGCGTCTTTGGGATTCACCGCCAGTACTTTTTTGAACTCGTCCTCGGCCCGGTCATAAAGCTTTTGCCGTTCGTAGATGGCGCCGAGCAGGAACCACACCATCTCGTTGTCGTGCGGCTGACCCGGCAGCACTTCTGCGGCATGCGCGGACTCCTCAGCCTCTCTGTACCGCCGCCCGCGTTCGTAGACTTGGGCGATGTTCAGGTAGGTATCGCGGTCGCTGGCGTCTCCATGCAACTGCGCACGCAGGATCTTGACGGCGTCATCGGTTTGCTCGTTTTCCCCGAGCAGCAACGCATAGCTCGTGCGAATTCCCGGATCCGCCGGGTACTTCGCCAGGGCTTCCTTGCCCGTCTGTAGCGCTCTCGGCAGATCCTTGGCCGCGCGATAGGTGTCCATAATCATCAAGCGCGCCCGCCGGTCTTCTTCGTCGCCCAGGTGCCCAAGCTCTTCAAAGGTGTAAATCGCCGCCTGATAATTCTGGTCCTCGCGGTAAAGCTGCCCTAGCTGCTGATAGAAGATCGACAGCATTCGCCGCCGCGAGGGCATGGTCGTCGATTGCCCCTTGATCCCGCTCACCGCATCGGACAGCACGCGAATGGCATCTTCATAGCGTCCCTGCGACTCGTACAGCATCCCCTCGTTGTACATCACCTCGAGGTTGCCCGGCGCGTACTGGCGGGCCTTCACCAAGTTCTCCTCGGCTTTGTCCAGCTGATGTAGCTCCCGATAAATCTGCGCAATCCGCAGGTACACGTCAGAATCGTCGGGCATCAAATCCGACACTTTCTGGTACACCTTCAATGCTTCGGAGTATTTTTCTTCCGAAAACAAAGTCTGTGCCAGCCCTCGCAGGTGGCTCAATTCGGAAGGGTCAGTCTCCGCCGCCTTTCGGTAAGCCGTTTCGGCCTTGGCCAGTTCATGTGCCTGCGTGTAGGCATCGCCGAGCAAGTCCATCAAAACCGGGGAGGAGGAATGCCGTGTTATGCCTTCGAGCAATGACACCGCTTCCTCCGATTTGCCTTGATCCATCAAGAGCTGCGTCAGTTGCTCCACAGCCTGTTCGTTGTCCGGATCGGTTTTCAGGATGCCTCGCAAAACCTGTTCGCTCTTGTCGTGCTCGTTCTTGAGCCGGTAAAGCCGCGCAAGCCACAGCGCCGATTCCGTATCCGTGGGGTCCAGCCGGTTGATTTCGCGGTACTGTTCAATGGCCTTGTTGGCCGTTTCCGACTGGCTGCTCCCGGCGTTCATGTCCCCGAGGCTTCTCAAATAAATTCTTCCCAGCAGTCGGCGCGACGGCACGTCATTGGAATCGCGCTTCAGAATATCTTTTGCTTCGTTCTCCGCCTCTCTGGTTCGCTGGGCCTTCCAGTACATTTCGGCGAGCCGCTCGCCGATCACCGGCGATTTCGGATCCAGCGCATAGGCCTTTTTGTACGCCTCGATGGCTTTGGTGGCATAGTCCGGGTTGCTCGAAGCCTCATACTGCTGCTCGTAAATGTGTCCCATCGTGTAGTTGTAATAGGCGTCGGCGCGCGCGGATTCCTTTTCGGAGTTTCCTGGCGTGGTTTCAGTCGAGCTGGTGGCGGGATTCTGTGCTGTGGCGGGAGCCTGGTGCTGGTTCTCGGCGGGAGGGTTCCCCGGCGTCTGCGCGAAGCCCGGTGCGCTCGCCAGGCCCAGGGTGATGGCTAGTAAGGTTATCCGTTGAGGTTTCATGTTTGTCCCAGAACTTAAAAGTATCCCATGCAGCGGAAACCGGGTCAAAAGTCAAATGCATTGGCGTTTCCAGACCTTGGGCACCCCGCTGGTAGGATGCAGCAAGCCGAAAAAACGTTGGGGGAGCCCGGGTTGACATCCTTCCCTATTTCTGCAATTATCGAAACATGTCCAAGCCCGACCCGTTGCTGGTTACCCGCTCCGCCGACCGCTTCTCCGCCCTGGGCGCGGAGCCTCGTCTCCGGATTCTTCGTCTCCTCCTCGCTGCCCACCCGACCGGCATGGTGGTCGGCGAAGTCCAAGAGGAACTCGGCATCCCCGCTTCCACCCTTTCCCACCATCTCGAAAAACTGAAACAAGTCGGCCTCGTCCATGTCCGCCGCGAGAGCACCTATCTCTGGTACTCCGCGGACACCGATGCCCTGCGCGAAGTCATGAATTTTCTCTATGAGGAATGCTGCACGCGTTCGCGCGCCGTGCCCGCCGAATCCGTCGTCCAAATTTCAGGAAGGACATCATGATGGCCCTCCCCGCGATCGACTGGCGGCTAAGCATTCCTACTGTAGGCGTGCAGCAGGCTTGGGCCTGCTCTCGAAGGTTGCCGCTTAGGGGAAAACTCCAATGAGCGACCTCCAAGAAGACGTAAAGCAAAAATATCGCGATGCCGCCAAGCGCGCCGCCAGCGGGGGGACGGCTTGCTGCGGCGGTGGCGCGGAGCGGAGTGGCTGCGACCCCATCAGCAAAGACCTCTACACCAATGCGGAAAAAGGCGCGTTGCCCGAAAAAGCCCTCGCGGCCTCGCTCGGTTGTGGTAACCCCACGGCGCTCGCTCAGTTGCAACCCGGCGAAACCGTTCTGGATCTCGGCTCTGGGGGCGGCATTGACGTCATTCTTTCCGCCAAACGCGTGGGCCCCACCGGCAAAGCTTACGGCCTGGACATGACCGACGAAATGCTCGCGCTGGCGCGCGAGAATCAGAAAAAGGCCGGTGTCGGGAATGTCGAGTTCCTGAAAGGCGCGATCGAAAGCGTTCCTCTCCCCGACAACTCCGTCGACGTCATCATTTCTAACTGCGTCATCAATCTTTCCGGCGACAAAGATCGCGTGCTCGCTGAAGCGTTTCGCGTCCTTAAACCCGGCGGACGTTTGGCGATATCGGATGTGGTGGTCCGGGGCGAGGTTCCCGCCGCCATTCGCAAAAGCATGGAACTTTGGGTCGGCTGCATCGCCGGTGCGCTTGAAGAAAACGAGTATCGCGAGAAGCTTGCCCGTGCTGGATTCGCATCCGTGGACGTCGAACCCACTCGTGTTTACCGCGTCGGGGAAGCGGGCGAATTCCTTCAGGCCGCGGGTCTCGATCCGGAAACCGTCGGCCCGCAGATCGATGGCAAATTCACGAGCGCTTTTGTCCGCGCCGTGAAACCGGCAGCGAAATCCTCTTGTTGCGCGCCGACCAGCTGCGCGTGATCTTGTAGTGGCGCGGCACCTGTGCCGACGCTATCGCGATGCTGTGCCCATTTGGGCAATTCCTGGGATCTCTCCGGGGGAGGGGCGTGGTCTGTTCCTCGCCCTCTTCGGGAAGCATAATGGTCACTCGGCCATGGCGTATCGCGTTCTGATTCTCTGTACCGGCAATTCGGTCCGCAGCCAAATGGCCGAAGGCCTCCTCCGCCAGCTTGGCGGCCGCGCCTTCGAAGGGCACCAGCGCCGGAAGCAAACCGACGGGTACGTCAGTGAGCTGGCCAGCGAAGCCATGCGCGCCATCGGTTTCGACATCTCCGCCCACCGCTCCAAATCGGTTTCTGAATTCGAGGGCAGACTTCGACAACCGTCGTGACGGTGTGCGATTCAGCCGCCGAACTGTGCCCCGTCTATCTTGGGGCTCAGCGAATCGACTGGAGCATCTGGGATCCCGGCAACGCTACCGGATCGCGCGAAGAAAAACTCGCCGCCTTCTGCCGCGTCCGCCAATTCCTGAATCAGGTGTCCCCCGAGCCTTCGCGAACTGAATGATGAAATCGCGGGAAGAATCTTGCGCTACCGCCATGAACACCGCGGGCACGCGCCGTTGTAGCAAGCTCGCGCGGCGAGGTTTTGGCGAAATGCTGCCCGGAATCCGCTTTGGCGGCTTGGCAAGGAAGATCTTGATCAGAAAGCTGGTTGAACGATAAGCGCGCGAGCCTCGGCCTTTTTCAATGCACCTTGTCGCTCTTGGTTTGAATCCTGTCGACGCGCAACAATCCGTGCGTCCTTAGGTATTCGGCAAACTTCCCAAACTTTGCGGCATCATCGAACTCCAGATGAAAAATCAAACCGTCCTGGCCTTCGAACATCGCCGTCGCGCTGGCTTCAAAAAGCTCAGCAATCTTCTTGCAATCTTCTTTGAGCTTCTCCTGCTTGTCCGCTGTCGTGAGCGGCATGGTCAAGTCGAAGTCTATGGTTTCATCCATCGGGTCCCTCCGTGACGACTTTCAATGTGGCACGTGGAGAGCTTCTCGCCTAGTTGTACTGACGTACAGCCCATTTTCTCCTACACCGCTCGTGCGACTCTTCCTACACTCGCCCTACAAAGGAAGTTTCAAAAACCCGGAAGGCTTTTGAGACTCCCCACGCCTTACAGGCGGGGGATTCTTTGGAGTTACTAAGCAGCATTGCTGCTCGTCTCCAACGATGTTTCCTGCTGCACAGGCACATCCTTGAGTTCGCACCCAAGTCTTACTGTGCCTCCACGGGCGGATACCGATTCGCTTTTTGTTTGTCAATAGTTCTTTATGGGCCTTATATCTCCATGCCTGAAGGCAGAGGCGCTACGGCTCCATGCGCTAGTGTACTGTCCCGTAATTGAGTAGACACATAGTCCCACTTATAAGTAGACAGAGTGGCACCTCTGTGCTATGTATCTCCCCATGGCGAAAGTTCCTCCCATCGTTAATTTATCCGCAGAAGATCAGGCGCAATTGGTTCGTTGGAAATCGACTCAGGGAACCCCGCAGCAGGTGGCCTTGCGCTGCCGGTTGGTTCTGGCCGCTGCAGAAGGATATCCCGATCTGGAAATCGCTTCCCACCACGAAGTCAATCGACACACTGTCGCGCTGTGGCGAGAGCGCGTGCAAGCCAA
>QHYH01000167.1 GCA_003223215.1 Acidobacteriota bacterium
CGCGAGGTGACCGTTGGCGACGTGGCGTAGGTCGTCAGGGTAGGCTTGCTCGCGATAGTACCGATAGTACGAGAGGAATGTCCGGCACTCCGTTAAAGCTCCGACCGATGCCGCTCCATCCTCGCACTCATCGAATTTTATCTCCTCTATGGCTTTTGTGGGGCAGCCGGACCAGCGAAGCCATCGATTAGGCCGTCTCAGAGGCTTGCTCCCGCTCTTCAAAGGTTATCGAAATTTTCGATGCATCAGATGAAATGTTCGCAGGAATAAATCGTCCAACGAGGTGGTAGGCTCAAAGCGAGAACCTTCGGCGAGGACAGCCATGCAACCTACGCCGGGGGAGTGCCGCCGGAATGGCAGTTACGGGGCGGCGGGGGCCAGGTCATGAAAACGCCAATCCAGAAAGGCAAAGTTTATTTGATCGGAGCGGGCCCTGGAAACCCGGAACTACTGACGGTCCAGGCGGCCGAGATTCTGAAGACGGCCGAGGTGGTGCTGCACGACCACCTGGTGCCCCAGGAGATCTTGGATTTGATCCCCGCATGGACGCAAGTGCGCAACGTCGGCAAGCGCTGCGGGCAAGCAGGAATTTCCCAGGACCAGATTCATGCGCTGTTGATCGCCGGGGCGCGCGAAGGAAAGCGTGTAGTGCGACTCAAGGGTGGAGATCCGCTGCTTTTCGGGCGCGTGGGAGAAGAGATGGAAGCGCTCGCGCGTGCGGGAGTCGATTTCGAAGTGATTCCTGGCGTAACCTCGGCGATGGGTGCGGCGGCGGCCGCGAAGATTCCTTTAACGGATCGGCGGTGTGCTTCCAAACTTGTTTTTTTGAGCCACCACACCGCGGGAAACGTATCGCCGGAATGGGATGACGTAACGCTGAAAGATGCCACCTACGCGGTGTACATGCCCGGGAAAAATTACGGAGCGATCGCCACGAAATTGCTGGAGGGCGGACTGGATCGAACGACGCCGTGTGTGATCGTGGCGAATGCCACTCTCGCGGAACAGCAAATCCATCGGACCACGCTCGAAGAACTGGCGCTCGAGGAGGGCCTGCCGGCGCCTTCGGTGCTCATCATTGGCGAAGTGGCGAAGCCGCTGCCACCGGTCGAAAAAGAGAAAGACGATTTCGGATGGGAAACGCCCAAACCGAGCGAGGTGATTTTGGATTTGGGCGAGGCGCGCAAGGAAGAAGAAATCCTCGGGTGAGGAACTTTTTAGGTATGACTTTTGAGTTGTGAGGAAGAGCCGCCGATTCCTGCGTTTATTTTTCGACTGAGCCGTGGGCGCGGCTTCCGTCGTCTGCAACGGAAATTCGATGTCACGCGAAGGCACTTCCCTGCCGCTTCCTGGCAAGCAGCGCGGCGGCCCGGTCGGCGGTCTCCTTCACGAGAAAACCCATCTTAGGATGAGACGGCTCGAGATCGGCCGGAATTCCTTTTCGATGCAATTCTTCTGATGTAGTCGGGCCGATGGAAGCAACGATGGCGCGACGTAATCCCTGCAACATAGGCTTTTCCAAGTTCATCTCCGCAGCGACTTGGAACAGATGCGCGACTTGAACTGCGGTGGTGAAGAGCACCGCGTCGATTTTCCCGGCCGTAAGTTCCCTGACGGCAGATTGAAGGGGGGCGACGTCTTCCGGCAGGACCCACTGATAAACGGGTACCCGCGTCACCATGGCGCCGCGGCCGGTGAGACCGCCGATTAATTCAGGATTCGAAACCCCGTACTCCTGGAGAGCAATGCGCGCGCCTTTCAGATGAAATTCCGGTAGCGACTTTTGGGCTTCGTCGAGCGCCTTCAGAAGTTCACGCCAGGTATTCGGTTCAGGAACCATAAGAGCAGGACTTATTCCTAGTTCGCGCAAAACGGCAACGGGTTTGGGGCCTCGAGGAACAACCTTCACCCGGCGCAAGGCAGCGATCAAGGCCTCGCGAGGATGCTTGGTCTCGGCAACGCTTAGAACGGCACGCGCGCCAACACCGGTCAGAAAAATGACCATGTCAAATTGACCGGCCAAGAGAGCTTCAGCAAAGGACAAAGCCTCGGTGTTCGAATCGAGCGGGACCTCCCTCATGGCGGGAGCGACGACCGGTTCACCGCCGTAGGTAGAGATGAGTTTGGCGAGTTCGGCTGCGCGGCGGCTTTCCAGCGCCAGCACTCGCAAGCCTGTGAATCCGCTCATGACATGGCATTGTTAAACAGAATCGCGAGCAGCGCCAGCGGGAAATGCCCTAACGACGAGGGAAGTTTCTGATGGGAACCATTGGCAAATGAAATCGTTTGGAGCCCTCCGCCAAAGAGAGCGCCCCGCTCCGCAAGAAGATCCGGTTACCAAAAAAAAGCACGATTCGCCCGAATAACAAAGAGCAGCCAGACTTGAATCGCTTCCTAAGACTTGCTCCCGCTTTCGGCTCGATCCAGGTAATGATTTTCGCTTGCTTCCCGCAGGCGCGCGGCGGCCGCTTCGGGAGTGAGGTCCCGCTGCGGCGAGGAGAGAAGTTCATAGCCGACCATGAACTTTCGAACGGTGGCGGAACGGAGCAGCGGCGGGAAATAGTGTGCGTGCAGATGCCAGGCTTCATGGGTCCGGCCGTCCGTCGGGCGTTGATGGAAACCCATAGAATAAGGGAACGCGGTTTCAAAAAGATTATCGTAACGCGTGGTAATTTGGCGAAGAATGGCTCCCAGGAGCCCGCGCTCGTCTTGGTTCAGCTGGTCCAGCGAAGCAACGTGACGTTTGCTCAAGACGAGCGTTTCGAACGGCCAAACGGCCCAAAAGGGCACCAGCACGATGAACGCGTCGTTCTGGCAAACGATGCGCTCGTCTCGCTGCAATTCCAATTGCAAATAATCGCATAGAAGACAGGAATGTTTTTCCGCGTTGTAGGCGCGAAGAGATTCATCTTCGCGGGCCGGAAGGTTCGGGAGAGTTGCGTTCGCCCAAATCTGACAATGCGGGTGCGGATTGCTTGCGCCCATCAGTTCGCCGCGATTTTCGAAAATCTGGACGTGGCGAACCCACGGGATTTCTCCGAGAACGGAAAATTGTTCGGTCCAGGCGTCAATGACACCGTGTAACTCGCGGGCGTTCATGCGAGGAATGGTAAGGTCGTGTCGCGGAGAAAAACACAAGACGCGGCAGATGCCACGATCGGTTCGCGCCAGGAGCAAACCGCGTTCATCATAATCGAGCGACTTGCTATCCGGGAGCAGCGCCGGGAAGTCGTTGTCGAAGGCGAACGTTTCCGTGTATTGCGGCGTCTGTTTGCCGCCTGCGCGCTTGTTTCCAGGGCACAGATAGCAGCTGGGATCGTATGCGATGGAAGAAGCCGGCGGCAGTTTTTCCACTTTACCCTGCCACGGGCGCGCGGTGCGCTGCGGAGAGACGAGCACCCATTCCCGCAGCAGCGGATTGAAGCGTTTGTGGGGAGTGGAAAGGAGCTCTTCAAAATTCATGTTTATGAACGAAACCTATGAATATTAGGAGTCTTCCGCGCTCACCCGCGAAGGAGAAAGCAAATCCCCCAGCGCGCTCGAAGCGACCCTGATTCCAGCCTTGCCGACGACCTCTTCAGTCGCGGGTGTTGCCCAAGCCGACTTCCAACCGCTGCACGCCGTCAGCGGCCGGCGAGACATAAATTTCCGGCTTCCGTCCCGTTCTCGCGAAATAGCTCCCGGCTACATGCTGCTGGAACGCGGCCACCGCCGAAGACTCGACGAGATTGATGGTGCAGCCACCAAATCCGCCTCCGGTCATGCGTGCCCCGATCACGCCAGGCTGGGCGACAGCAATCTCCACCAGCAGGTCGAGCTCCTCGGAGCTCACTTCGTAATCGTCGCGAAGGCTGCGATGCGAGTCGCTCATCAACCGCCCGAACCCGCGGAGATCGCCGGATTCAAAAGCGTGCACGGCGCTCTGGACGCGACCATTTTCCGTGACGACATGATGACAACGCGAATATACCTTTGGGCTCAGAAGCCCGCGGTGCTCTTCTAATTGAGCGAGTTTGACATCGCGAAGCGCGCGAATCCCCGGCAGGACGTCGCGAAGTATTCGAACCCCCTGCTCGCACTCGGCGCGGCGCACATTGTATTGGCTCGCGCCGATTTCGTGCTTCACCATGGAGTTGCAGATCACCAGTCGGACTCCCGGCGGTAGCTTTACCAAATGGTATTCGAGCGAACGACAGTCCAGCACTAGCGCATGCGAAGCGCGACCGTGGCACGAGACAAACTGATCCATGATGCCGACACGCGCGCCGACAAATTCGTTCTCCGCCTTCTGACACACTTGCGCGAGATCCTTAAGGTCGATCGGGAGTCCACTCTGCTCGAGAAGGGCAAAGCCGGTCGCAACTTCGATAGCCGCTGATGAGCTTAACCCTGCGCCGAGCGGAATATCGCCGCGGATCAGAAAATTCGCTCCTTTCAGCTTTTTCCCCGAAGCTTCGATTGCCCAAGCCACCCCGAGGGGATAGCTCGACCAATGATTTTTGCCGATGCCAGAAAGAGCATCGAGATTTCCTTCGACGGTCTCGTTGAAATTTTCGGAACGGATGACAAGCTTTCTATCGGTGCGCGGAGCGGCGGCGACCGAGCAGTAGAATTCGATGGCCGCGGGCAGGACAAAACCATCGTTGTAATCGGTATGCTCACCGATGAGATTCACACGTCCCGGCGCACGATAGAGGCTGGCAGAAGTGCCAAAGCGCGCGCGAAACTCGTTCAACAATGGAAGAGAGTTTTTCAACACTCGGTATTATTTCAGATTCGCCTTCGGCGAGACGGAAGAATTTGCCGACGACGCAGCCGAGGATGCCGCGAAGTCGGCTAAGCCGACGCGAATCACAGTATTTCGCGTGGTTATATCTTCCGGCTTTTCCGTCCAGATTCCATAGACGCGGCCGTTCATCGCCGCTAGCCCGTTGTAATCGCCGATAAAGGCGCCCTTGGCATTGAACGGTTGTTCGGTCCAAGAATAGTTTTGAAAGGATTGGCCGCTGTCGGTGGAACGGGCAAGAACCACGGCTTGTGCACGATTCCTCGGATCGCCGCGCCGGTCATAAAACGCGACGTAAATGAAACCATCGGATGGATCCACCGCCATCCATTGGAAGAAATGGTCGGCGCCGTTATGCACGGGATCGCCGTTCACGCGAGTGGCCGGTGACCAACTAGCTCCGTAATCCTTCGACGAAGAACAAAACACATCGATTTCGCCATGGCGGTAGTCGGCCCAGGCTACGTACAAGCGTCCGCCCTTCTCGCCGCCGCGCGGGTCGATGGCAATCTGCGGGAAGCCATTGGCGCGAGCCACAGCATCGATGCTGAACATGGTCGGTGCCGTATTCATGATGTTGCGCGTTGGCGCGAACGTGTGCCCGCCGTCGGAGGACGAAGTGAAGACCAGATGATTGCCGTCTGCCCAGACGACGTAAAGCGTGCTGTCCGGGCCGACCGCGCCGGCGAAACCCTCGACGGCGCCGTTGTCGTCGCGCGGAAGACCGCGCACGTCGTCGATTTCCATGGGGTTCGACCAGGTTTTGCCATCGTCGGTAGAGCGCACGAATTGAATTTGCGAATCGGCAATGGTCCAGCGCGTCCAGCCAATATAGAGGTTGCCGGCATAGGGGCCATGGCTGTTATCGGCAACGATGTACGGCTTATCCTCCCAAGGCACGTCTTTTTGGTCAGGCGTTTTGTCGGGCTGCCCGGTGGCTAGAATGTCTTTGGCTTCCCAGGTCTTGCCGCCGTCGAGCGAACGGCGAATGTAAATCCCATTTCGCGAGGAATTGTGGCCCCAGTAGTTGAATGTTCCGAGCTTGTCGAACGCGATGTAACAGACGAAAGCGTGACCTTGATTGTCGAAGGTCGTAGATACGTCTCCGGAAACACGGTAGCTGGTGGACTCGACGCCCGTGGCGATCTGCCAGGTACGACCTGCGTCGAAGGAATACGCGGCGTGAGCATTGTCCTGATACACGGCGACGACTTGCTGTGGATTATTGGGATTGATGGCGATGCCGGGCTCGGTAAAATATCCGGGCTGCGGAGTCAGGGTGATGACGCTGGAGTTAGGAGCTTTGGGAGGGAGCTGAGCGAAACTGTTTCCGGCAATTGCGCCGAGCCCGCCGGCCAAAAACGTTATGTGCAGTATTTTTCGGTCGAGCAAACGCGAGTTTATGCGCAAGCGGCTCACTCGCACCGCAAGAATTCTTCTTGAGTTCAAAGACGCGCCTCCCTCCCACATGCCTGGCGATGGAACGACACTGTTCCTGCTTTTTATCGGGCCCGCGGCGGCACATTTTCCCGCTCTTCGTGAATGGCAAAGTCCGGCGGCGGATTTACGCCCAGCAGATACTCGACGAAATAATCCCACCGTCGCCGGATCAAATACGGATTACCGCCTTCGCCATGGTACATGTTGGGAACGATGAGCTGGTCGAAATTCTTGTTGGCTCGAATAAGCGCATCGGTCAAGCGCATGGTCTCGACGACGTGAACGTTGTCATCGATGTCGCCGTGCTCGACGAGCAGGTGCCCCTTCAAGCGGCTGGCCATGGTTACGTTCGATTGTTCGGCGTAGTCCGGACCGACGGGATAGCCCTGATAGAGTTCGTTCCACCAGGCTTTGTCGAGCCGCGCGTCATGGTCGCCGGAAATCGCGACGCACACCTTGTAGAAATCGGGAAACGACAGGATGGCATGGGCGGCGCCGTATCCGCCCGCTGACGTGCCATAAATGCCGACGCGGTCGCGATCCAGGTAGGGGAACTTTGCCGCCATCTGCTTGATCATTTCGACGTGATCTTCAAATGCGCCGCCTAGGTTGCGATAAGAAAATTCATGGAAAGCGCGCGAGCGGCCGGTCGTGCCGCGCCCGTCGACCATTACACCAACGAAACCCAGCTCAGCGATTTGTTGCTGTCCGTTGCGCAGTGCTGCGGCAAAGGTTTTCGGCACAAAAAATCCCTGCGGGCCGGTATAAACCATCTCGACGATGGGATACTTCTTCGCGGCGTCGAAATTCGAGGGCTTCCAGATCAGCGCGTACAAATCGGTGGTTCCGTCCTTGGCTTTGCCGCGAAACGGCTCGGGGGCTTTCCAGCCGGCTTTCACCAACTCGCTTGTGTCCGTCTGCTCGAGAACGCGAACCTCGGAGCCGTCCTTGGTCCGCTTCAGCACAGCAACCGCAGGCAGATCCGGCCGGGAAAAATTGTCGACAAAATAGGTGCGATCCGGAGAAAAGCTCACCGTGTGGCTGGCATTTTCCGGCGCCAGCAGTGCGAGGCCCTTGCCGTCGAAGCCAACCACATAAAGATGCGTCTGGTAGGGGTCTTCGTCTTTTTCGCGGCCGTTGGCCAGGAAATAGACGCGGCGCCCCTTTTCATCCGCATCGACAATCTGGCGTACGACCCACGGCCCTAAAGTCAATTGGCCCCGAAGCTCGCCGGTCTTAAGACTCGAAAGATAGAGGTGGTTCCAGCCGTCACGCTCCGAGGTCCAGAGGACGTCGCCCGTTTCGTGCAGAATCCGGAAATGCGTTTCTCCCGGATCGACGTAGCGGTCCGATTTCTCGCGAACCACGACGCGTTGCTCGCCCGTGCCCGCATCCGCTTCGCGCAGTTCGATGGATTTTTCGCCGCGCTCCCACGCGTCGTAAGAAAATGCCTTGCTGTCCTCGTACCAGTCGAATCCCGGCCCGCCCTGAAATTGTATTTCGATGGGCGCGGTCTTTACTTCGATGCGCTTACCGCTTGGCACATCAAAGATAATCGGTTCCGCTTTCGGCAAAACCTCGCCGGGCAACGGGTACACCACGGTGTATTCCTTCGGGCGAAGTTGGCCGGGAGGAACGAACTGCAGATAGCTGAAGCGCCCGGCGTTGCGCGTGTCCATGCGATAGGTTACGAGTTTGCGGGAATCCGGCGACCAAAACACAGCCGGGCGCTGCTTGATGTCCTGCGTTCCTTGCGCGACCAGCGGCCGGAGCGAGGGAATCGGCATGGCGTAGTCGTAGGAGGCTTCGCCGTCGCGCGTCAGACGAACCACTTCGCCGGTCGAGACATAGCGGACGTACAGGTCGTGGTCCTTGACGTAGGCGACCCACTCTTTGTTCGGCGAAGCGTCTTCATATTGACCTGCGACGGGCTCGGGCCCCCTTTGGCACTCGTAATTCTCAAGCCCGCAGGACCACGGCGCACCGTCTACCTGGAAAGAAACGGATTTTCCATCCTCGGAGAAATCAATCGAGTCAAAAGGAAGCGCCGTTGGTTGAACTTCGCGTCCGAGCGCCTTGGCAAGCGAACTGGCAAGGCGCGGGTGGTCAAAAGCAGGGCCGACGCTGTTTTGGTCGGCATCAACGAGAAGAAACTCCGCGCCATTCGTTCCCGCTTTGTGATACCAGAAGCGATTTTTCTTGGCGATCCAATGCGGCGCCACCTCAGCCAGGTAGATGCGATGACGCAGATTCCCAGGGAGGAACTGCTCAGCGCGATGATAGTCCTCACGCGTCCCTTGCGCCACGCTCCAAGAGGCACAAAAGAGCGATACAACCGCGAGGCAAAACCAGCAGTGAGGATAGATCTTCATCGGGATTCTTCCTCCTTGGGAAATTGTTCGCCGCTCGCGTTTCGCTTATCCGCCGCCTTCGTCCTCCTCCTCCTCATCATTCGGTGGACGAACAAATGCCACGGGAGTGATGCCCTTATCGAGCAGCGCGCGATTGAAGGCAGGGAGCTCTTTCTCAATGAGGTTTTGATAACTGCTCTCTGCGTCAGCAAGTTCTTTCTCTATGGTTTCGAGAAGGACCGCAGCCGTGTCGGTGGGAGGATTGTCCACACCGCCGGCGACGTCTCCGGCGCCAGTACCCACTTCGCCATTTAGCCAGATCAGCTGCAGATAGATTTTCTCGGGAATGGAATAGTATTTGTCGTCGCTGAGCGCGTCCGCGCGAGAGATGAACCTGTATTCCACGTCCTGCATCTTCTGGTCGATGGCCTCGACCGCCTTGAGTAATTCGGGATCGGGATTGGCTTCGCTCTTTTCCTGTTTGGCGTCCTTCGCTTCTTCTTTTTTCTCTTCGCCGGGCAGCGCGTTCTTTCGCCCGAGCATGCGGGCAATCACATCGAGCTGTTTGCGCATCCATTCCAATTTGTTGGTGGCTTCCGAAGCTTTGGTGATGTCGTCGCGAATGCGCAGTTGCAGCTTGAACGCTGCCGCCAAGCCGTCATCGCTCGCGTGAACATTGGGGTTCTTCGCGATGGTCAGGGGCTCGGTGAAGCTTTGCCCGTCCACGGTGAGGCGAACGGTATATTTCCCGGGCAAAGCCATCGGCCCGACCTCGGCTTCGCGAATTCCCCAATGCAAAACCTGCCGCGTATCGCTCCCGCGGAAACGGCGCTCCTCCCAAACGTGCGGATTCTCCGGCGGAGTCGTGCGCAGCGCGACGAGCTTCGGCGGATCGTAGAGAAAGTTCCATTGCACGCGATTCACGCCGGCGCGGCCCGGCGCATCGAGCTTTCGAATGACAGCACCGCTCGCATCGAGGATTTCGATTTTTGGCGGAGCTTTACTCGCCGCCTTTAGGGAATAGGTGACGACTGCGCCGCCGTTAGGGGAAAGCCGAAATGTATCGCGCGGAGCGAAGAGGTGCACCGGCGCGTCCGTGGTTTTCTGGGCCATCTGCTCGAGCGGCGTGATGTCATCGAGAATGTAAATCCCGCGCCCGTAGGTCGAGACGACGAGATCGCGAAACTGCTTTTGCACCACGTCCCAGGTGACCGGAGCGTGGGGCAAGCCCGCCGTGAATGCAGTCCAGCGCGCTCCGTCGTCAAGGGAGTAGAACAAACCGTTTCCCGTGCCGGCAAAGAGCAGGCCTTTCTGGTTGGGATCTTCCGCAACGGTCCGCACGTAAGCAAGGGCGTGCCGGGGCAATCCTTCAGTGATCTTTGTCCAGGTTTTGCCGAAATCCGTGGTCTTGAAAATGTAGGGATCGCGGTTGTCCATCAAATGATAGTCGATCGAAACGTAAGCCGTACCGGGTTCGAAATGCGACGGCTCGATGCGCGTGACCGTGCCCCAAGGCGGCAAATCCCTGATGTTTTTGGTGACGTTGGTCCAGTTTCGACCGCCGTCTTTGGTGTACCAAATCAAACCGTCATTCGTACCGGCCCAGATGAGGCCCTGCTGCAGTTCCGAGGGGGCGATGGCGAAGACCACCTCGCCATAAAACTGGCCGAGGTTGTCGCCAATAATTCCGCCGGAAGAGCCAAGGTACTTCGGGTCCTGCGTGGAAAGATCCGGACTGATGACCGACCAACTTTGCCCGCCATTGGTTGTTTTGAAAACGACTTGGCAGCCGTAGTAGACCGTGTTGTGGTCGAACGGATCGATGGCCAGGGGCGGAGTCCAATGACAACGGTATTTCAACTCGCTCGGGGGCGAATCCAGAGAATGCATCCAGGGACTTACCGAGCGCGCACGCTTGGTCTTGGCGTCCCAGCGCGTCACTTCGTTTCCGTAGCAACTCGCCCACACGATGCTTGGGTCGGTCGGATCCGGCAGCGTGAAACCGGATTCGCATCCGCCCATGCGGCGCTCCCAGCCGGTATCCACCACGCGGCCATATTCAAGCGGCGGGGCAATACTCGGGCCGCGCATGTTTGGCCCGTCCTGCATGTTGGTGTAGACGTAGTACGGCACCTGGTTGTCGACGGCAACGTGATACATCTGCCCAATCGGGAGTTGGATGCGATGGAAGCCGCGGCCATGCACGGCGGTGATGTTCAGCCCGCCGTCGTCGGTGATAACGAAGCGATCCGCATTCTGAGGATCAATCCAAATGTCATGATTGTCGCCGCCCCAGGGCACTTCCTTGAAAATTTCGCCACCGTCGAGCGACTCGAGAAAACTGCTGTTGGCAACGTAGACCTCGTTGTCGTTTCCGGTGGAAACGGCGATGCGAATGTAATATCCCGCTCGCCCAATCAACTGGCGCTGGTAATTCACCACCTGCCAGGCGTCGCCGGCGTTGTCAGAGCGCCACAATGCCCCTTGATCTTTGGTTTGAATCAGGGCGAAGTAGCGGTCGGAATTGGTCGGCGCGATGGCTACGTCGATTTTTCCCAGAGGCGGCTTTGGCAAGCCGTGGCCTTCGAGCTTGGTCCATTTCGTTCCGCCATCCTTCGAAAGGTAAACCGCACTGCCCGGGCCGCCGCTCAGCTCTCCGTAAGTATGCATTTCCACTTGCCACATTCCCGCAAGAAGAATCCGCGGATTGCGTGGGTCCATGGCAAGTCCAGAGCAACCGGTATTTGCGTCGGCAAAAAGCACGCGCTCCCAATGTTGTCCCCGGTCCGTCGTGCGATACACGCCGCGCTCCTGCTGCGGGCCGGTGGTGCGGCCCAGTGCGCACACGAACGCGATGTCCGGATTGCTGGGATGAACTACGATTCTGCCGATGCGTCCCGTGTCCTCCAGGCCCGCGTGCGTCCAGCTCTTCCCGGAATCCGTTGAGACATAAACGCCGTTGCCCATCACGTCGCTGTCGCGAATCGCCCAGGCCTCGCCCGTGCCCACCCAAATCACGCTTGGGTCTGAAGGAGCTACGGCGATCGCCCCAATGGCCGCTACCTGCTCCTTGTCGAAAATGGGTTCCCAGCGATTCCCGCCGTCCGTGGTTTTCCAAACACCACCGGACGCCGCTCCGGCGTAATAGGTGCTCGGGTCGCCGGGAACACCCGCGATCGAAGCCACCCGGTTTCCTGCACGCGGTCCCACAAAGCGAAACCGGAAGGTCTCCTCGTCGCCGCGGGCCCCAGGCGGTCTCTGCGCACCGGCGAGGACCGCGCAACCTGCCAATGCCGCAAGGAGCAATCCCGTTTTGATCGCAAGACGACAAACCGAAGTAGCGCGCATTCGCTCCATCCCCTTTCGTTTCTTAACGAAGAGTTTTGCCGCTGGCATGCTACGCGTTTAGCCTGGTTATGAAAACCGGCAAAGCGAATTCTGGAGCCTGCAGGCTGGCTCTTCCCGCCATCTCCGGCTACGGAGTTAGGGTCACCGTGACGACCGACATCCGCGGCAAGTCTAGACGCACCGTTGCGCCTTCGACTTTCACAGGATGCGGCTTCGGCACCACTCGGTCCGGCGCATCAAAGCTGTTCGAGGCGTTCCAGTCGGCGTCATGGAGCAAAAGCGCGCTCGCGTTCTTGGCGGTCGCGCCACGCAGGGCACATTGGATTTCCAAATCCTGATCGGGAAGTGGATTCACCAGGCTCAATAAGACTAGTCCATTTTTTGTCGACGCGGAAACCGACAAGTCGAGCGATGGCTTTTCTCGATCCGAAGTTGCAGAATCAGTTTCGACCTTGACGGCGCTATTTCCGCGATGCGCCTTGAACAAAGCGAATGCGTGATAGGTCGTCGTGCGAATCGACTGCTTCCCTTCCGATCCGTCCGTGAGCAGCAGCGACTGCAGCACGTTCACAATTTGCGCGATGTTGCACATGTACAGCTTATCGGCCTGGCGATTGAAAATGTTCAGTCCTAAGCCCGCCGCCGCGGCGCTGCGCATGGTGCTCTGCTGCCACAGCTTGCCGAATTTCTTTTCGTCTTCTTCGGCAATGCGGTCCCACACGCCCCATTCGTCAAATACCAGCGCTATCTTGCGACCTTCGCGATAGCTGTCGAACAGTGAGCGCTGCTGGACGATGGCGTCTTCCACACGCGGGAAAATGGCGAGCTGCTTCTTCAAATGCTCCTCGGTGAAGTGCAGCGGATGATCTTCCCCACCCTCGTAATAGTGCATGGAGATGCCATCCGGCTTTCCGCCTTCGAGGGTGTCCATGAACTTGCGGGACCAGCGCGTGTCGTTTCCATTCGGGCCGCTGGCAATCAGGAAGCGGTCCGTATCGCCGTACTTGCGCAGATAGACGGAAAACTGCCGGTAGTGATCGGCATACACTTCCGGCCGCATCCACCCGCCGCAGCCCCAGGCTTCATTGCCGACGCCCCAATAACGCACGCGGAAGGGCTCCGTGGCGCCGTTCTTGATGCGCTCTTCGGCCAGTGTGCTGCCCGAGGGAAGGTTGCAGTACTCGATCCAATCGCGCATCTCCTGCGGCGAGCCACTTCCCACATTGCCCGCGAGATACGGCTCCGCGCCAATCAGCCGGCACAAGCCGATGAATTCGTGGGTACCAAAGCTGCCGTCCTCCACGTACCCGCCCCAATGAATATTGACGCGCTTCGGCCGGCTCTCCGCCGGTCCGATGCCGTCCCGCCAATGATAATCATCCGCATAACACCCGCCCGGCCATCGCAGTACGGGAATCCCAAGTTCTTTCAAGTACTCGACGGCCTGCCGGCGATAGCCATTGATGTTAGGAATCGGCGAACTTTTTCCCACCCACAAACCGCCGTACACGCAGGAACCGAGATGCTCGGCAAAATGGCCATGAAATTCCGGCCGCACGGTGCCAATTTCCTCGTCCGCCAGCACGGTCATCTTGCGGGTCGCGCCGCTAGCCGCACCCGCGAGCCGCGGAACGAGCGAGCACAGCGACACAGCCGCAGCGTCCCCGACAAATTTCCTTCGGGAAATTTTCGCCAGCATCGCATCTCCTAGTGGGAGTTAATTTGGCCCGAGCTTCTTTTCATTTCGCGTGCAAAAGGCAACGTCAAGGCTCCGGCTGTGGTGGCCCGTTACGCGCTTTTGCGGTTCACTTTCCAATAGACGGTGTAGCGCTCGTCGTTCACTTGATAGAAAGGCGAAACATCAATCTCGCTCTTTTGTCCCACCGTCTGAAAAGCGAGCGTTTGTCCCTTCACCTGTTCTACCCAATCAGGAGCGTCGACCGAGCCGGTAAGCGGCGGCACGGGAATATTCCTGGCTTCATCCGGCCCGAGCGGCCCATAAACGTGTTCGTGGGTCAGCCCCTTCGTTCCCAGCCGCCCGGCGAGAACCAATGGCCCATACATGGCCGCTTGCAGAGTGGGTTCATCCGGAAGCGGCGCGAGGTGCAAGCCCATGGGCATGGCCACTTGGATTTTGTCGCCATCATTCCACGTGCGATCCAGTGTGAAGTAAGAGCTCGGCCGAGCCGTCACCTCCTGCTTTTTCCCATTGACCGAGACCGTTACGCCGCGCGTTGCCCAATACGGCGCGCGCACGTGCACCGGCATCTTCACCGGCGCCGCAGTTTTGATCATGATCGAGGTGCCTTCCTCCTCCGGGAAGCCCGTCTCCTGCACCACGGTGACTTTCTTTTCCGGCCAGCTCAGTTCCGAAGCGATAAACAAGTTGACGTACAGGCCCTGCCCATCGTGGAAATAAATGGTGTCGCCAAATTTGCCAAATTCCTCCGCGCCAGTCCCCGTGCAGCACCAGAAAGAATCGAAGCGCGTCCCGAAGGTTCTCCAGAGCCCCGGCATCAGCGACACGTAATACATCTTCATGCCGTCGGTGTCCTCGGTGCCAAGGCGGCTGTTGAAGAGCGTCCGCTCGTAGTAATCCATCGTCGCAGGTTCGCCCGTCCAACTGAAAAGGTGCCGCGTCAACTTCAGCAGATTGTAGCCGCAGCAGCATTCTTCCGCCGCTTCGCCAAGCTGGTCGGCAAATTTGCCCGGATCGTCCCGCCAGCCTTCGTCATTGCTCGTGCCGCCTGTACAGTAGGTACGTTCGGAGACGACTTCGTGCCAGAAATAATTCGCAATGTCGTGGTACCGCTGCTCGCCGGTCAGCTCATAACCGCGAGCCGCGCCGATCACCTTCGGAATGTTCGTGTTCGCATGCAGACCTTTCAGCTCATCCTTGCCCTCTGCCAGCGGATCAAAGAACTTCTTGTGATCAAAGCGCCGCGCAAGCGCGAGGTGTTGTTCTTTTCCGGTGATGGCGTACAGGTTGAACAGAGCCTCCTCCATACCGCCGAACTCGACCATTTGCATCTTGGCCCATTGCTCGTCGCCGACCGGTTTCAAATAACTGTCGACCCACCCTGCCATTTTTTCGGCGGTGGACAGCGCCTGCTCGTTTCCGCAGAGCGTGTACATGTCCAAGTGCCCGGCAAGAATCTTGTGATAGGTGTAAAACGGCGCCCAAACACGCTTCCCTTCCTTCAAGCGCTCGTAGAAACTGGTCGGATACGCACCGAGATAGCCGCCCTGATTCAATTTTTCCTGGCACTTCGCCAGCTCCGCGACCAGCACGTTTCCTTTTTGCTTGATGGCGTCGTCGCCCGTCGCTGCCTGCAGCAGCGCGCACGCCGAGAGCACGTGTCCTCCCGCAAAATGCCCGCGCAATTCGCCGCGCGGATGCTCCCATCCACCCAACGGGTCCGCGGTCGAAGGAATGCCCGCCGTCAGCCGGAAGGTGTGCAGCAATCGGTCGTTCGGCAGCGATTCGATAAAGCTTTGATTGCTTTCCAGCTGGTCGAGAAAGACTCCCCGGCGCAAGCGCACCTGCGACAACGGAAACGCCTTGAGTTTCGTGTCCACCGCATCGCGCACCGGTCCGCTTGCCGCGTTTCCAAACACGCGCCCGAGCGACGCGAAACCGCGGCCCGGAACGATCGCGGCCGCCCCGGCTGCGGTTGCCGCGGAGGAAATCCACTGGCGGCGATTCCAACGATGCTTCCCGCCCATCACGGCCTCCCCGAGACTCTCTCTCAGCACCCTGGCGCGTCCGCCTTGTGCCAGTGCACGTCCCAATCGAGATAACGTGTCGTGGCTTCATGTACCGCCGACGCAGAACTCGAGAAATTTGCCGCCACGTGGTGTTCGAACCCTCGTTCGCAAATAAACCGCAGCAGCTTCTGCAACCCGGGAATGCGCACCACACCCGCTCCACCGAATGTCTCGAGCGGGTCGTTCGTAAACTCGCCCTCGCCGACGTAGCCGCGCATCTTTCCCTCGCTATCGTTGGTGGAAAAGCGCGCGAAACTCATCGGCCCGCTCTTCACCCGGCCCACGCAGGTCCCGAAGGTATTCTCCTTGCCCACGGTTCCGGCAATGATTTCCTGAAAATCCATGCGCACATCTTTGAAAAAGTGCTTTGGCAGGTTGCTGCAGTGAAAGCACACTGCCTTGTCCGGATCATCGGCGTAATTATTGTTCCAGTCGAGCAGCGCGCTCGGTGTTTGCGAGGCCAGTTGCAGCGCATGCATCCCGATTACACCCGCCACGTCCACTTCGCACGCGCTCGACAGCCCGGAATCGCTCATCATGCTCATCACCGTGCAAGGCACAACGCCGAAGAACTCCTCGAGTGAAGTCCAGCATTGGATCGCGCTGATGGTTACTTCGGTTTCCTTCATCCAGTTATGGATCACCGCGCCCAGCTTGGCCATTTTCACCAGCGCTGCTTCCGGAATGCTGTTGGTCGAGACATAAGCGCGAATGGCCTGGAGCCTCTCGACGACCGCCGCGTCATGGTCTTTGAGCCGGCCGATCCTCCCCATCACCTCCGAAAGATCCAGTGTCTCGACGGAAATTCCTGTCGACTCCAGGATTTTTTCGCTGTAGCGGACGGTGTTGAACGCCGCCGGCCGGGCCCCAATCGCCCCAATCCGCAACCTCTTCAGTCCCTTTACCACCCGGCATACCGCCAAAAACCACTCCAGGTCGTCGCGAAATTGTTGCGAACCCGGTGCTTCGGTATGCAGTGTAGTCAGCGAATAAGGAATTCCGTATTGCGCAAGGTTGTTGCACGCGGACATTTTTCCGCAGAAACTGTCGCGCCGGTCTCGAATGGTCATCTTGGAAGGCGTGTCCGGCGTGGCCTGCATCAGCACCGGCACGCCGAGGTTCGCCATCCGCAGCGTTTCGGCAATGGCACGCTCATCGCCGAAGTTCGGCAGCGTCACGACGACGCCGTCGATTTCCTCTCGATGCTTCTTAAACAGCTCCGCGCAACGCGCGGCCTCCTGCCGCGTCTCCACGGCGCCATACTTGGAATCGCTTTCCCCGAGAAGGATGGGTTTGATGCCCTGGGCGTGGAGCGCAGCGATCATCTCCTGCCGGCCCGAACGCGCCAAATGGTCCGGGAAAAAGCCGCGGTTGCCAACAAGGATACCGAGCACCATCGCTGGATTGGAAGATTCTGTCATGGCTTCGCCAGGGGCGATTTTTGCAAACGCTTGCAATGCAGAACTTACTGCGCTCTCTCTAACCTTGTCAAGCTTGCCTTGCCCCTGTCTCCTTTCTTCGACGATCTCGACTGCGCTCAAGTCTAGTGAAATCTTGCCGCGGTGTGCCTTCGATCAGGGCGCGGCGCGGCCTCGATCGCAACCGCCCTTCGGCGGAAGCACGTTGGAGGCTCGCCGCAAGGCCGATTTTCGATAGAATAGGCCTGCCGCAGATCGAGGTATTCTTTCATGCGCAAAAGGCGCACTCTGGCGATGAATCTCGATGTCGTTGCGCAAAAGGCGGGCGTCTCCACGTCCACGGTCTCGCGCGTCCTTAACAATCTCGAGATCGTCAAGACCTCCACACGCTCCCGGGTGCTGAAAGCTGCCGAGGAACTCAACTACCATCCTAACCTCCACGCTCGTTCCCTTGCACGCGGGAAGAGCCGCATCCTTGGAATCATTGTTTCCAATATGGAGAATCCATTCTTCCTGGACATTTATCGCACGCTCGAATCAGATGCGCACTCCCAGGGCCTCGAGGTCGTGGTCGCCAATACCGATTATCGCTCCGAACAGCTCGTCGCCAGCGTGCAGCTCATGATCGGGCTTCGCGTAGCGGGCCTGGCCGTCATTGTTTCCGAAATGGAAGAGCACTTGATCCAGACCGTGGCGGGCAGCCGCATTCCTGTGGCCTTCTATGATGTAGGCACACCGCAGAAAAATATCACCAACATTCGAGTGGACTATCGCAAGGGGATCAAGAAGACTGTCAGTTACCTCAGCTCCTTGGGCCATCGCCGCATGGCTTTTGTCGGGCATCACTCCACTCTTGGCCCCATCAGCGAACGCCGCAAAACCTTTCTGGAGTCCGTACACCGTTGCTCCCCGAGCGCCGATGCCAGGATCTTCGCGGGGCCGGATGGCCTGGAGGGGGGCAGGCAGGCTGCGCGCGAACTGCTTGAATCGGGCTTTCGGCCCACGGCGGTTCTCTGCGTCAACGATTTCATGGCCGTCGGCGTGATGCGCGAGCTGCGGGAAGAGGGCCTCCAGATCCCGCGCGATGTTTCCGTAACGGGGTTCGACAATATCAAACTCGCCGAGTTTTGCTCTCCGTCGCTGACCACCAATCACATCCCCCGCGAGCAAATCGGCCACATCATCTTCGACAATATTCTCGGCAATGGCCGCGAACAGCACGATACCGGGCGTGAAATTGTCATCGACCCTGAACTGGTCGTCCGCGATTCGACGGGAGTCGCGGTCAAGAGCTGACCGCTATTTTGCCTTCCCAGCGGAGTCCCCACCCTCCGCAACCTACTTCGAGACGCGGATCATCACCGCGCCGTGACGCGGCACTTGCGCCGTGAACTCGTTGTCAAACGTTCCCAGGTCCTTGTGGGCCCAGAGATCCCGTACATGCACGCTCCCGGTAAAGCCGATATCTTTGAAATTCACTTTCACGGGAAACGTTCCGGCGCGGCTGAATAGACCGACCGCCGCGCTGCCGTCGGCCAGCGGTTTGGCCCAAACTTCTAGCGGACCTTCCGCCGAAACACGGTGACCTGCGATGCCCTTGGCGTCTTGATCCACCGCAATCGCTTCTTTGTTCAGGAGAATGGCCTGATCCTCCGGCGTCACTCTCGTCAAATCATTCCCCGCCAGCAGCGGCGCCGCCAACAAACACCACAGCGTCATGTGCGTAATGTACTCGTCGTGCCGCATACCACCGTTGCCGATTTCGAGCATGTCCGGATCGTTCCAATGCCCGGGGCCCGCGAACGCTTCGAGCCCGGCCTGCCCGAAACCAATGTTGGTCATCGACTCATACCGGTCCTGGATGTCGCCGGTCGTCCGCCACAAATTCCCGCCGACGTCCTTGCCCCATCTCCAAACCAGGTCCCAGCCGTATTCGCACAAGCTGAACACGATCGGCCGGGAGGTCTTCTCGAGCGCGTCGTGCATTTTCTTGTAAACCTCCCGGATCTGGCTGACCGGATAGACCTGGGACGCGCTGCACCAATCGTATTTCAGATAATCCACGCCCCACTCCGCGTAAGTTTGCGCATCCTGCTGTTCGTGTTGGTAGCTGCCGGTAAAGCCGGCACACGTTTCCGGGCCCGGCGAAGAATAAATTCCGAATTTTAGGCCTTTGCTGTGCACGTAATCGGCGAGCGCCTTCATGTCGCCGAAGTTTTTGTTGGGCTGAATGCGCCCCTGCTCGTCGCGGCCGGCTTGCCAGCAATCGTCCACGTTCACGTACACGTAGCCCGCCTCCTTCATCCCGTTGCTGGCGATCGCGCTGGCCGCTCCGCGCACGTCGGCGGCCGTGACTTTGCACGCAAAGTGATTCCAGCTGTTCCAACCCATCGGAGGAGTTGGCGCAAGAGCGGTTTGCGCCCGTGAGGGACAGGCCGCGAACGAACACAACACGAAGACACTGGCAAGAATTCGAATGCACATGGGTGATGCTCCTTGGACTTGACGAAAGCTCTTGCCGCCTGCAACGGTTGTTTGCACCAACTCCTATTTTTCCGAGGAAAACTTGTAGATGGTCGTCGTGTGATAGCGCTCCCCGGGCTTCAGCACTGTCGAAGGAAACTTCGGATGATTCGGCGAATCCGGAAAATGCTGGGTCTCCAGGCAGAACGCCGAGCGCTTGGTATACGCGATGCCGCCCTTGCCGCGCACCGAACCGTCCAGGAAATTCCCGGTATAAAACTGCACCCCGGGCTGATCGGTCCACACTTCCAGAACGCGGCCGGTTTTGGGATCCACCACGCGCGCCGCCAGCGAAATCGGCTCGCCCGGCTTTCGCCGCAGCACAAAATTGTGGTCGTAGCCGCCGCCCAGCTTCAACTGCTCATTGTCTTCATTAATGCGGGCGCCGATTGCCGTCGGCTTCCGAAAATCAAAGGGCGTACCCGCCAGATCGCTAAGCTCCCCCGTCGGAATCAGCCCGGAATCCACGGGGGTGAATTTGTCGGCTTCCATCGTCAGAACGTGGTCGAGAATGTCTTCTGAACCCGGGCCGGCGAGATTGAAGTAAGAATGGTTGGTCAGGTTGACGACGGAGGTCTTGTCGGTGGTCGCCGAATAATCGATTTTCAGTTCATTCGAATCCGTCAGCGTATAAATCACCCGCACGTGCAAATTCCCGGGGAACCCCTCTTCCCCGTCCTTGCTCAGATAAGTCAACTCAAGCGCCTGGCCGTTTTTGGCGGGAATTTCTTTTGCCGTCCAAACGGCTTTGTTGAAGCCCTTGGTTCCGCCGTGAAGCGTGTTTTCGCCATTATTTTTCGCAAGCGTGTACGTCTTGCCGTCCAGCGCGAATTGCGCGTGCCCGATGCGGTTTCCATAGCGGCCGATGAGCGCGCCGAAATAACTCTTGTCGTTCACGTAGCCGTCCAGCGAATCGTAGCCCAGCACCACGTCGCCGAGCTTGCCGTTCCGGTCGGGCACCTTCAATGAAACAACCGCGCCGCCGTACGTAGTGATGGCCGCTGCGACGCCGTTTTGGTTGCCGAGCGTGTACAGATCCACCTGCTGGCCGTCGGGTGTCTTCCCCCAGGGCGTTTTCGTCGTCGTGCCGGATTTTCCCGCCGCACCGCTTGCTGTCAGCGTGCTCATAAGCATGGCCCCCGTGATTGTAATCCACAAAGTTTCCTTCATTCGAATCCCCCGCCGGTTCATCGCACGCAACGCAGCTCCCGCACTGATTTATTGCCCCACACGCTGTTTCGCCTGCTCGATGATTTCCGTCATTACGTCGCGATACTTTTCAAACGTATCGTCCACCACGGTGATCGTAGGGATCTGTTCCTTGCCCAGGTTGAGTGTCTTCGGATTGAAATGTCCGAAGCCGGATTCGTGCACGCCGCTGCTCCCGCGCCCTGGCGCGGGCTGGCTGAGGTGCTCAAACGCGCGGACATATTTTTTCATGGCCGGAGGATATCCACCACCGGAAAAAACGTGGAACAGCGGCATGAAGCTCATCAACGCATCGTACGGCATCTCGCCGCAAACCAGCACGCCGGGCAATCTCTTGCGCAAGCCTTCCACCAGCAGCCGTGTACCCTCGTGCATGTCGGCTTTGGTATTGTTCTCCCAGCCGCCGGCGATGTCGAGGAAATACGCATCGGCGTGGTAATTCGAAATCGCGTCCGCAATTCGTGCGGAGAGCCAGTTCCGCCAGGAAGGCACGCCGAGATTCATGTAGCCGCCGTTCCCTTCATTGTGGCGGTCGTTATCCCAGTCCACCCAGTTCAAGTTGAAAGGGTCGCCGTCGATCTGATCGGTCGTAGCGTCGGCGAAGTTCTTGAATTCGGGGAGCAGTTTGTTCGCCGCGTTCATCCCAAACATGGGCATGAAGTGAAAGCCCATGCCGTGGCCTCTGTCGATCAGCGTACGAAAGCCCTGCTCGCCGCCGAGCCGCGGGTCCGGCTTGTAAATCGGATAATTCCAGTAGTAGCGGCCGTCCCACGCCGGGAGAAACACGAGAACTTGCCTGGCGGGAATTTGCGTGGCCACCCATTCAAGCGTTTTCAGCGATTTCGCGAAGTCATTGAAGATATAACCGGTCCAATGCATCCCGTGAAGCGAAATGACCAGCGCGACCTCGCGGAACCATGCCGGCACATCAGCGCGGCTTTCCCAGTTCGGAATCGCAAACGCCTTTTCGACATGCTCGAAGTGCGGGCGGTAGGCCGCCTCTAGGCTCTCGGCGCGGCCAACGCGCCACACCGGACTCTCGATGCGATTCGCCTTTGCCCAGCCTTCGCGTTCGTGAATCAGCTCGACGCGGTAGCCTTTCTCCCCGGGCTGCAGGTAAAAACGGCTGGCGCGCACTTCTTTGAGCAGCGTGGAAAGGAAGAAATATTCCTTTTCGCGAGACTCGATGATGAGAACCGGAGAATCCATTCCTCCGGCGACAAACAAGGATCCTCCGCCGAACGGATAGCCGAACAGCAGTTCGTTATCTTTGGGATCGAAAAAGTTTCCTCCGGCCACGGAAACCTTGCCGCGAGGTACGCCACGAAGAATTGCAGCGATCGATTTAATCGGCTGGCCCATTTCTGCGGTAGCCTGGCACTCCACGAACGAGCCGTTTCGTGTGATACGGACGTCGAGCGTGCCTGGAGCTTTTTGTTGATCCCCGGCCCACACAAAACCCTTCGACTGGACGCGAACTCCATCCCCGGCGGATTCCGCCGTCATCGAGCTCGCGTCAGGCGCGTAGGTATTCTCGAATGTGTAGACCCGGAAGGAAAACTGCAGATTTTCGAAAGCGACCGAAGGCTCCGGAAAGTCGAAGCTGAACTTGAAGAAACTCCGGCCTTGCGGCGGTATGAAAACCTCGCTCGTACTCGTGAGAGGCAGGACCGCCGAGGCGTTTGCTGGACCAGCGCTTGCCGGGGCAACTGCGGATTCGGAAGCAGCAGAAGGCGACGCTGGCCACCGAGCGGCATGAAAGAGAGCGGCAGTGGAAACCCCGGCAACGGTTTTCTTGAGCAGTTCGCGACGAGAAAGCTGGTCTTCCATTTCCGCTCCCTTCAAAAAAGAAGCGAGGGAGAGTGAAGCGCAGGATGGCGCGATTTGTCAAGAAGTAAGTGCAAGCGCTTGCAGCACAACCGCGGGTAAAATGCGCCTTTGCCGCACGGGAGCTGCCCCGGCGGGAAATCAAAAGGACCCTGACGGGACCCTTCACTTGCCGTTGCCGCGGGACCTCGCGCCGTTCTTGTCGCGGTTTCTTTCGGCAGCTTCGCTCACCGAGGAACGTCGCTCGCGTCGGCTCTTGATGAATTCTCTCAGGTACTCGCCGGCCTCGGTGATGTGCTTCCACAAGGCTCGGGACGCCAGCTCTGTGTCTCTGGTCCTGCAGACCTCGAGAAGTTCGCGATGCGCTTGCCCTGCGCGGTGCAGATCACGGGGAAAGGCCAGAGGCAAACGGGTATAACGGTCCCGGGCTTCGAGTTCTAGGAAGGAATCGGCGTCGCCATCCGCAAAGAGGATCAAGCCGCCCGCCCAGTGCAGTG
>QHYH01000026.1 GCA_003223215.1 Acidobacteriota bacterium
TGAATCTATGCCTCGCAATAATCCACCGAATTGTCCGTTTCCCATCCTAGGCCTTTTCCTGGCGCCGTGGCTGCTTCAAGGATGCGGCGGTTTGACGGCCAGCAGCTCCGGCGGAAGCCCTAACCCAGCCCCAACGCCGTCTTCCATCGACGTGGCGACCTACCATTACGACAACATGCGTTCGGGTCAGAACACCCATGAAACGGTCTTGACGACTGCGAATACGAATCCCGTAAAATTCGGGAAGCTCGGTGCGTTCATAGTGGACGGCAAAGTGGATGCGCAACCGCTGTATCTCTCGAATGTGTCCATTCCCGGTCAGGGAATGAGAAATGTTCTGTACGTCGCTACCGAGCACGGTAGTGTCTTCGCCTTTGACGCGGATCGCATAAGTGGAAACACCACGACTCCTCTCTGGATGGTTTCCACGCAATTGCCCGGTGAATTGCCGAGCGACGACCGCGGCTGCGGACAGGTGACGCCGGAGATTGGCATCACCTCTACCCCAGTTATCGACCGGGGTCGCGGTGCCATCTACGTCGTTGCTGTTTCCAAAGATGCCGGTGGAAACTATTTTCATCGCATCCATGCGCTTGATCTCAGTACTGGAAAAGAACTCTTTGGTGGGCCTACGACAATTACTGCGACCTATCCCGGTAATGGTGCCGGCAGTTCGGGAGGCAATGTAGTTTTTGATCCGGCTGAATATAACGAACGCCCCGGCCTGCTCGAGATCAACGGAACGATCTATACCACTTGGGGCTCGCACTGCGATATAGGCGCTTACACTTCTTGGGTGATGGCCTATAACGCTGACACTCTCAAGCAAACCGCTGTGTTAAATCTCGTGCCGAACGGTAGCGACGGAGGCACCTGGATGGCCGGTACGGCACCAGCGGCCGACGCCGCAGGAAACATTTACTTCATCCTGGGGAACGGCACGTTTGACACATCATTGGATGCATCCGGGTTTCCCTCGCAGGGCGACTGCGGAAATTGCTTTGTAAAGATTTCCTCGTCATCACCAATAAAGCTGCTCGATTACTTCACTCCGTCGAACACTGTAGCCGCATCAGCAGCGGACGAAGATTTCGGCTCAGGTGGACCTTTGCTGCTGCCAGACTTGACCGACTCGACCGGCACGACGCGCCATTTAGCAGTCGGCTCCGGCAAGGATGCGACCATTTATGTCCTTGACCGCGACAACATGGGCAAGTTCAACGCGAACCAGAACAATGTCTACGAGCTAATTAGCGGACAGCTCGCTGGCGGAGAGTTCGCTAAGCCCTCCTACTTCAACGGCACCGTCTATTACGGCGCCGTAGGAGATGCGCTCAAGGCTTTTCCGATCACAAATGCCAAACTGGCAGTCGCGCCCTCTTCGCAAAGCTCAAACCAGTTTCCGTATCCGGGAACGACGCCAAGTATTTCCGCCAACGGCGCTGCCAACGGCATTGTATGGGCGGTTGAAAACGGGAGTACAGCTGTCCTGCACGCCTACGATGCCACGAATCTGGCGACCGAGCTCTACAACTCCAACCAAGCCGCTAACAGCCGCGACCAATTCTCTGGCAACAAATTCATCACGCCTATTGTCGCGAATGGAAGAGTCTATATTGGCACGCCCAACAGCGTGGCCGTGTTCGGGTTACTGCCCTAGCGAGGTCAGAATTCGAGAATTCGACGGCCCGAACGCCCTCCAGAAAGAAGCGAATGTCAGCGCGTCGGACACTGTTGCGAAGCGTGGACTAGCCCGGTGCCCGCGCCGTCAGTGGCACCATGGTGTAGGGACTCGGAAGTTCAGCTCTGAGCCTCCACGATAACTGCGGCAAGAATCACGAAGACTACGCCACTTGAGCTTCATTTCCGCTCATCGGCGCTCCAGAAATCTGAGATCTCTCGATGGTCGTGGATACTGCCGGATGAAACCTGTCTGGTCAGATGGAGTTCTGATGATTGCGGTGGAGGGCATCATGGCAGGTTGCGCATAGCGTGATCAGGTTCTCAGGGCTGTCATCCCCAAGTTTGCTTCGCGACCGGATATAATGAACCTGTAGATTTTCCGATGTGGCGCAATTCTGGCAGCGCCAATTGTCCCTGGCAAGAACCTGCTTGTGGAGAGCTTCGTACGCCTCCCGCTCGACTCGTAAGCGCCACGATTTGGTTTTGCTTCTCCAGAGGCAATAATCTGTAGATCTGGCGCAGCGAAAGGATCAGGGCCTCAAGCTGGCAATACTCCCTCGGCATCCGACAGTCGCCGGGGGATTGGCGATACCTGCTAATCAACGTACAATGAGTGCACAAACGGTCTGGGGGCGCGCTTGACCGGGGAGTCAGAGCGAATTTGCGACCTCAACCGCCTTCTCAAGCTGGTTGTCCTTGCCGTCTCGCGCAGCTTCCGGGGACCACGTGATTGGTACATCTGGTGTTACACCATGGCCCTCGTACGATTTGCCCTGCCAGGTATAGAACCCGGCCTTGGGCAGAATGACCAAGTACCCGTGGCCCACTTTGAATCCAGTGCCGCCAAGCAAGCGTCCTGCGGTTTCGCTGCCGACAATCGTCGCAAGTTTGTTTTCGGCGGCGAAGCCCGAAATCATCTCACCCGCGCTGACCGTATGCTCGTTGACGAGTAAGACGATGCGCCCGTGAGCTTTTTTCGGCCCCAGACCCTCAGTCATGAGAAGCACTGAGCCGTCCCGCCCGGCGTGAAGAAGGGCCACGAGTGGAATAGCGAGTTTCGTGGACGGAATCCAGTCAAAGCGCCGAAGTGACTCCTTATTGAAGCCTCGTTCCGCGCGCTTGCGAGTGACGCTGTATCCGATGGGAATTTTCCCTGGCGCAAGGTGGCTCATCAGCCGGAGTAAGCCGAGCCCTCCGCCAAGATTCCCTCGCAAGTCCACGATGAGCCGGTCGCAGTCGCTCAATGCAGCGAAAGCGGCGTCGAGCTCTCGTGACACATCAATGCCAAGGAGTCCGGGGAAGATTGTGGACTTAAGATATCCAATGTTCCCGTCCAGCCTTCGATGTGAAACGGCGCGGGCCTCGGCATAAGGCTGTTTGCGCGTGCGCGGATTGGGGATCGTGATGCTGGCAGTTGCCTCGCTTTGGTTCGCCTTCTTGAGGGTCACGGACGCCGTTGTCCCCATCGGAAACATGGGTTGCTCTGGCGGAGCGATGGGACGCCCGTTCAGGGACATAAGGATATCCAGGGGGGCGATCCCTGCGCGGTGCGCTGGGCCGCCCTCATGCACGTCCTGGAACATCCAGCGTAATCCTTCAGGTGTTTCAAATTTCCGAAACGTCGCGCAAATCGCCAGCCTGCCGGGAACCCGGTTGACGGATTGGTGGAAAAAACCAGTGTGGCTGGTCCCAAGGCCACGCACGAGATCGTGCATGGCCCGTTCAAAGTCGGATGGCTCACCGGCATCGAGGATTGCCTGCTTGCCGGCGCTGACCATCGCCGGCCAGTCCTTGCCATTGAATTTGGGATCGAAGTACTGCTTCTCTACAACCGCGCACGTCCTGCGGAGTATTTTTTCTCGATCACTTCTGCTGAATTCCTCCCGCATTTTTACCTCGCGAAATTCTGGCATCGCCTTCGCCGAAAAGAACAAAGCCCGCCCAATAGCGCGGCGGTACGGTGGCACCGTATTGATTCAGGATATCGAGCTTGGCTTGTCTTAAGGCGCTGCTCACGTCCATGCCGTCAGCAAGATTGCGATAAAACTTGTCCATTAATGTCGCCGTCCAGCGGTCATTAACTGACCACAAGCTGGCGAGCACGTTCCGCGCACCAGCCATCAAGAATGCTCCGGTTAGGCTGTCAACGCCCTCCTCGCCTTCGATTTTGCCGACTCCCGTGTCGCAGGCCGACAAAGTAACCAAGTCTGCGTCGAGCGAAAGCCTCCTGATGTCCCTGACTTGCAAGAGCCCGTCATCGTTCGTCTTGGTTCCCTCGCGGAAAACGAGAGCAGAACGGTCAGGATTGTGTTCATCGGCGATACCGTGAACCGCAAAATGGAGAATCTTGAAATTAACAAGCGGCTCTGCAACGACATTCTCTTTGGTGGCCCTCGATCCGAGTAGGACAATGCTGCTGCCAAGGCCCATGAATTGAGCTGCCGATTGCACTTCCTCTCTCGAATACGGCAACGGGCTTAACATCGGATTATCGATGCCGAAAATTCCGCGAACGTCGCGCTGAATGCGATCCGGCAGTGGTGTGTCGGAGGAAGCAGCCGTTGGCCCTTTGCTATATCCGACGCCGAGGAATGTGTAGGTGGCCTGGGAAACGCCTTCGGCCCGAAGCATGTGGAAAACAGTTGCGGAGGGCGCGACAGCGACCACGTGCGATTCGAGGACATAACGCCCACTTAGGTCTACGAGCGTGTCAAACGGCAGGTCATTCAACTTTCCGTCGGGAACTAGCACAAGCTTCCGCGGAGCGTTCTTTCCGACGCAGTCGGCTAGTAGCCATGCGTAAAGCTGCTGTGCCGGCATACTGAACGGCTTCTTGGCCTTCAGATCCTCAAGATAGTAGCCAACCGCTGCCTCGATTTGGGCCCTCGCGGGTAGCGGGTCAATGGTCGCCGTTTTCTGGGTGATCGTCAGACAGAAAGAGTTTGGGCTCGCGAGAACGTATTCGAGCGCGATCTCATCCGGCCTCAAGCTGCGCTGGAACTCGCTGAGAGAAACAGGGCGTGTGGGCACCAGCCGCCTGATCTGCGCATGTTCGTACTCGTTGTTGGCGAACATGGCTTCGGCCACGTCCAGCTTGTCGAGGAACTCGGCGCGTTCTTCGCTCGTATGCATTTGGCGCAACTGTCGTTGCAAATCCTCGATTTGCGCCTTGGCGGGATTCTCTTCCGCGGAATTCTTTTCCATCCGCCTCTTATGGCTTCGCAGGGTGTCCGCCAACGCCCGGCCTCGCGCTTGCTCCACAATCTCAAACGCTTCATCTACGTTCTTGAGCGAAAGTGCGGCCAGCCGGAAGTGCTGGACGTAGATGTCGCTCATTGCGCCGAGGAGAGACGTCTCGACCGTCGAATTCGGAGCATCCATCAACATGCCTTCCACGAGGTCTTCGGCTTGGCCAAAAATTTGATCCGCTTGTCGGGAGTGGTGTCCCGACTCCTTTAATTCAGCTTCAACGGCAAGATAATGCGGCAACTCGTAGGGAGCTTCGACCTCGCGGACGGCCTCGATGCCTTGTGAAACCGCCGCCTGTGCTTTCGCCAAATCGCCTTGCTCACGATAGAGGTCCGTGAGTTGAAACTCGGACTCCGCCAGCAATCGCGGGAGGCTGGCTTGGCTGGAAACGGCAGCGGCCTGTTCGTAGGCCGCCTCGGCGCCAGGAATGTCTCCAGTCGCGCGGTCCAACTGGCCGGTTTCGCGCAATAGTTCGGCCTGCGCCCCCAGCGTCTGGCTTCTCCTTGCTTCGGCCAGGGTTTGGGCAACTAGTGCACGTGCTTGCGCGTACTCTCGAAGTTCTTCCAAAGCGTCAATTTTGGCGATGAGCGTGCGGTACAGGACGGGCGCGTCCGGATTGGATTTCTCCACTTTCAAAGCCTCATTCAGGCAGGTCACGGCCTGGGATGGCCGGTTGATTGCAACCAAGCCATCCGCGAAGTAAGTAAGAAACGTCGCCTCGGCGTCAATGTCGCCGCGCCAGCGCGCTTCGGCTATTGCCTTTAACACGCGGCGGGTGGCCTGGGTGCTTTTACCATTCACGAAATCCACGATGCCAAGCCAACCGGTCGCTCGTTCTTCCCAAACTGGGTCGTGGAGTTCTTCGGCCAATCGCAGTGCTTCCGTCCAGTCAGCCTCGGCCACAGATGTGTTCGTATTGAGATCAACAATCCCCTTTATGGTAAGGCAACGCAGTTTGAGCCGCGGGTCCGTTTGGACGACCGGATTTCGCAACTGCTCACTCAGATAATGGGAGGCAGCGGTGTAGGAGCCATGCTCCACATCGGCTTCGTTGGCTGCCCGCGCAAAATATGGCCGAGCTTTCTGCCAGTCCCCAAGGTAGGCGAGGTAATCGGCTTGGCGCAACAAAGCCTGGGCGTCCGTGGAACCGATCTCGACGGAAACGGGATGAGGCTTCTGAAGCCGCGCGCGGAAAAACAGTATGAAGGCGACCGCGCCAAACGCCAGCAGGGCGCCGCCAGCCAGCCCAAACCACAGTCGAAGGCGCTTGCTCATGGTGATAGGACTTTACAAGCGGACGCACTCGCGCTTCAAGAGTCACGAATTTGTCTCAGGCAGTCTCCGGTTTGCGCCCGCCAATTGCTTTTTAGTTGATCCCTGAATCTCCATACGTGCGCGACACAAATGGCCCCTCGTGCTACGCGATCAAAACCGTGACCCTCGATGCGCCGGTGTACTGGGGCGACTTTATTACGAGAACCGCTCTGTTTTAGCCCTCCTGGCAGGCTCCTGATCCAGCTCTTTCATCTTTTGAAGGTGCTCCTGGTAACAGCCAGTCTCGTACAAAACCTCACCAGCGTCGTCGTACACGCAAACCCAGAGGTACAACTCGCCATTGCGGTCAGCCAAGTCTCGTGCTTCGTCTAACGTTTTGCAGTCTCTACAAAGCGGCCCGCTCGGCCATGTCAGAGTATCGAATGGATCCAGTCCTAGCACGCGATACTGTCCCCTCGGTGCTTGTGTTTGCATAATTCACCTCACGCCAGCGCCACAGTCTTGTCTATTACATTCCGTTGTCATCGGATCGGCACACATTCACCGTACGACTAGTGGAAAAGAAAACCAGTCCCATCCGCGCTCTCGGATCTTTAAAATATACCTGCCCGAGCGGATCGTAGGGGCCACATCGACTCCCATGGAAGTGAGGCCTTGTTTGATTTTTGCCCTTCCTTTGGCAACAAGGAGTGGCTCGCCTTGGGTCGTCATAATACGAACATCGTAGAGTCCCTCGGGACTTCCTAATGGAAGATAAATTTCCAGGTGAGACACGTTGCGAGCCATCTCGAGCGGCGGCAGAACGGGACCCGGTTCCGCCCCGCGCTCGGGCGAACGATCCCTTAAGTCGAGCACGACGGTTTGCGTAACCAACGGTTCCTCGTGCCTTGGGATTGACCTTAGAGCCAACGGTGCCTTTTGTCTTAGGAACAAGGCCCAGCCCGCAAAGCAGGCGACCAGCAGGATGGTTGCAGCGATGGCCACCAGTGTCCTCGTTCTCCGGCTTCGATACGCAGTTTGGAACTGAGAGAAATCACGGTAGCAGGGGCTGCAGGAAGTTAGGTGGTCGAGCCACTTCTCAGCCTCAGAAAGGTTCATTTCATGAGAGGAGATTCTTTTCAGAACTTCGGGGCCCGGGCACCCAATACGGTCCGGATTCGGAAAATCCTTGAGCAGACTGCGGCCCAGCGCAGCCAGGATGCGCTTTTCCTCTCTCTCGGAATATGCCTTTGCGTTCAGGTCTGCCTCCCTTTAACCTCAGTGGCCTTGTAAGATTTGGGATCTTTCACCGACTGCATGATGCTCTGACGGATCTTCTGCAACCCGTAGTAGAACTTCATCTTGGCCTGCTGCTCGGTGATCCCGAGCCAAGCTGCAATCGCCTTCCAGGAATAGTCGCACTGACGCCTCTGCCAAACCTTCCTCATCCAAGGGTTCATGCGGTCCGTGATCTGGTCGGCGGCAATCGCGCGTTCGAGGTGTTCCGCCCATTCTGCATCCGTAGCAGCCGCGAACTGCTCCAAATCGAGGACCGACGAAAACGCCTCGATGGTCTCCACTCTCTTCTGTTCCTTCTTAAGCGTCCGGTTGAAACGGTGGTGGAAGGCTCCAATTAAATAGGATTCCAGGTCCATGATCGGCGATCGGAGATCTTTGTTGCGCAGGCGAGTCTTGGCCACCGATACGAGCACGCGGTCCCAAATCTCTGCCGCAAGAGCCCTTCTCTCCCGACCTAATTCCTTGTCGAGCAACCTGTGTCGGACGTGCGCCAGCACATGTGGCCAAGCCGTTCGCGCCGCGGACACCAATTCTTCATCCGCTGCGAGTGGAGGTTCGCCCGGGTCCAGTTTCGTCGCAAAGAGCACCCATTCGGCGTAAGGGTCCGTTTTTTCCATCGGGTCTTTGGATCAGTGAGCAGGTTGAATGGGGACTAGCCAGGCTGGCATGGGTCATGCCGCGAGTCAATGGTACGCGGCATGCCTAGATATACTGGCATCTTGTCCCGCATTCGCTTGGAGACTCTCCAAATTCCCGCTCTCTTACTAGGGAACAGGCAGAGGGGCAAAAGTAAGAAAAATCGGAAGCGCTCTTCGAGACCGGGAGACACGTTGCCTCTCAGGTTACGCGGAGATCATTGATCAACCGACGCTTCCGTCCACTCATGGCTGAGCCCAGGATTAGTACTGCTGTACGAAACGATGGCGTAGGTTTGGATAAAACCCAGTGCCGGATTTGTGCAACCCGGTTGCGCAAATCAATGGCTGCTTGCGTTCGCTTTCCCTTCTTAGATTCTCCTCTGGAAACCAAGCCTCATATTGAAGTCAAGTCTTGGCTGTTTGCCTAGCTTTGCTTTGCCGCCCCCAGTTTTCGCAGCTTTCCCAGCTTCGCGGTTTGTCATGACCTTAAGCTGCGCCCAAACCGACCACCCGCCTTTGGCTTATTGTTGTCGCGGATGTTGCGCGGGGCGTGGAATTTGGAAACTATTCGGAGGGTCCTCGTTTCTGGTGAGAGAGTGAACGCTGGAGATATTTGGATCCTTCCCTCTTGTAAGCATCCGCTCCCTTTCTCAAGATCAACTCGCAAATCTGGGACACGCTTCTTTCCTCGGTATTACCTATCTCTTCCAGAGTCTTCTTGAGCTCTGGATCGATCCGGATACCCAAAAATACTTTTCTCGCCACAGGCGGATCATAAGCGTTGAAACGAAGTTTTTACAAGAGAAAACACTTGACATGGCCGTTTCTATTAGTTACGATTGTTTTCTAGTAGAAACGCTAGCGTGGAGGTGCTTATGTCTTTCCAAAGGAAACGGGAAAATTTGAGAGACCGACCTCGGGTGAGCTCGCTCATTGGGCAAAACACCAAGCTTGCTCGCAAGAGTTGGGAGATCACCGCCGAACAAGTTCGTGTTCTCAAAACTCTAACTCAGGAATTCCGGTTGTCAGTTGCCCTCGGCGATTTGAAGCTTCTAGACAGCAGGTGGTACGTCACACACAGTGGCCTCCTTCGGCTGGCAAAGCGAAATCGTTGTGCTGGCATACAGGTTCGACCCATGCGCGAGTTTTCCGACCCTGCAACGGACCGCTGGGTATTCCGCGCGGTCGTTCATAAGTCCCATATATCGAAACCGTTCGTCGGCTACGGAGACGCCGATCCATCAAACACTTCACCTCTCGTTCGCGGCGCCGAAATGCGCGTGGCCGAAACACGAGCCGTCAACCGCGCTCTCCGCAAGGCTTATGGAATCGGCCTCTGCTCTGTCGAGGAATTGGGCTGGCTTACCGGTTCCTCAAAGCCCAATGAAGAACATCCTGTACCGGTAGAGCCGCGGCATCAGAACGGTTCGAATAATGGACAACCAAAACTGCGAGACCGGCTTTGCGTCCTTATCCGCCGGCACAACCTGGACCCAACGCTGGTCAAAGCGTATGCGGCGGACTACTGCGGCACATCGACTCTCAAGGAAGCAAACCGAAAATTGGTTGAATCCTTTGTCTCCCATCTAGCGACGTCCGCGCAGGAAAACAAAGAAGAACTCATCTGCAAACTCAATACCTACGCGCAACCCGTAGAGGTGAAATCATGAAGCGGCAAATTCCTGGCCTTTATCTGAACGAATCCAGTAGCGAAAGCAAGCTTGAAGGTTTGTTTCTTGTTCGTGTGGACCGAGCACGCTACCGGTGGCATCCACAGAGGCCGTTTGTCGAATTTCAGTTCTCCGTTCTGGAGCCAAAGGCCTTCGAAGCTCGGTCCTTTTCTGGTCGGCTTTATTGCACGGAGAAGGCTCTCTGGAGACTCAACTGGTTTCTTCGCGATTTTGGTTACGATGCACAGCTCCTCAAGGATGACCGCGTGGATGACAAGGCTCTGCTCCATCTCCGCGGCGTCGTTCGGACCTCCTATACGACCTTAAACGGGCGTTCCTATCAAAACCTCGAAGCGTTCGCCCCGGAGGCAGATTGGGAGGTTCTCGATTGCGCGTCCCTGGTACAAAGCAAGGGGCAAGGAGGCGCCGATGGTCTATAGCTACACGCAGATCAGCCAATACCTGCGGTGTCCGAGAAGCTATCGGTATCGCTATTTGGACGGCTGGCAGGAAAAAGAAACGCGCTCGGGCATGGCCTTCGGACGGTGCTTTGAGAACGCACTGGGTGCCTACTTCCGCGAAGAGGATTGCGGAGCCACGTTCTTTAAGGAGTGGGGAGCCTATCGCGACGCGGCCTTTGAGTACAAGAAAGGAGAAACCTGGGATCGCTTGCTGCATCAGGGGATCCATTTGCTCGAAACATTTGCGCGGGACAATCGCGTACGTATTCATGATCCCCATGGGAATTTGCAAGTAAAGAAACACAGGATTCTCGCGGGAGGCAGCGAATTTGTTGCTTACCTCGACGCCATCGGCGAAGTCGACGGCGTACCGTGCCTGATCGATTGGAAGACGACGACCAGCCGTTACCCGGAGGCACCGGAAGGCTTGCTTTCGCTCGACCCTCAGCTCATCTGCTATTCGTGGATCAGCGGAATTCTCGAAGCCGCGCTGGTTGTTTTTGTGCGCAAGCACGCTCCCGAAATCCAGTATTTGAGGGCGACGATTTCCGAAGAACAGCGTCAGGAATTTGGCCGACTGGTCGAGGAGACGACGATAAACCAGATCGAGGCGGGGCACTTCAATCCACACAGCGGCATTCGGTTTCCTCAGAACGGCTGCGTGACCTGCCCGTATCTGGGACTTTGCCTCCGCAACGACCACTTGGTCGCGGCGAATCTCGTCCGCAAGGCAGGAGCGAGCAACCTTGACTGGCTTGACGAGCTTGTGGATTAACGGACGACCGATGGCGGTGCCGAAGCTCAAGCGTCGACGAGCCGTGTTCGTGCTGGGCAAGATCGATGAGATTCTGGCTTGGGAGAAAACGAAGGAGCAGGAAAGAGAGGTGCGATTCGTGGATCTGGGGCGATACCTTTGCGAGGTCCGGACCGGTCAGTACTGGAGACTCGAGAACCTGAAGTCGTTTGAGGACTATCTCGAGAAGCGCTTTCCCGATTCAAGGAGAAAGGCGTACTACTTGATGGCCATCCATGAGAATTTGACGCAGGTTCCGAAGCACGCGCTGCGCGAGGTGGGTTGGAGCAAAGCGGTCGAACTGGCCAAGGTGGCGCGGAGGGATAGACAGGGGTTCGAATGTGCAACCTGGTTGCACAAGGCCACGTCACTCCCGAAACAAGAATTCAAAGGGGAAGTGGAAAAACATCTGACCGGCCGCGAGAGCGAACCTTGGGATCTGATCTACTTCAAGATGTACAAGAGCCAACTGGCGGTGGTCGAGCAAGCTCTCGAAACTGCCGGGCTCATGCTGGGAACAAACAAGTCGCGCGGATATTGCCTGGAGATGATCTGCGCGGATTTTTTGGCAGGAGCCAACCTGGACGGCCCAAACCCCGAGGCTCTGATGCTTTCGCTGCGCAGCGTCTATAGATTATTGCCGCTGGAGCAGCGAAAGCAATTCCGGCACGAGATCAGGAGCACGCCATGCCAAGATTAGTGCCGAGACAACCTCGGATTCGACTGGATCCAGACGCGTACAAGGCTATTTGCAAAGAGGTTCTGAGCAGAGACAGCTGGCGCTGCCAGAATTGTGGCACGGCTGAAAACCTTCAGGTGCACCACATCAAGTCGCGAAGCAAGCTTGGACACGACAGCCTCGAAAACTTGATCACACTGTGCGTCAGCTGTCATGAATCTCTCCACCGGAATCTCGGATTCTCCAGAAGTGAAGCGTCAGAAAGGAAAAAGAATCACGGGCCGGACGCGCCGTCGGCTCCAGCACCAACAACCAGAGTGGCCTGTGAGAAAGGCAACCGTGACTGCCAGAAAAAATAACGGGTTCCCGGTTTGGGCGCAAC
>QHYH01000168.1 GCA_003223215.1 Acidobacteriota bacterium
GTATGCGACGCTCAATCATCCTTGCAATTATGGAGCACTATGCCATTTTTGCAAGGTATTTACCCTGGTGAGCCTAGACTGTCTCGGATACCGTACCGTACGGCCCTCTCCACGGACCATTTAAGCGGCCTCTTGGAACCAAGTTCGAAAATCGTCTGCTAGGCCCGACCACTTACCCCACTACTTTCATGCAGTTGCAGTCATTTCCAAATCGCGCGCAAATTCGAGTTTCCGTCCAATAACGAGGATTTTGGACGGAAGCTCGAAACCCAAACCGGCTTTCTCTGCCATTTCTTTGCGAAACGCCACGTTCGATTTGATCTTGTCGTAGAGGTCGGACATACCCTCTCCGGCATGGCGCATCCAGAACTGCAAGACGCCGGGAGGGGTGGCCGTGAAGTTCCGCAGGTACGTGTTGCGAAAGCGACGGAACGCATGGACGCCGCACTTTGGCTGGCCGAGCTTGGCCAGGATTGGGTGCAGCTTGCGCCGCAGGACGCTCGACTGGTGAAGTGGCCTGCCGCGCCGTGAGACGAACAGCAGGCCTGAATTCCTGTCACCAATGAACTCCCGCAGCATGCCCGCCATGTCCGGATGAAGGTCCACTTCCCGTTCGCCGCTTACGGTTTTCAGGCGGTCTTGCACTTCCGAGCCCCAGGCCTTCTGGACAATCTTGATGGTGGAGCAGTCCGGGGAAATGTTATTGATGTTAAGTCCAAGAGCTTCCCCAAACCGCAGCCCCGATGAGGCCAGAAGCGCGAACAGTACACGGTATTTCTGCTCGTCCGTATTCCCGACAATGGCTGTGACTACGTCGCCGGTGAACGATGGTCGCCGCTGCTTCTGTGGATTGACCACGGGCATCTCGATATACTCATGGTCCCATTCCACATTGAAGACTCGCTGGTGTGTCGGCTCGCACTCTACGCGGTGGGTTGTCCCCCTCTTGTGTGCTTTCTTGAGATCAGCGCTCTCACGGGGGGCTCTGCCCCCCGAACCCCCCGGCATTTATTTCCCCGCCCGGATGCAGGGCGCGGTGCGGTAAGTCATCGGCGATACAGGCACATCCGCCCGTCAGGGCGGCTGCTACACGGTGCCCGGAAGACGCGCACTGCACTCGTCGCCCGCCAAGTTCCCGTTCCCGTTCCGCCGCGCATACACGGGCGTGCGGGAACGGCGGGAACGATCGCAAGAATCGCTGGAGAAAACGATCCCCACGGCTTCCCAACTTGTCCCACAGCGGTTCGGGATTTGCGAGGCTTGTGTTTTGAGACCCTTACAGACTGTCCCAGGTCGAATCGGAAAATCCGCATCTCGCCCTGTCCCATTCCGCGATCCCATGGAGGAATTCCGGTGACCGGAACGGCTTCCATCACGCGATTCCCGACGATACTCCGGGACGCTAGCCCTTCAAACCGCCGCGTATAATTCGCAACGGAACAGCCTGGCCTTTCTCGTCGCGCACCGACTTCATCACGATCTTCACAACCTGGGAGTAATTGGAAACCGACTTCGGAGACAGGCCACCTTCGACCATCGTGTCTACGAGCTTTTTCAAGCTCGCGTTGTTGATGGATTCGAGCGGCAGATCGCCGAGGTTTGGGTTAATCCACTTCTCCAGGGCATACGCCCACGTTGCAATGGTGGACGGTGCCAAGGGCTGCTTACGCCTACGGTTGCGCATGCCTTCGAGCCATGTGTCGGCCTGTTCGCGGAAGGTCACGCCATTGCTCGACTGTGTTACCACTTTGTCGAAATACTCCTGGGTGTCCACTCCGCTGGCCGCGATGATCTCCTTGGCCTTGCGTTCCCGTTCGGATGCTGAAAGGTTTGCCGGGGCCGGAGATCGGACAGATTCTCTCGTAGACCCGCTGCCGCTTCTCTTGTCCCGCGACATCCTTCCAGTAACGAACCACGTACCAATTACCTTCCTTCTGAATACTGCCTGACTGCCCAGATCGCCTTGACATGGACTTTCTTCCTATCCGTGCTGGCTTCTCTGGTGTCGCAGGCGACATGGTAACGTGACTCGTGCTATTGGGCAATGGAACGGCCATAGCAGTACTTGGTCCGGCGCAATCCGGAAAACAACACTCCCTCGTCGTCGCGTCGATTGGTGTTGTTGGGGACAGGCCCATACGCGCGCTTGGAATGTTTCTCGGATGAACTGACTTCGATAGCCTTTTCGTCTGCTTTTTTACACGCTCCATGACTTATTCCCTGGCTGGAAGGCAAAACGGTCGATTCGATGTGCGACATATTCCTGGGTTTTTCGTTCGAGGTGGTCGCGCAGCTCGTCATCTAATTCCTGGTCCGCCTGTGCCCAGCGGAATAACAACCGTAACCGTAGCGGAATTGTGAACAGCCAATGCTCCGGTCGCATTCCCCGGTCCTCCTTACTCCTATGAAAATAGCTGCCTATCGCGTTGAAAACAAAGCATAGGTGCCTGGGTCCATTTTCATCCTTCGTTGTGGCACTCCGAGAGCCATGAGTTACTCGTATCTCAAGGCGACCATCGGATCGACGCGCATCGCGCGCCGTGCCGGTAGATAGCCGGCCGCCACGTTGAGCACTACCAACAGAGTCGCCGCGACAACCATTGTCGCGGGGTCGGATGGCTTGATGCTGAACAGCATGCTGGACACCAGCCGGCCAGCAGCCAACGCGATCGGGACGCCCAGGGCAAGCCCGGTGCTTGCGAAGAGCAGACCGTCGCGCAGGATCATCCAAAAAACGCGAGAGCGCGGAGCTCCGAGCGCAACGCGGATACCAATCTCGTTAGTCCTCTGAGTAACTCCATAGGACATCAATCCATAAATTCCAATCGAAGCCAGAAAAACTGCTAGAAAGCCGAAGAAGGCGGAAAGGCGGGCGGTCAAGGATTGGCTCGCAACCGAGCGATGCACTTGTTCGGATAGGGTGCCTTGATAAACGAGCGGTAGGCTAGGATCCACCGAAGCGGCGGCGCTACGGACCTCGGGGATGATGGCATGAGGGTCGCCGGAATAGCGCACCTCGAAATCGTAGTAAAAGTGCTTAAGGACCTGGGAATAGAGATAGTAAGCGCCCGGTTGCGGACTCTCGTCGAGGCTCTCGTATTTTGCGTCCTTGACCACACCAATGACTTCGAAATCGGCGGCATGTGCGGAATCGCTTTCGATGCCAAACCGGCGGCCAATTGGAGAACCACCCGGAAAATAGATGCGCGCCATCGTTTCGTTGATTACGGCGACCTTCGGCGATGTGGCGGCATCCTGCGGGCCAAAAGTGCGTCCGATGAGTAAGGGAATTCCCATCGTGGCGAAGTAGCCCGCTCCGACTGCGTTGTGGATGACGTGGGGGTTGTCTCCCGCATTTGGAGTCGCCCCGAGCACGGAGACTGGTGTGCGCCACGTGCCCTGATTGAAAGTCGACAGAGACACGCTGTCAGCCCGAACGCCAGGTTCGGCAGCTATTCTCTGTTCGAGCTGTTGGTAGAGATTTACGAGGCGGGAATCCAGTTCGTAGCCAAGGGCCGGCGGATCGATTGAGAAAAGCACAACTTCCTTTTCATCGAATCCCCGGTTTACGCGCGTGAGATTGACCAGGGTACGCAGAAACAGACCGGCGCCGATGAGAAGCACAAAGGAAAGCGCGACCTGAGAGACGATCAACGCACTGGAAAAACGGCTGCGCACGCCCAACGCAGCGGCACCTCGCCCAGACTTAAAAGCGTCGGTGAGGTTAACGTGCGTGGAGCGCAGCGCGGGCAGCGTGCCAAAAAGAAGTGCAGTGACAAGCGAGATCAGAAAAGTGAAAGCAAGGAGACGCACATCAGGCGCGATGTTGAGCGGGAGCGACTCCGGTCCGGCAGAGATCCATACCAGGATAGCCCGGCTGGCCCATGAGGCGAACAAAAGTCCTAGCACCCCGCCAAGACAAGCCAGCAGCAGGCTTTCAGTAAGCAATTGACGGAACACTCGCGCGCGACCAGCGCCAACGGCGGTACGCACAGCGATTTCTCGCTGACGGTTGGCCGAACGAGCTAACAATAGGTTGGCGATATTCGCGCAGGCAATCAGTAAGACCAAAGCCACAACAACCAATAAGATTTGCAAAGGCAACGAGTACTCACGCAGTTCCGAAAGGCCGCGCGCGGCAGAAGTGAGCGGAATCCATGCTTCGTCGATATTGCGCTGCCGATGGGGCGGGATGACCGGCCCAGCGAAATCGCGCCAGATCGCCTTGGCAAGAACATTGATGCCAGCTTCAGCCTGCGCAACCGAGACGCCGGGCTTAAGCCGCGCCAGAATGTAGAGAGAATCCCACCATCTATCTTCCAAGCCGTTCCAACCAGGCGAAACCTGCTTTTGCATAGAGAGTGGAATCCAAACATCGGGAGATTCACCCACCGTGGTGCCGGAGAAGTTGCCAGCGGTCACGCCGACGATGCTGTAGAGCGTCGGGCCGATGGCTATGGTCTTGCCGATGACCGCAGGGTCGCGGGCGAAGCGCCGCGTCCACCAGGAATAGCTAATCATGGCGATCGCCTGCGCGCCCAGTGGTTCGTCATCCAGCTTCGTGAACTCCCGGCCTAGAATCGGCTCGACGCCGAGCATAGAGAAATAGGTCCCGGAGACGAGCTGCACATTCATCGGCTCCAGGCTCGCACTGCCCTCCACTCTACCGTGCATTCCGTCGAACAGCACACTCATCATGGCGCTGGTCTCTGAGAAGACCTGATTCCTCTTTGCGAGCTCTTCGTAAAAGCGATATGAGTAAAGTACGTCGTCCACACCACCGGTGCTTCCCTGGCCCCGCCCTGTGCCGAGGAGGACAAGTTCTTTCGGGTTCTTTACGGGCAAGTTGCGGAGCAGGACGGCGTTCAGGATGCTAAAAATCGCGGTGTTGGCACCGATGCCGAGCGCGAGGGTCAGGACAGCGACGATTGTGAACCCAGGGGATTTGCGCAGCGTACGCGTCCCAAAGCGCAAATCCTGAACGAAATCCTGGATCCAATTTACACGTCGCGCGTCGCGGCACTGCTCTTTGGTTTGCTCGATACCGCCCAAGTCGAGGCGCGCACGGCGGTGCGCCTCTTCTTGCGTCATCCCTTGCGCGACGTATTCCTCGGTTTTTCGTTCGAGGTGCTCGCGCAGCTCGTCGTCCAGTTCCTGGTCCGCCTGCGCCCAGCGAAACAACGACCGTAACCGTAGCGGAATCGTGTACAGCCAATGCTCCGGTCGCATTTCCGATCTCTCCTATTCGTACCGCAGCGCCACCATAGGATCGACGCGCGTCGCGCGCCGTGCCGGGAGGTAGCTCGCGACTAGGGCCAAAATCAGCAGCAATGAAGGGACAATGACGAATGCCATCGGGTCATGCGCGCTAAGACCGAAAAGCATGCTGGAAAGCACCCAAGACACCGCGGCACATCCGGCTACGCCAACGAGCCCGCCAACCAGGACCGGGCGCATGGCTTGCCGCAAGACAAGGTTCATGATTTCGCCGCCGTCAGCGCCGAGCGCCATGCGGACGCCGATCTCGTGCACGCGTCGGCTCACACTGTAAGACACCACTCCATATACGCCGATCGAAGCGAGCAGAAGCGCTAGGGCGCCAAGTGCTCCCGAGAGCGCGGCCACAATGCGCGAGGGCTGACGCCAAACTTCGAGGTAATCCTCGAGTTTGGTCACGTCGACGGGCAGGTCGGCGTCGAGCGACTGCACTACATTGCGAATGCCTTTCGCGGTCGCGGGGAAGTCTCCCGCATAGCGAACCAGCACGTAAACGCGAAGATTATCTTGCGGCCCAGCAGGAAAATAGAGATACGTCGTGTGGACATCGCCGAGGTGCGCGACTTGTGCGTCCCTCGCCACTCCGATAACCGAATATTCCCGCCCTCTGCTTTCGCGTAGTGTTTTTGCCAGTGCATCTTCGTCGGGCCAAAGTCGCCGCGCTGTGGATTCTGTAACGACTACTCCGGGCGAGTCATGTGTCTCTCCTGGCAGAAATCCGCGGCCCCGCACGATGGGAACGCCGACAACAGAGAAATATTCCGGGGAAACGTGGTTGTATTCCATTCCAATTTTCTCAACACGGCCGGGAACTGTGAACGCGTCGGCGCTGAAGTCGTGGCTCAGCGGCGCGCACTCTGCCTGCGCAACTTCGATTACGCCTGGCAGCTCCGAAATGCGCTGCCGCAAGCGCCCCATAAATGCCGTCCCTCGGGTATCGTCGTAGCCCTGCTGCCCGAGGTTCAGAAACATCGTCGCGACGCCCTTCATTTCAAATCCGGGATCCACTGTCTGCGCATGGTAAAGTCCGCGCAACAGCAGTCCTGCCGCCAACAGTAGGATCATGCACACCGCGACTTGCGTGCCCACCAACGCGTTGCGCAAAAACCGCCCGCTTCTTTTGCCGGGGCCGGAATGAGCGCCATCTTCCTTCAGCGAAGTGTTCAGGTCCTGTCGCGAACTCTGCAAAGCCGGAATCAGCCCAAACCCGATCCCCGTCAAGAACGTAAGCCCCAGCCCGTAGCCGAGCACACGGAAGTCGGGCGCAACATTCACCGCGAGGGTGGAAACCTGATGCGGCAGGTGAGAGATTATGAGCCGCGTGATTGCTTCGAAGGACCAGAATGCAAGCAGCGACCCGAGCGTACCCCCGATCAAGGAAAGCAGAAGGCTCTCCGTCAGCAATTGCCGCACCAAACGCCACCGGCTGGCGCCAATGGATAGCCGCAGTGCGATTTCCTTCTGCCGCACCGACGCCCGCGCCAGCAAGAGATTGGCCACATTCGCGCACGCAACCAGCAGAACGAGTCCGAAAGCCGCGAGAATTACAGAAACGACGGGAGTCAGGATCTCCCGTTCCATTTGCCTGTTGAAAAATGTCGCTGTGCGGATCGCCAACGAGGTAGTCCGTCCAGGATGCAGTAGGTCAATTCGCCCGGCAATGACGCCGAGGTCCGCGCGCACCTGCTCCATCGTCACGCCAGGCTGCACGCGCCCAAGCACCGCCAGCCAGCTCAAATTGTCATCCGCCATGCGATCGCTCCACGGGTCCAGTGCTTTTTGCATGGTTATGGGTGCCCAAAATGAGCTGGGAATCGGCTCTGTGCCCCTGAATCCCGGCGGCGCAATTCCAACCACGGTGTATGCTGTGCGATTTAGGATGATCCTTTTGCCCACGAGCGACGCGTGGCTTGCGAACGTGCCTCGCCATAAATCATCGCTAATCACCACCACAGCGTTTCCACCTGGCGCGGCACAATCAGATTCGAGAAATCCACGGCCCTGTCCGGGATGTTCTCCGAGAACCTCGAAGTAGTTGCAGGTAGCTAAAGTTCCTGTGAGCTCCTTCATCTTGCCACCGCCTAGGGTTGCTTCAACAAAGGGCTCATAGGCTAAAAGTCCCGAGAAGACGTGATTGTGGTCGCGATAGTCCAGATATTCCGAGTAGGAAAGCATGCTGGACCCGTTGTGCGCGTTGCGCTTGAATCTTCCGTGAAGGATCTGATCTATGCTGACCACTTGTTCGGCGCGAGGAATCGGAAGCAGACGCAGCGCGGCGCCGTTCAGCACGGAAAAGATTCCCACATTGATTCCAACGCCCAGAGCAATCGCCAACACGGCGGCCGCTGTAAATCCCGGGTTCTGCCACAGCATCCGCAGACCGTAACGCAAATCCTGGAAAAAGTTCTCAACGAGATTCACGCCGCGAGCGTCGCGGCATTTCTCTTTGGTCTGCTCGATACCGCCTAGGTCCAGTCGCGCACGGCGGTGCGCCTCTTCTTGCGTCATCCCTTGCGCCATGTATTCCTCGGTTTTCCGTTCGAGGTGGTCGCGCAGCTCGTCGTCCAATTCCTGGTCGGCCTGTGCCCGGTGAAACAACGACCGCAGCCGCAGTGAAATCGTGTACAGCCAATGTGCCGGTCGCATCTCCAACCTCCGTTTCGCGCCGCGCGACGCTCACGCCTCTTTCAGTTTGATAACCCGCGAAATGGCGCTCGAAAGCCTGCCCCAGTTGTCTGCTTCTTTTTCGAGCTGTCGCCGCCCAGCCGTGTCAGCGAATAGTATTTCGCGCGCCGCCCATACTCGGAAGTTTTCCACTCGGCTGTAATCCAGCCCTCTTGCTCCAGCTTGTGCAGAGCCGGGTACAAGGACCCGTCGCTCACCTGCAAGACCGTCGCCCGACACCTGCTTTAACCGCTGGCTCACAGCGAAACCGTTCATCGGTTCAAGCGCAAGAATTTTCAGCAGCAACATGTCCAACGTGCCCTGCACCAGATCCGAAGGTTTGCTCGTGTCCATGCCCTCGGTAACCGAGGCTAGCACCTCTGCCCTCGGTAAGCAAGGGGGGATGCTTTTCAAACTGCTTTGCCTCTGCCCGCGCCCGTTCAGCCGGACAGGTGACACGAAAGTTGAAATGAGGCTTGCGACACGGGAAAATCCGGTCAAAGACAAAATCCCGGCAGGGAGAGTATAATGAATTGATGAACTGCCAAGTGAAGGACGAACTGGTGAGTCGGCTCATCGCTTTGAATAACAAACTCAATTTGCTCAGTCCTGATCTGGTACATGGGGACGAAGAACGCGCGGAAGTGCAACAGCAACGTGAGAGCTTATACGCCGAGATCAAGCACCACAGGACGAAAGGACACGAAGGCAAACCGTGCCCTGCGGCAAAACAGGTCTAGGCCAGTCGTCCCTGCCTGGCTTGGCAAGCGAATCAGCGCAGTTCGAGCCAACACTGTTCCATTTTCCATCATTTTCCAATTCCAAGTGCTTTGACTGCTCCAGCCCTGCCAAACAAGCCTAAATTCCCAGCTTGGCAACATTGTCCCAGGCGCTTTGGATTCAGTTATAGCCAAGCAAGTGTGTCAACGCGTAGGGACTGAACTGTCGAGAAAACTTAGTTTTTGTAGCCAGGATTGGTGTCCATTTAGTGTCCACATTGCAGAGGATTGTGCAGAAGCAATGGACAAAAGAGAATTTTTGGAGAAAGCTATCAACCTATTTAGTTACAGTCAGTTAGCTGGAAGCCTCGCGGTAGCAATAGTTTGCCTGCAAACTGAGGATAGAATCCCAGTTCTGGGCCCCGGAAGTAGTAGCACGGTTGATTGCCCGCCCAGTCTTGGACGGACTCGGCCGTTGGTCCGGAGAAGTCCTCGACGCTGAACTTGAAATAGTTGTTTCCTACGACCAATCCTGGTGGCCCTTTGGGATCATAACGGAACGGAATGCGTTCACGGCGAAGAGAGATTCACAGCGAGCAGTTCATTGGGTCCACATTACGCCCGCCGAGGAAAAACCGCTCTTCCCCCTGTCGACGCCAAGTAGTTCGCGGCCAGCGGAGTGGGAATCGTTTTTATGGATAAACGTGCGATCCTCCTGTCCATAGCCTTTGGTCATCGAGTAGCAGAAGATGAAACAGAAGTTGGTAGCGGCCGACATGGCTGCAGGTCTGGGAAGGTGAAAGTCCTTCCGCCGTCAGTTGCCTCTATAGACGGCTAGCATGCCCGATGCATGCATTGGTGACGATGCGTGATTTGCTCGGGTGTAAAAGTCACAGCTGTCCTGCGAGCTTGTTAGGACGCAGCGGCAGGGGAGACCTGGGTGGCGAACAAACCAGGAGGCCTGAACGTAAGGAATAGCGACGATCTCGAAATTCATCCCGCATGAAGTCTCTTTGCGGAAATATTCGGGGAAGCCGACCCACTTGAACCTCTTGGGGAAGAAGGCCGCTGATGTAGGGGAAGTAACAGGCAGATGCACTCTACAACCCGACGGGATCATGGCTCAAGCATCCTGGGAAAGACTTGCAGAAGTAACGTCGGGAAGAATCAGTTCCCCGCAGGGGCTCGCAGCAACCTGCAAAGACCTCGGGAATAAGTGGGGAATCACGAAGTCCGGAGGAGGGAGCTGGTTTGGCGCATGAGCTCGTAGGAGCGAGGAAGAAGGGGTAATGCCCTTCGAGGTGGTGCTGGACACCACCCTGGCATGTCTGGCATGAGTAACGCTTGTGCCAGGCAAAGGAGCTCTGGGCACTTGGCGGTTCTAGTATGGTCAACGGCGAAAGCCGGAGGAGCCATGCTTTTCAGGGACGAATCGAGAGGTAAACCGGAATGGGTCGGGGTGAATGCGAGCGAGCACTTAAGCTTCGCCCGTCTCGGAAAGGCCTCTCGGGGAAAGCCAAGGCGAAAACCGGAATCGACCTTCCGGGATCGTAGGGGGGCCTCGGTAAACGTGGTCATGGTGGGAAGTGAACCTGCCTCGCAATCGAAAGAGCGAGGACAGCGAGGACGGTACCCCCCCACCTACCACTGGCGCGACCGAGCTCTATCCCGACCACGTCCAGTTCTGCGAGAGGCACACGTCCAGTTCTGCGAGAAGCCCAGGGCGAAACTCTCTGGGCCTACTCTCCCGGGTTCAACCTCAACTCGGCGCTTTGTAGGGCGAGCCGAACTCTTCAACGTACAGGCCGAGCTAGCTCGACCGCTAGCACCTGTGTCATCCGCAAAGTCTAGACCAACTCAATTGTCACTTCCTGGGATGAGAGGTGCTGAACGACGAAGAAGCCACGAGCAGCTGCCCTTCGTCACTATTCACAGGTTCTAACTCCAGGGAAGCCACCTGCCCGCCGACCGCGCTGCTTTGCGGAATTATTCTCGCCCTGAAATAATAAACCTTCCCAGCCTCCGCCTTGAAACCCGCAAGGGAAACCAGTTTAGATACTCGCCGCAAGTGCGATTGCCAGTTCGCGCACAGATGGTGCTCACCAGGGTCGACGAAAAGGAAGAAATAGGAGTTGCCCTTGTTCGCCCCCACCCAGGCTCCATCCAATCCCACTTTCGTTGTGGGAGAGCCGATGTTAATGGTGTCCACAAGCTTCTCGTAAACCTCAACAACGTAGACCAATGCCTTCCCACCATCAGGTGTGGCGGCAGGGTGCTTGTTCTTGTCAGTCGAGACATCGAGCTGAACATCTGCGGGGCCGCAAGCAGCTGCGGCCTTAGCGACTGCGGCACTGTCTTGGGCAAAAACCGGCGACGTGAATAAAAGAATGCTTAGTATGGTACTCACACTGCTCCTCCGGCCGGTGGACCGTTATTGCTCGAAGACCTGCACTTCAGCGGCAGCACCGCTGGATTCGTCGATCACATAAAGCACCGTGCCGTTCGTTACCGCAACAGTATTTGGTCCCCCACTGCCGGTGCCATCGTTGTGGATGGAGAGGGCGGCGGAGATCGCCGAGCCGAGCGTGAAACCCGTTGGGGTACCCGCATCCTGCGTGCCTTGCAAACTGCCAGAGGAAATCGTGGCGACGCCCGAAAGCCCGGAAGCCGCGGTATCGTTCATTGCGTTGGTGCCGAAAATAAAGTTGCCAGAGAGCGAATTAACACCATAGGTCGCGACGGGTTGCGTATCGAAGACGCCGGTGCTGGCGTTGGCATCCGTGCTGACGCAGAAGGCGGACACGCCATCGGCGGGAGTGGCCATGTAACAAACCGGCAGGGTCGCGTTTCCCGCGCCAGCCATGGACAGCCTGCCTGTAGACGAATCCAGGTTGTAGCTGCCGTTGAGTGACTGATTGCTGGCCGCGCCCACGGCGTATTGGTCCATGGTGCCGGATACCGTGCCGGCGAGTCCGCCGGAGAAGCTGGCCACGCCAAGTGCCGCCGTGGCACCGGAAGAATTTCCAGTGAAGCGGAAAATATAGTTGGGTGAGAGCGAGGAAGAAGTGAAGGAAGCAGAGCTGGCGATTGCCCGGCCAGCGACAATGGGGCCGCCGGTGCCGTCTCCGAGATCAAAGGAAATAAAGAATAGCTCTGAGGAATTGATGATATAGGCTGTCAAGCGGGACATGCCGGGATTCGCTCCCGGGAGTTGCAGCGTGGCGTCTGCCGTGCCGTCTGCGGTGGCAATGGAGGGGATGGTCCCCCAAAATCCGCCGCTATTGAGGACGTGTCCGCCCTCATTCGCATCGCAAAAGCCGTTAGAGATGTTCCCGGCGTTCAACGCAAACGCGCCCGCTAGGGCGTAGTGCTTCAGACTGCCGTTCGAAGTCTCCCACCCGTCCAGCGCCAGAGCATAATTTGTCGCGAGCGCGCTGAGCGAAAACGCGGATGGATCCTGTTTGCGCAGAATTCCCGAAGCGCGGGAAGGTATGGCGGACTGCTGATTGAAATAGATGATGTCACCCTTAGAGGCCACGCCGGAGCTGATGCCGCCCAGCGAAAAGTGTAGGGTGTAGGTGGTCAGTGTCATATCGGTCAAGGTCAGGCAGCCGCGATTATCGGGGCCCACGGAATAGGAACTGCCAGAGGGCTGGATAGACGCGTTGGTATAGGACTCTTTGACGAACGGGTTGAATTGGTCGACACCGCCAGTAATCTTGCCGGTACCGTCTGCTGTGAATGTTGCGCCGAACAGAAGCGGCGTGCTGTTCGGGGCGCTGCCGGTCCAGCCTTGTAGGACAGCGGCGTATTGCCCGTTCAGCAGACTTTCGTTTCCGCCGGTGCCGCAGGCGGCAGTTCCATCAAATATCGTAAACGTGTCGTTGTCGGACTTGGACGGATCGCTGATGGAAGTTGCGGTCAGAGTCGGTGTGTTGGCCGGCGCGGCAGGAACCGTTGCTGGCGGCGCGTACTGCACGTAATAGATAGTGGGAGTTGAGATTGTACCGCAAGCCGGCGAACAAGCTTTTCCGTTTGCGGTAAGCGTCCAGGTAACGCCACCATTTGCGGGATCGTTCTGCACCGATGCGCTAAAGTTCGTGAAGTAATATCTTCCGGAGCCCGCGGCCAGCTCCGTGACCGCATTTTGAATGCTGACGGTGATGGCCTGGACGTTGACGATTGTCGTGGCAAACTTCGACGGATTGGCGACGGAGGTCGCCATGATCGAGACAGCAAAGCTCGAGGGTGGGGAAGCGGGTGCGTTATAAGTGGCCGAAAAACCCGTCTGGTTGGTCACCGAACCGCAAGAGGTGCTTCTACATCCCGCGCCGGAAAGCGACCAGGTCACGTTCTGATTGGTGATCGTTCCCGTGCTGGTGACCGTCGCGCTCACATTGACCGTCCCGCCTTGATCGACCTGCGCGGACGATGGGCTGAGCGTCACCACAATGGATGAGTTCGGGTTGCTGCCGCAGCCTGCGAGGAGCACGACAGCACACAACACCGAGCACGCGAGGAACAACGAGCTGGACTTTCTCATTCTGCCTCCAGCACTGCGTTTTTGCGGAGCGAATGGTGTGGCTTGTACTTCGTAGTATGAGACGAGTTAGCTGCTGCGGCGGTTACAACTTCGTGGGCTGAGGCGGGACCGATAATCTTTGCATTGTAGCTAACCCTCTGCGCCCGTAATGCCCGTCGCCCAAGGCGAAGCAGCGAGGGTGAGAGAAGGGAAGTGTGGGTTCGCGCGGACGCGGAAAGAGTTTAGCTAACGGCGCTTTCGATTGCAGCAGCGACATCATCATCAAGCCCGTCCGCGCGTCTCAGGGCTGTGCTGATCCGAACGATCTCCAGTTCACGCGCTGCGATCTGGCTGGCGGGTTCGTTCCTGGTCCGTGCCGATGCCAGTTCTCGTTCGTCACTTGCGAGCATTCTGCGAAAGATCGGGACCGCGATTGTCCGGCGGTAGCGAGTGTCATACAAGTCTTGGCAAAACGCCGCAAAATCGAGAAGAAAAAGTGAAGAGGGAAGGGGCCGCGGCAAGGACAACTGCGGGCTTTCTCTCTGACAGCGCCTTCCTCATCCTGGAGCCGCTGCTTTTGAAATCCATCAGCCCCAGTGCAGGCTCATTTCGATTTGTTTTGCCACACGACAGAGCCGCCCTTATCGATATAACCCCCGCGGCCAGGCTCGAACGCTACCCTTGCTAGTCCATGCCAAAACGGCTCGGCGTGGGCGAGATTCGGTGGGATCGCCCAACGGCCGTCAAGGTCCACGTAGCCCCATTTCTCCCCTGCACGAACGGCAGCGAGTGATTCGCTGAATGGCGTTGCTTCGTCAAACGCGGGTTCGTGAACATACTTACCGCTTTTGTCGATTATCCCGAAAAGCTTCGTGCCGTCATTTGCCACAACGAACGCGTATCCCTCTGAGAAGTCCGTAGCGTCCAGGAATTTCGGTGCCAAAACCTCCGCACCGTGCTGATCAACAAAGCCCCACAGATACACGTCCTCCGTGGTTTGTCCTTCCATACCGATTTCTCCCACCAACGGCCTACGCTCAGAGAAAATCTTTACCATTCCCAGGCCATTCCTAAAAAGCATCGTGATGTCGTACTTTGGCTGGACAGCTATTTTCCCAGACTTGTCGATGTAGCCCCATTTTCCTCCGACTTGGACCGGCCCCATGCCCTCCGAGAACGAAGCCGCGAAATCAAACTGCGCTGGGATCGCCATCTGCATATCTGTTCCTAAGTAGCCCCACTTACTCCCGACCGATATGGGAGCCAGCCCGTCGTGAAACGCCGAAGGAGCTCTTAGGCCTTTAATGAGCAAACGCCCTGTTTTATCGATAAACCCGTAACCCGCGCCCTCTCCCGGCAACAAGACGCAGGCATATCCCTCTGAAAATGGATATGCCCACCAGAATTGCGATTCGACGATGAATTTGCCCGATCCGTCAATGTAGGTCCAGCCCCCGGTCGCGCCAACATTGGCGATGCCCTCTCGGAAAACTGTGGCATCTGCGGCAGTGCTGAATTGCGCCGGAATCACCTCGCGGCCGCTGCGGTCTATGAATCCCAGCTTGTCGTTTTTGATAAATGGATAGAGGTCAGACTGAGCTTGAGGATTTTGACCAAGAACTGTGGTCCCCAAGATCAGCGCAAGAACCGAGATCAATGCGATGTACGTGCGGTTCATCTTAATCAGAAGGCTTTGCTGGCAGCTACTTCCTTTTTTGATACCTGCCGTTCTGGAATGGTTGCCAAATAGCTAGATTAGTCGGAGGAAAGACAGGACCCGAGGTACAAACTCAAGCTGCTCATCATCGTCAAGATCAAAAGCCACGAAGACCTCCAGTACGATTAGTCGTTATAACAATTAGTTTTAAACCAGAGCGAGCGCGAGCGGCCTCCAAAGGAAGTCGGCCCGAATCGTTTTCAATGTTTTGAATGGGATAGACGATTTTGCGAATGGCACGGTCCTGTTATCTCGCGGGCATCAGTCTGTTTTGGCCGCATTTGCCGCCGCTGCCTTGGACAGCGCTTTTGCCAGCCGCGTCTGCTGCCTCAAAAGTTCGAGACGATCCTTTACCGTAAGGTCCGCGTTCGTTCGCAGCACTTTTGCAATCCCTCGATCATTGACCGCAGTGTTCTTTCCGTCACCAATCCTCTGGGTGGTCTCTTCTTACTCATCACGATTCCCCTCGTTTCGAAGCCGCTACCTCTCTTGTACCTGGCACGACTGAATTCACCACATCCAAGCGGGCAAACTGTGATTACCTTCGACCCTACTTGGGGCGTATACTTTTGCTCGGAATCCCTCGCCCGGATTAAGTGGGAGGAATCATGAAAAAGCCACGCTACCTCTTGTCCGCTGCCGTTGCCATCTTGCTGCTCGGTCTGCCATTTTCAGCCACGCCTCAGTTTCAGAACCGGATCGAAGTTCTCCAAGTTCCCGGCGAGCGGCATCACTTCGCAGTCCATTTGCTCCGCATTATTAACACTGTGGAGGCAGAGCACCATATCAAACAGGGTTCCTACGTTTCCTGGGATGTGCTTCGGACCACAGCCGACTTTTCTCCGCTATTCTTGACTCGGGGCTATCAGGTCGGCATGCAGGTTTATAACCAACCTGGGCCTGCGCCGGAAATCTTTCCTGGATGGAGTTTGCGATTGAACGTCAGTGCGGATGGGAAGGGTTACGACCTTATCCTGGAAGACCTGACTGACAAGTCCTGCGGGTATGCGGCGGTCACCGACGAACGCGGCGTCATTCGGCAAAGCAAGACCATCGACTGCGAGATTTAACGGTCGATGCGACTGACGGACCGAGTGACCCCGAGATGTTGGCTCCTTCGGCGCTGCCCTGCGGTTCTTGCAACGGTGTTGCTTATCGCGCCGCCTTCGCTGGCCTTCAAGACTCCGCTTTCCAGCGAAGCGGTTCGAGAAGCTTACTTCCTCGGCCAACGGCACGATGGGTCGTACGAGAGGTTGCTTGGGGAATACGTTAAACAACTTCCGCCGCCAAAGAGCGGTCCGTATTTCTCTTCGGTCGAATTGAGCACTCCATTCCTCCAGATGATCGAGTACTCCAGTCGCCAATCCAACTACAACGCCCAACAAGCCGCTCTCGACTACCACCGCTTCGGTAAGGAAATTGTCCGAGTCGTCGTAGAAATCCGTCTGACCCAGTCGTATGGCCAGTTTGTCGCTACCACGAACTCCCAATCTGATGCGACCTCTGCTCTAGTCCCTCGCCCCCATGACTTTTGGAAACAGTTCAAGGTTCAGGTTTACAACAGCGAGGGACCACTTTCTCCATCAGCTTCACGCGGCCACGCAAACTCTAGTTGCGGTCGAGCTGGGTGCGCCCTGATCGGCGCAACGATTGAATTAGAATTCCCCGCAACCGCGTTCGCATCCGATTCAGCCACAATAGAAGTCGATCCGCCTGAAGGCGACCGCGTGTCCGTCAACTTCGACCTGTCCTCCATCCGCTGAGAGGAAATCGACAAGTGTTTCTAGGTGATCAGTTTTATTTCGTGGCACTGCCGTGGCAAGCGGTCACAGGTATCAGGGAATTATGCACCAATGTTCAAATTTCTAGCGATTAGCCTCGATACCCGTGAGGTAACTATTATCGACCAGTTTCTGCTGCTGGTCGCGGTACAATGGCGTGAGTTGACATGCTGCGAGAATCCACAAGCCGGCTGCTGACGGCGTTGCGGCTTGCGCTGTATCCAGCGCTGGAGTCAGCCGAGGCGAGGCACTTCCAAGCTCTTACAATGGAAGCGCAAAATGCGCGGCTGTCGGGAGACCTGGCAAAAGCGGAGCGACTTTATTTGACGGCGGTGGCCGAAGCGCAGTCTTCCCATGATGCCTCCGGTCTGAACCTCGCGTGCCACGGCCTCGCACAGGTGTACCAGGAGCAGCACAGATTTCGTGAAGCGGAGAGTATCTTCCAAGATCAACTCGAAGCGGCCGCAAAATCTCCGCAACCAAACACATTGGTTCATGCCGGCCATATGAGCCTTGCGCAGCTCTACGAGGACGAAGGCAAATTCACAGAAGCAGAGATTCATTACAAGGCAGCACTGGCGGAGACCGAAAAAACGGAAGTATTTCCCGGGCGCGCGTTTTGGTGTTCTACTTCTACGTGGTTGGCAAGGTTCTACATCGCTCGGCAGCGGTACAGCGAGGCGGAACCGCTATTTCAAAGGGCGTCGGAAATTGTTGAGGAAGATCAGCCTTCGAACTCCTATTTGCCTCAACATCTTCAGCAGTTCGCGAAACTCTATGAGGCTCAGGGAAAAGACGAAGCGGCGGAGGGGCTATACCGGCGGGCTCTGGCACTTTGCGAGGAATCGCAAGGTCCCCACAGTCTGTATACTGCGCTCGCTGCTGAGGCCCTAGCCACGTTCTGCCGCGCCAGACGCCGCTACACGGAGGCGGAGGAGCTTTACCGCAGAAGTCTGACGATTGTAGAGGAAGACGTAAGCTCTCGGGCGGCTATGTGGACGAAAGGCTGGCGACCCTGGCGAAACAAGAAAGAGCTTCAGATTCGGCTTAGCCTAAATCAGATTCCCATTAGCACCTCGCTCGACCAACTCGCAACCGTCTACGAGGATCAACAAAAATATACAGAGTCGGAGCCGCTCCGGAGACGTTCGGTTGAAATCAAGGAACGTGCGTGGGGCGAGCGGCACCGGTCATTTCTGATCGATTCTCTTACCGCGCATGCCCATGCGTTGCGCAAAATTGGACAGGAACGCGAAGCCTCTCAGATTGAGATGCGCGTTGAAGCGATACGATTGAGATATCCGCAGGGATCAGTGCAGTGCGTTCTACGCGGTACGGTGAGGCCTATTAAGAGAAATTTGCAGTGGCGGTTCTCTACGTTTGTAAGCGCCCTTATTCATCCTTCGCGATTCCGGCCTAGCAACCTTCAGCGGAATCCTTAGCTTTTCCGAGCTCGGATTTCCTACGGGCCACGATCTCCAGCAGTCCAGCAGCTTGCCAACATTTGTGATAACAACTGCGCCTAAATGCGCCCACTGTTGCTCTCTTCGACATGAGGAAACCGCTTGAAAACCTATGTATTCAGCATGTCGAAATGCTATCGGCAGCTCGCGGGTTCAAGTCCCGCCCTCGGCTCCAGTTTTCTTGGGGTCAGGACCACGGTTGGGCAGCGGGTGGGAGGTGAGGTAACGGATTTTGTTGTGGATAACTTCCTGACTCTCGTTAACGACAGAGACGAATCCGACGAGCGCAAATGATCCTTAACGTCATCGATTTGGGCGGTTTGATGCGAAACTGACTGACGCACCGATTTGACGCGGTATTCACGAGCCCATCCGCATAGTTCCGGTCCGCTTGCGCACCCCTCTCACAAATTTTTAACAATCGCGGCGGAATAACGCCGTGGGGATGGAAGTCTTATCTGCGTGAGTCTGCTTTTGTCTTGTGCAGCCCGGTCTGAATCGGCTTGAACAAATTCAAATCTGTCCCCGAGGTGGTTACGCCCATGAAGGGCAAGTACATTTCTATTCTCATCCTGCTCCTCGCAGTGGTAGCTATGGACATCGCAGTGATTGCGCGCGAGTACGCAACGGAAGCACCTGCCGGCTTTGATACGCCGACGCTCGCGCAAAATCCCGGATCACAGAGCATCAGCGACGGCATCGCTCAGCCCCCCGGCGATACTTATGCTCTCGACCAAACGAAGTTTGAGCAAGACCACGATGCCAGCACCGGATTTGGGGCCGGTATTCAATGCCAGGGCGTGCGCGGATTGTCACCAAAACCCCGTAAGCGGCGGGTCCAGCCAGTTCACGGAGATCCGCGCCGGACACCTGGATAAGGACGGGAATTTTGTGGCTGCGACGGTACCCATTAACGATGGCGCAAGCACTATCGCCAACCGCTCTATCATCAATGACCGCGCCCTCATTCCACAGGCGCAAGAGCGCATACCTAACACGGAAAACATCCGCGCCTTACGAGCCGCTCTCAACACATTGGGAGACGGCTTTGTCGAAGCAATTGACGACAACACTTTGTGGTCCATCGCTCAGCGTCAGATCGAACTCAGTAACGGCAGAATTCACGGCGAGGCGGTCGAAGTGCCTGTTCTGGAAGCGCCAGGACAATCGCGCATCGGACGCTTTGGCTGGAAAGATCAGCACATCAGTTTGCTTTCCTTCATCGGCGATGCCTATCTGAATGAAATGGGCGTGACGAACCGTCTGCGTCCCAAGGACGTCACGACGATTGGCAAGATTACTCTTGATCCCGAAGATGTTCCCGACAATCTTGGCCTGGCAGATATCGACCATTTCGCGCAATTTATCCGGGGCACGAAGGTTCCACCGCGCGGCGCGGCTCTCGCTGCAACTCCTGTCTCCCAAGCGGGCGAAAAGATCTTTGAAACGATCGGTTGCGCCACCTGCCACGTCAGCGCCATCGTCACCGCTCCTCCGAGAACTTCCATCAATGGCGGAGCGTTCACAGTACCGGAGGCCCTTGGCAACAAGATTATTCACCCTTACAGCGATTTTCTGCTCCATGACATTGGAACCGGCGATGGCATTGTCCAGAATCCTCCGGAAGACACAGCCAATAAACTGCGCACTGTGCCCCTCTGGGGATTGCGCATGCATCCCCGGCATATGCACGATCTCAAGTCGTTGACGTTGGAAGACGCCATCGAGCGCCACGGCGGTGAGGCCGAGCAGGAAAGGGATCGCTTCGGCCGCCTGAGTGCGGCAGAGAAACAAGCCCTTTTCACATTCTTAAACTCGCTCTAGCGCGAACCGACGCGATGTGATTTTGGAATAACAGCGCCCGCGCAGCGTAGAAAGCTGAGGTGACACCAAGGGTGGGTAAGGAATCAGTTCAAGCCTGTGCGCCAAAACGTTAGATCCCAAGGTTAGCTATTCTCGCTTGGAGGGTCGACCTCTTCATCCCAAGCCGCGCCGCCGCTCCTTGGGCACCCGAAATGATCCAATTCGATTGTTTAAGGGCATTGACGATCTGCTGACGTTCTGTATCCTTGAGGACCTTGTCGAGCAGCACAATCGCGACCACTGGGAAGCCATTTACGCCATAACTTGCGAGTGTTTCGTCCGTAGTCATTGCAACGCCGACCCCGGGTGCGGTCTCCGCTCGGGTTCTCTCCACAGATGCTTCGATATTGGAATGCGTCGGCGGATTTAGATTTGTAGGTTGTCAAAGCCGTAACCACAAGCTTGTTCTTCCCGTATCGGTTCCGGAGCGTGTTCAAGTCAGACAGTTCACGCATACAGGGGGCACACCCCAGGAAGAAGAAAGAAAGCACCGCCACGCGGCCTGGTTGGATGAGACTGGATCCAGAGCTTCCATTCCACCCAACAGCCTTAAAACGGTGATGTCAAGTGCTGGGTGCATTTCCATATTTGCCCAGCGGAGGTCCTCGGCACCCCAGGTGTTTGTTTCCTCCGGCTGCGACTTCACGAAGCGATTCATTTCGTCGAGAATCTTCGCAGCACGTTCCGTATTTCCGGCCAGATAATATCTGTGCACCAAGTCCTAACCCGCTCTTAACATGCAACTAGTCAGCGAAGGAGACACTCCTTTCATGTCGGCCTTGGTGCGATCCAACAGAATTGCGTACCGTTCGTCCGACCATCCGAGCGCTTTCTCCGGAGCCGTGCTTGCTTCATCATCGACCGCTACGTCGATCTGTGAATACACCGGCTCAATCGGGTCTTCTTTGAGAATATTTTGGATTGTTGCCCACGAAGCTTCCCAGTTTCCGGTCGTTCGCATCTGTAGTACAGCGAGCAGGACGCGCGCGTCGGGTCCGTGCTCTAACTTTTGGCCTTGAAGGTAACGCTGCACCGCCAGAAGGGCCTTCGGATAGTTCGCTTCACATAGTTTCGCCAGCCAGTACAGTTCTACAGTTCTTCGCCGGACACGGTATCAAGCGAAAAACGAGGACAGAGTGCCTTCCCACGTTCCTCAACGATATTACCGGGCAGCGTCTTAGTGGCTGGTTGCTTGTGTGCACGCAGCGCTGCTTCCCATTCGGTCAACGGTTGTCGAGCAAACTGATACGCCTCAGAGGGCTTTGTGAATGCTGGCGGATCAAGGGAGGATTGCCCAGTCAAAAAGGTCAGTACGCAAAGCGGCCATAAAAGCTTCACGGTCCTTACCCCCGACGAAGAATCACGATGCCGCAGAATCGTCTTCGGTTGCCCAACAGTCCTGGTAAACGAGAAAGGACATAGCAATGGAACCATGCAAGAGAAAGGATGGCTCGTATCGAGCGTTCGTCACTAGTCGTGCAGGTCACGCTCATAATAAACTTTCGGTCCTATATCATTTCGTACAGCGTCCAGCAGCTCATCGAACATTGTCCTGATTTCGTCCTTCCAGCGTTCTTCATGTGTGCTTCTCCACGACGGTAAACGCAAAAGCAGCAGAACGATGATGACAGCCAGTTCTTTCTCCACGGTCGTCATAGTCTCAAATTTACTGCCGTACTCAGACCAAGCTGCAATGCCCACGACTATCAGCACAGCAATGAATATGCCTGCACCGAGATAACGCTTCCACGGTTTAGGTTTAGATTTATTCCTCATCGTGCCCTCCTAGGTTTGAGGGCTGGATTCTGCGGCCCGTTACGAGTTGCCATCATTTTGCCCCTCTACTGTCCCGTATACGGCCTGCTAATTGCCGAAAGCATACCACGGCCCAGGAGCAGCGGGTGTGTTATCCCGGTCCAATGATCGATTAACGAAGCGGCGTCTGGCTGTGAGTGAGATTTGCATCACAAGACCGCCCGCACAACCTTGTTTGCGCAATCCAAATCAGACGCTCTGGACCGCCCCGCGTCTGGGGATGTGGTTGAACAGCCTCCGGCCCCAGTCCCGCAGGTTACGGGGAGAATTTGCCATGACTTACTGCAAGTCCTTGATCTCCGTCCTGGTCATACTTTGTTTACTTCCAATCGCGACACTGGGGCAAACGGCTCCTACGGCTCAGAACTAGCCAGGCCCTCTAGGCAAGCTCATTGATGTTGGCGTGTCCCTACCGAAAACCCCATCCGCTTTGAGAACACAAGCTTTGCAACGATTCATGCGATCATAGCAACCCACGATGAACTCCGTCCTCATTGCCTTTTTTGCTGTACTTGCCTCAAGTTTTCGAACCAGCGCTTCTCTGCGGGCCGAGATACTCGCCCTTCGCCACCAATTGGCGGTTCTTCAGGCCAACGCGCCGCGTCGTTTGTGCCTCAAGCGTTCCGACCGCGTGCTATGGATTCTGTTGTCGCGATGGTTTCCGGGCTGGCGCCAATGTCTGCGAATCGTTCAACCTGCAACAGTAATCGCTTGGCACCGCAGAGCCTTTGCGTTGTATTGGAGCCGGAAATCACGGCGCTGGCCGGGAAGGCCGCAAGTAACGGCAGAGATTCGTGCTTTGATCCGGCACATGAGCCGGACCAATCCAGTGGGGAGCGCCGCGTATTCATGGGGAACTGCTTAAGTTAGGAATCGAAATTGCGGAATCCACGGTTGGCAAATACCTGCCGCATCGCCGCAAGCCGCCTTCACAGACCTGGCGGGCATTCCTGAGTAATCACCTCGCCGAGATGGCCTCCATGGACTTCTTCACCGTGCCAACGGCAACGTTTCGAGTTCTGTTTGTGTTGGTTGTCCTATCGCACGCTCGTCGCCGCATCGTGCACTTTGCCGTGACGGAACATCCCACGCAGGAGTGGACGTTACAGCAACTTCGGGAAGCGTTTCCCTGGAACCAGTCACCGCAGTATCTGCTGCGCGACCGCGATGCAATTTATGGCGAACACTTGGTGGCCGTCATCGAGGGCATGGGAATAGAGGAGGTACTAACCGCGCCGCGATCGCCCTGGCAGAATCCATACGTAGAAAGGCTAGTGGGCTCAATTCGGCGGGAATGCCTGGATCATATCGTTGTGTGGAACCAGAGGTCGTTACGCCGGATTCTGCAAAGCTATTTTGCTTACTACGAGCACTCGCGCACGCACCTGGCGTTGGCCAAGGATTCGCCAGAACCGAGAGCCGTGGAAACGCGGGAGCAAGGCCGCATCGTATCCATTCCTCAAGTCGTCGGCTTGCACCATCGCTACCGGCGACAGGCTGCTTAGGCACCGCCGCAAAATAAGAGGGTCCGATCTGAGAGTTTTGTCGGCGCTGCTGACTCTCAATATCGAACTCTGCGCAACTCCTCTCGGTTCGCCCCCTCTTGTTCACGACAAAAGCCCCCGCGGATGTGCCCAGCTGAGCTTCGCTCCAAGGCCATCCGCAGATGAGTATTGCCAACCCCAGCCCCCGTTGCGATTTTTGGTAATCACACCTCCAACAATTGCGAGTATAGCAATTGGGCTTTATTCGCTCAGGTGGACTCGCCCAACTGTGAAACAGCACGACCCTGAGTTCGAACGATCTGCCGCTCACGTCTTTGTTCGGTTTACCAAGCGCTGGACTCGGCGGGAGTATGGGCGGTGGGTCGTATCGGCCCATGCTTCAACGTCCAGCCTTCGCAGATCGAACTCTTATTTCGTCCGCGAGGTTCTGGCAGTTCGGTAGATAAAGAAGTTTGTCCGGCTGTTCTCCATCCGCGACCGTTTTGAGGTATTTGTGGGCATGAATCCATAGCCACGATGACCTCAAACCGTCGGCCCCCGGCTCTCTCTACGTAGAAAACAGCAATTCCGTCCTCGATCTGTGAAATAGCCTCGTCTTGGGTGAGTGACCAATGACACCCGTCCGGCTTGATCCCACAAATCGCTTGGATTAGCTCATGGGTGTCGGATCGGTCGGTCTTGACGACGTGCCGCACGCGGAGGCATGGAGCCATTTTGCCCCTCCTCAGTATTTCCATTGCGAACCTTGAGCCGGACCCTTCAAATCAGCTTCGAACGCTGGAAGCGGAAGTACTTGTAGGGGTATCCGTGGGAACAATGCCGTAAGCGTATACCTACGAATCTTAGATGTCCAGCTACAAACTCTCCCTCCCGGCTCTCCGAGCCTCGCCGATGCAACTTACCCCTCGAATCGATCCGGTTCGCCCGGTGAATACATCATTCAAAATGAGGAAACGGGAGAGCGCGTGGTTATTACTTCAAACGGGGGTGGAGGGCATGTTCGCTAATCAGGACGAATAGCGAAACCTGTTTATCAATGCTCCCAGTCGCGGACGATCTTCCTCAGTTACGGCTGTGAATTTCAATGCCAATCCACTACCCGGCTCCGTACGCTTCACAACTGCGTCGGCCCTGATCTGTCCCTCCTGGACAAGAAATTCAAGCTTGACCGTCGAACCCATACTCCTTGACTTGGCTGTTTCGACAAACAGACCATCCAGGCTCAGATTCCGAACTCGTGAAATGTCTTCAAGTCCAAAACAGCACCAATCGACGAAGACGCCGTCGTGCGTCTCGACTCGGGGGGTGAACCTCCTAGATGTATGCACGACGTAAGGACATTCCGGGAGAAACAGAAGTTGGTCAGGTTGATGTGTATCCGCGACCGTCTTGAGGTACCTGTGGGCGTGAACATCCATTGCGACGATTACGTCATATCGCTTGTCTTTAGGTCCCTCTATGTAAAACGCACAAATCCCATTCTCGACCTGGGAAACTGCGTCCTCGTGCGTTAGCGTCCAATGACTTCCATCTCGCGTCAGCCCACAAATCCATTTGATGCGCTGATGTGAGCCCGTTCGCTCAGTCCTCACGATGGATCGTATATGGAGGTATCGAGCCATGGTTCCTAGCCTCCCGACGATTCCAAACCCGTGGATATCGGGTCGTTTTCCACAGAGGCTCTATCACCTGGGAAGGAAGGCCAATCCAGCAAACACTGTGTGTTCGGCTAGGGTTTGTACCCTAGCCAGAGACCTGAGGGGGCTATAGGTGTTCCTGCTGGACAAGATTTTGCAGGCTCCTGATCCGGCGATACTGGACTGTTCAAATCGAGTCCATTTCTCCGCTCCGATCCGAATCCGGACCCCGATGCCCGAGACAAATGGCAGCGGCAAATTTTCATTCGGAGGGCGGCAGGGAGTCTCGCGGTCTTCAATGCGGGATGGTGGCTGGATGGAATTTTTGCGTACCACACCTCACTTGACAATCAGAAGTATAATTTGAGGCGTCGGAAGGCCAAGCCAGATTCCGGCTCAGTCGTTCCGACCGCGTAGCCCCTCAGGAAAACCTACACGCTGGCTAGCAGTGCACCAGCCCCCAGCCTTCGACTGGCTGCACCGTCATCCAGACAAATAAGACTCGAAAGGAGAATTTCAAATGTCCCCACAGTCCGCCACAGCGCTGCAGCCCGTCAAAGGACCAGCACAGACGAGTATCTTCAACCGGATGGAGGAGCTTCACCATGCAATTGCCCGAAGAGCGTTCGAGATTTTTGAAGGCAAGGGCCGATGGCCCGGTCGTGAATTGGATGATTGGCTGCGTGCTGAATCCGAGCTGCTTCACCCCATGCACCTTGAACTCATGGAGTCGGATAACCATGTTACCGTTCGGGCCGAGGTACCTGGTTTCAGCGCCAAGGAGCTTGAAATTAACGTCGAACCTCGACGCTTGACCATCAGCGGAAAACGCGAAACCAAGGACGAAGCCAAGAAGGGCAACACCGTTTATTCCGAGTTGTGCGCAGGCGAGATTTTGCGGGTAGTTGACCTGCCGACAGAGGTCGATATTTCCAACGCGGCCGCGACGCTGAAGGACGGCATCCTTAACATCAAGATGACAAAGACTCCGACTCCGAAGTCAGTTCGCGTTGAACTGAAAACTGCTGGTTAAGGAACGCCAAAGGGAACGAGGAGACTTTTGTGCCCCAATCTGACTTGGGTCCCTTTCCAAGCTGACGGGATTCCGTAGAATTCTTTCGCGCTGTTGAAGCGCTACCAGCAGCCCAAGTGCTTTGCCGTAGGCTGCTATCGCTCCAGCTAGACTGTGAAATTCTGGAGAGTCCTTCGCAGCCTTCCTGTCCATGGCGAATTACTGAATTGGGCCAAAATTAGGTGTTTTTTCGGGTTTTGATACCATGCCTGGATGCGCGATGTCCTCATCCCTTTGTCAGAGGCGGTGAGCGACTGGGCCATTTTAGCGGTCCATTTAGGGCCACCCCTTTCCCTCTTGTCGAGGATCTCAGAACGGTCCTCGCCGTGAAGGGTTCGCTTCGCCGCGCAACGCCGGCGCGCCCTTGACCGCTGCGGGCCGTTCTGAGAGAACACCCCCTTCCAAGAGGGAAAGGGGCAGAGTGAAAAGTAACCAGACCACCGCTGTTTTGGCCCCTTTTTCCACCGCCATCGACACATGATTCATTTGATTGTCACCGTCGTCCGGCTTGCACGCCCGGGAGGCCTCCGTTCCGTCCTTGCCGAGTCGCAGCAGTTCGCAAAACCGTTTAAGGCTCTCACTGGCAGGGACGGCGCCATCTCGTGCATCCGCATTAGCCAAGAAGCGGGGCGCGTCGTCTAGCAGGTAAGTGTCTTCGGCGCCGCCAGGGGCATAAGCCCAAGCGCCGTAAGAGCGCCAGCCAGAGATCGATCGGCCAATTTTCTCTCGCACCCACAAGATAAGTCCTTCATGCTGTCGCTGGGATGGCCAGTATTGCGCAGCGCGCTAAAATGCCCGGAATGCGAGGGTCGATTAAAAAAGATGCCGGAGCCGGGCGAACCGCTAGGGCCTGTTTTTGGATTCTGGCCGACATCCATCAGTGAAGGCGGGTGGATGGAATGAGGGAGGATGAAATGAAACCGACAACGGAGTTGAAGCTGCGACCCTATCATGAGTGGCCGCCCTGTGACGGACACCCGCGACCTGCCGTATTTCCCGAGCTTGCCAAAATACTGGAGCGCGGAACGATCACCGTGTTTCTTGACCCGATAGAAAACGACTACTTGCCCAAGCCGGACAGCAGTGCTCTCCCACGGTGCGACAGACCTCTGTTCTGGGCCATCGCTGAGCCCCGGCTCAGAGGATGGGTATGCCATCACTGCATAGAAGTGAATTAGGTGCGGCGTGGGAACACATGATTGAAATCGCAGACCAGGGAAGCAAATGCAGCAAGTTTGCTGTAGGTTTGGATGGGACAAGCCGCATTAGCTCGTCGCAAAAATCAGTCGAAAAGATTATATGTGGCGGGTCCCCGTGGGTTCGGACTGTGCCTTGTTTTCCCCGCCGAGATCCTGAGTTTCTTGCGAGGCCAGGCCTACCAGGTCCTCCTCATTCGTGCGTCTCGCGCCGCATTGCGGGCATGTCCAAAGGCGGAAGCTTGTCTTTTCCGGATGGATTTCCGCGAGATACATCGGCATCCCGTCAAGGAAACATCTGACTTTGGGCAGCATGTCCATCTCATCCCCGTTTCCGTTCTGGCTCAGCATGAAGTATCCACGATGGGTGTTGTAGCGGACGAGACAATCGGGCTCCGTACAGCCATACGTGGTCGCTTGAGTTGCGTCATCCCCGTTATTCAAGAAGCTCCGATTCAACCTCATTTCCAGAAGATGTTCGTGACAAAGCGGGCGAAGGTCTTTGCTCGGCTGAGTAGCAGGCATATCCCCTCCTCCAGGACACCTCCAAACGTGCTTCTGCCGGACACCGTGAGTCAGTGGAACACGCTAGGTCCGTTAGGTTTTGGAGTTGTACCCCAGTACGTAAATTCATATGCCAGCGACTTACGGTTGTCAAGAGTTTATTCCCCATTTATTCCCTGAAGGTGCATACGGGATTAGCGTCGTCTTGAGGAACACCGCATTGCCGTTCTGTCCTGAGCGAACTGCCATAATCAGCGAACGATGCCCCAAAGCCACACTAAGCTACCCCTTGACACTCGACAGGAACCGATGGCATTCTCTTGTCGAATGCCGAGGGGAGAGATGAAGCAATCTACCGATCTTCTGCAAGGGACGCTCGACTTGCTGATCTTGAAGTCGCTGGCGCTTGCTTCCATGCATGGGTGGGGAATCGCCGAACGTATTCAACAAGTATCGAAAGACGCGCTACAAATTGGACAGGGGTCCTTATATCCCGCGCTGCACAGATTGGAATACAAAGGCTGGATTAAAGCCGACTGGGGTGTTTCCGAGAACAATCGTCGCGCAAAGTTCTACTCACTCACTCGTGCAGGGAAGAAGCAACTACAGGCCGAAATGGAAGATTGGAATCGACTCACAAACGCAATAGCCCTCGTGTTGGAGCGAGTCTGACAGGCCACGAATGCTCACCGAATTTCTAACACGTCTCCGGTTTCTGGTCGCACGCAAGGGTCCCACCGATGTAGATGAGGAGCTACGATCTCACCTCGAACATCTCATCGAGACGAACATAGCCGCAGGGATGTCCGCTGAAGAAGCGCGGCGACACGCGGCAATCGCTTTCGGAGGGGTTGAACAGACACGCGAGGAGTGCCGTCAACAAGCGCCTGGATGGCTCGCGGAGACTGTTGCCCAGGACGTGCGCTATGGCTTACGCATGCTCCGGAAAGATCCGGGCTTCACGCTCGTGGCTTTCCTGACCCTTGCGCTCGGTGTCGGCGTGAACACAGCAATGTTTACAGTGATCCGAGCAGTGCTCCTGAAGCCGTTGCCATACCGTGATCCGGGCCGACTGGTGCGTCTCGTGCTGACCGTCCCCAATCGCAACATAATTGATCAAGCATTCAACGAACTGCGATTTGAGGAGATGCGAGCCACCGCTAAGTCCTTCAGTGAATTGGGAGCCTTCGGACCGCTAGAGAATTTCACTCTTTCCGGTGGCAGTGAGCCTGAGGTTGTGAATGCTGCTCGCGTCTCCGCGAATTTCCTGGCGATTCTAGGCACGGAGCCCATGCTTGGACGCAGCTTCCTTCCAGAAGAGGACAAGCATGGAGGGGATCCTGTGGCAATGATCAGCAGCGAGTTATGGTGGCGCCGATTCAACGGTGATCCACATGTCGTCGGTAAATCGGCCACGGTTGATGCGGTCCCGTACACAATTATTGGCGTCTTGCCAGCGGGTTTTGCCTTTCCGACGGCTGACGTAGACATTTGGGTGACCCGCCCGTCCGAATGGTCGGCGCTTCCATCTGGAGCTTGGCGCACGGTAGGTTTATTGAAGGGTTTCGCCCGCTTGAAGCCGCAAGTCAGCTTCGAACAGGCGCGCGCTGAGATGAATGTACTACAACGACGCTACGCTACCGCTCATCCCAATCCCAATGACGCAGATCCACGTGTAACCATGAACGTAGTGCCGTTGAGGAATCAAATAGTAGCCAATGTCCGCCCGATGCTCTGGATGCTGTTTAGTGCGGTGGGGTTTTTACTTCTGATCGCTTGCGCCAACGTGGCTAGTCTGTCTCTTGCACGGGCGACGACTCGCTCCCGTGAGTTCGCAGTAAGGGCAGCAATAGGTGCCACGCGCGGTCGACTCCTTGCCCAACTACTGGCGGAGGGCCTGATACTTGCGACCATTGGAGGAATTGGTGGTCTCTTCTTGGCGAAATGGAGTTTGCATTCCATCGTCCGCATTGAGGCACTTCATCTGCCGCGCGTCGCAGAGATTCGCCTGGACAGCATAGTCCTCGCATTCACATTGGCGCTTTCCATCGCGACTGTCGTTCTATTCGGGCTTTTCCCGTCCCTCTCAGTGTCGCGGCCTGATGTAGCGGGGATATTGCGGGGGAATGTTCAGGGAGACCATGAAGCATGGAAACTGCTTGGCAGTCGTGGGCTGCTAGTAATAGGACAAGTCGCTCTATCGACGGTGTTGCTCATCGGTGCGGTGCTTCTTCTGAGGAGCTTCGCTCGCCTGCACAGCGTCGACCCAGGATTTCGACCATCGAATCTCCTCACCGTAAGACTCGCTCTACCCCGCGCACGATACGACACAGACGTAAAGAAACACGCTTTGTTCCAGGAATTGATGCGGCGCTTGGCAGCCATTCCCGGCGTACGCAGCGCCTCCGCAGCACTCTCGCTTCCCACGAAAAACCCCTTGTACACCAACATAATGAAAGTCGAGGGAGTCCAACTCACCGACCAGGATTACGGGCTGTCAGACATACAACTGCAGAGCATTACACCAGGATATTTCGAGAGTTTAGCCATTCCGCTGCGGCAGGGCCGCGAATTTACCGAACAGGACAACGATTTGGGCGCCCCACCGGTGGTGATACTTAATGAGAGCTTGGCTCGCCTCCTCTGGCCTGACTATCCACGAACCATAGATCTGATTGGTCGGCACATTTGGGAGGGTGCCGATAAGATGATCGGCGAGCTGAAGATTGTAGGCGTAGTAGGCGACGTGCACGAACGTGGGCTGACCAGCCAACCTCGGCCCGAATTTTATGTACCGTTTGTGGTCCATCCTCCCCAAAGGGTCTACTTGGCCGTGCGCTCTCAGGCCGATCCGCTGAGCCTGGCCACCGTCGTTCGCAACCAAGTGCTGGCGATTGATAGCGACCAGGCCATCTCAGACGTGCATACGATGGAAGACGTAATCGATGAATCTGTAGGGCAGCAGCGCTTAACAATGCTGCTAGTCAGTTCGTTTGCTATCCTCGCCCTGCTACTGGCCATCGTTGGCATTTTTGGCCTTGTTGCCTACTCTGTATCAGTACGAACGCAAGAACTAGGTATCCGACGGGCATTGGGGGCACAGCGGAGGGACATCCTGGGGCTCGTGCTCGGCCAAGCCTTTACACTAGCTTTTCTTGGGGTTGGGCTCGGCCTCGTCGCAACATTCGCGCTAACGCGACTGATGAAGGATTTTCTGTTTCAAATAAGTGCCACTGATCCGGCTACGCTCGTAGGAATAGCGCTGCTGTTTTTTATCGTGGCCTTGCTGGCCAGCTTCATTCCGGCTGAGCGGGCAACGCGGGTCGACCCAATGACGGCCCTGCGCACGGCTTGATCGCGCGATATGCCTTTAATCCCGGCCCCTAGCCTATCGAGTTAAGAGAGCCCACTTACGCACACGCGTCAATGTTCCTCATGCCGCCACTGAATCGCTACAAGACGGTGCCTTCCGCAGCTGTCACTGCCATCTTCGTGCTGGCGGGTTGCTCGGCAAGGAAGCCCATTGCTCCACCCTACGCTCCGTTTCGGCTCGAGTCTGTAAGGGGTGATTCCGTTCTTCTTACGCCGCCTATTCCGGAGGGCAAGAATGAGTGCGCGTTAGTTAAACTAACGCTCAAGAGCAGTCCTGCGCCCTCGGGAGTTCATTGTTCCGCGGAGAGAGGTCATTTCCGTGTCGAGCAAGCAAATAACGACCCCAGTTCTGTCCACATTACACTGCCAGCCCTAGCGACATGGCTCGGCGATTTAGAAGGCGGCTTCGGCTCCGATGGCAAGGATGAAATCGCAGCACTGTTCGCACTTCTGGGTGATTTAGACAAACTGCAGGAAGCAGGTTGTTTTCCGGACACCAAGCTCTCGATTCGTGATTTCATCCTGCAAAGCCTCCCCATGAAGCCAACCGACAGCCTATTCAATTATTACGGTTACCTCGCAGATCACAGTGGACTGAACCTCAAGCCTGGGATGCGCTTAAAGGTCGAGCACGCCTATTTCCGACCCGCTGAAGAAGGAGAGGAAGAGCACACCGCCAAGCTTTTCCTTGGGGTCAGCACCGCGTACTTCAACCTGCAGTTGACCAGTGATGGCAGGATTCGCTTCCGTCAAAATGGGACTGCCAAGTACACACCGCCATCTCTGGTTCACGGGGTACATGATGAGATCTCAGATCTCGCCATCAGTTCCATTCCGCAGGAGCGTTACTTCCGGCTTCTTTTCAAGACATATCTCGTGCCCCAAAAACACACCCGCTCCACAGCTATCATTGGAGCAACGAAATCCAGCCAATTAGATGAACTCGACAAAGAACTCCGCGCCCATCTTGCTGAGGATTGCAAAAATACCGCAGCAATCTACGGAGCCGTCTGTTTCGGGTTCGAAGGGTTCGTTACGCTTACCCCACAGGTCAAGGTAGAGTTGAACGGAAAAACCAAGTTCATTGATTCGGGAACAAGAATCAAGGACCTTTTATCCCGGTCACAAGCAGACGGCCTCAAATCTCTTAAGATCCAGCGGCAGTTTCTCGATTCCTACTATGATCTGCAGTTCGACCCTGCCGACCCCAATGTGTTATCACTCGCGCTTGTAGCTCGTGATCGAGTGACTTGGTCCAACAGTCCCCGAGCGCTTCATTGAACCAGGAAGGCGTCTCCTATCCCATGGTAAAAAGAAGACGAAAAGTCAACGGTCTCAGCCGTCGCGAAACCCAAATAATGGCCGTTCTTTACAAGTTGGGGAAAGCTAGCGTTGCAGACGTTCTCGATAAGTTACCGGACAGAAGGAACTATTCGACCGTGCGCGCCCAACTTCGGGTGCTTGAAGAAAAACGGCTCGTACGACACGAAACGAAGAAGCTGCGGTACCTCTACGCTCCGACCGTGCCGCGTCAGATTGCGCAGCGTTCCGCTCTCCGTCATATGATCGAAACTTTCTTTGATGGCTCCGTGGAAAATTCGCTCGCTACGATCCTAACTGAAGACAACCTAGAGCTATTGTAATTGTAAGCGCTCTTGTGCACGTGGTCAGGCTGCGTGGTGCGGATCATTACGTTGACTTATCAAACGAGGCTGACGTGCGCGAAATGAAATCCCTCCTCAGCACTTTTCGGTAGCAACGCTGACTGGCCACTCACAATGGACCATTAACCCGCTGTCGGTAGAAGTGGTCCCACTGCATCATCCGAACTAACTTTCTACTCGAAGAGCGAGGTGTGCGGTTCCGCTCGCCGAGGCATGTGTGGCTTGCGCCCCGCCCCATCACCCCAGAGTCTACGGAACACCTCGACAGTCGAAGGGCCAAGTCCGGCGTATAATGTCGCCTTCCGAATTATGCCGAATTGAGTCTCATAGCCAACCGTCTTTCCTCTCCATAGCTGGCTGTCGAGGCCCAAGCGATGCTTTATTTAAGTCGGCATAATCCCGCGTAAATTGATCCCAGTACCAACTCCTCATAACACGGCGAACCAGAGCCCAGTACCCACTTTTGTGGAAGCTTATAGAACTTCTTGAGAAGTCCTCCTCAAGAAACGAAATTCTGCAAGTTCTGCTCGGACGGGAGGGCCTTTGTGGTCTGTTTCGGTGTCGTCTCCCGTCGAAAGATCGCTGGCCACTGCAAAATCAGGGTAGGCACAACCCAAGCCAGAACGTTACAAATCCAGATCATGCTGGGGTTGGTGCCCGTATCCAACCGGCCAAGGACAGGGATTTCGTCGCGCGATTCGGGTGATCGATGGCTAGGTCGGAGATTATGCCGACTTAATCAAGCATCAGTGTGCGTGGAAAGACAGGAATGGAGGGGAAACGGTGTTGACGACATGGGGGGATTCGGCATAATCCGCGACGCGGCATTATATGCCTTGAACTAAACCGCTACGCAGTATGGGTAGTGCTACAGTCGTCTTGTCCTGACAGGTTGTCCTCGCCGCTGCTTCAGTTCCCTCTCCTTTGCGAAACCATGGCGTGGCTGTTTGCAGCCTATTCCATCTCGCAAAGGAGATTTCCATGACTTCTCTTCGGCAGCGCATGATCGAGGACCTGCAGGTCCGGAACCTTGCCGCGAACACCCAAGACTCTTACGTCCGGCAAGTCTCGCTCTTCGCCCGATACTTCAATCAGTCACCCGAACTGCTAGGACCGGAGCAGATCCGCGCCTATCAGCTCTATTTGACGAACGAAAAGAAACTGGCAACCGGCTCCATCGTGATCGCCGTTTCCGCCCTGCGCTTCCTCTATAACGTGACGCTCAAGAAAGGCTGGAGCTTCGAGGAAGTCATCCCCGCACCCAAGAAGCCCCAGAAGCTGCCTATCGTACTGAGCCCCGAGGAAGTTCTTGCGTTTCTGGACTGCGTCCGGAGCAGGAAACATCGTGCTATCTTGACCACCTGCTACGCCGCCGGCCTTCGTATCTCCGAGGCCATTGCGCTCACCCCTTCCGCGATCGACAGCAAGCGCATGGTCATCCGGGTCGAGCAGGGTAAAGGGAGAAAAGATCGCTTATGCGCCGCGGTCCAAAATGCGTAGTGATTGTTGGCAAATGCCAGAATCATGATTCGCCGCTCTTGAACCTTCTTGTGAAGACTGACCCACTCGGAAAGATCACCTTGGCGATCAACAATCACCTTGTCCCAAGTTGTCCTTTTTTCCTCGATCCCTTTCCGGTCCCCCAAACCACCGAACGTAAGTGAAGTTAGACGTTATTAGATCGAATTTGTCCTTCATCTCCCACGGCCGCGGCATCCAGCCTTGATCAATTAGCGTGAGAGCGACGCCGTGCTCTCGCAACACATCTCCACAGTGTCGAAGTGCTGCGCGTAGTAGCTGAGGTAGTCGGCGGGTCGCAAACCCCTCGGATAGAACGATCCCTGCCATCCAGTGGCCGTGAACGACGAGGTCCCGAGGAGAATCGGCGGATGGTTCACGGAAGAGAGTATAGCGCCCACCCTCGCCGGTTCGTCGTTTTGGATTGCTCAGAACTTGCCAGGTCATGCGAAGCCAGGATATTGCTCTGTTCATCGACCAATCGGAACCAGTCACGGTTGGAACGATTACTCATAACGAAGCGCGACTAGGGGATCGGTTCGCGCCGCGCGGCGGGCGGGCAGCAGACAGGCGGCTAGGCCGACGAGCAGGATAATAGAAATCACGGCAGCAAATGTCGATGGATCCGTGGTTGAAACACCGGAAATTTGGCTGGCGAGAAAGCGCACGAGTGCATAGCTCCCGAGAAGCCCGGTGAAAATGCCAGCCGCTACCAGACGGAGGCCGTTGAGAAGCACGAGCCGAAGAATGCTTCTCTGTTGTGCTCCCAGCGCCATGCGAATGCCAATTTCGTGGGTGCGCAGGGAGACGCTATAGGCCATCACGCTAGAAATGCCAATTATGACGAGCAGAAGACCAATGCTGGCGAAGGAGCCAAAGGTGACAACTTCAAATTGTGGTCCGCGGTAGAACTCTCGCAGCGAGCCTTCGAGTGTTCCTGATGCTGAGATTCCAACATTTGGATCAATCGCCCGCACTTCCTGGCCAACGGTTTTCAAAATCAGTGTTGGGTCAGAGGCTGTCCTTGCCATGAAAGTCCGCCAGCTATATCCCTGAACGCTATAGGGGATGAAGGCTTGGGGAAGGGCTTCCCAAGCGGGGTTGTCAAAGTTGCGAGTCTTGTAGTCCCGCACGACCCCAATGATTTCGAAATAAGTGTCGTGCGGCGCATCCAAAAAGGTCCGGTCGAGAACGTCCATCTTGATTCGTCGGCCGAGCGGGTTTTCGTTCGGAAAATACTGGCAAACAAAAGCCTGATTTACGACCATAACTTGGCGAGCAGCACTCACATCGTCTTCGGAGAACAATCCGCCGCGAATCAAAGGCCGGCCGAGCATTTGGAAATAACCTTCGCTAACCGACTCAAGTGTGGTCTGCCAACGTTCCGTGTGAGGCTTGCCGGGAATGATCGTGTCGCTCCATTCGTCTTGCAGCGGGGGTTCCTCAATCGATTCGGAAACGGAGATCACGCCGGGAAGAGCACGAAGCCGGTCGAGGATTTGCCGAGTGAGGGCATTTTTCTTTTGCCGAGTGACATCGACATCGGTGTTATATGCCTTGGGCAGAGAGAGACGAAAGTAGAGAACGTTTTGGGGATCGAAACCCAGGTCCACGCGTGTCAGCACAAGAAAGCTGCGCATCAAGAGGCCAGCGCCCATCAACAAGACGATAGAGAGAGCAACCTCGCCAATCACCAGAGAGGCCCGCAATTTGCCATGACGAAAAGTCGTTCCAACGCCTTTGCCGCTGCCCGTGAGCCGCGGCTGCAAGTTGCCGCGCATCGTGTGGAGAGCCGGGGCAAGACCGCACAGGATCGTCGTCAGAAGCGTTATGCCCAGTGCTAACAAAAGAACTGGCACACTCATGTGAATTAGGGTTTCGTCTGGGAGTGTTCCAGCAGGGATGAGCGCCACGACAATTTTCAAAGCAAAATACGCCAATGCACAGCCAGCGATTGAGGCAGCGGCAGCAAGCACAAAGCTCTCTGTAAACAATTGTTGGATAAGGCGAGCGCGGGAGGCACCCAGTGTGGAGCGCATGGCCATTTCTCTTTCGCGCGCGGTCGCACGTGCCAACAAGAGGTTCGCAACATTGGCACAGGCGATTAGTAGCAAAAGCAGGACAGCGGCGAGCAAGCCATATATTGTTTTCTTGAATCCCCCGATAAGACTGTCGAGTAGAGTTTGCGGCACAATCGCGAATTTTTCCGGGAGTGGAAATGGTCCGCCAGGATTGGCCTTCTGGTAGCGGTGCGCAATGGCATCAAGATCGGCTCCTGCGGCCTGCACGTTCACACCCGGCTTAAGGCGTCCCATAACTGAAGCGTCGCTCCGTCCGTCACTCATTGGCAGCCAGAAGTTGGCCCTAAACGCGTTGAACCGCGAAGGCATGATTCCGACCAGAGTTGTGGGCTTGCCGTTGAGAATGAAAATTTTGTTGAGAATGTTTGGATCGCCGCCGAATTCCGATTGCCAGACGTGGTAGTTCATCACGAACACTGGCGGAGCATCCAGGCGGCCATCATCAGGCGAGAGGGTGCGCCCGAGGAGCGGCGGAACGCCCAGGAAATCGAATGTGTTGGCCGTGACAGTCTCACCTCTCGGCCAGTAGCGGATGGATTTGCCGTTGTCGTACTGGAGGCGTATGCCGTTATAGGCGATGGTTTCCTCAAACACGTGGTTTCCGTGGCGTCAAAAATCGGTTGGATGGTCATAAATTTGCGAAATTGCCCCATAAAACAACAGTTTTCGTGAGAACTGCCTGGCGCTCGAGTCCTCATTGTTTCAGCTGTCTCCGTGCTCTCCCAATCTGCTGGCCTCGGTCGCTTTGACGTTGCCGCTGCCACAGGA
>QHYH01000169.1 GCA_003223215.1 Acidobacteriota bacterium
GAAAATGCTCAATTCCGAATACGAGCGAGGCAACCCCCATCACGTAACGCACGACTATGGTCATGCTGTTTAACCTGCGTTTAGGCCAGTCCGTCGCTCGAGCCAGAGCACACGCCAACGCGCCTCCGCTGAAGGAGGAATCCCGCAAGAGCACTGCGAGCACGAACCGGTCGCCAGGGCTTGCGACCAAGTTCGGCACGGATATGAGCAGGACAAAGGAAAAAAGCACGGCACTCAAGAGCGTCGCGGCCAAAACGGAGTGCCTCTTCGTGACGATACTCAGCGCGGACGCGATCAGAGCAACGCCAACCAAGTAGACCCAAAACAAATGCCAGGGAATCCAGGAGGGCACGATTGTGGCGACGAAACGGGGAGCGATAAAGTGGTCTGCCCCAAACACGGCCATGGGAATCGCAAAAAACACCGGGCCCAAAGCCACGGCCTTGTTGATCCCGCGTGCCTCCAATGCCTTTGCCCGGACAATTCTCACTAATCCGATGATCAAAATCACGGCTCCGGCAAAGTAAGGCCAAAACGCTTTCCCTGGAATCAGGAAGGCTGCGACCGGTTGGGCAAGACAGCCTAAGGGGAATTTCATCGTTGGTAGATCAAAGGCGAAAAACCCGGAACCCCCAGCCACCACCGCACTGACGGGTGGGGTTGGGGGCTCCGCAGGATTTGACTTTCAACGTCCAAAGGGTGGGGCAAGTCCCTTCCCGAACGCGATGACTGGCTTCCCGGGGTAAAACCCAAACTGCCACGGTGGAAGCAGCTGCACCTTTGCCCGGCTGCGGTAATTTCGACCGAGAAAGTGGTCGGACACAATGACCACTTGCCGGCATGTCGTTATAACCACTATATTCCTCGGATGAGAAAGGTAGCGAGCGGATTCTCTCCGGTGATTGCCGTCGACCGGAGAAGCAGCAAACCTCTGCACAAGCAAGTCTACGAAGCCTTTTGCGCCGCCATTGTCGGCCGCAACCTGCGCGCAGGCCAAAGAGTTCCATCCAGCCGCGCCCTCGCCGTGGAGTTGCGCATATCGCGCATTCCGGTGCTCGGCGCCTATTCCCAGCTTCTTGCCGAGGGTTATTTTGAGGCGCGATCCGGCTCAGGAACATTCGTTTCGAGTTCTCTGCCCGACCAAAGGCTGTCGCTCGACCGTGGTAACCACATTGCGCAAGCGTTCCGACCTGGGCGTCGCTTGGTTTCGAGGCGATCGGCGCTTCTTCCTTCTTACAAACCCGCGCCCTGGACAAATAAATGGGGAGCCTTCATTGTCGGCCAACTGGCGTTCGAGCATTTTCCCTTCCAAGTATGGTCAGGTCTCGTGAACCGCCACGTTCGCAACATCCGCGTCACGTCGCTTCATTATGGCGACCCGATGGGTTCCGAGAGCTTTCGCGATACGGTTGCCGTCTACCTGAGAACCACGCGTGCGGTGCGCTGCGATGCCGGTCAGATCATGATCGTGAGCGGTTCTCAGCAGGCTCTGGATCTGTGCGCCCGCGTCCTGCTCGATCCGGGGGACAAAGTGTGGATCGAAGAACCGGGTTACTGGTTAGCGCGGCACGTCTTCACCATGGCCGGTTGCCGGCTCGTGCCTGTTGCTGTAGATGAGGAGGGCTTGGGCGTCGCCGCAGCCATAAAGCGTTCTCGAAGAGCGCGCGCAGTTTTTGTTACGCCCTCCCATCAGTTTCCCCTTGGCGTCACAATGAGCGCATCCCGGCGCCTCCAATTACTGGATTGGGCCTGTAGCTCGGGTTCCTGGATCATCGAAGACGATTATGACAACGAGTATCGATACGAGAGCATGCCCATTGCGTCTCTCCAGGGACTGGATCGCCATTCACGCGTTATCTATATCGGAACGTTCAGCAAGACCCTGTTCCCTTCCCTGCGTCTCGGTTACATCGTGATTCCTGCTGACCTCGTGGACCGATTCCTTGCGGCCCGGGAAGCGATGGATGTTTATCCGCCGCATCTCTATCAGGCAGTGCTTCACGATTTCATCGGCGAGGGTCATTTTGCGCGTCACATCCGAAGAACACGCCCAATCTACAGCGAACGTAGGAACGTACTCGTTGAGTCTCTGCGAAGGGAGTTCGGGACAAGTGTCGAAGTTCTGGGGGCGGAAGCCGGCATGCAACTCGTTGCGGCGCTTCCGAAAGGGGTGCGCGACCGGTCCGTGTCCAAACAAGCGGCGCGCCGCGACCTTTGGCTCTGGCCTCTTTCGAGTTGCTATCTTGAGAAGGCTCTTCGCCAAGGGCTCATCTTGGGATTTGGAAGCACTGCGCCAGAGGAGATTCCGAAAGCAGTCCGGCGGCTGCGGACCATCATCGAGTCCCAATAAAGCCGCGAAGCGGCACGTGCGGCTCAAAACCCGAACGTCGTCAGTTTAAATCTGCCCCCGCAACCATTCTCCTGAGCTTACTGCTCTGGCCTTCCTATCGAAAAACCCGGACGGTATTTGCGGCTAACTAAGATCGACTCGATCGCCTCTTCCCGGGCTTGGCTAAGCTTGCTCTGATTGGGAGTGAGCAGCAGGTAAAACGCGCAGGTTCTAAATCATTGCTTGATGCCGGAACCTGTCGGCGTTTCCCGTGATCTTGGCCGCCTTGACGATTTCCGCGCCTGACAAAGAAGTATCGTTGTGAGTATTCTTGTGGGTAGAGGCTAGGGACAAGAAGATGTGGAAAGAGTGGGTGGTTCGACTGCTTCTCGCTGCGTTGACGATTCCGAGCGGGTCTCGGGAGGGGGAGACGGCGCGAGAACGTGTGTCTTTACCCATCGAGGTTTTGGGCGCCGATGGTACTACGGCGAGCCGGACTGTCACGTTGGATGAAGCACAGAGCGATTCGGTGCGATTTCTTTGGCTCGAGACACATGGTTTGCACTATGCGAGCGAGGCCAGCGTGCAAGTCCACCAGAGCTCCTGGATACCACTCAACAACGAGACCGTGACCGTCAGCGAGCCCGGGAAAAGCTACGGCGGAATCGGCGGAGGGTTCGCAACGCTGGTGATGACCGTGGCCCTGCCGAAGGGCACAGTCGTCGCTGGGGCAAACACCACCCGCTTCCGCTTCAACGGAACCGATGGGCTGGCCAGCGGCTATCGCGTTTTGGCGTGGAACTTCCTGAACGGAGAGGGAGGGAAGGTGCTCCCGCCGCAGGAGTTTGTGGAGGATGACCCGGAATCGTGGAAGGCACCCCTCGGCGACACCGCCTCGATCGTCGCGGGAAAGGAACTCTGGCAGCACGCGCCGCTGGTGGCCAGCAGCCTGCCGAATAGCCCGCGGATTGAGGCGCGGTGTGCGGATTGCCACGCACAAGATGGCAGGGACCTGAAATACTTTAACTTCTCAAACCGGAGCATTGTGACGCGGTCCATGTTCCACGGTTTGAGCGAGCTGCAGGGCGAACTGGTCGCAAGCTACATACGGAGTTTGCCGGTGCCCAATCCAGGCCGGCCTTGGAATCCGCCTTATCAACCGGGACCCGGGTTGGACGAACAGGCCATCTCGACCTGGGCAGCCGGTGCCGGGTTGCATTGGGTCGTGGGGCGGGATGCGGATGCCATGCCCTATCTGATAAGCCAGCGTGGGGCAGCGGCGAGCAAGACGGAATCAACTCTGCGGGCCGATGTTCCGGGGCTGGATGAACTGCCGGGTCAGATTAAGCCGAGCCTCTTTCACCCCGACGGCAATCTCAGCCCCCGCGAGATTCCCATTGCTCTGCAACTGCCCGATTGGAGCGAGTGGTTGCCGCGCATCCACCCGAAAGATGCCTGGGGAAAAGCGTTTACAAGCAGCGAATTCGCGGGACGCTATGACGGCGGAACGAGCGCGGAAAGCAACTACCAGGTAGGCAGGAAGCAGTCGCTCCGCGGACTCTTGGCGGCAGCGCCGAAGGGCAAGGTTCAGGGCGTGGTACAGGGCTTTGCGCAATGGTCTCGAGCACGCCAGGCTCTCCTGCGAGGGGTCGCCGGAGCGAAAGCGCCGTGGTCGCCGGACCTAACTAATCAGGTCTACTCGACACAGCTTTGGCAGCTGGTCAAAACGTGGGAGATGATGCAGGAGTTTGGGCTGGAAGGACGCGGGCGCGAACTGCTCGGGGCCAACGCGGATTTGCGCACGTGGTGCAACACTATCCCGGAAGATACGGCACCTTCGGAAGCGCACATACCGGATGGGCCGGCCGGGGTTGGCGGCAGCGCTTTGACCAATGAATATTTCATAGCGGCTTGGTATGAGTTGGAGATCATTCTGAATGCCGGCAATCACCAGCACCGGGATCGCAGCCCGGTGGATTGGGTATATGTCATAGGGCGCTTCCGTGACCTTTATACCCAGACGCACCAGGCAGAGCCGACACGGCTGCTGGTCGCCGTAATCAAGGCGTGGCAATCGAGCGATCCGCACCTGGGTCCCAACAACCTCCGGGAGGGCTGGCGGCCCGAACGTAACGTCGATCCGCGAATCATGATCAGTTCCGTTTGGGCGCCGATTTTTGCGCCCTTGCCGGGCGAGGTGCGACGGGCGCTAACCAATGCGTTGCTGTCTGCTTGGATGGACAAGAACCTGCAGTACCCCGTGGCGCAGTATCTGCCCGTCCAGGGAGGGCTGCATGAGTCGTACACGCCATCGGCAGGTTACGGGGACATCAGCGGAGGAAATGTTTGGGAGGCAGCAGCAAAGTTTCGTGAGGCGGGGGTAGGGGCCGCCCTCGTCGAGCGGTTGCAGCTCTGGGGAGTGTCTTACATCGACCGGGCCGCGCGCCTGCAATACCACTAAAGCGTCCAACCAGCGACGGAATAGCCAATCTCAAGCGTCGTAAGGTCATCAAATCCAACCGGATTCACCCGAAGTACCAATCGATTGGATGAGAAGCGGAGAGTGTTGAAAATAGAGCTTGCCGAGCAAATCGGACTGAATTAGTCTGAATTAGCAGTTGCAATTCACTTGCAAGGAGAAGCCCGCTTTCGTGCCCCTTCCGAAGACCTTTCTCATCGTTGTCACGGTGGTTGGATGCGCGGCATTTTCGGCGCCCGCCAGCCGGGCCCAGGAAAGCCCCTACTTTGTGACCTATGACCACTATCTAGAGGAACCAGGCAACTTGGAAATCGAGTATTCCTCCACGTTTGGCACACAGCGCGGCGGAAACGACTTCCACGCCTATTGGGCGGAGTTCGCGTATGGCGTGAAGGCCTGGTGGACGACGGAGTTTTATCTTGACGGGCAGACAACCTTTGGCGACAGCACGATATTTACGGGGATTCGCTGGGAGAATCGCGTGCGGCCGCTGAAGCGCGAACACTTCATCAACCCTGTCCTGTACGTCGAGTACGAGAATATTAAGGGTACCGAAAAAATCCTAAAGGAAGTTGAAGGCCACGACATTGAGGGCGATTTTGCCCCTTCCAACGGCACCTTGCGCAAGGAACACAAGCACGAAATCGAAACGAAGCTTATTCTTTCCGGCACCTTCAAAGGCTGGAATATCTCGCAAAATACGATCGCCGCAAAGAATCTCTCAAACGAGCCCTGGGAGTTTGGCTACGCCATCGGCGTGAGCCGCCCTCTGGCTCTCAAGGCCCGCGCAAAACGCTGCTCCCTCTGTCCGCAGAACTTCACTGCGGGGGTCGAGATGTATGGTGGCCTCGGTGATCGCCACAGCTTTGGCCTTCACAACACTTCCCACTATCTTGCGCCCGTCCTGGTTTGGAATCTGCCTTCGGATTGGGCTTTGCGAATCTCCCCGGGTTTCGGTCTGAACGACAACAGCCATCGCTTCCTCCTTCGTTGGGGAGTTTCTCGAGAAATCTCCGGCTTCGGTCCGATGATCGGTAAGTTGTTTGGGAGGCGCCCATGAAGCTTCTCTTACCGATTTTGATTCTTTTCGTTTTCTCAGAGATCGCGCCACGGGCGGGAGCACAAGATCATTCAAACCAGCCTGCCAAACGCGATACTGCCTATGATGAGATTGCTCAGGCTCCCGCGAAAGCCCGCGCAAAGCGAAATCCGCTCGAGAGCGACCCGGAGGCCATCGCAGCCGGACGCGCGCTTTTCGAGCAGCACTGCCAGGAATGCCATGGAAGATCGGCTGAGGGCGCCAGACGGGGGCCTAGCCTTCGCGCACAGGAAGTTCAGACGGCCGAGCCAGGGGCGATCTTTTGGATTCTGAGCAACGGCGTTGTCCGCCGCGGCATGCCTGACTGGTCAAAATTACCTGAGCCGCAACGTTGGGAACTCGTGTGTTTCATCAAGTCTCTTGGAAAGAAGCCCGGCTGAACTCCAGTGTTTCCACATCTCGCTCGAGTGGGGTTGACGATTCGAACCGTTGCGCGGGGTTACAGCTCAACTCCAACTCGTTTCGCTCGGGATCATTGAAAAACAGGGCCCGCGGAAACTCAACCTCGCAAGGACTGAGGCCGAAGGTTTCCAGGCTTTGTTGAGTGAGCTTCGTAACTTTCTGGCGAGGCCTCGAAGGCTGGGTGGTTCAAGCTGTTTTGCCAGGGCTGCGCAGTTTCCTTCATTTTCGGCTCAGCCCTCTGTCTTACGCTGCTCGCCTCAAGGCCAATCCGGGATCATCTCGGCAGATTGGCGATGTGCTCCGGGTCGTTGCGTAATTGAGCCTTGCGCATGTTCGCTGTGGATACAAATCGCCCGCGCTGAAGATCATGGTGGTCAACCTAGAATCGAAACAGCCTGAGCTGTGAACTACACGACAAAGTTCACCATTCCACTGGACAGGTCGTACATCGCGCCTGTGATTTTGATGGTCCCCTTCTTCTCCAGGTCTTCCAGTATCGGACTCCGCCGACGAATCTCGCCAAGTCCGAGCACCACACTCGCCCGCGCAACAGCATCAACATAAGGCGCATTCTTGCTCGACTTCTCCCCATCAAATTCTGTCGCCGGTATCGCCGGTTTGATTCGCGCGAGCAGTCCGGTAAGATTGCCGAGCACCACATCATCTATCGCGCCCTTCACGGCGCCGCAGGCAGTATGCCCTAAAACCAGGACGACCTTGGCGCCAGAAACCGCGCAAGCAAATTCCATGCTGCCCAGCATGTCGTCGTTCACGACGTTGCCCGCGACCCGACCAATGAAGGCATCACCGATGCCTGTATCGAATATAATCTCCGCGGGCACTCGCGAATCGACACATCCAAGTATCACCGCCGCCGGATATTGGCCAGCCGCACTAGCGCGTTTCTCGGCGAGATAATCCCGTGGGGTCATTTTCCCTGTGCGGAAGCGCTCGTTGCCTTTCTTTAATTCTTCGATAACTTGTGCCGGACTCATGCTGTCACGTCGCTCTTTTGTCAGCGAGCCGCTTCGGCTCGCTGCGAGTTGAACCAAGGATAAGCGGGCAAGAGGAGTGCCGACACACGTCCCGAGCGCGGCCCCGAGAAAAGTTCGGCGACCCAGCAACTGGCTATCCAGAGATCTTTTGCTTGTTGTGCTCATGCCTTCCTCCGTTTTTCGATTTACAAGCGTTGGGCTTAAGACGGAATTGAATCGTTCTCCTTCAACGGCAGGCCCGGCCGACTGGTACGCCCGCTGGGTTCGCCTGAATAACAAGCGACTCGTTCTTTGATTTTCGAGCGCGGGAGCTTGCCTGTTATCTGGCAGTTCTGACAGTCATATGTCAGTTAGACCCATGAGCACGAGCTGATTCCCCACGGGGTCTGAAGTACTTTAACTGGCTCCAGCAGGTTCCAATTCATGGTCGATCTATCTTTGAATCTGTGGTCGCCAACTCTTCGCTAATCCGATAAAGGAAGAGTACCCCTTTGTTCGAGGATAAACTCGCCGCAGGCGTCCCGAGTCGACTTCTCACGCTCATGTGGTGGCGGCGCGCAGTGCTCTCGACATGATTTCTGCGATCACCGCGGTCTTGGCATCAGCATAGTTCTGAGTGTATTTCCACTCCCGCTCTGCCAAAGCCCGTTTGGTCCGGGCGTACCGCTCGCGATCATCCTTGTTCGTACGCAACCAGTCGCGGAACCTCACCATCAGCTCTATTTCGGGGCATCCGGATGAGAACACGTGTAGATTTGCACTGTTCCCTGGCCCTTTGAGCAGCCGATGGCCATACCAGTCTGGTTCGCGGACACGCAGGCAATAACCAGCTGCCTCCAGGGCCGGAACGTACCTGCCTTCGTCGTCCGACTCTGCCACCACGAGAACTATGTCGATGATCGGCTTTGCGGGCAGCTCCGGAACTGAGGTGGATCCAACGTGTTCTAAGCGCAACGCGCGGCCGCCAAGGCTTTTCCGGATTCTCTCGGCTTCCCGCTCAAACGACTGTGGCCACTCAGGATCGTAGTCGACAACGCAAATCGGACCAGACAACGATCTCAACTCGCCTACGGTGTGCTCTCGGAGATAGTCTTCACTCAGAGGCGTCCGTTGATCTTCGCGCTCCCCGTCCATACGATACTGTACCATCCGGGTCCCTTTCGCGCGTTTTGCCAGCCCTTCTTATCCGATACAGCGTGTCTTCATTCCGACGCGAGGTTTTTTGTCATTCGAGGGCCCACACCTCTCGTCCGCCGTCCGGCTCGTAATTGGTTTGCCAGCCATTATGCTGCGCCGCTTCTGTCTGTACCCCGAGACGGCTATCCCGTTAATCTGCTCGTGGTCCTCTTGAAGGTTGGTGCTTTATAAAGCTACCGGCTCATGAAGGAGTCCCTCCGACTAGCCGTTTTTCAAGTGGTTTCACTGAACCGAAGGGGGAAGGGTGCATGATCATCGGTGGTCGATTGCGAGACGTAAGAGAAGCGAAGCATCTCTCACAAGGAGATATCGAGAAACGTACCGGGCTGCTTCGTTGTTATGTTTCCAGAGTGGAAAACGACCATACTGTTCCGGCAATAGGAACGCTAGAGAAGTGGGCGCGGGCTTTAGAAGTTCCCCTGTACCAACTCTTCTATGACGGAGACGAACCGCCCCAAGTCCCAACCGCACTTCGAACCTCAGAACAAAAGCATACTGATGATTGGGCTTCACGGGGCAGGGGCTTACGAATGTTTAGGAAGATTAGGAGCGCCCTGAGTCGGCTGAGCGATGAGGACCGGAGCCTGGTCTTGCACGTGGCCCAGAAGATGAGCAACGGAAGCCGGAGACTCAAGAATCATCGCGGATGACCCAGCAACTCTTGCCCTCGGACGATCTCACACTTGTGATGGTCCGACTTGTTCGCGCGCGGCGCTGTGACCGCACCGTAAAAGGTTCGCTGGGTTCCGACCCTCGGAGAGGCGAAAGGTGATTTGCCTGGCTCCGCATCGAGCGCTCGCATCCCGGCACGACGCGTTTCTAGCCGCACGCGAAGAGTGACAAAGGCGAAAACACTGATGGCCAGAATGGCCGCGTCGTAGTGCCTGCAATTGGTTGATAAAAAATAGCTTAGATCCATGAAGCAATATATACTTGCACCTATCCAGCGCAATTGACTTGTGATTACGCGACATTATCTACTTGTAGTGACTCTCCGTAATAAACTTGTAATGACCTAATGAATGATTAGACGATGATTCTTCTACCGCAAGGATTTCGCCTAGGCGTACGATTATTGACATCCCGGTCCGTATTACCCGTCAGAGACTCAAACTATGAACGCAAGAGCAATATTGCCTGCGCTTTGTCTGTGCTATTGCTTCACAGTTTCAGGCTGTGCCCCTTATCCTGGTCGGGTCGCCGCCTCCCTCAAGGGGCCGCAGCTCCGCAATGGGGTGGTCGGTCCGGCTACCGAAACCGCGGGCGGCTCCAGAGAAATGATCGTGTGGAACGCGCCAGATTTGAACAACGGGCAGACTTGGGCGTTTTCACCAAACTATTCCCAGGATGACATCGATCGGTCGCTCAATTTGTGCCCACCTGCAGGTGTGCTCTTCGGTGAATGGAAAGATGTTGAAAAGAACCAATCCCAGCATGTTGCCCCGATGCGGCTCATTCACGGTTGGTCCGCAGCGAGTCAATTCGCAGGATCAGATTTTTGGGGAACCCATCGATATAGGGATTGGAACGTCCTCCTTGTGGGAAGCGGCGGCTTTGAACAATTCGCTGCGCCGGCCAACGATCCCAATTTTGCAGATTGGTCCGAGGTCCAAGACTTGTACGTGCAAAATCCCGAAATCGGCAGGATCATTGAGGTCGAGTGGGACTCCGGCTTCTTCGCTCCGGAAATGGCTCCACAACTTGGAGATGAAACAGTGGTCGTCGGAAGATGGGATTTTGATTGTGGCCATGAAAGTGCGACAAAGAGCGGAGAAGTCAAAACAACTGGCTTCCGCAGTGAGATGCATGCGCCAGCAATCCTAATTTCGGCGCACATCACCAAAAACGAGCCATCCTCACTTCAGACCCGCTACAAAATCTTTGCTGGCAGCCGGAGCGGACCGCTGGACACCGTACCGCTATTGTTTTTCTTCCAAAGGTTATGGGGCACTCATATTAATCAACTCGGCGGGCAGGATTATTCGATCGCGTTGCAGGCTCCCCAAGACGGCTGGAGGATCGCCTCTTGTACTTCAGAAGAGGGGACGCCACCCGGCGGCAGGTCCAAGAAAATTGAGACGCAACTCCAGCCGAGCGACGGGGGCAAGTCGCTGACGCTGACGCTATTGGCGAAACCCTTCAACTCCGGTGCACGCGTCGGAAGGAGTATGATCGTCAATGCCGTCTGGGTTCCGGAGAACTCGCCGGGGCGCCAAGGGGCCGTAAAATGCGAGTAAGTCTCCGGATTCGGTTGCTGGGCCTGCTCGCTGTTCCTGCGCTGCTCCTCGGAGCAGACAAACTGCAGGATGCTTTGGCCGGCCTGAAAAGCAAAGATGCTTCCACCTATGAAAAGGCCGCTGAATTCCTCGCGAAGCATCCTCAACAAGCACGCGATCCTTTGCAGAAGCTTCTTCAACAGTATGACGACAAAGACGCGCTAACCAGGTTTCGGGCTGCGAAACTCCTCGGCGATCTGAATGACCAGAGCAGCGCCGAGGTCATGAAGAAGGTGCTCTTTTCCGGGCTGGAGACGAACGCGGCCGTTAGAGTCGAAATCATCCGAGCACTGGCAAAGCTGGGACGCAAAGACGTAATCATTGCTTACTCTAATTCGGGTCTGGAAAAGTCGGCCACCGTGACCGCCGCAATCGCTCTGGCTTTGCAAGGAAGCGCTGATGAGGACTCAAAGGCCGAGTTAGGACGCTTGCTGAGTTCCACCGACGACGAGCGAGTTTCCAGAGCAGCAGTCTTCGCTATCTCCAAAATATATAAACCCGTTCTGGAAAATCCACGAAACGCCATGGCGAGTAAGTCTTCCGGGTTGTCAAAGGCGGCTTCAAGCCGAGGAAAGCTCCCCGCTCCTCCTCCGCCGCCGAGTACGACTCCGGATGATAAAGCGGGGAATGCAAAGGCTAAACTAGAACCGACCGCCGCCGATCAAGCCATTTTCGCTGCGCTGAAAGCGAAGGGAGAAAGCAAAAACCCAGCGATCACCAAAGAAGCTGCGGCTTTGCTCCAGGAGATTTCAAAAATTTACAAGCAGCCCTAGTTTTCCGCCCATCGCTCGCGGCGCTGCCCATTTGTTACAGCCCAGGAACTAAACAGCACCGCAAGCGACAAGGAGTGACCCGCATGCTGTCGCAAATGTCGCTGTTTGTCGCACCCCCACAAGCTTCCACCACTGAGCATCCTCGGTGGCGAAGCCACCCGGGACCATCAGCCGGCTTGAGCATTGGGAATACTCATCAAGAAGAGAGAGATTCCGCAGGCGAGTACGGCCTGTCTGCATCGGCCAGGTAGCCGCTCTCATAGCGAATCGTGATGGCGGAGCCGCGACATGGTGAAGCTGAGGCCATCTTGATCGCGTCCTTTGGGAACAGCGGGCTGCGATTTACGGCAGGATGATGCGGGACTGGGTGTTGTTCTCGTCTTTCATGAACTCCGTGCGCAGGAACTCCAAGAACCCGCGCGAGAGCGGGCGGCCGGAGCTTCGGTCTAAGGCCAGCCGCAAGACGAAAACCAGTACCTTCAAAGCGTCGCTGTCCTGCAGATGAGGGTCGCCTGTCTCCTGGCCTTCTTGATCGTAATCCGCAATCACTTCACGCAATTCCTGTATCAAGGCTTGCTGAGCCAAGCTGGGACCAGTCGGTTCATAATGCAAGCCGGAGTTGGCTCGCGTCTCGAAACTGCGGACAAGCGCGACGAGGGCCTCGATCACATCTCGATCCCGGAGAGAGCTGTTCCCCAAGGCGCTTTTGCAAATTCTTTCCGCCAAATCCTCCAGTAAAAGGGGATGGGCGTCCAGGAAATCATCCTCGACTTGGACCTGCGCAAACCAACGTTCGTCCTCGAGCAGCTCAGGTCGGAAGCGAGCATATTCGCGCGCTTGCTTCAAGTACAAGCAGTCGCTGGGACAATCTAGGAACACTTCGCGGTGCGTGCCGCAACACGTGGCACAAATGCGGGCATGAAGCGCTGGGCAGAAGCGCTTCTCCTTACGAGTCTCGCAAAGGGTACAGTTCAACTCGGTATGCTCTCTTGCTTAAATATCACATTTTTAGTCGAACTGCAGCTCCCGCCGTTTCCCTTTGCGGTCGGAGGCGTCGGAGGATGGTTGGCGAGAAGAGGTACGTGGCAGGGATCATTTTTTCTGGACGCTGCGACCCCGGTGGCGCTCCTGCCTAATGGTGTTCTGATGCGTCCACGGAAATTGCTCCGGAAGATTTAGGACTACTCGCTCCGCTTCGCAGGTTTGAGGGTCCACGCCTGCAAGCGTGCCAGCTCCAGCAGATGTTCGGAATGAAATCCCGGCGGGAAGATCGGCCACGACCAGATCTCCAGCGAATCCACAGCGACGTACTTTTCGGTGGCGAGCCGTGCCGGCGCGACCATCACTCTTTCCGGAGGCGCCCCGCCATTCGCGCCCTTCCTCGCGATCTTCGCCATGGCGACGAGAAAGGCCTCCGGCGGTACATTTTGACTACCCAACCAGACGGCATTGGGAATTTGGTGGTTATGCTGAATGAAGCCGTGCAGGTCATACACGCTGCGCTCGAACTGTGACCAGGTCACTTCGACCGCCTCGGTCATTTGCGGCGAGGGCAGACTTGGTCCGTAGATGGTGAAAGGAAGAACCACCCCCGTATCCGCGCTCGGCTGCGCAGTCATTCGCTCAGCAACCAGGGTCATGATTTCTGCGGGCGAAAGCGTGTACGCCCCGAGGACCTGGAAGTTGACTTCCGATTCCACTTGGCTTGCGACGTCGGCGATTTCGCTCGCGCTGAACCTGTGTTCGCGCGCGCCGTCCGCGTACAGGCGCATGGCCTGCGGGCCGGTGATGAACTGGACCTGAGGAAATGACTTCATGTAACGAATCAATTGTTCAAAGTAGCCGAATGCTCGCTCACGCGAATCCGGCGGCCGTAGCGGATAGATTTGCCATTGCTCGCGCGTGGGATTGGCGCCGCGGGCAAAATTCATGTCCCAGAACTGGCTATGGATGAACTCGCACGGATGAAAGTAAAGGCTGATCAGCCCCCCGCCGTTACTGGTCATCTGCTGGTAGAACTGGCGAAACTTGGTCTTGCTTTCTTCGATGTTGGTCCAGTCGCCATTGGGCCGGAGTTGCGGTCCCTCTTTAGTGTTGAAAATATTTAGGAGCCCGCCGTAGTAGAAGGGCTGGCCATTCAGTCCAACGTGCTCTGCCTCGTCAAGGTACAAGCCTACATCCCAACTGGCGAGCGAAGGAAACGCCTGTGGCGCCCACGAGCTGCCAGGCTGCCCGTAGCAGCACGGCTTCTGTTTGAAGATGCGTTGGACATCGTCAAAGCCGGGGCGCTCGCGCCGCGTAAACTCAGCTGCTCCCGTTTCCCAATCCAACAGCGACTCGTATTCCGCCGGAGTCGGATGCTGGCTGTGCGTGTTGGAGTGGTAGCCGATGGCATGTTTTTGCAGCGCGGCAATCACGTCTGTGCGATGGCGGCGCTCAAGCGTGCGCGCTTTTTCGCCAACGACCTTAAATGTCGCCTGAATGCCCTGCTCGGTCAGGAACGCCGCCAGGCGTTTGGCCGCGTCATCGCTCTCCGGCAGGATGTAGTCCTCGGTGTCGAACCAGAGAACGACATAGACCTTGCCCGGCGCTGGCCCGTGGGCAAGAAGATCGGCATCCACCAGCAGGAGGACCGTTATCGCGCAAAGGATGCGAGCAAGCGGTAGCAATCGTTTCATCTGCCCCCATAATGCTGGCAACTCGGCACAACAGCAAGCATTGCCGAGCTCGACAGAAATGTCGCCTTCGTCCTCATTAGAAACGTCCCCTTTTTTGTCGAGTGTTCAAGGGCGCGAAGCTTGGACGAACTTACCGTTACGTGCCCGTTCTGTTTGTTACCACGCGCAGCGCAAGCGCTCCTCCCGCAGCTATCAGCATGAACACGGCGGGCCCCATGCCTTTGACATCGCCTACGCGCAGATGCGATGCGACTGCGCCAACAAAGTAGATCACGAGACCAATGCCTGCCGCGACGCCCACCCATGGCGACCAGATGCCAAGAACGAGGCCCAGCGCACCGGCAAGCTCACAAGCCGCTAGGAGCGGGAAGAACCGCAGCGGTACCCCGACCACTTCCTGGATCACATGAACTACCTTCGCGTCTCGGCGAATCTTGGCGACTGCCGAGAACGCCGCCATGGCCGCGAAGAGGATAGTGACGAGCAGATATGCGGTATCCATGCAAAGCGCTCCGATGGAGTGTCTCGATTTGGTGTGCGAGCCATGTTAGCTTTGACAGCCGTGCCGCTGTCAATGAAATTGGTGCGGGCGCCTCGATGATTGCTTTGCAAGCCTACGCCTGCACTATCTGAATCAAGTTTCCGCAGGTGTCGTCCAAGACGTAACTTTTTCGACCTATATGCCGCGGGCGTTCTGAAGTGGGTGCTTCCCTCGTTTGTGGCATCAGCCAAAATCTTTTAAAGAAAGGCTCGATCAATGTGAGCCTGATGGACGGGCTCATAGCAAAGACTCTCTCTCAGGCTCGGATCGTTATGAGGCCCGCCGAGGCGACGCTTGGTCTCTTCATTGTGACTAGCCCGTAGTACAGCGTTGAGGATTCTCAACTCATGCCCCAATCAGTCCAATGGTTTTCATGCTTCGAAGGTCTGCCCTGTGGAAGTCGCACCCGTGCACGTTGCCTCTAAGCTTCCTGGAGACGGACCCGGCGCGGGCCGAAGGCGATTAGGCGGGATGGAATATCGCGCAAGAAAGGAATCTTGAAAAGCAGCTTGAATTGCCAGGGCACATTGGCGGGGCGCGTTGATTGAAGAGCGCGGACCATGAGGCGGTCTTGCATCGTGGATTGCATGCGCTGGATGACGCGCGTGGGCCACTCGCGCTGGCGTTGCACTTCAGCCAGATGGGCTTCAGAGATGGTCCCGGACTTCAGCGGACCTGCCAGGACGTTTGCGGCAACGACAGCATCCTGGACAGCGTAATTAATTCCTACGCCCCCGACAGGAGACATCACATGCGCAGCGTCGCCGATGATGAGGACACCAGGCTTGTGCCAAAGGGGGCAGCGGCTGGATTCGACGGAAAGCAAGGTGAACTGCTGCCAATCCGTCAGCGATTCAGCATGTTTCGCAAAACGAGGTTCGGTCTCGACCATGCTTTTGCGAATAGCTTCCACGCCCTGCGCGCGCACCAGCTGATACTGGCCCTTCGGAAAGACCAAGCCAGCCTGCCAATGATCGTTGCGTTCAAGCACGATAAAAATTCGCCCGCCGCCGATACCGCCAAACGCCCCACCGATAACCTCGGGCTCGCCAGGAAGCTTCGGCAGGCGAAACCAGAGGACATCCATTGGAGGGGCGGTTTTGATAGGTTCAAAGCCGGCGCGCCGGCGCACGACTGAAAAGCGCCCATCGGTACCAACCGTCAATTTGGCACGAAGCTCGTGCTCCAAGCCATCGTCGCCGAGATAGCCCACGCCGACGACGATTCCATTTTCTTCGGTCAGGCGCTGCACCTGGGCGTGCATGACCAATTTGAATTCTGGATACTTCGCGGCCTCGCGAGTGATGAATTCCAGAAAGCGAACCTGGGGAATCATTGCAATGTAGGGAAAGCGCGTCTTGAGGCGGCCGAGATCGAAAGGGCGAAAAGGACCGTTTGCAAATTGAAGCGTGGGGCCGGTGACTTTGCTGTGAGGAATCTCGAGCAGTTTGCTCGCGAGCCCGATCTGGTCGAGGACTTCTAAGATGGAAGGGTGAACAGTGTCACCACGAAAGTCGCGGTCGAAATCTCTGTGCATTTCGAGGAGAGTCACGGGAACGCCGCGGCGCGCGAGAAGAAGAGCAAGCATGGCGCCGGCGGGTCCACCACCGACGATACAACAAGAAGTTGTCTGCACGTCACGAGCTTGGTTTTGAGCGAGCGAAGTCTGATTCATATAGTTCGCTTCTTAATTCTTTCTGAATTGATATTGAGGCTAGCGGCCTCGGGATTCGCTTGGGACTTCCCAGCGGAGGGGAGGCCCACGAGACGAGCGATGCGAACGGCAACATACATGATGCCGCTGACTGCTTCGAGAATAGAAAGTGACCAAGCTTGCGCCGTCATCGGGACAATGTCGCCATAACCTAGCGAAGTCAGCGTCACGAAGCTATAAAACACGCAATCGAACCAGTCCAAACGATAGAAGAACTTTCCCTGTCGGATGACTGACGGATTCTCTAGCGTTGTCTGCAACACTGACATGACATCTTGTCCCTTAATCCGAGCCCGTCCCAACTCTACATTCGCACGTCAAACAGACTTTGATCGTGAGTGTCGGAACGGTGAAGAAGTCCATTGCGGCGATGGCTTCCCGATGATCGTGCAGAAGAGTGAGCCAACGCTTGGCCGGCCTAGAGTCTCTCAGGGCGCGGCGCATCCAACACGATATGGCTCTCTCGGATACCTTGAAACCGAGCATGAGCAGCTCGCCATGAATCCGTGGGGCACCCAGGCGGGGTTCTCCGCAACCATCCGAAAAGTAGCGATTGAAAGCGTAGCCTTCCCACGATACGCTTGCCCGCATCGGAGTCAATTCCATGCGAAAAATGTTGGTCCTCATGGTCATTGTAAGCGTGACCGCTCAAACCCAACAACCCGCCAGTTTGGAAGATACTTTGGTGTGGATGGACAATTTTGTGGCTGATCACGGAAGCCAGTTCACTGGGCAGAGAAACACTGATAAAGGATCTTGTAAGCTGGGTACCCCAGGCTGCGAGCCGCGTCATGATGTGACCACTTTCGATAGTCACGGTTGTCTCGCTACGATAAGGTGGTCAGTTGCTGTGAACTTTAAAGATGTCGGCACCCACACCTACCACTTTTCGCTGAAAGACCTTGACCCCAATAGCGTAGCTTCGGTGAAAGACAATCCCTTCGAGAATGCCTTAGTCGTGGAAACAACAAATAGCGAAAAAAGGGTCACGGAATCCTTTACTCTGCTGGGTGGGAAGGCCGAAGAAAGGAACAAACACACGCGGGTGGAACTTGTCTTTGATAACGGAGATAACGCCAGACGTTTCGTGCAAGCTTTCAAGCACGCGATTCAACTCTGTGGGGGAAAACCGTCAGCATTTTAGATGGTTATGAGACCTGCCGTTTGCATCATCATCGGCGTGCTAGTCACAATTACCCAAAACCAGAATGGCCGTCATGAGCTCATGCATCTCACACTGACCCGGCTTTATGCGTTCGATGCCAATGTTTTATCGATATCTATAACAACGAACGCCCGCACGAAGCTCTGGACATGAACTATGTGACGATGTGATCGGCCCTCCGGCCGGGTATTGGAACGCGCTGTCACAAGAATGTCACGCGAGACGCGGCGAAGCGTAGCAAGTTGCGAATAAAACGTGAATAACGAAGGAGAGGTGGGTTCGTCACTTTTCATCAGAACTTGCTGACTCCCTCGGTCTAGCCCGTCATCCAGCAAGATTTGACTAAATAACGTCGATGGCTGTTAACCGAATTCTCACAAACACCCTGCAGGCCTGCTTCTCTCGGCAGCGGTATTCCTTACATTTCGCGCAGTCTCTTGAGCATGGCGGTCGCGTTCGTATTTTGCGGATTGAGCGAGAGGGATTTCTCGTAGTTCTTGACGGCTTGGGCCTTGTCTCCCGCGGCCATGTAGGCTTCGCCGAGGCTATCGTACGTGTTTGCCGAATCCGGGTACAACTCGACGTTCAGCTGAAAAATGCGTATCGCGTCGGCAGTTTGCTTGTGCGACAGCAAGCCGTAGCCCAGGGAATTGACGGAGCTCTCGGAGATGGCATCGGATTTTAGCAGGCCGGCAAGATCAGCGATGGCTTGTGAGGCGCCCTTCAGGCGGACCGCCCTCGCGAAGCGCATTGCGACCGAGTCGTAGCTATCGTATTTGATCCAGGTGAAGGCCAGTTGCTGGCCGCCGATGGCGTCATGCACGATTGGCTTGGCGATGGCCAAGCCATTCTCGCTGTTCGTGAACATCACGATTGCTGTTTTGTCTTTGAGCTTCGCGGCGACAAAGCACTTGAATGCGCCGTTGTCGCCCCAGTGCCACAGCGAAACACCTTTCTCTGTGCGTTCGATGCCCCAGCCGAGTCCCCAGAACAGATTTCTCGAGAGTTCCCGCGGGACGCGGTCCGTGCAATTGGTGCACGACAGATCAAGGGCGACCTGCGGCGTTTCCATTTCGCCAAGCGTTGCCGGCTTCAAGCCTGTGCCGGTCAGCACTGCGGAGAGAAAAAGGGCGTAGTCACGGGCGGTGGTATGCAGGCTGGCAGCGGCGTTTGCTTCCTTTGGCTTGCGCTTGTCCGCCGGTTGTGCGTCGGCATCGTGGCCGGTCGCAGCGCGTCGGTCGAAATCAGGGCGCCAGGTGTAACTGCTGCTCGCCATTCCCAGCGGTATAAAGACTGCCTCGGTCATGAAGTCATTCAATGGCTTGCCGGTAATCTGCTCGACAGCGCGTTGCAGGTACACGAAGCCTTCTCCGGAATAGCTGAAGCGCTCCCCTGGCGTGAAGCGGATTGTGAGCGAGTTGCCGTCGCCCCGCCAGTTGGGAAAGCCGGTGCGATGACTCAGCACGAAGCGAGCGGTAATTTTCGCGAGTCGGTCATCGCCTTCGATGTAGGGTTTAGAAAGGTACGACGTAAGCGGAGTATCGAGCGACAGTTTGCCTTGATCAACGAGCTTGAGCACCCCGTACGCAAAGACCGGCTTGCTCAGTGAGGCGGCTTCAAAGACCGTATCCGGCGTAACCGCCTCACTCGATGTCGCGTTCATGACGCCGAATCCGTGCAGCCAGTAGGTTTGGCCGTTGCGGACCAGGGCGGCCGAAAGCCCTGGCAGAGTGGCTTGTTCCATCAAGCTGGGAATGTCTCTTTCCAGCGATGCAATGGCAGAATCCTTGGAAGGGTTTAACGGCACCTTTCTCGATCGAGAGGAGTCCGGGGACGACGGAATCGCCAGCGTCGCGCAGATCAGCAAACCGGCGACGGGCAACGAAGATGCGATTGTGTTGGCGAGGGTCATAAACGCTCCCGGACCATGCGTTGCTGGATATCGTATAGACGCACGAACCAGGCTACCGTTAGGTTCGAACCGCCGGAAAAGCATGTGCTCCGGCCGCGAATTTACTTGGCGACCTACACCACGTAATGTCCGGCGATTCTCGAGCAACCGCGTGCCGGAAAACGTCTGTGACTTGTTTAGTGTTGCGGCGTCTTCAGCATATTGTCGAATCCGACCTTGGCAGGAGCGGCCATCGCTGCGAGGCGATCCATGTCGAACTCTTTGTACAGGTCGAGACAGAACAGCTCTGGCGCATTTTGAAACGTGACCGGAACCTGCAGCGCATAATCCAGACTGGCCATGCCTTCGTGGACGACCACATCGGAAAAAACGTCTGGCTGAAGCGCCGCCACAACCAGCGCGATTGCTTCCGTGCGGATACCCCTGGATTCCAGACGTACCTTCTGTGCGCCGGTACGTTTTCGAAGCCACTCAGCAATCTCGATGAGTTGAGCCGCCTGAATTCCAACTGCACGCTCGCCTTCTCCATCCAGAATCTGCACATAGGAAAATGGCTCGAGGTCCTTCCAGGTGTCGCCAAAGAAAGTGAGGTCGAGAGCCAAAACCTGCTCGTCACGATTCACGCGGGCGGACACATCCGCCGCTGCGGCCTTGCGGCCCTGATCGTCAAGCACGAGGGTAACGGGAGCGTCCCGAGGAGCATCGATTCCTTTCACCCAAACGCCGCTGGCGGCTAAACCATTGTCCATTTCGAACAAATAGGAAAGCGTCTCAAGCCCTTTGTTCTTGGTATTGGCCAGAGTCCAGATCCGCGCCAAACGCACCGGCTTGCAGCGAACAACGGAATTTAGTTTCTGTCGTTCCGAATTCGCCCAGGCCGACCTGGCGGTGGAACCTGACGGAATGGGTGAGCGCCTTGCTGCGCTGGCGATCTTGCGCGCGAGATCGAGAATCGTCAGATTGTCTTTCGGGAGCCCGACAACGAGTTCTTCATAAGCTTTGATCTCCTGGCCCGCGGGAATTTCCTTCTCAACGGTCGGCATGCCGAATTGCTGGCTAAAGAAACGATAGGCATGCTCGCGATTATCGAGCTGATAGTTATGGGTCCCAGGGTCGCGGTTCTCGTGCCACTGGAAGACATCCTCTTTGCCATAAAGCCTGAAAAAAGGCCGAATGCCGTCGTAGATCAACGGCTTCACCAGCGGCGCACGAAAGCAGCAATCGTCTTCCGCATTGTGGATGAGCAGCGTGGGGCGTGGGGCCATCATCGCGGTGAGATGCGTGTAATCGACATTTGCGAGAAAATCTGTTCCGTTTTGTTCGAGGTCGCCTAAGTCGCCGTATTGTCTGGCTTCCACCTTAGTCGTGGCTGAGGAATAGCCCGCGACGGGCACGGCAACTTTTACGCGTTCATCGAGGGCACTTAGGAAAATCGTTTGCCATCCGCCGCCGGAGAGCCCGGTAACGCCGATGCGATTGCGGTCCACACTCGGATGGTCCGAGAGGTAATCGAGCCCGCGCCGCATTTCCAGCATAAAAATTCCAAGCGCATTGGCGCCGACCAAGTCCAGATGCGCCCCATACCAATGTTGGTTTCCCTCGACCCGCAGCTCGCCAAACGCGAACCATTCCAAGTTGAGCGCCAGGATGCCGTGCTTCGCGAAATTGATGCACCGCTTTTGTTTGTATTCGACCGCTTTCCCCATCGGGCCGACGTGCCCATTCACGTTTAAAATTGCGGGCACTTTGCCCTCGAGCTTTTCCGGTTCATAGAGAATCGCGACAGATTGAAAGCCGGGAACAACTTCATAGCGCAGTTTGCGAAGACGGTATCCTTCGTGAGTCTCAATCGTCCCGACGTCTTCGAATTTTGGCGAGGACGTGACCCATTCCGGCGGCCAGCCGTGAAACACAACATCTTGCAATAAGTGCCGGCGCAGGCGTTGGGACTCCTCCGTCCATTGCGCCGCGCTCGTCGCAACAGGAGGCGGAGGGACGCGGCTCAGGATGAACGACTTCATCTGCAGCAAAGCGGCACTGGGCGCGAGTATTTGCTCCCCCAATACGGTCTCGAGGTCTCCGGGGGCGTTTTGCGCGAAAGTTTCAACGGAAAACAGAAAGCAAGCGAGGAGCGAAAAACCAATAACGTGGATACGATGTCGCAGGAACCGCATCAGCGCCTCCCGTTACGAAAATTGTGTAAGCGCCCAAGTTCCATAAAAAGGGCACTCCCCGTGTGGCTAATGCGCAGGCAATCGCCGTAGCATAGCGCGAAATTCCGCAGGACGCATGACAACGCAGACGGTCCCGTCGGGTCTACCGCTGGATGTTGCGCTGACGACAACGGTACGAGAAGTTTGGTTAGGATGGACGCAACGACCGCCGCAAAGGGCGCCCAGTGCATGCCCTTGTGCGCGGCGCGCTCCGAATCCCGTTCTTCCTAGGGGGTGAACTCAGAAGAACACCTTGACCGCGAGTTGAGCCACGCGTGGATCTGACGCCTGACCGGCGCGGAAAGTGCCGAACGCGTTGTTATTATTCAGCTTATCGAACGCGCTGATCTGGTCTGTGCCGTTCACCGCGCCTGTGCTGATGGTCTCCGGAGCGAAATTAGGATGGTTGAGCACGTTGAAGTACTCGACGCGAAGCTGCAGCTTCCAGCGCTCCGTGAAATGGAAGTATTTCGAGACCTGCACGTCCCAAACCGCCGTTCTCGGCAGCCGCAGCACATTCTTTCCGACGTTCCCAAAGGTCGGCAGAGCGCAGGTCGGTCCGAAGGTCGCGCAGTTGGCTTTCAGGGCGGCGGTGGACAGGAATGCCGCAGGGCTCAGCCAGCTCACGCATTTTGCGGTGACGCCCGCGCAGGAATTCGCGCTATAAGGATCAAGACCCGCCACAAACGTGCCGCGATCCTGTCCGATTCCCGTGCTGGAGAGCTCCGTTCCTTGAAGCACGGTGATCGGACGGCCGCTCGCTGCGGAAATGATTCCGCCAATCTCGTAATCGCCCAGCAGGTAGCGCAGAAGGGTGCTCGAGCTCCGCAAACTCCGCGATTGCCACACGTAAGACCCGGTGAATACATGCGCGTGATCGAAGCCCGAGGGTCCGTAATCCATCCTGTGACGGTTCGGATCATTGAATGGCAGCACCGAGTATCCAGTGTCAAATCCAGAAACGCCCTCGCCGAACGGAAGATCATCCAGGCTCTTCGAGTACGTATAGTTGGCCAGGAATGTGAATCCGTGCGCCATGCGCTTTTCGACCGAAGTCTGCAGTGCGTTATAGTTGGCGTTGATGTCCGTGATATCGGCCTGCACGGTTGAGGAGAACGTGTTCGTCTTGAACGCACCGCCGCTGCCCAGAAAAACGGTGCAATTGGCCAGACCCGTTCCCGCTTTTCCAGGTGATCCCACTGACCCTGGGCACCCCGCAATTCCTCCCGGATTTGACGGGTTGTAGTATTCGGTTTCGAGGATGTGCAGGCTGCGCGAACCTACATAGGCAAAGCGCAAAAGGGTCTTCGCCGGCAGCTGCCGCTCGATCGTCAGGTTCCATTCGTAGGTCGTCGGCACATGATACTGACCGCTCGGATCGTAGCTAACTGCGATTTCATTGAATGGCGGAATGTAGGCAAAGTTTGTCGGCGCTGGAAATGGACTCGGGAACGTCGGATAGTTCGCTGCCTGCGCTCCGCTGCAATTGAGTGCCGTCTGCGTTCCCGGGTTGGTGCAAAGAGGATCGCTGAGCGACCCGGGCGCTGAGGCGGCCGTCGGCGCGCTGCTGCCCGCCGTTGACAAAATAAACTGCGGGCTGAATGGCCATTCATCCACGAACCGGTTGCTCAACATACCCATCACACGCGTGTCGTAGAAAATTCCGGCCCCACCGCGCACGCTCGTGTTGCCGTTGCCAAATACGTCGTAGGCGAAACCCAGCCTCGGAGCGAAGCCTTTCCAGTTCGTGTACAGCGCATTCTTGGGCATTCCGCCGTCGCTGGGAATACCGTTTTGCGACGAGAAGAAAACGCCAGGAGGTGCGTTCGGATAAACTCGGGACCGCGTCCCGGCGGCCATCGCTGCAAGATTCACCTGCGCCCATCGGTTTCCAGTGTCGCTCCAAGGAAACGCCGGCTCGTACCGCAAGCCGAGATTGAGAGTGAGGCGGCGGGTGACACGATAGTTGTCCTGCGCGTATATGCCCACGAAGTTCGCCCGGTTGTTCTTGAACTCACCCGCACCCTGCTGTAGGGCAAACCCGTTGCCCACGCCGGCTCCATCGGACAAAATGCCGCCCAAAAAAAGCTGATACGTCGCAAACGAAGCACCGCCGAAAAGGTAGTTGTCTTGCGTTGCGAATCCAAAGATGCCCGGCTGGTTGAACAGATTGTTCAAATCCACGGAGCTGCGCTCGAACGAGCCGCCGAAGTGGAAGTCGTGTTTGCCGATCTCCCAACTCACGTCATCGGCCCAGGTGTAGTTATTGCGCGTGAAAAACGCCGGCGGGTTGTCACCGAAAGAAAAGCCTCCCTGCACACCGACGCCCTGGATGCCGGCAGGCTTTGGCTGAAACGGAATGCTGACACCGAACGCGGTCACATCCGTTGCGTTGTTCCCTGGACCGCGGTGGGACACTTCTCGCGAGTAACTGAACCGAAAATCGTTCACAAGCCCCGGCGAAAAAAGGTGAGTTTCATGAGCCAGGAAGTTTTGCGCGGTAATCGCAAACGTGGCGTCACTGTAAGAGATTAGCAGCAAGGGATTGAATACCGCTGCCTTGATGAAGCGGTCAAACTCGTAGCGCCCGGTGAGCTTGTCCGTCTGGCTGAATGAATGGTCTAGCCGCCCCATCGCGGAATCAAAACTCTCAGTGTCCGGCCGCGAGAACGGCACCGTTGGATTCGATCCCGCCGGAATACTGCCAGCGAGGCTGAACTTCGGAGAAGACAGTGCAGCCCCGGTATTCGGATCGATCCCCAACAGGGTGGCAACTGCGGGATCGATTACTCCGGCCGGGCCCGTCGCCGCTGTCGTCGGTGCGCCGCACGTTGGGCACGCCGCGGTCTTCGCACTCAGGAAATTCGTGATGTCGGTTTGTCCGACCACCTTCTGGCTGCCTAGGACGAGGTTTCGGAATTCCGTGCGCTGGTAGCCGCCGAAAACGAATGTCTTGTCGTGAATGATCGGGCCGCCCAGTGTTCCGCCAAACTGGTTACGCTTAATGCGGTCCGGCGTCGTCGGCGTTGCAAAAAAATTCTGCGCATTGAACGCGGGATTGCGGTTGAACTCGAAAGCGTCTCCGTGAAACTTGTTTGTTCCCGACTTCGTGATGACATTTACTACGCCGCCTGCGTTTGAGCCGTATTCGGCACTGTAGTTGGTGGTCTGCACGCTAAATTCTTGCAGGGCATCCGGGAACGGGAAAGGCTGATTGACGTTCGTGTACTCATCCACGTAGTTGCCGCCGTCGAGCTGGTAGCTGATCGTGTTCTGCCGCGAACCGTTCGCGGAAAACGTGACCGCCCCGGGGAAGGTCTTTGTTGCGCCCTGGTCCGCTCCGCCGTTCGGCGAGTTCACCGCGCCTGCCACCAGCAGCGTCAGTTGCGCCGCGTTTCGCCCATTCAGCGGCAGATCGGCAATCCGCTGCTCCTCGATCACCTGCTTGAGCGTGGATGTGGACGTGTCCACCTGAAGCGCATCGCTCAGAACGGTCACCGTCTCAGTCGTCGAGCCCAGCTTCAGCGCCACGTTCACCGTCAGCGTCTGGTCCGCCAGGAGGGTGATTGCAATCTGCTTCGCCGTGCTGAAGCCTTTTGCCTCGACCGTAAGCGTGTAGATCGCCGGGTTTAGCGAGGGAATCACGTACAACCCGTCCGTCTCCGTTACCGCCGACCGCGCAAATCCCGTCCCTTCCTGTGTGGCGGTCACTTGCGCTCCACCCACTGCGGCGCCGCCGGGGTCCGTCACTCTTCCGGTTATGCTGCCCAGACCTTGGGCGTTGGTGAAGCGAGGGAGGATTAAAACAGCGAAAATAGCGATAAAGACGTTCTTCTTCATGTTTGCTTCCCTTTCGAGGACCAGCCGAAACCTCAACTCCGGCCCCACCCTTACTTGCGGCTAAGCCGCACCCCGACTGCCCGGCTCCCCCCGCCGGTATGTTTGCCGCAAACCCCGTACTTGCCTCGACACCAGCAACTTGCTGGATAGTTGGTATCGATTCGCTGAATAGAAATCAGTTTGCCGACGGTAGAAACATGTTCCAAAGCGTGTCAATCCGAAAAATTTAAAGGAGTGATTTAGCCAGACTAAACCGGCTGGCGTGTCGAGCCCACTCTTGCGTTCACCGCAGAAAGACGAACGCGCACCATAGCAAAGGCGTCGGCCCGTGTAGATCGCCCGTGTTTCGTCCGCGGTTCAGGTCGTGGGCCAGATCGTTCCTGTTGTTAGTTTCTTCGCAAACATTTTCATCCCTCGAGCAAGGTGTATCCAGCGCCGAAGGGCGATGGGCAACGTGACGTCGTAATTGCTGGAGGATGATCTCTCTTCGCCAACAACGTAGCAAGTGCTTGGAGGTTTTCGCGAGGAAAACAGATAAGAATTATGCGAAACTCGATGTTTCCGTGAAACCATTGAAAGGAAATATGCCGACTGTTCCGTTGATTTACCGAACCGGCGGTTTCTGACGTCAGGTGCCTATGTGTAGATCGCCGATCCGCTGTCCACACGAGATCGAAGTTTTTCCACTTTCTTCGCCACTGTGGCGCCATCTGAAGATGAGACCCGTGTGCACAGCCCACTTCGAAGAATGTCCGACTATTCAGCCAAGTAGGCGCGGTCGCCCTTCTTCCAAAAGTTTCGTGTCGATGGACGCTGGTGCAGCATGCAACTATGCGGGAATCGCCTGAAGGTTGCAGCATACGCGGCTCGGCAGCGGAAGCGCAAAGCGCGAAGGAATGGAATAAGGAATGATGACTGAGACCCGTCGTTTTGTTACCACCAGAGAGCGGATGGCCGGCTGCGAAAGAATTGGGCATCACAACGAGGATCAAGCTTCGGCGGCAAGGGCTGCGGGAATTTGCATGGGGACGAGGAAATCGCTTGCGAGAAGATAAGCATAGAGGTGGCCGAGAGGAGGCGCGATACGCAGTTGTTTGGCGGAGACCCAGCCGTTCGTTTCGCTCCATTCCAAAGCAGTGGCCGAAAAACTCCCGATCGATTCCCGCAAATCCACCGTAGTCATGGGATAGGCGTAGATGCGCACGTTCTGCGCGAAGAGAAGAGAGAGAGCTTCGAGACGCCTGCCTTCTAAATTGAAGTAGGAATCATCCAAGGCTCGGATCAAAAGCGAAAGACCTACGACGAAGCGCACCGGTGCTTTGGTGTGGCGATTCACGAGCGCCGTCATGGAATAAAGCTCGCGTTGCCGAAATAGGAGCACCTCGCCGTGTTGTGCGAGAAGTGCACCAATACGACGCATCAGGTCGGGGACTTCTGGGGCTGAGTCTTCGGGCCAAAGCGGAGCCGCCGACAGGCAGAAGACGCCCATCGCTTGGGAGCCGGTTTCGCCCAGTTCCTTGCGAAGCTCCTCGAGGGCGGCCGCCAGCATTTGAGTATGAATCCGCCCATGAGCGGGATCCACGTGGCCGAAGTATCCTGGCGCGAGCACAACGGCTTTCTTGTACAGGGCTTCAGTGGGGGGAACAGCGGCACCTGTAGAGCTGAAGAACACCGCCTCGGCGAGTCCTGCGTGCACGAGGTAGGCCAAGAGTGTGGAGCGATCCCAGCTGGCAAACGCAGGGCCGCGAAAATCAACGAAGTCGATTTCGATTCGTTCTCTAGGGACGTCTTGTGCCAGGCCGGCGAAAAACGATTCCTTCGTCCCTAGTTGATAGAACGCGGCGTGGATAAGATTGACGCCCAAAATACCGATGGCTTCCTGCTGAAGGACATTCGAGGAATCCCGCAGGTTAATGTGCAGCAGAATATCGTTGGTTGGACCGCCAGGCTGCAACTGAAACCGCAGACCAATCCAGCCATGGGGGTCGTTGGTTCCGGCATAGTTACGCGCGGAGACCGTATCCACAAAGGAAAAGAAGCGAGTCTGCGATCCGCGAGTCTTTTCTAATTGGGTAAGCAGCTGAGCCCACTCGTTATCCAGCATGGCTTCAAGCCGTTGCCTGGAAACATAGCGCGAACCGGAGCCGTAGAGATCGTCGCTGACTTCCTTGTCGTATGCCGAGATACTTTTGGCGACGGTGCCGGAGGCGCCGCCCACGACAAGGAACCAGCGCGCGACTTCCTGTCCGGCGCCGATTTCGGCGAAAGAACCGAAGGTCGATGGATCGAGGTTCAGGGTAAGCGCTTTCTGGTGGGTGTCGAGTTTTTCAGTGGAAGGCATAGCCACGTTCCCGTCGAGCGAACTTCTCTCCAAGAGGCGCGCGAGTACAATTCTACCGCATCTGAGCCGTAGAGCCTCTGCCTTCAGGTATGGGGATATAAGTGTACTAGGAGACTATTAACAAACAAAAAGCGAAGATGTATACTTTCCGAATGATGCTAGTATACAGGTCAAATAACTTACAGTGGCAAATATCACGTTCTTTGGTGCCCCAAGTGCCGCCGCAAAGTTTTCTCGCCGGCGGCGTGGAGAAACGATTGCTCGGGTTGATACATAAGACTGCTGCGAGGTAGCGAGCCGAGGTCATAGCCCTGGGGATTCTGCCCGACCACGTCCATCTGTTCGTCGAGGTGGACCCGCAATTTGGCCTACACCGTTTGGTCAAGTACAGCAAAGGTGTCACGTCACACGAACCTAGAAAAGAGTTCGCCTCTTTGCGAACCAGGTTGCCAACCAGGACTTCCGCGAGGCGATTGAGGCCGGGATCGCCATGATCCACATCAACACAGAATTGCGCGTGGCGTGGAGGAGAGGACTCGAGCAGCCGCTCAAGAAGAGGTCGGGTCCGTAGCGCCGTACAAGGTACTGCCCGAGGTCGTGCGCGAGGTGAAGGCGGTGATGGTTGAGAGGCTGATGTTGTTCAACGGCAAGTCATGACAAGCGCCGATCCGCATTGGCGTCCCTGCCCGATGTGTAGGGTAGCGCGACCACGCGATCAAGCCCCGATAGTCATCAAACCGCCCACGTGGTTCATAGGACTTAGTCCTCGAACGCGAGGGATTTCCATAGCAATTCCAATAGCGATTCACGCTGGCATCCATCCACCAGGTCTCCTTCAATTCGACGACGCACAAATTCTTTATTCGTGAAGGGAGGATTGCCCGCCGGCTACCACAGGAATTTCAATCCCAGTTGAATCTGTCGCGAAGTTGTTGAGGTCGATGTGATCACACCGGCTGTGGGCGAAGGTCCGCCCGTCGCGGCGGTAAACACCACGGGATTTGGCGTGTTGAAGTTCGTATGATTGAAAATGTTGAAGAACTCGGCGCGGAATTGCAGGTTCAGCCGTTCGGCAAATGTCAGTTTCTTGGCCAGAGACAAGTCTGTCTCAACCAGACTGGGACCCGTCAAGACGTTTCTCCCCGCGTTGCCATAAGTCCCAGCAAGTGGCTGGATAAACGCACTGGGATTAAAGTACAAGCCGGGCCCTCCCAGAATCACGGGACCTGTAAAATTGGGGTTCAACGAAGGCCGGACCGGATTGCGTGTGTCACCGTCGTTCGAGGGGTTGTAAGACAGTTGCGGAGTAAAAGGAAGCCCCGACTGCACAGTTTCGATTCCACTCAATTGCCAGTCTCCGAAGAGCTTATTGGCCCAGTGGCTCCCGGACCCGTCATGCCGCCCAAAAGGAAGGTCATAGGTCGCGTTAATGACCGCAGCGTGCCGCAAGTCGAACGACGCGCGGCCATAATCGGATTTCTGTTGCAAGGGATTCGCAACATAGGCCGGCGAATTCGTTGCGACACTGGTATTCATGCTGTCCCCATCATCAAGAGCTTTCGAAAACGTGTAAACGCCGCGGAACTGCAAACCGTGCCCGACCCGGCGATTTAAATCAACCTCGAGCCCGTGATAGGAACTTATGCCTTCCGAAAACCAATCCGTGGTGTTCCAGAAGGTGTCGTTAGCGAGCGGCGCGTTCGGTGGATTGTAATACGCCCCCGCGGGGTAACCCGCAGGGCAAGGAGAGGCGGGACAAATCGTTGGTACAGGCAAGTTCGCATCAACGGAAAGCAGTTCGTGATATCCATGCGAGCCAACGTAGCTGACGCCCAGGGAAGTGGCCGGTGAAAGCTGCTGCTCGATCTTGAAGCTCCAGGATTCGACGGTGGGCGTCTTCAGGTCAGGCTGAACCCCGCTTGGGAGCACTTTTGCTCCGGAGTACGTGGCGTTTGGACCGATGCTTGAAAATGGAATGTTCTTGACCGCAAAAACCGTGTTGTAAGGGCTGTTTTGGTCCAGGCGATAACTGAGGTTGTCGAGGAGCGCATAATACAAGCCAAAGCCCGCGTGAATCACGGTCCTTTTCTGTCCAAAGGGAGACCAGGCTAATCCCACACGAGGCGACGGCAGAAATCTTGCGTGGTTCACGGTGAAGACGGAGCTGCCAACAACGCGCTCGGTGAGAATCACGCCGTTCGCATCAAAGGCGTAGTTGGAGGCTCGTCCGTTCGCTTCATTCCATCCGTTGGTGAATTCTCCACGAAAGCCAAGTCGCACCTCAAGCGAGGGCTTGATTCGGATCGTATCCTCGGCAAAGGCGGCTCCCTCCGTGGATCGCCACGACAACGGTGTGAAAGATGGCGCGTAGGTGTATGTGCTCACCGTGCCCTTCAGGAAGGTCTGCAAGTTCGAGAAAGAAATCTGGCCGTATTGGTCTTGCACCAGTGCGTCGTTGGCCTGGACGCGCTGAAGCCATGCTCCGAAGTTCAACAGGTGGACTCCGTGAGTCCACGTGAGCTGATCGGACACGGAGTACAAATTGCGAACCGCCGTCAGATTGCTCCCCGCGTTCGTGCCCCCGTTGGTAATCTGAGAGGCCCCGTTGAGCGTCGTACCGCCGCCTACTACGACGGCACCCACAGGCTGCCCGGCATGGATCCAGGCCGGCAAGGCGACGGTGGTTCCGCTGTTGAAATAAAACGCTCCGCGAGAGAAGCCCAAAGTCGCATGGTTGGCGAACTGAGGAGAGAAAATGTGGGTTTCGCTTGCGCTTGCTACCTGCTCTCGCAAGGTTAAGTCGACAAAGCTATTTGGATTCGTCGTTGGTGAGTGACCGGAGCTGTCATCTACGGTGTAAACGCTTGACAAAGAATCCATTTGGGAAAAGGTCTGATCAAAGCGCGCGGTGCCAAAGTCTTCCTGAATCTTTTGCAAGGGGTTGGAAAACGCTTCGGCAATTCCGCTGGCCGTCCCGGTCGAGGCCAACAGCTCCGGACCGTTGGCCACGGGCCACAAAGCCAGCAAAGGCTCGATGCTCGGGACTGCGCTGGCTCGCGAATTGCCGTCCGGCACAAGCGTGAGATCACTCAAGCCAAGATGCTGGCGGAAGCCTTCGTAGTTTGCGAAGAGGAAGCTTTTGTCCTTTTTGATAGGCCCGCCCAGCGAGCCGCCAAACACGTTGCGCTGAAATTGTGGAATCGTCCCGTGATCGAAAAAGTTTCGAGCATCGAGTGCGCTGTTGCGCAAGAATTCGTAGGCACTGCCGTGCAGCTGATTGGTGCCTCCAGCGGTGACAATACTCACTTGCGCGCCTGGACGTTTTCCGTATGCTGCGCCGTAGGTATCCTTCACCACGCTGAATTCGCGGATGGCATCCACTCCGAGGAGCTGCCCGCTCACGCCGCCTGGCGTGTTATTAATTTCAGAGGCGCTCGTGAATTCCACTCCGTTCAGGAGATAGAGATTTTCCTGGGGGCGCCTGCCAGACGCAGCAAACATGTTCCCGAGAACCGAGTTGGAGGTTCCAATGCCGCCAGCACGTTGTGAGGCGTAATTCACAATTCCGGGGTTGAGCGTGAGCAACTGGTCGTAGCTTCGTCCGTCGAGCGGAAGGTCCTTCACCTCCCGTTCTCCAACCAACCCGGAAACGTCCTCGTTTGTGACGGCCACTATCGTGGAATAGGCCGAAACCTCCACGCTTTGGTGCACCTCTCCGATTTGAAGCGCCAGATCTACTTCCTCTCGTTGGCCTACGACGAGAGTCACGGCCGTCCTGGCGCCTCCGCGAAATCCCGTTTTGAAGGCCGCGACTTGATACCGGCCCACAACAAGGGATGGGGCGCTAAACCGGCCGTCTTCATCCGTCAAAAGGTCGCGTTCCGCGCCAGTTTCGAGGTTTTTGATTTTGACGGTTGCTCCGGCAATGCCGGCACCGCTCGGGTCCTTCACCGAGCCCCACAGCGAAGCGTTGTCCTGAGCCGCAAGGCGCAAGGGAACCGCGGTGCTGACTAAAACGGCGAGTACCGCGTGGGCGATGAACTTTCCAACCTGATAAGCGGCTGCCTTGTGAGCACTCATTTTTACACTCCGTTAGATTTTTTTCCGTGACAGGTGTCAGGACGTACTCCGATTTCCCGAAAGAGACAGACAAGGAGGGATCAACAACAACAGCGGACGTGCCTATTCGCTGAGGAGAAAGCTGCTAAGTAGTGCCGTCGATACATAAGAGTCATAAATCCAAGATGCGCTTTCCTTAACGAACAACAAAACACACTAGAAAAACAAAACCCACCTGCCAGCATCTCTGGCGGTGGGTGCGATTACGACTCGGCTCAAATCTTTGTTTCTAGATTACGAGTCTCCCCCGGCCAGAGGACGCTTCTCGGCAACAGATACAACACGTGCTCGGCGCGTTCTGGTGCGAATGGCCTGGAGAGGACATACTCACAGTATATACGGGAACTCAGCTCTCGGCAACCGCCTCCTTTATTAAAAGATTTGGGTGTGGCTACTTTTTGGCAACGAGCTTCCGCCACTTCACAGACTGAAAGAGGCGCTTCTGGTCTTGATCAACATGGAAGGGCCAGTACTGCTCGAAATGCTCCGAGAGGTAAACTGCCCGCAGCCGTAACACTGCCTCGGCCATGGGTAGGGTCCAGCGCATTCCGGAACGTTCCATCCTGTCTTTGACTAGGTTTTTGCAGGCTCCTTCGACCGAGCCGCTGGCGATGGGGTAGCCTTCACGGAGATAAGAGTCATAGCGCATTCGGGCGCGGTTTCGGTAGTAATAAGCTGCAACGGCC
>QHYH01000104.1 GCA_003223215.1 Acidobacteriota bacterium
ACGTTCATGAAAGGTCCTCCCTATTCTTTTCAGACAATTCGAAGAAATCGTCAGGGTCATAACTTGGCGAGCCAAGGACATCTGACCGAACAGCGAGAAATCCGCGCAGGCCAAGAAGACACGGCGTGTTTGGAAACAACGAGAAACGCGCATTGGGTACAACAAAGCTTGTGCATTGAACCGCATCACCCCTGAGCGATTCCCCGGGCATCGCTTCGACATCTCGCTGCGGCACAGAGCGAAAACCGAACCTTACTATAGTTGTGCAACCTTAGAGAAGCGAACCCCTGATGTCAAGCGAAAATTTCAAATCCGAAGGAAAAGCTAGGCGAGTTCCCGGACGGCTCGATAGGCTTGATCGATGGCCTGGTCGGTGTAGGCTGCGGCGGCAGCGTCGGAGTTGGCGATGGCGATGCGCCCGAATCGCCTCCTGGCAATGTCGCAGGGCCTCTGGCCTTCCGGCCAATCCGGATCCCAGAGCGGATTGTATTCATAGGCATAACCGTGGGGCCAGCGATTGACGGTGATAGCCTCGATGTCGCGTGCCGGATCGAACCCGCCGGCCGACAAGACACGCGACAACTGGTCTCGGATATTGCGCTCAAAGGTTTCGAATGAAGTCGTGAGCAATTCCCCGCGCCCTACTTTATGTTGATCGCGTTCCGACAGCCCGGGCATACATGGTGTTCGCGTCATGCGGAGCAAAATGGGTTCGTCAGGCCTCTGCGAACATTTGTAATCGCCGATGCTGATAGCCTGGTCCAGGCCAACGCCCGTGTGATACATCCCCGGGCAGGAAACGCGTTGAATTCCCAGCTTTTCAAAAGCCTTCCAGTTTTTTGCTGCCACTACGCTGTATACTAAGGGCACTTTGGCCCCGTATTTCAACGCTTCCTTCTGTGTGTCGGGCAATTCCGGGCATAGGTTCGGAATCATCATGTTCCAACAAGCCAGCACGGTGCCCTTAGCGCGAACGTTGTACACCTTTTTCTCACGGGCATAACTGATTTCAACCTCTTTAGCAGAGGTCGGATCTCCAGCGTGACCTACGCGCACAGCGGTGCTGCTCAGTCGAATCCGCACGGGGGAAGTACTGCGATCGAGCTTGCTGTAATCAAACCGCGCCGTGACGATATCTTCGGCGGTGTGGCCTGTCGCTGCGTCAGGGATTAGCGCTCGAACAAGTGCCCGGGCAATCGAGGCGTTTCCGTCGGGAAAGTGAAAATGATACGGCTCCTTCTCCGGAGTAGCCTCGCCCATCGCAGTGAAACCCATTCGCCGATATGGTCCGGGAGCAAGGGTCATTCCTTGAAAGCCCGGGAATCGAAGACCCCAGCAGTCCAAAGCCGCGACTCCATCGATCCCCACGCCAAAGAGTCCGTGCGTGCGCGTTTGATAGAACGGAATCACGCCTGGATCGACCTTGACAAGCTTCAAGAGAAAATCCTTGTAGCTCATCCGCGAGAGCTTGTCCTTCTTTTCGTCGGAAGAAAGTCCGGGGAGGTAGTCGACCTTCGCTTCCTGCAAACGAATAATTTCCCTCTGGACGGCTTCGCTGAGAGGTGTTTTTGCAAGGAAGTCGGGCCAGGAAACTCCGCCTTGTCTTCCATACTGTGTGGGGCCACCGACGACGAGGCGATCCGTTCCGAAAGTTTCTTTGTCGAAGAAGTAAGCCGACTTCAGACCTTTGTACACTTTGCTGTCGTCGTGTTGTTCTTCGAACTTGGCAGGCTCGATTCCCAATTCGGTAAGCAAGCCGCGCGCTTCCGCGCTGTAAGGAAAAGGCGATTCGATGGAAACCGTGCCACCGTTGGCAAGAAGCATCCGACTGTTGACGTGAAACTCGTTGCGCTTGGCATGACCGCCGAAATCATCGTGGTTATCGAGAATCAAGACGCGAGCGGAAGGATTCTGTTTGCGGCAAAAATACGCGGCCGCCAGCCCGCTTATGCCGCCGCCCGCGACCACCAAATCATAGGTCTCGCCCGTTTCGATGGGAGAGCCAGCCTGCTTCCAAAAACTCCCGTCGCGCTCCGAGTGGGCAGCCTCGAAAGAGCCATCATGGCTTCCGCGCATTCCTGTTAGCGTCGGAGGATAGTAGCCAGGCTTGTCTTGAGCAAACTGCTCCGCTCCCTCTGCGATCCATTCGAGTCCGGGGAGGAAACCTCCAGCTAGGCTCGAACCTACGGCGACGGCCGCGCCATTGAGAAAGTCGCGCCGCGCGATGGACCTGTCCATCCCTAATTGCTTGTCTTGATTCTCATCCGCCATAGTGAGCCTCCGCCGAAACCAAAAATCCTGGATTCTTGAACCACGACTCTCCCCTATGCAATGATCGTTTTCAATGAAATACGTTGTCTGACATGGTCGGCGCTTATCCCACGACGCTTCTGTCGGCAGCCTCTAGACCGCGATCAATGATTGCGAAACCCTCCCGAAGCTCCTTCTACTAGATACAGAGCGGCGGGTTGGTGAAGAGAGTGTTCCACCGCACGAACGTGTAGAGTCCTTGCTCGCGCGTCTTTCGATTGCGCACTAATTCCATTCGATGAAGCGCTTCCCTTCGGGCGTCCAGAAATAAATGCCCTTGGCTTTCGCTACAGGCAAGGGATCGACTTTGGATTGCGCGGACCATTCAAACAAGGTGTGTTTCTTGACCAGGGCAACCATCTCCTCCTCGGTCATTTTTGCCACAGCCACATGCGTAGTCACGTTATGCCTCACTTAAGTTCACATCGTTTCCTGCGAAACTCTCATGCAGTCAAAAGTTCCTGCACGGCACGATACGCCTGATCGATAGCAACGTCCGTGTACGCTGTAGCGCCGGAATCCGTGTTGGCGATGGCAATCCTGCCGAATTTCTTTCTGCCAATGACGTGCGGGCGTTCCGCTTCCGGCCAATCCGGATCGAACAGGGGGTTATATTCATACCCATAGCCGTGCGGCCAGCGGTTGATGGTGATCGCCTGAATGTCTTCCGCCGGGGCAAACCCGCCAGCGCTAAGGATACGCGCGAGTTGGTCTCGCGTCCTGCGTTCGAAATCTTCAAACGAGGTCACCAAGAGCTCCATGCGCCCGGCTTTGTGCTGTTCGCGGGCTGGAAGCCCAGGCTTGCAGGGCGTCCGGCTGAGGTGCAAGAGGATGGGCTCGTCGGGTGATTTAGGGCTGTGATAATCCCCAATGTTAATGGCTGCGTTCAAACTGATGGATTCCCAGTACGAGCCCGGCGCGCGTACATTTTGTATCCCGAGTTTTTGAAATGCCTTCCAGCTCCGAATGCCGACGGTGCCATAGACAAGGGGTACTTTGACCAGGTAGTGCAGCGCCTCTTTCTGCTCGTCCGGCAATTCCGGACAAAGGAACGGAATCATCATGTTCCAACAAGCCAGAACGCAGCTCTTTGCCCGGACTTTAAACAAATCTTTTCCGCGCGCGTAAGTTACTTCCACTTCTTGCGTATTAGTGGGATTGCCGAGGTTTCTGGCGGCCACAACGGCGCTGTTGAGTCGAAGCCGAATCGGAGAATCCGACACCTCTAATTTAGAATAGTCCGCGCGCGCGATCACAACGTCCTCAACCGAGTGCCCGGGGATGGCTCCCGGTATTAAATCCCGGACAAGTAGACGGGCGATGGATGCGTTTCCGTCCGGAAAATGATATCGGTAAGAGCCTCCGTTCGCATATCCCGCAGCGGAATAGCTCATGTTTGCAGCGGCGCCGGGCTCGAGATGCATGCCCTGAAATCCCGGTAATCCAATGGCCCAGCAATCGAGAGCCGGCTCGGCGTCGATGCCCACACCCCACTCACCGTGAGTGCGCGTCTGGTAGAACGCGATTACTCCATGATCTACCTTCGCGATATTCAGCAAGAAATCGCGGTAGCTGATTTTGGAGAGCCGAGCCTTTCTTTCTGCAGAGGCCAAACCAGGCATGTAGTCGATGCTTGATTCCTCGATGCGTGCAATATCCTGGCGCACTGCATCCGTCAGAGGAGCATCGGCAAGAAAATCTTTCCATGTCGTCGCCCTGCCTTCTTGACGTGGCCCGCCGCGACGGCCACCTGGCTCTCCCACGAGGAGTTTGTCAGCCCCAAAAGTTTCCTTGTCAAAGAAAACAGCGGACTTTAATCCGAGAGAGTGATACAGATTGCGATCCGCAGTTGTTTCCTCAAGCTTTGGCGGATCGATGCCAAGCTTTTTTAGCAAGCCGTCCGCTTGTGGGCTGTAGGGGGTCGGGCTGTCGATCAGCAATGTACCGCCGTTGCACAGCTGGAGCTTTCCCCCAAGATGAAATTCGTTTCGTTTAGCGTGGCCGCCAAAGTCATCGTGATTCTCTAGGAGCAGGATTCGAGATGATTTGCCAGCATGCTCCCGAAAGAAATGCGCTGCCGCGAGGCCGCTGATGCCGGCGCCCACCACAACAAGATCGTAAACTTCCTTAGTGTCGGTGGGTGCGGGGGCGGTCTTCCAGAATGTGCCATCGCGAAGACTATGGGCGGTTTCAAACGAGCCGGGATGGCTTCCACGAAGACCCGTCAACTCCGGCGGGTAATAGTCAGCTTGGCCCGGCTGTTTAGTCTCCGAGGAACGTCCGCTAAGCCTGGTACCTGTAAGCAGTGAGCCCGCAACGATCACAGCCGCCCCATTAATGAAATCTCGGCGCGTAATTGGCCGATCCATTCCCAGATAGCGGTCGTGGTCCTCGGTCATGGGTCCTGTCCTTGGTCTAACTTTCCATGCCAATTTATTCTTGTAAATTTACATGTTTCTTGTAAGGTCTTCGGTGTGAAAATGTCAAGAAGAAACGACCCTTTGCGCGCTGTCCTGAGACTTTTGCATAGCGTTTGGAAAGATCCGGCATGCATCGGAGGTCGCGCCGTCGGAAACGACCCTTCCAAACCATTATTCCCGCATTCATGGAACGAGGGGACATCCACATTGGCTTCGGAATCATGGGCGGTTCGAATCAACCATTGGCTCACGCTCAGTTCGTCTCCAATTTCGTCGACTACGGCATGAGCATCCAAGCCGCGTTGGAAGCTCCTAGATTCACGATCCCGGATACCGGTTCGCGCATCATTGGTTGCAACATCCTCGTGGAGTCGCGCGTCGCCCCTGACGTATTGCAACAACTCAGGCAAAAGGGGCATCAGTTGAGAGTTCGCAAGGAATATTCTGCAAAATTCTGCAACGATGGGCAGGGGACAAGCTGTACTTCGCGACTCGAAGCGTCGAATAAACGTCGGGGCGTCCGATCCTCGTGCAGACGGTGCGGCCGAGCCCGAACCACCTCGTCTGCCTTAACGCCGCGCAGCCTTGTTGGTCGACAGCCTGGCACAGGGTGGAACGAGACGCGGCTCAGACAGCCGGGCTATGAGAAACTTCTCCTTGGTCCATTGCGCAGATTATGCTTGACAGCCTACCCCTCTTTCCCTAAGGTTTCAGATTTATTGTAGGGTTCTAGTGGGTTACTCGGCCTCCAGGGGTATCCAGTTTCGTTGTGCGGGTACCGGCGAGGTTTGAGGGCGGTTTTCGATGGGAAGTGGCGGTCGCGGCCTAGGTGATCTTGCCGCTCAAGCGTGCCGCACTGCCCGCCAGTTTCATCCGCAATCCAAATTCGCGTGCGCAAGCGGAACGATGATCTCGGGGACCTCGAAGCATTCAGAACCAAGCAAATCCGCACAATTCGGCTCGTGGGGGGATAGCTTATGAGGAATTGGAAACATTTCGTAGGTTTGTTGGCACTCTTAACTGCTTATGCAGTTTCCGTGTCATCGCAGACCGCGCTCACTTCCCTGCGCGGCGCGGTGACCGATCCTTCAGGAGGAGTTGTGCCGAACGTACGGGTTGCGCTGGACAATAAGGCCACCGGCGCGCACATGACCCGGACCACGGATTCTAGCGGTGAATATAGCTTCCTGCAGATCCCCCCTGGCCAATACACGGTGACGGTGACCATGACGGGCTTTGGAACTCAGTCCAAAGGGGCCGAATTACTTGTAAACCAGCCGGCGACGATCAACTTTGCGCTTTCCGTTCAGGAGTCCAAAACCACGGTCGAAGTCAGCACAGAAGCGCAAACCATCAATGCGACGGACGCTACCATCGGAAACTCCGTCAGCAACACGACAGTGCAAGCACTGCCGATGGAAGGGCGAAACGTTCCCGACCTGTTGAGTTTGCAGCCTGGCGTGCTGTACCTGGGCCAGAAATTCAACAATATCAGCAGCGCGAACCGCGACACAGACAGCCGCAGCGGAGCCGTTTCTGGAGCGCGCTCGGATCAGAGCAACGTGACTTTGGATGGAGTCGACAACAACGACCAAAGACAGGGTTACGCCTTCACAGGCGTCTTGCGTTCAACACTGGATTCCCTCGAAGAGTTCCGAGTGACCACCACCGACGCCAATGCTGAGAGTGGCCGATCCTCCGGCGCGCAAGTCGTTCTTGTGACTAAGAGTGGCACAAACCAACTCCACGGAAGCATTTATGAATACAATAGAACCAATTTCGGTCATGCCAACGATATCTTCAACAAGACGGCCCAGCTTCAAGCCGGACTGCCGAATAAAGCTGCGCCGCTAATTCGCAATACGTTTGGGGGCTCGCTCGGAGGCCCAATCAAGCATGACAGACTGTTCTACTTTTTGAACTATGAAGGCCAACGAACGGCTGAGAACAAGCAAATCTTCCAAACCGTGCCTACGCAGTCGTTTCGCGATGGCAACTTAAAGTACATAGACACGGCTGGTAACGTCGTCACGCTTTGCAGCTCCATGTCCGTATCCAATGGCAAGTGCCCGAACGCCAGCCCCAAGGACGATCTAGGGTCCATGGATCCAAATTGCTCGTCGAAAGGAACTTGCCCCTGGGGACCCGGTGCCGACCCTAATTCTCTTGCCACGTTCAATTCCTACCCTTTGCCGAATGCCCCCGGCGGCGACGGACTGAACACAGGAGGCTTGACGTTTTCCGCCCCTAATCCAGCTAACCTGAATACCTATATCGCCAAGATCGACTACGAAATGTCCGATCACAGCCGCTTTTTCATTCGCGGCATTCAGCAAGGCGACAGGATTTCGGCTAGCCCGCAGTTTTCCGGCCAGCCACCCAATTCAGAAATCATCGACACTTCGAAAGGGCTAGCCGCGGGCCATTTGTGGACCATCAGACAAAACTTGATTAACAACTTCCGTTACGGCTATATCCGGCAAGGATTGAATGTCGCGGGTGCCGGAACCGCATCCTATTCCGACTTCGCGGGACTGAGCCCGCTGACTGCGGAAAACCGCAGCACCTTTCTCAACGTTCCTGTGCACAATTTCCTGGACGACGTGAACTGGATCAAGGGGAAGCACACGCTGCAATTCGGCGTGAATTGGCGCATCATTCATAACAACACGGCTTCCAACGCGGTATCGTTTGATTCGGCCACCAGCGGCGCGGGCAACATCAGCCAAGCAGCAATTGCAGGCACTTTCCAGAGTTTTGATCCAGAGGCCTTCCCTAACGGCGCGGCTCCTTGCAATCAGCAAACGGGCGCGGGTTGCTATCCCGCCGTGGGCGGCTGCTTCGGCACCAGCTATGACAATGCCGTGACGAGCATTGCCGGCCTGCTGTCAACGATCAACGCCAACAATAATTACAAAGTTTCGCAGGATGGCACCCAAGCTACGCTCTTGCCAGTCGGCCAGCTCATCCCGCGTCACTTCAAAGCCAACGAATTCGAGTGGTATGTTCAGGACTCCTATCGCTTGAAACCGAACTTAACGGTCACCTTGGGGGTGCGGCATAGCCTGCTGCAAACCCCTTACGAAGTAGATGGCCAACAGGTGGCGCCGACCGTCGACCTGCACCAATGGTTTGAGAACCGGGCGATCGCAGCAAAACAAGGTCTCGGCAATCAGCCAGAATTTTCCTTCGTTCCTTCTGGCCAGGGCCGCGGTGGAAAACCTTACTGGCCTATGAACAAAGACAATTTCGCCCCCCGCTTTTCGATAGCCTATTCGCCTGGTTCTCAGGAAGGCCTCGGGAAAAGCCTCTTCGGAGGCCCAGGCAAGACCTCCATCCGTGCCGGCATCGGCATGTACTACGACCACTTCGGTGAGGGAATCATAGACGGCTTCAGCCAGTTTGGCTCTTTCGGTCTTACCAGCACGCAAGCGGCACCGTCCAACATTCTTACGCCCGATGATGCGCCGCGTTACCTGGGAAGGACGAGCGTGCCCATCAATATTCTTCCTCCTGCCAATTCCAGCGTCAGCTACCCGGCAACTCCGCCGAACGACCCGAATACGACCGGATTTACCTTCAACTCCAATGGGATTGATGGCAGCCTCAAGACGCCCTATTCCATTGCCATGGATTTGTCTGTGCAGCGCCAGCTGCAAGGCGGATTCACGTTTGAAGCGGCCTACGTCGGGCGCCGTGGCCGCCATTTGCTCCAGCAGCTCGATTTAGCAGCCGCGACGGATCTTGTTGACCCGAAGTCGGGGATGGATTACTTCACGGCCGCCACATTGATGACGCAGTTCGCCTTGGCACATGGCGAAGACAAAACTGCGGTGATTCCACCCATTCCCTACTTTGAGGATGTATTCCCCACCGCAGCTGCCGGAGGGTTCAGCGCAACCCAGAACATCTACACTGGTGCTGGGGGGAACGCTGCATGCCCGTCCGGTTTCCGCTGGGCCAACCGCCCTGGAAGAGAGATAGGCGCACCGTTCCGCCTGGGCCTGCTCGCCACGCAACTGGCTAACGGCGGGGGGTCTCCTCCCTGCTTCGGATTGCCCCCGGTTCCCTTCTGGAATCCGCAATTCTCTTCGCTGATGGCGTGGTCCTCCATAGGGATCAGCAACTATGACGCTGGTCAATTCATCTTGCGTCACCCCATGACCCACGGTCTGCAAATGGACTTTAGCTACACTTTTGGAAAATCTATGGATATGGGTTCGGATGCCGAGCGGACAAATTCCCAGGGCACGACTTCGACTACACAAAGCGGCCTTGGAAACACAACGCGAAGCTTTATTGAGGTTCCTTGGAAACCGAGGCTGAACTATGCGCCGTCGGACTTCGATATCCGACATGTGATCACCACGACGTGGGTCTACGGCCTGCCATTTGGGAACGGCAAGTGGCTTGGAAGCAAATCCAGCTCTGGGCTGGATGCAATCATCGGAGGTTGGCAGCTGTCGGGACTCGGCCGATGGACGAGTGCATTGCCATTCAGCGTCGTCGACACTCGCGGCTTCACCAACAATTTCCTGTTCAATGACTTTATGGTGAAAACCGGGCCCGTTCAATCGGGCCTGTTCCACGATCCCACCACCGGGGCGCCCATCGCTTTTCCTGATCCCGCAGCTGTGGTTGCCGGAGTCTCGATAACAACAGGCGTCCCCGCGACTCTTACTCCACTTCGCTTTGCGTTTCCCGGCGAGGCCGGAAGCCGCAATGCTTTCCGTGGTCAGGGCTTTTTTGGAATCGACGCGAGCTTGGCAAAAACCTGGAAGGTTTATGAGCGAATGTCTCTGAAGTTTGCCTGGGATGTCTTCAACATCACGAATTCCGTCCGCTTCGACACCAATTCCCTGGATGTCGGCTCCGACGACGGCGGCTTTGGACAGTACAGTGGAACACTGACTACACCGCGTGTTCAGCAGTTCTCCCTGCGCTTGACCTTCTGATTAGAGGGAAGGGGATTGTAGTTCGCCGGAGAACGGTGGTCAGAAGGTTGGCGGCGTATTGACCCAGATGATCACGGCTTCTTTTTTGCCGGGGTTGTACCAGCGGTGCCCCCGGTTGCTTTCAAACCAAAAACTCTCGTTCTCGTGGAGGACGTAACATTCTGCTTCATCCAGCCAGATTTCGAGTTCACCCCTCAGCATGTACATCCAGTCTTCGCCTTGGTGCGTATAGGCGCCGTCGCTGCCGGTTGCAGGCGGGACACGCATCAGCATCGTTTCCAGCATCTTCGTCCCCGTCGAAAGGAGCTCCATGCGGACTCCTGACTGCGTCTGGATGGATTGACGCTTGTCTGGGCGGACAATGCGGTCAGGCTTCTTCGGAATGTCGTACAGTTCCAAGACCGTGGTGCCGTAGGCACCGGCCAGCCGGGAAAGAGTCGACACGGATGGTTTCGAGTGCGACAGTTCCACCGAGCTCAGGAAACCAGCCGAAACGCCTGCGCGCTCTGCAGCTTCGGCCAGACTCAGACCTTGTCTCTTTCGTAGTTTTCGCAACCTGGGTCCGAAATCAGGGATCTTACGACCATCAGTATTGGCCTTCGCGGGGAGACTCTGGGCCATGGCTTCCTTGATTCCAGGAACGTTGAGCCTCTTAACGTCATGCAGGTACTTGATCCGCTTCAGGACCTCCAGGAGTTCGGGAGTGTACAGCCGAAATCGCCCTGAACTTCGCGCGGGGCTGACTAGCCCAACGCTTTCCCAAAGGCGAAGAGTGGAAGGGCTTATGCCAAGGATCCGCGCCGTCTGCCCGACTGTCAGAAAGCGGAGTAGCTGTTTATGGTCTTGCCGTGCAGTCGAGTTTTTCTCCATGGAGTTTCCGTCTGGATTTTGGCGGCATCGCCGCGATCCACTCACTCGCCCTGTTTTGATTAGGTTGATGGTACCAATCTTCTGGATTTCGCAACAAGCGTCTGCGCTCTTGAGAACTGGCACAAAGAATGGCTCTAGTTGCAGCTTGTGGACTCCTGGATGAGAGAGGTGCTGGATGAAGTCTAAATATCTTCGGTTGGCTGTCTTCGTCGTTGTATTTTTGACGATCTCCACTCGCGCTGTGGCTGATGACGCGGTAGAGCGTGTTTTCTGTAACGCTAAAATCTTTACCGCTGAGCCGGACCACCCCTACGCCGAGGCGGTGGCTATTCGGAACGGCAAAATCGTTGCTGTCGGCAGTTGTGCTGAGGTAAAGAAAGCGGCTGGTAAGGATGCTGAATTTGCCGATCTTCACGGGCAATCGTTGCTTCCGGGATTCATCGACAGTCATAGCCATTCCGTCCAGGGTGGCCTCTCTCTGATCTCCGCGGATGTCGGCGACAAGGTTCACTCCATGGAGGATTTGGTCGCTTTCGTTGCTGAGGCGAAGAAGAGCGGGAAAGGAATGCGCGGTAACGTGCTGGCCATCAGTGGCATGCCATTGGCTTTCTGGTCTAGGACGAATGAATTGAACGTGCACTTCAGTGTGGGAGTGTATGCGGAGGTTCCAGTTTTCCTTTCCGGAAGCGATTATCACACGGGATGGGCCAACCGCGCCTTGCTGCACCGAGCGGGAATCACGGCAGAGTTCATCAGTCATCTCCCCGAGTCGGAACGCCAGTATTACGGTCTCGGACCGGATCGCGAACCGAATGGTTTTCTCGTTGATGCGGGGCTGAGAAAGGTTCAGGAAAACTTGCCGGAGCCCACGAAAGAACAGCTTCTCGAAGCTGGCCACGCAGCTCTCCGATACAACCATAGCCTTGGAATAACATCGTGGCTCGATCCGCTGGTTGATGAATCCATACTTACAACCTATCGGCAGTTGTCAGAACGCGGGGAGTTGACCGCCCATGTAGTGGCGTTCCCTCAGGTTTTCGCACGCGAGCCCTCGGAAGAGTTGGCAAGGGTTCAGAGACTACGGGAACAGTTCAAGAACGTGCGTAACCTTGCGGTCTCCGGAGTGAAGATTTTTGCCGATGGCGTCGTCGAGTTTCCTTCTCAAACGGCGGCTATGTCGAAGCCTTATCGCAATTCCGGAAAGAGCGGAGAATTGTTGTTCGATCCTTCGCGATTCGCGGAACTGGTGATCGCGGCAGACAAGCAGGGCCTTATCGTTCATGTGCACGCGCTCGGAGATCGGGCGGTAAAGGAATCTCTAAACGGAATCGAAGCCGCGCACAAGGCGAATGGCAACAGCGGCCTGCCCCACACGCTAACGCATGTTCAGTTTGCTGATCCAGAGGATTTCCCTCGTTTTCACCAGCTTGGCGTTGTCGCTGCCTTGCAGCTTCTTTGGGCCAGCGCGGAGCCGGATACCATTGAGCTTGTAAAACCCCATCTCGATCCTTCCTTATATCAGTGGCAATATCCGGCCCGGTCTTTGTTGGACAATGGCGCAATAATCTCCGGAGCGAGCGACTGGCCGGTGTCAAGCGCAAATGTGTTTCTGGCAATGTATCAGGCAGAAACGCGCAAAGGCCCCGAAGGCGTCCTGGACGCCTCTCAACGAGTGCCTCGCGAAGCGATGCTCTACGCCTACACGCGGAATTCCGCGCGGGCGATGAACGAACAAGACATCATTGGCTCCGTGACACCCGGCAAGCAAGCAGATCTTGTTCTCCTTGATCGGGACGTCCTCACGGTCCCAGCGGAAGAGCTCAAAGACACCAAAGTCATATGGACGATGGTGGGCGGAAAGACCGTCTATCACAGCAACTAGGTGAGTTATGGGACCTTAGTTGGGTAAGAAGGACGATTGGTTTTTGGGGGCGATAATCTCTTCCGTTCAAGAAGAACGGTGCGGAGACGAACGAGCATGCTGGGTTCACGCCGTGTAGACAGTCGAGCCGCCCACAACCGTGCGGACGATTTCGATGTCCTTGATTTTGTCTTGGTCCACCGTGTGAGGGTCGTCTGCGAGGACAACGAAGTCTGCTAATTTCCCGGAAGTAATGGATCCTTTGATCGCTTCCTCATGTGAGTTATAGGCGCCGTTAATTGTGTTGATCCGCAGCGCCTCTTCTACGCTGATCCGCTGGTTGGCTCCCCAAGTCTGTCCGTTCCATCCAGTCCGCGTGACCATTCCTTGGACTCCCATCCGCGGGTCAAAGGGTCCCGGGCTGAAGTCCGAGCCCGCAGCTGCTGGGACCCCTGCGTCGAGGAAACTCCGGAATGCCATGCAGCGTTTCATGAGGTCTTCGCCGTAAAAATGAAACTTGTCAGTGTTGTAGTAGGCGTAGGACGTGAACACCGCAGGAACTACGCCGGCAGCCTTGATACGCCGGAGCAGATCGTCGTTAATCAATGTGCAATGGGTGATCTTTGGGCGAGCGTCAGATCGTGGAAACAGCTGCTGTGCCCGCTCGACCGCTGTGAGGACCATATTGATGGCGACATCCCCATTCGCGTGGCAATTAACCTGAATACCACCCCGATGCACTCGCTCGACCCAAGCGTTGAGGTCGTTCTGGGTCTCGATGATGTTGCCTTGATATGGCGGCTCGACTCCAGGGTACGTCTTGTTCAGCGCCATGGTGCGCTCAGAGAACGATCCATCCGCAGTGTGCTCTGAAGTGGCTCCGAAACGGATCCACTCATCCCCTAAGCCCGTCGCGATGCCGCTAGCAATCATCGCGTCCAGCACATTACCCGTTGCCTCATAGCTAAAGGAACGCCGCAAAAGTCCGCTTAGGTATGCCGATTTACGCGATCGGAGACCTAGTTGTACACACGGTGCTTCTCAGAGCGCCTTCATCTGTGCCATGATTCAGGGTAAGAGGGCATGTCCGGCTTTTTTGCTAAGGATGCAAACCAGACGGGGAACAACCTGAAAGCTCCGCGACCCTAGCAGGTCATCCCGGGAATCAGTTGAGAACTACCGGCCCGTGCAAGGAAGCAAACTCGCTGCAAGACAATCTGCCAATTGACTGGTCACGCATTTGGCCTGCGAGATGAGGCTAGAAATGAAAATTTCTCTCGGTTCCAAAAGCAGCCCGCTGGGAGCCGCGTATGCCAAGAGATCGCCCATATATCAAATAGCTGCTTTGTCTGGCATGGCGCTGCTGTTGGTGGTCGTTGCAACCCTGCAATACAAGTCGGCCACACAGCTGAGTGCTGCTACAGAGGTCCGCCTGGGGAACAATCTGCAGTTATTGATGACGGGATGGCATCGTGATCTCTACGACGAGTTGTCGGCCGGCTGCATCGCCATGCAGGTCGGACCCGACTCCGGTGCACACGACGCCTGGAACGACTACCTGCAACGCTATGCAGAATGGAGCCGGGACGGGGCGACCAGTCAATTCGCTGGAGCTGCATCTGCAAGTTCTGAAGTGGTTCGGGAGGTCTATGATTGGCAAACCAGCTCACCTGGAAAGCCTGAACTGTTACGCCTTAATCCCAAGGCCAAGACCTTGGATAGTGTCAGCGTGCCGCCAGAACTGGAAACCTTGTTGGCTCGGCTACAGGCGAATTCATCGAACGTCCAGATGGCTATGAGCGCTTGGGAATTTCGCGGTTCCTCGGAGAGAACGCTCGCGACGAACAACAATCGGACACACGCTCCCGTATTGAGCAGCAATGCGTTGGCCGGGTGGCAGCTTGACGAGGAGATCCCGGCTCTCGTTCATCCCATCGTTCACCACGCCAACCCGTTCAATTCTCAAACTCCTGTCGATCGCGTCGCGGTTGATTGGCTTGTAGTTGCTTTCAATCTTGAGGTGATCCGGAACCGGATCCTTCCCGAGTTGGCGAATGGGCACTTTGGAGGCCCGGACGGGCTGGAATACAAGCTGGCAGTTGTGGCCCTCGGCAGAAAGCCCAGATTTATTTATTCTTCTGACCCGACACTCAGGGTCGATGATGTCGGGACTTTCGACTCCATCATGGATATCTTTGGCTCCTCATCTAACGATGTGCAGGGCGAGCTCTGGCAGACGCTTAGACACAGGGGGAACCTAGCGGGCCAGGACTGGCGCAACTTCTCGGCTCCGCGGTGGTTTCCAGTAATTCAATACGGTCCTGTTGACAAGCCTTGGGTATTAGTCTTGCAACATCGAACTGCGCCGGTTACCAAGATTGCTAGGAGCGCGTGGCGGCGCGACGTTCTGACCGGTGGTTTTGCCCTGGTTTTGCTTGCTGCCAACATTGGCTTGGTCTTGTCTGCCAGTATCAGGGCACAGAAACTTGCTACCGCGCAACTGGAGTTTGTGGCGTCAGTTTCCCATGAATTGCTGACGCCACTGTCCGCTATTTATTGTAGCGGGCAGAATGCCAAGGATGGGCTGCTGCAGACAAAAGCTGATTTGGCGGCCCATGGATCCATTGTCACGAGCCAGGCTCGTCAACTTATTGATCTAGTAAAACAGAATCTGCATTTTGCGGCGACGGAAAGCGGGACGAATCGTTATACCATGCGCCCTGTGCAAGTCTCAGAAATACTCCACGATGTTCGCCATAGCATTGGAATGCTGATTGAAGAGAGTGGGTCCAGTATTGAGTACGCAGTACCTGCGGGGTTGCCGAACGTCACGGGTGATTTGTCCGTCCTTACTCAGTGCCTGCGGAATTTGGTTACGAACGCAATTAAATACAGTGGGAGAAATAGCCGCGTCCATATCTCCGCGTCGCTCCACGAGGTGAAAAACGATTCGCGGGAGGTCCGCATCAGCGTGCAGGATCACGGGCCTGGCATTAACAGTGCAGAGTTGCGCCATATCTTCGAGCCCTTTTATCGTAGTCCAAGGGCTGTAAGGGCTCAGATACACGGAACCGGTTTAGGACTGACCGTAGCCGCCCGTATGGCAGAAGCAATGGGAGGAAGACTGTCTGTCACGAGTGAAGTGGGCGTGGGGAGCACCTTCACGCTGCACCTACCGCTCCAGAATGCGGTTGCCAAAATGCCTGCCTGTCTCCCGGAAGGGACCTAGGAGTGCGGAAATGAACGAACATATATTGTTGGTCGAAGACGAACAAGCATTGAGAACTGCACTTGAAATTCGACTTCGTGCGGAAGGCTACGTTCTGGATACCGCCGTTGATGGCGAGGAAGCACTGCGGAAAGCGACTAATATGCCCTTTGACTTGATCGTTCTCGACGTCATGCTGCCTGTTCGCAACGGATTCGAGGTTTGCCGGGAGGTTCGCCAACAGGGAATGGCGACTCCCATCCTGATGTTGACCGTCCGCGACAAGCTCGTTGACAAGGTTGTGGGGCTCAACCTGGGAGCTGACGACTACATGACGAAACCGTTCGAGTCTGAGGAACTCATTGCCCGCATCCAGGCGCTGCTAAGACGAGTGCCAATTCTTACCGGACAGGGAGTGTACGAATTTAGTTCCATCCACGTGAACGTTCCGCGGCGAGAAATAACTAGGGACGGAAAACCGGTTGATCTGACCCGCCGTGAATTCCAGCTCCTTTGCTATTTGATGGAACGCAGGGGAACTCCTGTTCATCGGCGCGAACTCTTGCGGTCGATTTGGGGATATGACACGGACGCGTACACTCGCACAATTGATACGCATGTTGCCAGTTTGCGTCGAAAACTGGAGGAAGATCCCGGCCGACCACAGCTTATCGTTACCATCCCTAACGTCGGTTACAAGTTCCAGGGATCAAGCTCCAATTCGTGAAGCACACCTGCCGCTGACTCAAGCTCACCCTTTGCGTCAACTCCCAAGCAATCTTCAGGACTTCGCCACGCCTACGCACTGCTCTGAGCAGCTTGATCCGTTAGCATGTCGCGGCAATTCAGATACATTTCGCGCGCACGTAAAGTAACTTCACATCTCACCTTAAATACAGATTCTTTGTGAATACTCGCGCTTCCCGCGATTGCTTTGCTTTGTCGCAATCACAGACCGTTCCTTGCTCGCTAACCTCGGAACCATTGCACGCCGGGTGTTTCGGCAAGCGAAAACAGCAGCAAGACGCAAAGTGGTCTTAACCGGTTGTGTTTGGAGAACCAACGATGCTCGACACAGTTGAAAAACAGCAAGTCTTAGAGGCTTCCGAGTTTTTTGCGGACGTCCCGGCTTTCCTTCGCGAATCAATCCTGTCTAGCGCACGTCTGCGAAGTTTCGCGTGCCGGGATCTGATGTTCGTCGTCGATGGCCCCAGGAACGAAACACTCTTGCTGATGAAAGGTTGCGCAAAGATTGCGCAGTTCACGAAGGACGGTAAGGAAATCGCGCTTCGGCTCGCGGTTCCCGGTGAATTGGTCAGCGAGCTGGGTTCGAGACCCGGGAGTCTGCACTCGACGACGGCCCTGGCGCTCTTTGAATGCGAGGCGCTTGCCTGGCCCACCGAGACCTTTGACGCTTTGTTGCGTTTTCCCATCCTGCAACGCAACGTGGAAAACATTCTCCGGCGGCGCATCAAGGAGATGGAAGACCGCATCTGTCGCGTCACCAACCAAGGGGCCGAACACCGCGTGGCTTCCGAATTGGTTCGCTTGTCGAAGTTAATGGGTCAGAAGGTGAACAATCACGTCGAAATCATGATCCCGCAGGAAACGCTTGGGCAGATGACGGCAATGAATTTGTTCACTGTGAACAGGACTCTCAGGGGCTTGGAAAATCAAGGGCTGGTGAAAATCCGCAGAATGTGCATCGAAATTCACGATTCTCCGGGCCTCTCCGGGTTGCTTATGCCCCTTTTCCTCCAAGCAAGAAGCTGTCCCCAGGGTTTGGTGGCGGAGCCAAGGTTGCAGTAACAGTGCAGTCGAGCTTTTGGAGTATCGCTGGGGCACGAGCTTTGATCCAGCAAGCTTTGCCGCAGCTGGGAAAACACGCTCGCCGCCGCTGGCGGCGACAAGGAAGAAGGAGGACACATGGCAAGTAGGAAGTTAGGAGCGTTATTGGTACTGGTGGGGCTGGCGCTAATTGCGGCACGGCCCGCAAACGCGCAGTCATTCCAAGTGCAGTGTCCGACGAGTACGATCACTCACCCAACGGCAGCCAATTCCGAGCCTGCGTACACGGGTGCAACGACATTTGCAACGGGCGCTGGTGGATATCTGACGCCGGCGTCACACGTGAATGGTGCAATCAAGTGCCAACAGATTTCCGGTGGCGACGGTTTCGCGACGATGGGCGATGGCACGCAGACTTACCTGTTTGCCTTCGGTCCTTTGTCCGGACTGCAGGACATGGCGAACGGCTTGCCCGGCACCGAGTTCCCGAGCGTGTTCAATGTCCCCTATGGGGGAACGTTTAAGCCCGGTGATCCGGCCACGGCTGATGGGGCGAGCAGCATCGGTCCAAACCCTCTGTCGGGGTTTGGGTACAACGGCGCGGTGGGGCTGGCTCCTGACCGGGATTGTCTAGCTGACCCGACCTGTGCCGCAACTATCCCGGCCTCTGGCATCAATGGGCATGTCGACACGCGCCCAATCATGGATGTTGGCGTCATGAATGGCAACATTCCGGCGCCTCTGATGGTCATTGATGAGGATGACGAGTTCTTCCTTACGCTGACGAACGTCGGCCAGGTTATGCGCCCTGACTTGTTCGAACAGCATACGGTTCACTTCCACGGCTATCCCAACGCTTCGGCGTTCTACGACGGCGTCCCGGACGCTTCGGTGGCCATTAACATCGGCGGCAGCTTCACTTATTACTATCTCGCGCCGGATGCCGGAACTTACTTCTGGCACTGCCATATCACCCCTCCCGAACACTTGCAGATGGGCATGGTCGGCCAAATTTATGTGCGGCCACGGCAGAATCGGTGGTCAGGTGACCTTTACTCAGGACTCACAGCGCAGCAGGGCGACTTGCGCACGAAATGCGACTCCACAGACATCCTGTGTAGCAACCCCCTGCCAGCAGTCAACACTGGTGCCTCTGGCGGCGGTACCTACGCCTATAACGATGGTGACGGCACTACGCGCTACGATGTCGAATATCCGATCCAGATTCACGGTTTTGACCCCAATTTCCATTTTGTCGGTATGACTTTCAACCCAGAGGCGTTTACGGACATGAAGGACAAGTATTTCCTGCTCAACGGGCGGAGCTACCCGGACACGGTTACCCCCGGCCCCTTGGCCACGCAGTCGACGGACGGCTCATTGCACTACTCGCAGCCGCTGCCCGCGATCATCAACATTCCGGCTGGCGGTAGGGCGCTCTTGCGCATTGCCGACCTGGACGTTACGGAATATCAGACGTTGGCGTCGCTCGGAATTCCGATGACGGTGGTCGGCTACAACGCCAAGCTCTTGCGCGATCAATCGGGAAATAACCTCTACTACAACACCAACTCGATCACGCTGGCGGGCGGCGAATCGCTCGACGTGATTCTGGATGCGTGTGCGGTTCGTGCCAGTGATGGTAGCTGCACGACATTAATGGCCACGGGGACTTATTACCTCTACACCCCCAATCTCGACCACCTGTCCAACGATGCCGAGAACTTCGGTGGCCTGATGACCGAGGTCCACGTCTGCAACAGTGTCGTTGGTACCACCTTTGGTAATACCTGCAACTAGGAGAGCGGAAATGAGTGCAACGAACATGAAAATCATGATTGAGAAGACTCGACTGACTCTTTTGCTGGTGCTCGCGTTGCTGCTCGCGGCCAAGGCTCACGCCGCGGCGCCGGGCATCACCGGGCCTACGTTCAACTTGGTGGCGACGCCCGCTTTTATCAGCCAGCCGGACGGGGCGACCGTTTACTCTTGGGGCTACGGCTGTAATGGCAACCCTGCGGGCTATGCCCCGGCGGCTATTACCACCGGGTTTTGCAACACGATGCAGGTTCCCGGTCCCACGCTGATTGTCACGCAAGGACAGACGGTCACGGTCAATTTGATCAATCAGCTTCCCTCTGCGGCCGGCAACACATCGATTCTGTTTCCTGGCTTCAACGTGACGACCACGGGCGGCGTTCCGGGACTGCTGACGCAAGAGGCGGCGCACCTTGGTACGGTCACTTACACGTTTACCGCTTCCACGCCGGGCACACGCGCCTACTACAGCGGAACGCAAGGGGATCTCCAAGTCGAGATGGGCCTATACGGGGCAATCATTGTGCTGCCCTCGGCGATCCCTGGTGCATGCACATCGGGAGTTCATGCTAGCAACGCGACGGCGCGCGGCTCATCTTCCTTAGCCCACCCGGGTGTAACTGAGCATGACTTTCGGCTGGCGGCGGCAGCGTACAGCCATCCGGGCGCCTGCTACGACCGGGAATACCTGTTCCAGTTCTCCGAGATGGATCCCAGGATCCACCGCGAGGCAGAGGAACAGTCGACCAGGACCTGTACGGGGTGCATGTCGGTTGCTACCGAGCCCTACGTCCCGGCCTACTTCATGATCAACGGACGTTCGATGCCCGACCTGATGGATCCCAACTATGCGCCGGAATATCCGCACCAGCCTTACAACGGCAATCCGCACATGCATCCGGGCGAGCTGACCCTGCTGCGCGTCATTGGCACAACCCGATGGCAGCATCCTTTCCACGAACACGGCAACCATGTGCGCATCCTGGCGCGCGACGGGAACTTGATTCTCAGCCAGACCGACCCGAATAGTCTCGCCGGGCCTCTGCTGTTCACCACCACGACCACTCCGGGCCTGGCGTTCGACGGGATTTACTACTGGACAGGCAAGGGTCTGAACTGGGATCCGTATGGGCACAACTCGGCCTCCGGGTCTACACTGCCCTGCACCCCGGATCCCGACGGCTACAACACCGGTGCTCCAACGGCGATCAATTACTTCGAGTGGTGCCAGGATCACAACAAGCCACTGCAGACTGCCCCGTTCGGCGACATCGCCGGTGGCGGCCCTGCAACTCTGCCTGATCCCAACATCTTCGCTAACGGTGCGTGGTTCGGCGGCAGTCCCTATCTCGGTCCGGATGCGACCGTGCGTGCCGTCGGCTCCACCGGCACCACGCCGCCCTCGGGCACTGTCGCAAACTCGCCCACGGACGAGGCAGGGTTTGCCTTCATGTGGCACTCGCATAACGAGCGCGAAATCACGACCAACAATGTCTTCCCCGGCGGAATGCTGATGATGATGCTGGTCGATTCCCGGGAATTTGTCATTGACGAGTCCAAATAGTGAACAGGAGAAGAGCGATGCGATTCAACTATCTGAAAACCTGCTTGAAGACGGCGGTACTTATCACAACTGTTCTCCTGCTCGGAGCAGGACTCGCGGTCGCGCAGCAGACGATTAATCTGACCGCTGCGCCGACCACCGTAACACTGCCCGATGGTTCGACAGTGCCGATGTGGGGCTACTTCTGCGGTGCTGCCGACGCTGTCTCGACGGCGACGTGCGCTGCCTTGAATCCGTTGTCGGTGTCCACTTGGTCCCCGGTCGTGATCACGGTGCCCGCGGGGCAAACGCTGCAGATCAATCTCACGAATAGTCTCTCGTTTGCGGCGGGCGGCGGGACGAACACCATCCCCACTTCGCTGACGATTGTGGGCCAGTTGGGCGGCGGCCTGGGAACGACGGCGACATCTACGGTGAGCCCGCCACACGCTACACAGGGAGCTACGTGGCCGGTTGCAGACGCTTCTACGACGAATGATCCGGCCGCGCAGGGGCCACGCGTGCAATCGTTCTCCACCGAAGTGGCGGCGGGAGTAACACCAACCTCGCTAACGTGGACAGCCCCTCGGCCCGGCACATATCTGCTCGAGTCCGGCACGCATCCCTCGATTCAGGGCCCTATGGGTTTGTACGGGATGGTGGTGGTGACCTGCGCACCCACAGTTACTGCAGGCTGCCCAGTTACCACGACTACCACGTTAGCAGCCGGCACAGCGTATCCTGCAGGCGCCAATCCCACTTTGAATCCTGCCGTCACCTACGCTGCGGAAGCTAATCTCCTCTTCAGCGAGATCGACCCGGTCCAAAACAACGCAGTCAACGCCGCGGTCAACACTGCAGGTTTCAGCGAGACGAAGGTGTGGTCCGGCCAGCCTGGTGGCTGCGGAAACCCGTCCTCCGGTGCTCTCTACCAGACCTGCTATCCACCGGCGGTGAACTACTCCCCAAGGTATTACCTCATCAACGGAGTCGCGTTCAATAAGACCAACGCCGCGGCTTCGCTCTTCCCGGTTTCGCCAACAGGCGTTACCGGAAACGTTTTGCTGCGCCTGGTGAATGCCGGTCTGCGCATGCACGTGCCTTCGATCGTCGGCTCTTTGACCACACCGCCCATCGTGCCGACAGGCACAGTTGCAGCTGCGGTTCCGGGCTTTAGCCTTGTGGCGGAGGATGGTAATCCTCTGCCCGGCGTCAGCCGTGTGCAGAGCGAAGTGTTTATGGCCGCGGGCAAGACTTACGATGTGATGATTAACACACCGGCCGCTGGTGGGACCGGCCTCCCCATATTCGACCGCCAGGGAAGTCTGTCAGGCAACGCCACCTCGCGAGACGCTGGCATGCTGGCTTACATAAGCGTCAATGGCGCTGGGACTCCGGCCGCTCCTGTGCTTGCGGCTGCTGTTGCTAACCCGGATATCTACAATTCCGTGGTGTCAGGCCAGACGCTTACCGTGTCGGATCCCGCCAAGGGCCTGATCGCGAACGACGTCAACGTGTACGGCGTTAAGGTCATGGGCAGTGTGGCCGGACTGACGCTCAACTTGGACGGCACGTTTACCTACACTGGCGCTCCCACCTCCTTTACCTACTGCGGTAACGGTGCGACGACAGGGCCAGCGTGCGCCACGGTGAATCTGAACGCGGCGACGATTGAGAATGCGGCGGGCATTACCTGTACCTTACCCAATCCTACGTACACATCGAATGTGGCCACAACGCTGAGCATCAAGCCTCCGGGCGTCCTTGCGTTCTGTAAGGACGCGGCGGGCTACCCTCTTACGGTTGCCGCCTCGCCTGCTCCGGCTCTAGCGGGTGGAACGGTTGCGATGGACCCGAATGGCGGCTTTACCGCCACTGCAACCGCGGGCTCGCACAGCTTGACGTTTACACCTCAGAACTCGCAAGGAACCCCGGGCAGTCAAGCGACAGCTACGCTTGTCTTCCCGCAGCCCAGCAATCTTCATGTAACGCTGGTCGACGGTATAACACACACTGCTCTCGCCCCTCAGGACTACCGCTGGATTATTGAGGAAGACCGTACCTTCTATCTCGACCCCAATTGCCAAAGGAACCCGCTGCCGGCGGGCTGTACTACAGCAACGCCCCAAGGCGTCCCCTCCATCTTTGGGACGAATTTCCACACCAGCTACATGCCGGTCGTTGCGCAGGGCTGCGTGGGCGACAATTCCTGCGAAATTGGCCAGTCCGTCCTCGGTGCACCGGCAGCGTGCGATATTGGCAATGGCGTTTGCAGAACCGGCGTGTCTACAAAGACGGCTGTGGATCCCAGCCAGGTCTCTCTGGACACGACCAAGCACTACTACATCTCGGTCATGCCGGGCGACGCGATATCCAACGATGACCCGAACAACCCGGGGCACGCCATGAGCGGTGCCGAGATCGTCTACCTGAGCGGCTCTTGGCGGTCCCCCTTATCACCGACCGTCGCCGGCGTCAATATTACTGTCGAGCCTCAACTCCAGCACCCGGCCAAACTCTCGGTGTTCGTATTCGAGGACGACCATCCGCTCAACGGTGAACATGATGCCAGTGGCGGAACCGATGCATTGGCGCCTAACGAGCCCGGCCTGGGTGGGTTCAACATCACCATCATGGACCTGGTGGGCATGTCGGGCGACTCTGCCGGACAGATGACCTACGACGAGTTCAACCAGCCTTTGTCGAACTCTCTGGCGGGAACCGTGGATCCGGTCACGCACCAAGACGCGTGCCCGATTGCCGCAGATCCGAAGACGGGATTTGACGGCGCGATGAGCGATACGGGCATCACCGGCGTGATTCCCGTCTGCCCAAAGTACGAGGCGGACGGTACAACTCTCTCCCCGCTCGCTGGACAGGCGATCGTGGTGGGCATGCCGCCCGGAAGATACGGCGTCGTAGCCACGCCGGCGGCTGACCGGATCGCGCGCGGTGAGGAGTGGCTGCAAACCAACACTCTGGATGGCGGCAAGGACCATGAGGCTTTCCTCAAGATCAACGAGCCGGAATACTTCCAGGAGTTCGGACCGGCGGGATACCACGTTTCCATCGGCTTTGCCAATCCGAAGTTTATCAATGACCAAGGCTCCGTACTTTGTACCGGCCCGGGCGCGCCACCGTGCAACCAGACCGTGACAGGCCACGTCACCGGCGCACGCATGAGCCGGCCGTCGGATGAGAGGCTGTACGGTTCGGGTTCGCGCGACGAGTTTGGTTACACCCAGTGCTACGCCAGCCTGGGCAGCCCGGACGGCGCTGACATCGCGTTCGCAAAGTGCGATGCAGACGGGATCTTCACTTTGACAAACATCCCCGCTGGCGATTGGAGAGTTACCATCTTCGACCAGTGGAACGACCAGATCGTGGATGGGATTTCGGCACCCGTCCGCGTGGGCGGCGGTACAAACCAATCACTGTGTCATGGACCGACTTCCTCTAGCTCGATCTGCGATATGGGACAAATCGGGGTTCACGGGTGGAAGAATAACCTTTACACCCGGACCTTCTTTGATCTGAACGGTGATGGCGTCTCGCAGGACAACGAACAGGGCCTCGCGCTGGTGCCGACCAACATCCGGTACCGCGACGGCAGTATCTCCAACCTGAACAGCACCGACCTGGAGGGATTCGCCGGCTTTAACGAGGTCTTCCCGATCTTCAACTGGTACGTAATGGAAACAGATTCCACGCGTTACAAGGGTACGGGAACGCACGTGATCAACGACGCGGGCGGGCCCGCCGACGCTTCCGGCGTGTGCGGCAACGGCTTCCCGGCGTGCGGAAACTCCACGCTTCTGCCGAACCTGGCCAGAACCGTCGAGGATTTCTCTGTGCCCGCGAACTTGCGGGTTCCAGGCGCGTACTATTGCGCCAGTGCCGACTGCTCTAGCGCTCCGGCTCCAGTTGCGCCAGGGGGGCCGGGCGGCTCGACGGGCCGAATCGATCCGCCTTCGGCTACCAGCTACGGCTGGCAGAGCTTTATGGGACAGAACCAGCTTCTTGAGTTCGGCAAGAAACCCTACAATCCGGGCGAGAACGGTGGAATCCGTGGCCATGTCGTGTATACCTCGACCCGCCCGTTTGACGACCCGGCGCTGCTGCTCCAGCTGACTTGGGAGCCGCAGGTTCCGCATGTCAAAATTAACCTTTACAAGGAGGGTTTTGCGGCCGACGGAGTGACCCCAACTCTCACCCTGGTGGATACCACCGAGACCAGCAGTTGGGACGACTGGGCGCAGGGCTTCCGGTCCGATGGCGTGCCGAACATGAACTGCCCGGGCCAGAATACAGCTGACCCGTTCTATAACGTAACGCTGCTTAACCAGCCCAGCTACTTGAATTGGTACAACGCGCAGCACGGCGGCTCCGCTGTGACTCCGCTGCCGAACGGCTCGCAGTATAAGTGCTATGACGGCATGCACAACTGGAATCAGCTCCAGCCGGCTCCTTATGACGGCATGTACTCGTTCCCCAGCGTCACCGCCACCAATCCGGCGACCGGAAAGCCGACCGCCACGAACTGCACCATTTGCACGCAGAACACTGCGGCAGCAACAACAGATTGGAACTACAACCTTCCCATGCTGCCCGCGGGCAAGTACGTAGTCGAAATGGTTGTTCCCCCGGGCTACGAACTGGTGAAGGAAGAGGACAAGAACATCTTGCTCGGCGACACTTACGAAGCCCCGGTGACCTCACAGTTCGCCGGCTTCGGCAACATTTTCATCATTCCCGACCAGGCCACCGTCGCGGCCGCCTACAACGCCAACAATCCCCTGATTCCGTCGACGGATGAGGGTGCCAGCCCCCGCCATGAGGGCGACACAGGAAGCGTCGAGACTTTCTGGAAATGCGTGGGCGCGGAACGCATCGTTCCCGACTTCATGAGCCTCTTCCCAGGATCGGGACAGAACGCGCCCTTTGCTGGAGCTACTCGGAGACTCTGCGATCGCAAAGAAGTGACCCTGGAAGACCAGATGTCGGTGCTGGCGAAGTTCTACGTCTTCAGCTCCATCCACGTCGCCGGCAAATTTAGCGGCATCATCACGGACGATTTCACGGCAGAATTCGACCCCTTCTCGCCGGCGTTCGGGGAGAAGTTCTCGCCGGCCAACCTGCCGGTATCGGTCAAGGATTGGGCTGGAAACGAAATCTCCCGCGTCTGGTCCGACGAGTTTGGAATCTACAACGGTCTGACCTACTCGACCTTCTCCGTGAACCCGCCCGACCCCAGCGGATATATACCCACGATGATGACCATGTGCATGAACGACCGGGGCAGTGGCGCGACTGCGGATCCTTTCTACCAAGCCGCCTACAGCCAGTTCTGCTATGAATGGTCCTTCATGCCCGGCCAGACCTCGTACATGGATACGCCGGTGATACCCACGTCCGCCTTCGCGCCGAACTACAACCACCCCGACTGTGCCTACCCGAATGCCACACCCGCAATCCTCGAGGTGGATGGCGACGGCGTCGGACCCTGGGTGAGCGCGGTCGGCCACACCCTCACGATCACCGCTCTGGGCGACCAGCCTGTGAACGACTACGCTTACTCCGGACCCGGGACCAGTACGGCTCCGTTCAACGCAAAGACTATTATCCGCCACTACGGTTTCGGCTCACAGGGCACCGGTGGTGTCACCATCGGCGGCGTAACGGCTAGCGTCACCGGTTGGAGTGACACAACAATCACGGTTACCGTGCCTGCCACTGTGCCGCTTTGCAACGCCAGCAATCCAAGCTACAGTGGCGCCAACGCCACGGCACGCTGCGGGGAACTGGTCATCACGGCCGGCAACGGCAAGCGATCGGTTGATACCGTGACCGTCACCGTCGGCGGCAAGCCTCCGACGCACGTCCCCGCCTCGGGCTCGATCCAGAGCGCGATTGACGCGGCCGCGCCTGGCGACTTGATCATCGTTGACCCGACTTGTGCTACGGCCGCGGCACCGACCAGTCCGGTTGCATGCACCACCACCGCCACGGTCCATACTCAGGCTGCTCACCATGAATTAGTGGTGATGTGGAAGCCGGTCCGGCTGCAAGGTGTCGGAGCTGCGTCCACCATCATCGACGCTAATACGCATCCCGCCGGCGCTCTTCTGAATGACTGGCGCAAACGCGTGGTGTGTCTGTTCGGATTGGCACCCACTGGTGTGCCCGAAGGCTACGATTCGGGCTGCGGTGCTGGTTGGGCCTCCTTCAACCCAACGACCTCTAATCCGCAGGTCGATCGCTTGCCGCTGGAAGCCATGCTCGGCTGGGATGCCGGGCTGAACGGCAACCTGGCGGAACAACTGCAAGAGCCAACCCTCCTCGGAGCGTATGAGGGGGCAGGAATCACTGTGGTGTCGAAGGGAGTGTTTGTTCCGGAAGGAGAATATCCATGGACCGACGGCGCGACGCCGGCAGCGTTCCCCCTAGACAGCGTGCTTCTCACCGACAGCAACGTGAGCACCGCGAATTGTAGCGGAGCGCTGTCCAGCAACTTTAATTGCAACCCATCGCGAATTGACGGCTTGTCTGTCATCAACAGTTCCCAGGGCGGCGGCGGCATCCTGGTGCACGGATGGGCCCATCACCTGGAAATCTCCAACAATCGCGTCTACAACAACCAGGGCACGCTGGCGGGCGGCATCTCGATCGGCCAAGGGGAACATCCTGACGCCTACCTCGTGGGAGCTGGAGCTCTCAACGCGGCCCCGGGCTCCTGCCAGAGCCAGGTCGGTCTTCCCGCGAACACTCAGCTGCCGTACTGCTTTGACCGCTCTGTGAACGTCCACCACAACAATGTCTCGTTGAACGCTTCGGAGGGCGATGAATTGTTCTCGGCTACTCCGTCAGGCTCGGGCGGCGTCGCCTTCTGCACTGGCGCCGACAACTACCAGTTCAACTACAACTGGGTGTGCGGGAACTTGAGCACCGGTGACGGCGCCGGAGTTTCCCAGCTTGGCTTTGTCTGGGACGCCAGCATCCAACACAATTCGATCCTGTTTAACCAGGCTACCAACCCAACCACGCCCAGCAACGGCGGCGGCCTCCTCATCATGAGCGCTCCGGATTCGGATCCGACGTGCCCCGGGGAGGCGGACGCGGATTGCAGCCATGCCTACGGCACGGTGGGCGACGGCATCGGTCGCAACCTGCTGATCAATGCCAACCTCATTATGGGTAACGCCGCAGAGGCCGGCGCTGGCGGCGGCATACGCTTCCAGGGTGTCAACGGCATAGAAGTTTCCACTTTCCCCACCACTCCGGCGAACTGGTACTTCGTCAACGTCACCAACAACATCATTACCAACAACGTTGCTGGTTGGGACGGCGGCGGCGTGTCGTTGCAGGACTCGATCGGGGTGAACCTGATCAACAACACCATCGTATCCAATGATTCCACCGCGTCGTCAGGGTCGCTGTTCGGCGCCTTCTTTGCTCCAGAGGCAAGCGCCCCAACGCCCTGCCCACGGGACTTGATCGGCGCCAACGTCCGCTGCGTGCCCTTGTCGACTCCCCAGCCCGCTGGGGTTTCGGCTGCCGGACACACGGCGGAGTTCCTGGCGTCGCTCCCGGCGAGCATCACCTGCCCTCCGGGCCATCCGCTCAACACACCGAACCCCAATAATGGGGTTGTCAATGGCGCTTGCAGGACCGCCTCGTTCCCGATTTTGTACAACGATGTGCTGTGGCAGAACCGTGCCTTCCACATCGTGATCGCGAACCCGACTAGTGGAACCCAGCAGGCCACAGTCACGCTGGCTCCCCAGTTGAATCAAACCTCGACGGGCCAGTGCGTTGCTCCGCAAGGTAATACCGCCCTTTATTGGGACATCGGCCTGCGTGGCGACACGGGGCCGAACAACCATAGCTCAGGAGTCACGTTCCAGCCGAAGTCGTCAGTGCTGACCAGTATCTCCGGCTATGGTGCAGGACCCGCGGGCTTTGGACCGAACACCAATAGCTTCACCCCGGGCGTCGTCAAACAGTACTGCAACGGCTCGAAAGTACCGCCTGAGGCTGGTGCTGGGGCCTGGTACCAGGTGCCACCGGGCACAAACGAAGGGAACGTACCCACGCCGGTCTTCAGCCTGACGGCGGGCGCGACGGTGGACGAGGGCAACAACTGGATCAATATCGGCTGGGGCCCGTTGTCACTGATCACCCCGACCACGGAGAGCGCCCCGCCCGCAGCGTCCACAGCGGAGACTATGCTCGGCAACTACTCGTTGGCGGCGGGTTCGAACGCCATTAACTACATCGTGCCGATAAACTCAAGCGTCACTTACGCGGCGGCGCCGGCCGACGACTTCTACGGCACCTCGAGGAAGACGAACAACGCGGTCGACGCCGGCGCGGTCGAGTTCGTGGGTGGCGGCGGAGGAGGAGGTGGAGCCGTAGCATCGATATCGGCCACTCAAAGTCCGTCACCGATCACGTTCCCGACACCGATCGGTAACGTTGGCACCGGAACTGCCACCGTTACTCTCACGAACACAACAGCCGCTGGTGGCGCCTCCGTGACGATTACCAACGTCGCGGTCTCGGGCGGAACAGCTACGACTTGGTTCTTCAACGCTGTGGTGGGGGCAAATACCTGCACCGGAGCAACCTTGCAACCTGGTCGGACCTGCACCGTCGGGGTCAGGTTCAGCAACGTAACTTCAGCCGTGAACGTGACTCGTACTGGAACAATCACTTTCACCGATAATGCCACCGGCAGTCCACAATCGTTCCCACTGTCCGGTCTTGCAACTCCGTAAACACGGGAATTCAGGGCCGGGGGCCGGCTTACGCCGGCCCCCGAAACCTGGGCCGAACTTCCAAGGGATGTAAACGGGAAAAGGGAAACTAGGACAGTGAAGCTCAGAAGTTTAGTTCGCCGGAAAGAGAACTGCTGTTCGCGGGTTCATTCGCGAGCAGCATTTTCGCTTTCTCAAGGGCAGGGCAAGGTCAGACAGCCGCGGCTGTCTGCAGGGCTGGAGAAACAGGTGCAGTAAATGACCAGGAGATTGCCAGACAAAATGGCGTTCCTTCTGTTACCCAGGCCACTGACTGCGGCTCCCGTCACCACTGAACCCGTTCCCGCAACTCCTGCATTGCGCCCGCCAGCAGAGAAAGCAACCTGTGCGACCTACCGATGGATCTTTTTCTACACCCTTTCATGCGCATGAGTCATTTCTTGATGAACCACTTCAGAGCGATACAAGGAATACCAACGATGTTTAACCTCAAAGTAACACGAGAGACAAAGATACTGATGCTTGCAGGGATTCTCGCCAGCGGCATTGCGGTCGCCCCGGCACGAGCCCAATCAGATTCGGTCGCGAAGCCTGCGGCTCCGGCCGGGAAGTCTCAGACGGCGGTGGTTCGAACCCGCTCTCGGCCCCATCTCGTATCGAATTCGGCGCGCCAGTATTACACCGTGATCTGGGGCGTTGACTCGCTCGCTGTAAAGTCGGTGGAGTCGGGCGAGATTATTCGATTTACCTACCGCGTGCTCGACCCCGAGAAGGCCAAAACCCTCAATGATAAGAAGAAGGAGCCTTCCTTGATCGATGCGGGAGCGGGCGTCTCCCTAGTAGTGCCCTCCCTGGAGAAGGTCGGTAAATTACGTCAAAGCAGCACGCCTCAGGCGGGCAAAGTGTATTGGATGGCCTTCTCGAACAAGGGCAGATATGTGAAGCCGGGAGATCGTGTCAATGTTGTAATCGGAAACTTTCGAGTCGAAGGTCTGGTCGTTCAATAGGATTTTCCAATTCCCCAATTAGGAGAGATCGATAATGTTTCGAAGAGTGTTGGTGATCGGTAGCTTCCTGGCCCTGGCTGTTTCTCCCGCCGTGGGGGCGGATGTGTCATCCTCGCCCGCCAAGCTTACGGCGGAGCAGGTCATAGAGAAAAACGTTGCGGCACGGGGCGGCCTGCAGGCGTGGCGGGCCGTCGAGACGCTATCCATGAGCGGCAAGATGGATGTAGGTGGGAACGAGACCCCTGCCCTTCGGGTGCAAGGGGTAAGGACCGGCGGTGTGCAGCTGCCCAAGCGCCCCGCAGAGCAGATGCAGTTGCCCTTTCGCCTGGAACTGAAGCGCGCACGCAAGTCACGCCTCGAACTCGACTTTCGTGGTCAGACTGCGGTCCAGGTGTACGACGGCACCAACGGCTGGAAACTACGTCCGTTCCTCAATCGGCACGAAGTAGAGCGCTTCACGGCGGATGAGATGAAAGCAGCCGAGATGCAGGCCGATCTGGACGGTCCACTGGTGGACTACGCGGTGGAAGGGACCAACGTCGAACTAGAAGGCACCGAAAAGGTCGAGGGCAATGACACATATCGACTGAAGCTGACCTTCAAGAACGGACAGGCGCAACGCGTGTGGGTAGACGCCAAGACATTCCTGGAGACCAAGATCGAAGGCACGCCCCGCCGCCTGGACGGCAAGTACCACCCGGTGGAGGTATACTATCGTGACTACAGGGCAGTGAGTGGCTTGATGATGGCCCATGTCATGGAAACGAAAGTGCCGGGTGTCAAGCAGACAGAAAAGATCGAGATTGAAAAGGTTGTCGTCAACCCGCGAATGGAGGACTCTCGCTTTGCCAAGCTCCAATAAGACATTTGCCGCAAAGCTGAGGAACTGCTGGGGCAGAGCATTATTGAGTCTGGCTCTGCTATTGCCGATCCTTTTGTCGGGCGCGCCCGTTGTCGCTCAGCGCGGTCATAGGCCTCCGAGTATTGATGATCGGGTCAAAGTGTTAGCCAAGAAGCTGGACCTGAACGAGACGCAGCAGGCTGCCGTGAAAAAGATATTGGAGCAACGGCAGCAGGAAACCCTGCGGCTTCGGCTCGATTCGTCAATTACCGGAAGCGTCCGTATCGAGCGGTTTCGTGCCCTTCAAGACGATACGGTGGAGCGAATCCGCGCCGTACTCAACGAGGAACAAAGGAAGAAATACGATCCCCTAGCACCGCGAAGAATACAGCCGGCACCTGAGCAGCGGAGTGTAGAGGATTGGATCAAAGCCACTACGCCGCATTAAGCGAACGTTAAGCTCAGGATTCACGACGAATATTACTCCATCGGTCATCCGCATTTGTCAGATCCGCTGTCCACAAACTGGCAGCGCCTTTGCTTTTGAGATTCGTGGAGTTTGGCAGTTGGCCCGAAGGTGAAACACTGACTCCGGCTAGCCTCAATAATTCCCGATCACCCAGGCGTTGCTATCGGTTGTCCAGCCCGCCACTGCCACCGCCATCAAGCTTTTCGAGGATGCGGTAGTGAGAGATTGTCATCCCAATCAGAGATGAGGAATCTGGCATTTCGCGCACACCTTAGATTGCGCCAGAAAGCAAGTCAACGAAGAGGGCAGAACTGTAGCAATTCTCTTGCGATGAGTCCTCGTAACGGGCTTATCGAAGACTGGCTTTTCGGGACGTTCCACGTCTTAATGAAGGACTCATCGATTTTTTAACGCAAAGTGATTACCGCGTAACACGGGGTCCCTAAGCTCCGACCGCGTTCTGCTATGGAGGATCCTGTGAAGCACCTGCTGAAGATTTCTGCCCTTGGTGTAACGCTGCTGTTGTGGCTCGTGGTGATGCCTGTCTCTACGAACGCCCAAATGAGCAAGGTAAAGACCGTCTGGGTCATATTGATGGAGAATCACAATTGGACCGGCAACAACGCGGGTGCTGCGTTTGGTGCTCCGGATATCAAAGGTAACCCACTAGCCCCGTACACCAACCGGACACTGCTGCAAACATCGGCGCACGCCGAGCAGTATTTCAATCCTCCTGGCAACCATCCCAGCCAGCCGAATTATTTGTGGCTGGAAGCAGGGACCAACTTCGGCGTCCTCGGGGATACGCAGCCTGGCCAACCGCAAATATTCACAGACCAGCATTTGGTGAAGCTTCTTGAGGATGCAGGTATTTCCTGGAGGGCTTACGCCGAGCCCGACTTTGGTAGCCCCGTATTCGACAATTGTCCGCTTGATTTTACTTTCCTCGATGTTGAACATCTCGCGTTTGTATACTTCAACGATATCAACGATGGGTTGAATCCACAGTCGGCGGAATGTATAGCCCACGTCAGGCCCTATTATCAACTGGCGACTGATCTGGCCGACCACACCGTGGCGCAGTACAACTTCATTACGCCAAACCTGTGCCATGACGGGCACGAAGGTGTGTCTCCTTGTGATGCGAACGAACCTGCAGATAATACGTTGCGATCAGATACTTGGCTTAAGCAAAACGTGCCTCTGATTCTTGAGTCAGACGAATACAAGGAAGGTGGTGCCTTGTTCATCATCTGGGATGAGGCCGAAGACAGCGGGAAATTCAGCGATGGACCGATTGGCATGTTCTTGTTGTCGCCCTTTGCCAAGGGCGGGGGTAAGAGGGGTTTCAGCAATAGCATTCACTACGACCATAGCTCCACGCTGAAAACGTTACAGGAAATCTTCCACGTTGAGCCGCTGCTGGGCGCTGCCGCCGACCCTGAAACGAAGGATCTGAGCGATTTGTTTAAGGGAGACTGCGGCGACCAAGACTGCCGGTAATGACCACCACGAGAACTTGCTAAGCGGACACAGAGTCGGTCCGCGTGTGGCTGGGCGAATTTGTTGTTTTGCTTCGGTGTAACAATGCGACATTGCGTTGTACCTTGACACCGTACCAATTCGCCAGGGACAGGTTGCCGAAGGCCCGATGCGCCGCTGCTCGCGCCTCCTCGTAACTGTGCCCCTCCTCTTGGGAGACGCTCGTCGCCAGCTTCAAATGCGCCTCAATTTCGGCGCTGAAGTTCTCGAATTTGCGCTTCCGTGCAAACACCGTCACCCACTTCACCGTGGGCATAATTGCTTGACCTGAAGATGACTCATGCACAGGAGTGGTGCGCTTGTTGCGTCAAGTGTCGTCGTGCATGATCGTGAGGGGGTTGGTCATTAATGCGCGGCGCGTGGGCAAGACGCTCGCTATGGTGACCACCCCCGCCAACGCAAGCGGCGCTGCCACCCACACCCACAAGGCCGGCGAACCGCTGCCCGGCGTGATTCCGCTCATCCATCGGGATAACGCAGGGGACATGAGCATCCCCGCCAGCGTGCCTGCGCAAGCGAGCCGTACTCCTTCTCCCAGCACTTGACCGATTATGCGCCAGCGCGACGCTCCGAGGGCAATGCGAATGGCTAACTCGCGGCGGCGCTGCCGCGCAGCATCGCTCAAGGCGCTAAACAGGCCGAGAACGCTGAGCAGGAGCGCCACCGTTGCGGAGGCGCCAAGAAGTAGGGTCGCAACCCGCAAAGGCGCGAGCGAAGTTTGATTGAGGTACGTTTCGAACGTCCTCACGAGGACCGGGCTCGGGCCGCGTCCTGGCACCTCCTCAAGCCTGCGGCGCAGATCGGGCAACGTAGCGCCGTTTACCTCCCGGAGCTGGACAATCATGCTCATGGATGTGAGAACGTCCTGCGCCATCGGAAGATACAGCGTGGGCTGCACACGCCGCTGGAAAGCTCCAAGCGGCCCCGAATGCACTACCCCGATGATGTCTGTGCGGCGGCCTTGCTCATCGATAACCGCAGCTCCAACCGCGTTTCCACCGAGGTAGAGGTCAACGGCCTCCTGATTGACGATGCCAATCCGGCATCCCGTGGACGTGGTATGGCCGGTAAAACCCCGGCCTGCGACAAGCTTGCTTCCCACGGCATCGAAATAGCCTGGCGACACGACATTAGTTTCGAAATCGGCGCTGGCCAGCTCCGAGGCAATGGGCGCCCGCAATCGCACGTCAGTGATGCGCCGTGGCGGAGTCTCCTGGTGACTGGTGTAGTCGAAGTAGACCGTGGGCCGGTTCTTCTTGGCCACCTCCTCCGACTCTCGCATGGCAACTACGCCGATTATTTCGATCGGCTGGGGGTTCTCGGGGTCTCGCAGGGTTCGGCCGGTCGAGTATCGGCCGAACAGTTCTTCGGCCGCCTCTTCATTCACGATCGCGGCTCGGCACGTTCGCTCTGCGGCCCCGAACATGTGCCCGGCCTTAGGCGGGAGATCGAAGAGATGGAGCGAGTCAGACGTGATCCAATCGGTGTCCAGCGTGACTTCGCGAAGCGGCCACTGCGCTGGCTCGATGCGGAACGACTGCCGCATAGGTTGACCTCCCGGCAGCGTTCCGGCCCACGCGACCCCGGATACGCCACGTACTAACTTCGCTGCTTCCTCGGCCCGCTGGAAATACTCGATGGCGACAACGGGATTCGCTTGCGCAGTGACAAAAACAGTACGCCCAAGCCTCTGGCCCGCGCTTGTAACCAGCGCCGTGCGAATACCATCAACCAGGAAAGCCGTAGAGATCACGAGGACGCAGCAGCTCGTCATTTGTGCCGCCACGAGTCCCCGTCGCAGGCGCCGAATCGCCGGAGAAACCCCTGTGCTGTCTCGCTGAATCACGCTCATCGGGCGGTCAAGCGAAATCACCATGGCCGGTAACATACCGCACAGGATCATGATTCCGACAAAAATGAAGGACGCCTCCGCGATGCCGAACAGGTCCGGTGCGAATATCAGACGCTCCGCATCCTGCTCATAGAGGAGCGCGGGAACAAGATACGACGTCCACACCGCCAGCAGCATGCCCAATGCTCCGCCAGCAACCGAGATGATGGTGCTGTCGGAGAGTAGCTCGCGGGCCAGTTGGCCACGGCTCGCCCCAAACGCGACGCGAATGGCGGTCTCATGGAAACGCGCGGAGGCACGTCCAAGCAGGAACAAACCTACATTGACGCATGCAATAAGGAACAGCGCGCCGGCAGCGAAGTCCAGCAGCGTGCCGATGCGTGAGAGGCGCGCCGCTCTTTCGGGCGTCAAGCCAGTGTAGGGTTGCACGCGCAGCTCGCTGACGCGGTTCCCTGGCTCAACGACTACCTTCGCCTGACTCGGCGAAATGTCACGGCCGAGCCGCGCCACAACCCAGAGATTCCGGCTGCTATCGTCGAGCCGCTGTAATGTTTCCTCGGGCAAAGGCATCCAGACGTCAACCGGGCGATCGCGATATATCCCCTCCAGCCAGTCCGGCGCGATGCCGCTGATGCGAGCGGTGACGCTATTGATTCGAATCTCCTCACCAATAACGTCGACCGACGCGCCGAACTCGCGCTGCCACATGCGATGGCTGATAACGACACCGTCGTCGAGCGGCAGGCCGAAGACTCCCGCCAGGTTCGGCGTCACGGCGGCTACCGACACGAATGCCGTCTGGCCGTCCATCGTGATGGTGCCCGGCGATACGCGCGCGGCACCAAGCCATTGGAATACATCGTGCCGACTTCTGGCGTACAGATATTGTTGCTTGGAGAGCGGGCCTGCTTCGCGCTGCGCATCTCGCCCAAATACGGAGACGAGTCGGTCGCGAGATCCCAGCGGAAACAAAGGTTTTGTTAAGCCGTCAACGAATCCACGAACGGAGACAATGCTGGCGATGCCCAGCGCAATCGTGAATAACAGGGCGAGGGCCAACCCCGGCCGTCGTGTGAAACTTCTCGCCGAATATCGGAAATTACGAAGCATGCTGGACAACGCTCATTCCCACCTGCAGCCGGAAGGCCGCTCGTAAGGTCTTATAAGGTCTTATTTTGTTGAGCTTGGCTCGGAAATTCCCAAGAGCAAGCGTTCGATTGCGCACTAGGTACGTCCGGATACGGACGTCTGAACATAGAGCCATAGCAGGCTGCTCTCGTGTGCTGGCATCTTCCCGGAGCGTCTTCAGCTCCTTTGGGCTGAGCATTCGATTCGCCATCGGTGCGTCGTTCCTCGCCCTCTCGTGATTGCAAATCACGTATCGAGTATCGCGGCGGAAGGACGCGGGGCGTTATGGTGGTTGATCGTATGGACAGAGCCTCGCGTCAACAAAAGTGAGCGGAAAACCAGCTCACTTTGGGCGTTCAGGGAACTTGAAACCGACGTACTCGGAGATGACGCATCGAAGAATGGTAGCAACACGGGGAATTCTGAGGAACCGTGGGCGAAATAACAATTCGCCACCCACGGGTTTTGGCATGGGATACTACCTCGCAGACCTAGATGAGTAGCTCAATCTGGCGAGCCCTCCTCAGGGAGCGTTCGTCAGGAACTGACATGCTTTCATGTTCGAGCGCGATACCGTGGGGAGATTGGAACGACCACGCCTGACTCGATCTGGAAGTGGAAACCAAATACGCGGTCACGTGCGCTGATTTTTGTGAGTCGCCGTGAGAATGGAAGCTTTTGAGCATCTGTCATTCAATGGGTCGCTGTAATTTCTAGAAACGGGGTTAACAGGTTCGGAAAGAACACTTGGTAGAAGCAAAACGATGGTGTCTACGGCACATGTGGCACGATCTTAAACACAGCATACGTCAAATTAAGGCAAACAGGCTGTTCAGTTTCTCGGCCATCTTGTTGCTTAGTGTTGGAATCGGCTCCAACGTCTTGATATTCACTTTTCTGAACGCATTTTTGTTGAGACCTCTCCCTGTTCGAAGACCGGAAACTCTTTTGCTGGTCGAGAAGGTCCGAGAACACCAAATACGGTCTGATACCAGATTCGGTTTTCATCAATTTGAACTTATCGAAGGGCGGAGAGATTTGTTTCTCGCCGCTGTCGTTGAACAGGAGTGGGATAAGGCTAGCCTTGTTACCTTAAACGATGGGGGCTCGATCCAATTAGTCACGACTCAAATCGTGTCGCCGAACTACTTCTCCGAGCTTGGCATTTCGGCGGCGATTGGGCGAATGCTCACGACGAATTACTTTCGGAAGTTCCCAGGAACAGGAAAACATGTCGCACATCGCCGCGCGTCCGCGCTCCCTGGCTCTGGTACCCTTCATTGCATCTTTTCATTATCACAAGGGCGAGTTTGCGTCCGCTGTGGAGCGGATACTACCCAATGGTCAGGCACATCTGATGGTTAATTTGGATGAGGATGAGTTTCGAACGTACAACGGCCCGGACTTTGGAACCGTTCATCGCACCTGCGGTGTAGTTTTAGCGGGCCCACACGGACGAGCCACCGCCATTGACACCAAGGAACAGCGTTGACTGATCGCGGTGGAATTCAGGTTGGGCGGAGCTGCGGCATTTTTTGCATATGCCCCTTGGCGAGGCTTGTGACCAGGTCGTTGAACTCGACGATGTTTGGGGACCAGAGGGGGGCCTGCTTCGCGAGCGCCTGTGTGAGGCCGCCACGCCGGCAGCCAAGTTCCGCGTGCTCGAAGCTGTCCTCATTGAACACATCGCCCGCTCGGCGGACCCGGCAGTTGCATACGCTCATTCCGTCCTGGAGAGCGGCGCGTCGGTTGCCGAGGCAAGTTCGCGCGTGGGCCTGCTTCCTAAGACTTTCGTGCGACGCTTTCGCGAGCAGGTCGGCCTTGCCCCGAAGCAGCTTTCCCGCGTACGACGCTTGCAACGCATACTGGCCTCCATACACCGTCCGGCTGATGTTGACTGGTGCCAGGTTGCAGCGCAACACGGCTACACGGATCAAGCCCACTTGATTCACGATTTTCGCGACCTTACTGGCGTGACTCCCACTGCTTATCGTCCGTCTTCTCCACAACGGCGCAACCATGTCCCCTTGTCGCCCGTAGCCTGACGCTTTTTTACAATACAAATTCACCTCGGCTGCCGCATCGTGAATGGTCGGAAGCTGAATTCAGAAGTGCTTCCGCAATCAATCACCGGAGGTAATCGCGAACGTGCCAACTCAGGTCTCTCCCATGTTGGCGGTCAGCGACGGAAACGCCGCGATCGCATTCTACAGGGCCGCATTCGGTGCAGCACTCTTGTGGCACCTCGATGGAGCGCACGTGGTCGCAGGTCTCTCCATTGATGGCGCCAAGTTCTTCCTAGCGCATGAGTCGCCACCCCACGGGACACGCTCCCCATCTTCCGCGGGCTTCACAACCGTTAGGATTGAGCTCTTCGTAGACGACCCCATTGCAGTTCAAAGACAGGCGATTGCCGCCGGAGCTGTCGAGAACAGTCCGGTGAGGGAACACGAGCACGAAACGGCTGGACCGCAACCGATCAAACGGATGCTCCAAGGCGCGGTTATCGATCCGTTCGGTCACATGTGGCTCGTAGGAAAAATCCTGGAGTAGTTGCTCCGCTGAATGAACAAACGTCCGCACTCAGTAAGGGCCATCAGTTTCGTATTCGCAGCGGCGGGTGTAATTGGCCTGGTTACCACCTTACTGAATTCAAGGCGTGGCATCCGTTTCAGTATGACGTCCTATGGGTTTGCCTCGTCCGTCTCCTGGCAATTATTTGTGGAATCTATATGTTTCGGGGCAGCAACTGGGCGCGCTGGCTGACGGTGGTTTGGATCGCATACCACCCGATTCTTAGCGGCTTCGACTCCTTGAATGAGTTGGCAGTGCACGCCGTACTGCTCTTGGTCTCCGCATATGTTCTCTTTCGCCCCGGTGCGACGAAATACTTTCGCCCGGAGAAAACGGAGCCGCAGTCGGGAATGATTTAATGATCCTGCTGTCCATCCCGAATCACGGGCTTAACCGGCCAATCTCTGCCCGCGTGCGTGTGTCTTTTTAGAATTGACGTTTGGTGGGGTGACCAGCAAATCGTCCACAAGGACCGATCTCCAGTGAGCTACGATTCTGTTTCTTCCACTTTCCGGTCGGCTTGACCACTCAAAATCTTAGCGGGAAGTGGAACTCTTTCCTTCTAAGAGAAAAATCCAACTGAAAAAGAATAACACTGCTCACCTAAACCTCTTTCAGAAAAGTGATTCAAAAGATTGGCCGGTAATAATTGGCCACTCTGAAGTAATCGGCCAATTTCCGACAATAATCGACCATCCGGGAGTTAAGGCGCGTTTTCTCGAATGGAAATGACGAGTGCAGCCAGTCATAAGCGCAGTCTCGCAAGCCCAGCTCCAAGCCTTGGCTACGAGAGACTCTCAGTTGGTCTTACCAGTCTTGCATTGCCTGGCAGCGCGGAAAGCTGGATTAACCCGGATTAACCCAACATTTTCAAACACTTAGCAGAACAGAGATAACACAGATGCAATCCAGACGCGAAACATTGTGCGCTCAGTTCGCATAGCGCAGTGTGCGAACTGTCAACCGGATTCACCGGCACTTTGAAAAGGAGAAAATCCATGAAATACGTACGCACCATGATTACCATACCACCGTTTTACTGCTGGCAGCTGCTTCTGTCGTCGTTCAGGCTCAAGAACGGCCAATACTGAGGGCAACAGTTCCCTTTGCGTTCACCGTCGAGAACACCGCTCTGCCTGCGGGCACCTACACTGTTTACGTTCTCGCTCCATACACCATGATGATTAAAGTGCAGAGCGCGGACGGACGGAAAGCGGTAATGATTGCTGCAATCCCTTCCCAGGAGTTAAAGGAGTCGAAGCAGGTGAAGTTAGTTTTCCATCGTTTCGGGAATGAGTACTTCCTGGCCCAGGTCTGGGAGCAGGGGAGCAAAGTACATCGCAACTTGCGGAGCGGCAATCGTGCGCGTGAGTTGGCCCGAAACGGTGACAGGACGCAATTCATAACCATCCTCGCCAACACTGGAAACGACTCACATTCGTAACCTTAGGAACTCGCTGCGTGGCGGCAGGAAACGGGCGCTCGGGGGGCGCGCCCGTTTCGCTTTACAGATAATGTCGCACTTTTGTCGGCATGAGAAGGTCCTCAGAAGTTCTCAACCAACCAGACATTGTTCTCGCCGGTGAACACATTCAAGGCCGCATAACGTCCGTCGGGAGATGGGATGACCCACCTAAACTGAGTGTGGGGATCGCTCTCCAAGAGCACGCGCGCGCTTCCTTTCAGGTCAACGTCCAGAATGACGGCTGTGCCTCTGGCCGTGACGCTCCCAATAAGGACGCTCCCCCCGTCGGCTGTCCAGTCGACACCCCTCAGCACGGGCCATTCTTTGACGACCACGTCGCGCGTCGCTCCGGTATCCAGAGAGAGAAATCGGAGCCGGCCTCGATTCTCGTCGGTCACAACCGCAAGCTGGGAACCGTTTGGAGAGAGACCCCAGTTGGGCAAGCCTTCGAACCTTGCAATCTCACGGCCCTTACCCCGCTCTGTATCAAAGGTGATGAAGCTGCTGGTCGCTCCAAGAACCTTATGGAAAACACAGACCGTCGACGGCGTCCTTGCGCATAGAAAATTGCTGATCCCACGGTCCTGGAGTACCAGTCGAGGCATACCTCCGGACAGAGGCATACTCATCAGACGAATCGGAACCGATGCGTCATCGGGCCTCGATAGGTCCGCAAACAATATCTGCGACCCGTCTGCGCTCAAGCGCGGCAGCGCGTTTACTAAGTTCCGGCCCTCGACTATGTCTTCAGCCATTGGCTGATCGATCCTCTGTTTGAATAACTTCCAGGCGCCATCCCGGTCGGAGAGAAACAGAACGGACTTGCTGTCCGGCATCCAAGCGGTGGGCGTATTTGCATTCTCGTCCAGGGTCAGGCGACGAGGCGTTGTCAAGCGGCGAGTGCCTTTGTCGAACTCAGGCATATTCCGGCGTGACCTTCGCGGTCATCCGCGAGTGGGTTGGACACGGTTCCGACGCCATGATTAAGCACTACATGGCGAAATGGCAGTCCAACACCGGCTGGAGGGAAGCGATGACGCCGAGGCGCGCAAAGCGCGACACGTCGCCATCCGTGACGACCGAAGCATGCTCTACCCGGAAGCGCTCTTCCCGTGTCACCCCGTTTTTTTCAAACGCATCCAGCGCGCGGGTGACTGCGCGGTGGCCAATGGCGTGGGTGTTGACCTGGAATCCCTTTTTGCGCGCCGCGCCGACGATTTGAGCGAGATCCGCGTCTTTCACCGTTTGCAGGCCATGCTCTTCGGGCGCGTCACTGTACGCTTCTGTCATCTCGTCGCCGCGCGAGCCGAGAACGCCATCGAGAACCAGCTCGAAGCTTCGAACGGCGAGCATTCCGTTGCCAAGATCGGTCTCCGGTCCGCTCGCGAGATAGTGTGTGATCGCCGCGTTGCCACGCGCCATCGCGTAGACCCTGACGGGAAGCTCGCCTCTCTTTAGCAGATCCTTGTAAATGGCAATAATCTCAAGATCAGTCCCAGCGTCATGGACGCTACTCAGCCCCCACCTGGTGAACTGCTGAAGCGCGATGCGGATGTGGCGTTCTCGATCTGCGTGAGCGGGCTTTGGTGTTACGACGCTAACTAATTCTTGGGCGTTGTCAATCAGCATACCCGAGGGCTGACCCGCGGCGTCGCGCCGGATCAGCCCGCCTTGGGGATCAGGGGTAGTGCTGGAAATCTTGGCCAGCGCCAGCACCTTGGAGTTGACCCAAGTGGAATGCCCGTCGATGCGGTCAAGGATCACGGGATGATCTCCGCTGACGGTGTCAAGCTCTTTGGCTGTAGGAAAAACTGCCGGCCGCCAGAATCCTTGATCCCAACCCATTCCAGTTATCCATCCCCCGGGAGGAGCGGAGTGAACTGCCTCCGCGACCTTTGTCAGAATCTCCGCCTTACTTAATCCTCGGAGATCGAGGGTTTCCAGTTGCACGCCGATGGCTTCGGGGTGCGTGTGCGCATCGGCAAAACCAGGGACCACAACGCCGGAGATGGTGATTTTCCTCGTACCTTTGTTTGCGAGCGCCTCCACTTCGGCCTTGGATCCAACGGCCACGATCCGGCCGGCAGACACGGCGATCGCTTCCGCTCGTGGATGCCCCGGATCCAGCGTGAGGAACTGCCCGATGAAGATCGCGTCAGGCGCCGGAGATGACGACTGGGGGGTTGCAAAGACCAGCGTGGTCAGCAGCGTAAAGAGTGCAACAAGAAACACGCTGGATGAGCAAAGACCGCACATCCTTTTCTCAAATTCACGGAACTGTTTCATGGGTCGCACGCACATCGGAAATGTCCCACACTATACAACGGAATTTCCTTTTTACTCTCCAAAACGGCACCACAATACACCCTCTCGCCTGTTCGCGAGACCGTAAAACGATTTTTCATCGAGGGCGCTCCTGATGGGTCTGCCGTCCACACCGACACAGCTCGCGATGCTCCAAATTCCCTAGACAGAAACCGCCTCCGGGAAATTTTCGTCCTGGTCAGCTTGTAGGGAGTGATCTTTGCTAGGAAGAACATTGACAGGCAGGCGTTCTAACCAACTGAACTACGCGCCGCAAGCCCGAGCCAGCTGCGCATTTGCATGTATTGCTATCCGGAGCTGTCAATCCATCCGTAACGAATTATCGCTTTCTGTAACGGCGGCTTGGAACACAGCATCGAATCGTGGTGATTCCGTTTTCTATCCTCGATCTCTCGCCTATTCCTCAAGGGGCGACCGCCGCCGTCGCTTTGCGCAACTCTCGCGATCTCGCGCGACACGCGGAAGTCTGGGGCTACAAACGGTTTTGGCTGGCAGAACATCACAACATGCCCGGCATCGCCAGCGCAGCCACGTCTGTCGTCATCGGCCACGTCGCTGGAGGCACCAAGACCATCCGTGTCGGCGCCGGCGGCATCATGCTGCCGAATCATTCGCCTCTCGTCATCGCCGAACAATTCGGGACGCTCGCTTCGCTCTACCCAGACCGTATCGATCTCGGACTGGGCCGCGCTCCTGGGACAGATCAGTCCACTGCTCGCGCCCTTCGGCGCAACATCGCCTCTACTTCGGACAACTTTCCTCAAGACGTTGAGGAATTGCAATCCTATTTCGAGCCGCATGCACCGAATCAACGGATTCACGCCGTTCCCGGTTCGGGCCTTCGCGTCCCTATTTGGCTACTCGGATCGAGTCTCTTCAGTGCGCAACTTGCAGCCGAACTCGGTCTGCCCTTTGCATTCGCATCGCATTTCGCGCCCGCGGACATGATGCAGGCTTTGCAGCTCTATCGCACACACTTCAAGCCATCGCGGCAACTCGACCGCCCATACGCCATGCTGGGCCTGAACGCGATCGTCGCCGAAACGGACGCCCAGGCGCGCTTTCTCTTCACTTCGGTCCAGCAAGCCTTCACAAATCTTCGACGCGGCACCCCCGGCCAGATTCCGCCACCCATCGAAGACATCGATTCGTACTGGTCACCCGCCGAGAAAGCCTCCGCCAGCATGACCCTCTTGTGCTCAGCCGTGGGTTCTCCGAATACCGTGGAACGTAGCCTGCTCAAATTCATCGAAGTCACGCAGCCCGACGAGATCATCACAACCGCGCACATCTATGATCATGGAGCGCGCCTCCGCTCCTTCGAACTCCTAGGGGAAATTCGCGCCCGGCTTGTGTCGTCCGAGCTACAACACGCTACATCTGCGGCTTCCTTAGCCGAGCTTGCTTAGGATTTATTGCGTTAGACTTCCGCGACAGTCGTACTCCGCTTGCACAGAAGGCTCGCAATTGTTCAACAAATCCTGCGGGAAAGAGCCGGAGGTCTCTCCTTCCTCCCGTCTGATAAAAAACCCACGGTTTTTACCCGCTGTGGCCACAGACCGCTACCTAATTAAGGGTAGCGCTGAGGATCACGGTAGCGAACGTGGGTTACCGACGATCCGCCCGTTAGTGGCCACTAGCGCGTTTGTCGGTACTAATCCCACGGACGAACCGATAACTTCCGGGTTAAGCCCGTCGATCCGTGCCGGAATGGATGGCGCACGGTTGCTCCGTCCGGCCTGGGGGCAAATGCGCCTATTTTTCCTTTGACATCGCCGACATGAATTCTTCGGCGCGGCGTTGCACCTCGCCCTCGTTGAGCGTTTCTTTTACCGTTGCTAGCGCCCAGACGTGTCCCCACGGATCGCCCACCCAGCAATAGCGATCGCCAAAAAACATGTCTGTCGGCGGAAGCAACGGTGTCCCCCCTAGTTGGACAGCTTGGGCAAAGCTCTTATCTACATCGTCGACATACATCTCCAGCACCACGCTTGTGCCTCCCAGCGTTTCCGGCGAGCGCGGACCCTTCGGGTCGAATCCGGGCATGTCGGTGAGTTGGAGATACGATTCGCCGATCTTGAACTGCGCGAAGATGCCGGGCATCCCCGGCATCGGCGCCTGGTAGAGAACCTGCGCGCCGAACGCTTTCTGATAAAACTCGAGCGCGGCGCGGCCGTCGCGCACCATGAGATAAGGAACTACTTGCCGATTGTTTGGTCTTCCTCCGAGGATGGCCATGTCATGTGTCCTTTCGCTGATTGATTTGCGACAAACGCCAGACGTGTCCGGAACGATCTCTGACGTCGCGGAACTGTGCGGCCCATGCGGCGATCTGCTCGAGCGGCTTGGGATCGAGCCGGTAATAGCGATGGCGGCCTGAACGCCGCGCGACGATCAGACCGCTGCGCCTCAGGACCGCCAGATGCTTTGAGAGCGATGGCTGGGTGATCCGAAACGGCTCGCAGAGCTCAAGCACTGTAAGCTCGCGCTGCTGCAGCCGCTCAAGAATGCTTCTGCGTGTGGGGTCGGCCACCGCTCGAAATATCCCATCGTGCCGATCATGCCGCATGGCGCAGCATAATACATAGCCAAATGGCTATGTGTCAAGCAGAAGAATCCATTGCATTCCTGAATAATCGCAAGTTTGTCGGCAACCCTTACCTAATCGCGTTACGTCAGAGTTGCCCGTCACCCAGGAGTAGCGCCCGGCCAGGTCCGTCACAGAGGCTTCCAAGTCAGCGTACTGTTGTCCCCCTTCGCACAGATACGTCGTCAGCGCTGTCGGATACAATTGAGACCGAAGGAGTCTGAAGGGCCACGCCGGTTGGTGACAAGGCCTGAGAATTCTTGCCAGCCTGCTCTCTAAAGTTTCACAAGCTCCTTATCGCAATGACTGGATCCACTTTCGTTGCCCTCCGCGCTGGAATATTGCAAGCCGCCAGGGCCACAGCGGACAGCAGCAACGTAATGAACAAAAATGTCAACGGATCCGTGGCACTCACCCCATAGAGCATACTTGCCACCACGCCCGACAATCCGATCGCACAGACTAATCCGAAAACCATCCCTATCGCAGTGATTATCACTCCCTGCTTCAACACCATCTTCCACACGTCGCTGGCCCGCGCCCCAAGCGCCATCCGGATGCCGATCTCGTGCGTGCGCTGGCCCACGGAATAGGCCATCACTCCATATATTCCGATGGCCGCAAGAACCATGGCGAGCAACGCAAAGCTCCCGGCCACCATTGCTCCCGCGTGTAATGGGAATAGCGCAAGCCGCATGTGTTCCTTCAGCGTCTTTGCATCATAGATCGGCAATTGGGGATCGAGTTTTTGCACTTCGCTCCTCACACTGGATATTTCCGCTCCTGGATCGACGCTTGTCCGTATCACCAGGGCCGCCGACGTCGCATAGACTTGCGTGAGCGGATAGTAGACCATCAGCGCCGGAATTTCTCCCAGGCTCTGGTACTTGCCGTTCCTTACGACTCCTACCACCTCAAGCACGTCTGTGTTTCCCGAGTGCAAACGCTTGCCGATCGCATTCTGGCTTGGCCAAAATCGCTGCGCGAGCGTTTCGTTGACGATGACCACTCCTGGCGATCTCGCGATGTCGCTTCCGGCAAAATCCCGTCCAGCAACAATCGGAATTCCCATCGTCGCAAAGTAGGCCGGGCTGACGCTCTCATAAATGGCAGACGGCATTTCTTCAGCGCGTGGTTCCGCTTGTCCTTCGGGATAAACGTCCGTCGTGCTCACATCCAGCGCCAGCGGCAATCTTGCTATCCACCCAGCTGACTTCACTCCAGGCAATACTCGAACGCGTTCGGCCAACTGCTGATAGAAATTCTCTCCCCTCTTCTCATCGTATCCTTGCAGCCCCAGGTCGACCGACATGGTCACGGCATTGTTCGGATCGAACCCCGGGCCAAGGGCCTCCGTGTGTTCCAGGCTTCGCACCGTCAATCCCGCCGTGATCAGCAAAACGAACGAAAGTGCAACCTGCATCACCACCAGCGCGCCCCGCAACCACGCTCGCCGCTGCCCGCCAGACGTGTCTTCTTTCAGCGCGAAGACAACATCGGAACGGCTCGCCTGCAGCGCCGGCACAAGGCCGAAGCTGATTCCCGTCACCACTGCCAGCGCCACTACGAAACTCACGACCCGCCAATCCATCCGCAGGTCCAGTGTCAGCGCAAAATCCGTTCGAGGAAGCGACGCTCGCGCCACTAGGATCAGCGCCTGGCCAATCGCAAGTCCAAACGCCGCCCCCGTCACGGAAAGCATCACGCTCTCTGTCAGCAACTGCCACGCAAGCCGAGCCCGTGTCGCTCCGATGGCCATCCGCACAGCAATCTCTTTCCGCCGCTGCGTGGCGCGCGCCAAAAGCAAGCTCGCGAGATTGGTGCACGCAATCAGCAGGACCAGCAGCACGGTTAGCATCAGTGCGCCGCTGAATGCGATCACCGCGCTCCGCAGATTCGGATCAACCAATCCCGGCGGAGTCAACCGCAGCGACATTCCCTCGTCCGTTTTTGGGTACTCCTGCCCCAGTTGCCGGGCCACGGTGTTCAATTGCGCTCGTGCCTGCTCCAGGTTTATCCCAGGCTTCAGCCGGCCGAAAGGAAGCCACTGACCGTTGCCGCGACCTTCCAGCCCGCTTCCTGCTTCGATCCACTCCTGCATCATGCTCGGCACCCAGAACTCGGGCGTGAATACGCTCTCCGTCCCCGTAAATCCGGGCGGTGCCACGCCAATCGCTGTAAAGCTGTGACCATTAATCTGAATCGAGCTGCCCACAATTCCTGGCGCGCCACCAAAACGCCGCTGCCAGCAGCCATAACTCAGCACCGCTACCGGACGCGAATTTGGAGTGCGATCCTCGTCGACCGTAAACGTTCGTCCCAAAAATGCCTGCACACCCAGCACGTCAAAATAATTCCCAGAGACTAGGTAGCCCCAAACACGCTCGTTACTCCCGTTGTGGCTCAAGCTCATGGGGTCGAATCGATACACTGCCATTCCAGACAAAACTGCATTCCGATCCCTGATGTCTTTGTAATTGGGGTAGGACATTGACTGCGAGTACGAAGCATCTTTTTCTTTCCCTTGGTGAATCGCGAACACCTGTTCCGGATGGCTAATCGGCAACGGCCGCAGCAGAATCGTGCTGATCAAACTGAAGATAACCGCGTTGCCTCCAATCCCCAGTCCCAGCGAGAGCAGCGCCACAAATGTGAATCCAGGGCTTCTCCGCAACTGCCGAGCTCCGAATCGCACGTCCTGCCAGAGAGTTTCCATGATTCCTCCGCCCCGCACGTCCCAGCTCACATCTTTGATATATCCCGCATTTCCAAAATGTTGCTCCGCGCTCTGTCGCGCCTCCTCCGGCGTCATTCCGCGCCGGATGTTCTCTTCCGTCCGCAAATCAATGTGAAACTGCCACTCTTCCGCGATCTCGCCATGCACTTCCTCGCCATGCCGTAGAGCGCGCAATCGCATCCTGAGTTTCTCAAGCCATCCCATGCTCTTCTCCTTCAGACCGTCCGCAGCACCTTGCCCACGGCCATCGACAGGTGCGACCATTTAGCCTCTTCTACTCCGAGTTGCTTGCGGCCCGCGCGTGTCAGTTTGTAATAGCGCGCGCGTCGGTTGTTCTCCGATACTCCCCACTCGCTTTTGATCCACCCGCGTTGCTCAATGCGGTAGAGCGCCGGGTACAGCGTGCCCTCTTCCACCTTGAGCATGTCTTCGGCAAGTTGCCCAATGCGTTGTCCAACTCCGTACCCGTGCATCTGCCCCAAAGAGAGTGCCTTCAGCACCAGCATGTCGAGCGTCCCCTGCGGCAGTTCCGGCTTTTGCTTACCCATATCGCCCTCTCCTATTTGCTTCTAGTGGAGTGAGCATGCGCCACTCTCCCTAGAAGGTCAAGGGGAATGCTTAAGTGAATTTGGTATAGCTCTGCTGCAACCGTAATTCCCTGCAAACGCGAATCGATCTTGGTATTCTCGGAGCAATTCGCGGTACCTCTACAGGCGCACCTATAGCGATGGACACATGCACACAATCGCAGGGCAAAAGGGAGCAGCAGGGAGTCAGATGAAAGGTCACATTCTGGAGCAGCTTGCGCCGTTGAAGGAGGTCTTGCGTCCGCAGCAAAACAAATTCACATCGCGAATGAGCCGAATTGGTTTCGTCATAGCGTTTTGCTTGACTGAGTCAGCTTTGGCTGCGGCGCAGAACCCGCCAAGTGGGCCGCCTAGCGCCGACGCGCAGAAATGCGCTGCGCTGACAGCGTTCAACCTGGAAGCTCCGGGAGGGCCGGCGATCATCACGTCTGCGCGCCTCGTCGAGGCGCCCGCCAGCGGCCTACAGCCACCTTTCTTCCATCCCAGCGGATATGCGAGCGGTGTTACTGCTCAGGCCGCCAGCAGAATCAGGCAATACTGCGACGTCACCGGCTAAAGGAGCGACAATATGCGCAGAGTTATACTCGGTTTCTTGTTTGCGGTGTTGTGTGTCTCGGCAGCGCGGGCAGACATAACCTGCACGCCGACTCAGCCCCTCGCCCAACAGAATCGTACGCGCATGAAGCATCGAACTCCTCCACAACAAAACCCCGGCGTACAACTGATCACTGTTACAGAGATTGTTGCGTCCCCACCCGCTGTAGGAGTCAATTCGCCAGGTTCTCGAACATCCGCCCAGCCGATCGATCCGCGCGAAACCTCAGTATTCACCCTCAAGGGCGACCTTTGGGTAGTTAACATTGAGCCGAACGACTGCGACTTTCATCTAGAAGTCAGCGAAGTGGGTGGGTCGGTGAACAGTGACCGTGTAATTGTTGAGATTCCGCAAACTGCGCCGTTTGTTCCAGCCCGAAATGCGCTGCTAAGCGGGCTTCATGCAGCCGGCGTGACGCTGCACGCGCGCACGACGCTGACTCATGCCATTCGCATTCAGGTTCTCGGCTTCGGATTTTATGACGCGTGGCACGTCAGCACGACAAACCCTCAGCGAGGAAACCATCACGGCTCGCCTCAGGTTGGTTCGCTCTGGGAGATTCATCCCGTTTGGGCGATTATCTTCCCCGCTAGTAGTTAGTGGCACGAGGCGTTGGCCTGTAAACTGAGCATGACAAGGCAGCTTTTCGCGGACCGGGCGATCAACGATGCAGCTTTCATCCCTCGAACGAATCGATGCGCGATGGTCCACGATAGTGAATTCTTTCGCCGCCAAAGAACCGCAAGTGCAGTGGTTCGACAGCCCTGATTAGACACGACAGGGAATAACTGTCCAATTTCTGGTGTAGTCTCAACTCGGTAACCAAATTCTTCCTCATCCTCTCATTCCGGACGGAGGCGCTATGCAGATTCTTAAGAGACTCCTTGCCGTATTCTTGTGAACACTAAGACATTACGGAAGCTGTTCGGCTCCCTATCTGGACCAAGATAACAACCCAAGGCACTTCCGCGAGATGCTTTGTTTCACTTATTCGTGCCGTAGAGCTTGCATGGGATCGACGCGGGTCGCGCGTCGCGCAGGGAAATAGCAAGCGAGCAGCGCGGTTCCGGAGAGCAGCAGGGTCGTTCCGGCGAACGTCGGCCAATCGGTGGCGCTTACATTGAAAAGGAGATTTCTCAGCACGCCCGTAAGCGCGAAAGATCCGGCCAAGCCAATTAGTACGCCGGCAAAGGCCAGCGCTGTCCCCTGCCCGAGGACGAGCTTCAATACGCTTTTCCGTGGGGCGCCCAAGGCCACGCGGATGCCGATCTCGTGCGTGCGCTGTGTGACGGAATAGGAGATCACGCCGTAGGTGCCGACTACCGCGAGCACTAACGCCAATGCGGCGAAAGAGGCAATCAGTGTCGTTCGAAAACGAGGCTGCGCAACCGCCGTAGCGAACCGGCTCTCGAGCGTGCCAACTTGCGACACCGGCAGCTCGGGATCGAGCGACTTAATCTCGTCTCGGACAGCGGTAATGAGACTCATGGGGTCGGCGGCATCCGTTCTTACAGAAAGAAACGCATCCCAGGTGTGCGCCTGGGTCAGTGGCTCGTAGATCGCGGGCTGTATCGAATCCGCCAGCCCCGAGTATTTCACGTCTCCTACGACACCGACAATCTCTCCCTGTCCCGTGATGCGCTTTCCGAGTGGGTCCTCATTTGGAAAGAATTGCCGGGCCGTTGTTTCGCTGACGATGGCAACCTGCGGAGAGTTGGCGGCGTCGGCGGCCGTGAAAAAGCGTCCCCTTCGCAGCGGAATGCCGAGCGCGCGGAAGAAATCCGCGCTGACAAGGATCATGTACGCGATCGGTGGAGGCTGATTGGGAACCGCTGGGCGCCCTTCAATAGAGAAATTGTCAGAGTATTCGTTGCTGTCGGGGGGAAGGCTATTGCTCACAGCGACGACACGCACGCTTGGCAACGTCTGAATTCGCTCCAATAGGCGCCGGTAAAAAGAATCAAGTTGCTGCGCCTTTTCATAGCGTGGTCCGCGCAGGGGAATTTGCATGGTCAGAATTCGCTCCGTGCTGACTCCGGAGTCGACGCGTTGCAAGCGCCAGAAGCTCTTGGTGAGGAGTCCTGCGCTAATCAACAGCATGACTGCCAGCGAGAGTTCTGTGACCACGAGCAGACTGTGCCAGCGCCTCTTGCCGGTACTTTCGGTCGTGGCACGCCCGCTTTCTTTCAACGCTTCCTCGAGACTCAACCTCGTGGTTTGCCATTTAGGCGCAAGTCCGAACAGCAGCCCGGTCACCACGGAAACGAGCGCTGTCCAACCGAGCACGCGCCCGTCAATGCCGACTTGGCTCAACCGCGGAATTGTATCCGGGGCTATCTTCAGCAATACGCGTACGCCAACGATGGCCAACAGCGTGCCCAATGCGCCGCCAGTCAGGGCCAACAAAGTGCTCTCGGTCAGGAGCTGCCGAATGATGCGTGAGCGGCTGGCTCCGAGCGCCGTGCGTAGCGATATTTCCTTAACCCGCGCGGCAGAGCGCACCAGCATGAGATTGGCGACATTAACAGCCGCAATCAGCAGTACCAGCGTTGCCGCCGCCATAAGAACCAGCAAAGCCAGCCGCACATCGCCCAGTATGAATTCGCTCACAGGCAGCGCATTGAAGTTGAATTGCTGACCGCTCAGAATGTGCTCACCGGACGGATAGCTTGTTTTGAGAGTGCTCATTTCGACGCGCGCGCGTTGCAGGCTCACATCTTTCTTCAATCGCGCCATGCCTGTCAGGAAGTACGGGCCGCGTCGCGTCGGCGGTTTCAACTGCAGTGTCGTCCACAGTGAGACTTCTTTGGTAGGAAAGTCCAGCCTTGCAGGCAGGATCCCGATGAGCGTGTAAGCTTCACCTCCCAGAGTAAGCGTGCGTCCCAAAACTTGCTTATCTCCGGCAAAACGTCTCCGCCAGAATCCGTCGCTGAGCAGCGCGACGTGCTGCGCTCCGGGTCGATCTTCCTCCGGCAGGAAAGTTCGGCCCAGCTGTGCTTGCACTCCCAGCACGGAGAAAAAATTCGCGGTTACTTTGGCTGCCTGAAGCTGTTCGGGCAAGTCGCCGCCGGCGTAGTTGAAGCTGTCCCCCTGAAACGCCGCAATGTCAGCGAAGGAGCGGTTCTGAGCACGCCAATCCAGCAAGTCGGCAACAGCCAGGGGTGTGCGGTCGCCGCCAGCCGCGGCCGCCGCTCGATTCCAAACCATCACCAACTGCTCTGGGTCCTTGAAAGGCAAAGACTTCAATAGCACTGCATTGACCACGCTGAAGATGGCGGTGTTCGCGCCGATGCCGAGCGCGAGAGTCAGTACCGCAACCGAAGTGAACCCCGGCGATTTGCGCAGCAAGCGCAAGCCGTAGCGCAGATCTTGTGTGATTTCTTCCAGCCACGTCCATCCCCACGTCGCACGTGTTTCTTCCTTGACCAATGTGGAGTTGCCGAAAAGGCGCTCGGCGGCGTGGCGGGCCTCGTCGGGGCTCATCCCGGCGGCAATGTTTTCTTCCATTTGCTCGTCGAGGTGAAGGCGAATCTCATCGTTTAGTTTCTGCGCGAAGCGATCGCGGTGGAAGAGCGCTTGGAGGCGCATCCATAATTGTCGAGGCCATTGCATTGGCGTTTGACTCCTAGGTCGAGTCAACGACCAGATTGATCGCGCCGGACAGCCGGCTCCAGTTGGCCGCCTCCTTCTCCAACTGAGCACGTCCCGTGGCGGTCAACGAGAGTAGAACTTGGCTTGCCCAGAGCGGGGTAGGCGAGCCTTGTTGGACTTGAAGTACTTCGTTGGAGATCTGTTGAATGAGGTTGGCGATAGCCCAACCGCGCTTCGGTTCGAGCGAGATTGTTTTGAGAATCAAGAGGTCGAGAGTGCCTTGCACTGGGTCGCTTGGTTTGCCCATACCATGACTATCTACAATATTGATTGTCGATAGTCAAGGCGTACTGGCCACCTAGCTTAGTGCTTTCAGCGACGGTACCAGGAAACTGCTTCTCCCTTTCAATGGACTTTTGAGGGATTGGAAATCATTGGATCGTTGCTTCAGGCGTCGGGCTATTTGCCGGAACTGGCGCCAAGGGCTTCGTCGCGGCCGCGGCGACGGACTTCGATGTTGAGTCGCTTGATTTTCTGGTTCAGTGTGGAAAGCGGAATAAGAAACCGTTCGGCGGCTTCGGTTTGATTCCAGTTGGTGCGCTCGAGCATATCCACGATGATGCGGCGCTCGACCTCATCCATGATCTGAAACAGCGAAGGGTGCGGGTTGTCCGCCGCGGTGCGGGCGCCGGGCTCGCCGGGAAGCGCGGGGAGAAATTCCGAAAGTTGCAGCCGCACGCCCCGAACGATCTCTTTGCTGCGAATGGCTTCCGGCAGCAGGTCCACATCAATGCGGTTCTGCGTGGAAAGCACCACGGCGCGTTCGACCACGTTTTCGAGCTCCCGCACATTGCCCGGCCAGTCGTAATCCATCATCAATTTCATAGCGTTCGGAGTGAACTGCATAGGCGCCCGATTGTTTTCCGTCGAGAACCGCTCGAGAAAATGCAGAACGAGAAGCGGCACGTCCTCGCGACGCTCGCGCAGCGGCGGAATGCGCAGGTGAATGACGTTCAGGCGATGAAACAAATCTTCGCGGAAGCGGCCTTCGCGCACCAGCGTGAGGAGCTCGACGTTCGAGGCGGCCACGATACGCACGTCCACCTTGATTTGTTCGGTTCCCCCCAGGCGCATGAATTCGCGCTCCTGAATCACTCGCAGCAGCTTGGCCTGCGTTTCCGGGCTGATGGTGGCGATTTCATCAAAGAAAATCGTGCCCTGGTCGGCCACCTCGAAAAGCCCCTTTTTCGAAGCCACAGCGCTCGTGAACGCCCCCTTGACGTGTCCGAAAAGCTGCGACTCGAGTAGATCCACGGGAATAGAGCCGGTATTCACCGGCACAAAGGCTTTGTCCGCGCGCGGAGAGGCCGAGTGCAGCGCCTTGGCGATGAGTTCCTTGCCGGTGCCGCTTTCGCCGCTGATGAGCACGGTCGAGCGCGAGGGCGCCACCTGCGCAACCAGATCCAGCAGCACTTGCATCTTCTCGCTCTTGCCGATGATGTTCGGGAAATTGAAGCGCTGCTTCAGGGCGCGCTTGAGGTGACGATTTTCGTCGCGAAGACGGCGCGATTCGACGGCCTGCGCTACCTGAGCGAGCAATTCCTCGTTGGACCACGGCTTGGTAATGTAATCCATCGCGCCGTTCTTGAAGGCGGCGCGCGCCATATCGATCGAGCCGTAGGCGGTGATCAATACGACCGAGAGGTCCGGATCGCGGCGGCGAATTTCCTTGAGCATGTCCAGGCCGTTGCGGTCGGGCAAGCTGACGTCCAGCAGCAAAAGGTCGAAGGGATGCTCTTCGAGCTTGGCGAGCCCGGATTCCGCGGTTTCGGCGCTGGCTACGCCGTAGCCTTCGCCTTTCAGCAGAATCTCCAGGCCTTCTCGAATCTCGGATTCGTCGTCGACGACGAGGATGGAGCCCTTAGACATGGGCGGCTTTCCTGGCCGCGGGGAACTCCACGTGGAACGAAGTGCCCTTCCCGGGCGTCGAGCGCACGTCAATCTTTCCCGCGTGCTCCTTGATGATGCCGTAGCTGACCGACAGGCCGAGGCCGGTGCCGCGGCCGTTGGATTTGGTGGTGAAGAAAGGATCAAAGATGCGGTTGATGTCTTCGCGGGCAATTCCCGCGCCGGTATCCGCGATTTCGATCTCGACGCTGCCATTCGGCGCGGCGGTGCGGACTTCCAGCATTCCTCCGCCGGGCATGGCATCGCGCGCGTTCAAAAAGAGATTCAAGAAAACCTGCTGCAGCTTGTTGGCGGAGCCATGCACGGGGGGCAGGGCCACGCCGAGTTCTTTCACCACCTGAATCTGCGCGGTTTTCAGTGGATGGGCAACCAGCGAAAGAGTCTCTTCGACGACGCGGTTTACGTCCACGCTCGCGGCTTCGCCGGCTCCGGTGCGCGAGAAGTTCAAGAGATTATTGACAATTTCGCTCGCGCGAAACGTCTGCTTGACGATCTTTTCGATGATCGACTGGCGAGGATCGCCTTCGGGCATCTGCTTTGCCAGCATCTGAATGTAATTCGAGATGACCGCAAGGGGTGTATTCACTTCATGGGCCACGCCGGCGGCGAGCAGCCCGAGAGAGGTGAGCTTTTCCGTCTGGGTCATCTGCTCTTCCATGCGCTCGCGCTGCGTCACGTCGTCGAAAAGCAAGAGGCGTCCGATACACTCGTTCGACTTGCTGACCAGCGGCGTAATGGAAACGTTCAAGATCAAAAATTTTCCCTGATGATGGAGCCGCTGTTTATAGATGCCGGTGATGTGCTCCTGATCGCGACGCGCGGCGATTTCCTCGGTCAATGCTTCCGGCAGCAGCGAGTTGAGCCTGCGGCCTACGGCATCGCGGCGCAGGACTCCGAACAATTGCTCCATTCGCGTGTTCCAGGATTCCACAATGCCGTCCAAATCCACGGCCAGCACGCCCACATTGAGGGACTCCACGATGTTTTCGCTGAAGTCCTTGAGGCGCACGATCTCCAGAGCTTTTTGCTCGAGCGAGGAATAGAGTTGTGCGTTGTCGAGAGCGACGGCAACGTAACCGGCGATGGTTTCTACCAGCTCGACGTCGTCGCTTGAGAGGAAGTCGCCGTCGACGGTTTTGCCGAGGCCGAGGACGGCGACGGTGTGCTCGCGGATGCGGCAGGGAATGAAATAATTCAGGTCCAATTGCTCGAGCGTCCGGCGCACCGAGTCGCTGACGTCTTTCGCCCCGCGGGGCGACTCAAAAAAGAGCGCCCCGCGGGCGAATTCGGGCCGAGCCGGGTCGAGGAAGCTAAGGTCCATGGATTCCGAGAGCCGCACGCCCAGGGAGCGAGCGAGGCGCATCTTGCCAGGCTCGTCGGGATCGTCCACAAAAACCGCCAGGCGGTCGACCAGCAGGGTTTGCGAAATGCGGTCCATCACCGAACCGAGCATGGGGTCCAGCCGCACTTCATTCGTCAACGTGCGGCCAAATTCGATCAAGGTGCGGCGATAGTCGAGCCGGTCGCGATAGAAAAAGCGATCCAGGCGCGCCTGAATCCATTCGCGGAGAGGCTGGAAGAGAAATGCCGCGATGACGATGGCGATCATCCCGCCTACCGGCCCGGTAGCGGGGGCGTGGAAGAGATAGGTACACAGGGCCACCAGCGAAAAGTACACCGTGGCCACTGCCGCCGTAGCCGCCGTGTAGGCCAGGCCGCGCTTGAAGATGATATCCACATCCATCAAGCGGTAACGGATGATGGCGTAGGCAAAGCACAAGGGGATGAGCACGAGGCTCGTGACGGTCAGCTTCATCCACGTGGGTGGCGAGAGATCGACTACCCGCGGAAGAATGTAAAGCAGAGAGACGGGCAAAGCTCCGAGGAGCGTTCCCCCGGTCAGCCACTTCAACTGCTGCCTGAGAACGCCAGACGGCGCTTCGCGATAATTCCGGTAAAAGACCATGCCTGCGGCGATGAAGTAGGCTGCAAGATAGCCGAACTCGAGTTTATCCAGCAGGATGTAGGATCCGAGCCAGGGCACGAATCCCAGTGCATTCACTGCCGTGCTCAAGTGGACAACGAGCAGAGCTGCGGGCAAGAGATAAACCGCCGCAAGCTTTCCCGTCGTGCGCATCCGCGACTCGGTCCGCCCGGGAAAAACCAACGCGAAATGAAGGAGCAAAGCGGGGACCAGCAGGCGCGCCGCGATTTCCGACCAATAGATTTCCCAATCGAAAGTGTCCAGCTTCCCGCTGAAATGGAACGACCATAGGATGAACGAAGCCAGGCAGAAGATATAGAAGTGCACCGCGCGCGGAGCGTTCCACCGGCGAATGAAGATGAACAGGCCGATGAACAGGTACAGCAAGCCAACGGCGCGAAGATAATTCTCCGTTGCCAGGGGCTTTTCCGCGGGAGCGGTCACGAGCGGCGTTTCGAATTCCTGTCCGTTGCGTGAGAGCTTATAGTGAACCAGGGTCCAGAGACCGGCGCGCTCGAGCCACCGGGCGACTTCGGCCGCGCGGGAGATCGGGGCGCCGTTGAAGGTAACTAGGATGTCTCCGGAGTGGATCGCGGTGTGACTGGCGGGGGAATTGGGCGCGACGTGGCGGGCCTGGACACCCTGCTCGGTATCGATCCAGGTGACCCCGTCATAGGTTTGGTCGTAGCGGTTCCGCTGGTCAAAATTCAACAGGGCAAAAATTACCGCTGCCAGCGTCGCTAGCGCCAACACCACCGCCCCGAGACTGACTCGCAAGTTCTGCTTCATGAACAAAACCGACCCGTGATGCGAAAGTCTAGAAGCAAGCCAATGTCCACTGTTTAGTAGATCGGCTCACAGCTAACTCTAGCGTCATCAACAGCCTGCAGCCGCGGTGGGCGGGACAACCCCGGTCGATCCAGTTTCTGGGAGGGCAGCTACAGCTTTTGAGAACCTCCGGACAGTCTAGAACTGCACGCTCAAGCCACCCCTGAAAGTCCGGAAGGAAGGGACGAGAACCACGTGGCCATCCCGGCTACTGATTGGAACATAGCCCTGTGCCAGTAAATTGTCGCAGTCCGCAATCGCCTCCCATCTTCCCAAAGCCCATTTCGGCAGCGGCTGGCGTACCATCAAGTGGAGGTAGGGATCCATCTGATAAAGAGACTCGCCATAAGCATCGAGGCGGGAAACGGCAGGGCCGCTCGTCCACTTGTAGCCGGCGTTAAGCTTCGTGCCAAAACGAGGCAGTTTGGCAGAGACGCCTGCGCCGAGCGCATGCCGCGGAACCGACTGCAGCAGGTCACGCAACACGCTGTACGGGTCATTCCCCGGGGCAAGCGCGTTCGACACAGAATAAAGCGCCGTAAATTCGGTGTCGCCTTCCAGTTTCTTTCGAAACGCCACACGGGCGCCCCAATTGCTCGAGGCGCCACCGTCATAGGCAAATCCGTTCGAGAAGTAATCCTGGAGGTAATCGGCAGCCGGCAAAGTCTGTCCACCGAGGCCGTAAACGGCTGTGTGTCGGTTGTCCTCGTGGAAACCGGCAAACTGAAGAACGCCGTGCGCGCCGATTTTTCGATTTGCAGCGATTTCCTCATGCAATCCGCTCTGCAGAACCGGCCGGCCGTCGCGCATAAGCAATGCCGGGAAGGCGTCCAGCTGGTTAAGAGCCGTGGTCAGCATGGCCCCGGGCTGCGTTTCTGTGGCTTCGAGCGCTTGCGGGCTGGTGGGCATCGAAGCAAGAACCAGCTCGGTCGACCAACCCTGGGTTACGCGGTAACTGAGTTGAGCGCGGGGACGCACGGCCGATGCCGAGGCTCCCAGTCCCACCAGAACATATTCGCCGCCGTAGTGCAGGAGGAGACGATCCCCCAACGATAGGGTGCCGCCCTGATCCAAACGTGCGCCGCGGAAGCTCGGACCATCAGGCCCGATCTTGGCTTCGCGAAGCACGAGCGCCGTGTGCGGCCCCGCACCGAGAGTTCCCGAAGGCAACCACACCGTGGCAATGCCGCCACCGGGCGCATCTTCGTCATAACTCATTTGCCCGGCGAAAAGCAGGCTGCCTGCGCCTCCAAGCTGTTGATCATAAGCGACCGCGGTCGCAGGCCGAGGCGCAATACCGGAAGGCGATGCGGCCCGACGCGCTCCGTCGGTGAACTCCATGCGAACACGCGGCACACCAAGGCTGCGATTGTCTGCATGCAGCGCCGTCGAATCCGACTGGTCCACCCATTCCAAAACCGGGCGCACGGACGCCGCCGAGCGCAGCACCCATTTCCAATCATCCGGAGTACTCGAGGCGCTCGAGGGCGTGCGACGCAGTTGCTCGAGGGTCGCGTACATGGATTCCAGTTCTACGCGAACCACGGTCGTCAGATTGGCGCTGATGCGAACGTGCTTTTCGAGGGTAGGAAGAAAACCGGCAAGGGTCACGCGCAAGGTGTAGAGACCGGGGAGCAGCTTGTTCCCTTGGAAAATGCCTTGCGTGTTCGTCAGCAAGCTCGGCAGCCGAGCAATGCCTGCAAATTCGGGAACAAGCTCAATGCTCGCGCCCATCTGCGGCGTGCCCGCAGTGTCACGCACCACCCCCGCAAGCTTGCCGAGCACAGGCTTGGCTTGCGCGGCCGCCGGTTTGATAGCAAAGGAAGAAACCGCAGCCGCCAGGACCAGGGCCCCCAGGATTCGGAGTTGCCCCTGTTTCACGTTCTTTACCTCCCCGGTGCAGTGCTCGCCGTGGTCTTGGCTTCCGGCGCCGCCTTCACCGTGAAATCCGCCGTCCGCGAAATGGTTTGATTCGAATGCGTGTCCGTGGCGTCCACTTCCAGAGTGTATTTGCCCGGCGCGAGCGTCGCGAGCGGCAGGAACCGCTCGATGGTGACCTGCTCGCCGGTTTGCTTCATGTCCGCCGAGCTTTCCTTGAACTGCATTCCTGGTACGGGTTCGTTGCCCCGCTTGACCGTGAATGCAAAATTCGCGTTGGACTTGTGCGTCGAGTCGTCGGGCTTCAGGTTATAAACCTGCATGTAGATGCCAAGCCGTTGATCGCTGGTGAAATCGCCCTCGAGCCGCGGCCGGACTTTGGAGGAGCCCAGCACAAACTGGCCGGTTCCGATTTCCTTGGCGGGAACATGCTCGATCTGGTCGGCAAGAATCAGCGAGCTGGCCGCGAGCTTGTCGTCTTCATAGCGGGGCACGGCAAGACGGGCATTCACGACGCCAATGTTTCCGCTCTGCACATCCTTGATCACCAAGTCCAAGCGATACAGACCAGGACGCAAAGGCACGGCGTTCTGGTAAATCGATTGCATTTTCATGGACTGCTGAAAGAGGGAATCGGGAAAGTCTTTCGTGAGGGGTGTCTCGAAAGTGGTCACGATGCGGCCCGTCAGCGTGCTTACGCGCGCGAAGATATTCATGGTCGCGGTGTGAATTCCGTCTTTTGCCTGGAAAGCGAGCTGGCCATTGGGAATCTGAACGGTTATCGGGACGAGAACGGTGTCGTCGGTCACCCTCAGGAAGTCGGTGCGGTAGAGGAAGTGCAATTGGTCGCGGACAATGCGCGAGGTTACGATAGCTTCGAGATCTTTGAACTTTACTTCGGGAGGCTTCTGGACCTTGGCGTAAAGCTCGAGGCGGTTGAATTCATCCATGCTTGCAGGTGTTCCGCCCAAGGAAGTCGGCAGGTTCGTGCCGTCGGAGCGGGTGAAGCGGTCAGCCTTGGTGGACATGCCCATGGATTCCATCAGGCTCAGCCCGGCGCCCGGGACGTGCAAGAGCGCATCTTTTTCCGAGGGATCCATGGTCATGTGATATTCCCCGGACCCGCTCGGGTCTACGAATTCCAGAATGATGTTTTCTCCGATGCCTTCAAGATAGCGCCAGCGCCAGGTCTCCCAGGGATAGGTGGAGGTCGAGCCGCCGCCCTCTTCCATGGGCCGGTCGTAGGTGCCGCCGGTCGGATGCGACTCAACCTCGTCCGCCGGGCCCCACATGATGTACATGCGGCCGCGGTCGGTTTTCCAGCCCGGGATCCCCGAAGCATAATGTTCGTTGGCGTAGGCAATGCGGCGGTAGTGCTCTTCCTTGAAATCGTTGTCGGGGAGATCGGGATTGCTGCTTCGGCGGAGCCAGAACTGCTCGATAAATTGCTCGCGCTCCTCGTTGGTTTGCAGCTGGAGAAAGGCGTTGCGCTCGTCCGGAGTGATGATATAGACCACGTCCTCCTGGAGCCACTGCTTGTAGGCGTTATCGAGCTCCTTCAGTGTCTGCTTCATCTTCCGCTTGGTGGTTTTATCGATTTTTTTGGCGGTTGGCGCGTCGCCGGAATCCTGTGCATCTTGGGCAAGAGCTACAGGCAACCCGATGGCGAGTGAAAAAGCCAATGCAACTGCCCTCCGCGTTAACCCTGACATGGAGACACCTCAAGCTCTAAGCGTTCGGATTTTACTCCCCAGAGAGTTCTCCGTCAACCGGCCTAATCCCCTGCATCCCCTGCAATCCCCTGCATTTTCTGGCACTTGACCCCGCACGGCGTTAGAGCACGCGGGATGAAGTTTGGTTGCTTGACAGTTTTTGACCTGAACCGCAGTGCAGGGAATGCGTCTCGGCCGAAGCGAGGTTAACCCGGGCGAAAGCATCGAGGGCGGAAAAGCTCGAGAGAGTTACTGAACGCGCTGAGGCTGGCCGTCGGATCCGACGAGCGCGTCGAAGATGGCGAGCACGTGGCGCCGGTAATCCACCATGCGCTCAAAAACGTCCTTCAATTGCGGATCGCGCTCGGCTTCGCGGTGCCATTTGGCGAGGACGGCGCTCGGCACCTCGATATCGCGCCGCAGCTGGTCGGCTGAATGGCCGCGCAAGAACAAGCCGTAGAAAAAGGCGGCCTCGCGCTGCGGATACTCGAGATCCTGCAGCGTATCGACGGGAACGAATTGCGGCAGCGTGGCCATAAAGAAAAATGCAGTTTACCCAAAAGTGCTTCCGCGTCAAGTAGGACTTACGTTCTCGTGACGCGTTCAAGCTAACCCTCCCATTTCTGCGACCTTTGCCGGCCGGCAGCGCTAACCGGGCAGGCTCGATTCGCCATTGCGGGGGTGGCTTTGAAAACATTATGATGAAGCAAGGCATGGTGAAGTTGCACAATTCGCGGAAAGGCTCCCTCGCGGGCGGTATGGCCCGCCGGTTCCTGCGGCTTGGCGCGCTTCGCGGATGGCGCTCGATCGAGATTGATCCGGAGGAGTTCCGGCGGCAGCTTGCGAAAAGACACGGCTTGTGGGTCCCGAGCTTCGAGCGGATGAAGGATGTCCCGCTCGAGCATTTGGACGCCATCGCGGAAGCGCTAATCCGCGATGCCGAGCGGCTCGCGCTCGTCGAAGGCGCGGGACTCGGGCTTGGCGGCATGATCACGTTGCTTCCTGACGCGAGCTTCCTCACGATCATTACCTTGCGCCTCATTCAGCGGCTCGCGTTGCTCTACGGATTCGAAGCGCGCGATGGCGACCAGCGGATAGAGATGTGGAAAGCGGCTGCGGCGGCCTCGGGAATTGATTACGGCAAAGATTTGGCGGGAAAGCAAGTGTGCGAAAAAGTCGCGCCGCGCGTGGCACGCCTGTTGGCAGCGAAGCTCGGAACCGAGACTGCGGAAAAGTGGGTGGGGCGAATGGTTCCCTTGGCCAGTTCGGTCATCGGCGGGGCGCTGAATTTTTCGTTTGTGCGCGGCTGGGGCCGGCGCGTGCAACGGCATTTGCGCGGGAGGCATCTCGAAGCAAGAGCGTCACGAACGCCGCCATCGCCGGCGTATACGGCCGCGTAGGTTCGTGCCTTTGCCAGGGTTTGCCGTCTCGGGCGGGGGCTAAAATCGCTACGGAGGTGAGTATGCATGGAATTGCCAGAGTCGCAAGTGCCGCGGTTCTGTTTGCTTCGGCGCTTGCGTTCACTTTCGTTCCGCTCGCGGCAACTTCCCAACCGCCTCAGGAAGCAAACCCAGAACCCAGCGAGGCTATCCCTGCCTACCATGCGCAGGCTCCCCAAGGCGAGCTGCCGGAAACCGTGAATCCGGAGCGTTTTTCGAATCTCGTGGTGCAAAACGCCTACGCCGTTGCCGCGAAGATCAAGAAAACGCTTTACCAGGAGCCCTGCTATTGCCACTGCGACCGGAGCAAAGGCCACAAGAGCTTGCTCGATTGTTTCTCGAGCGAACACGGCTCGGGCTGCGGCACCTGCATCTATGAGGACTTCTACAGCTACGAGCAGATGCATAAAGGCAAAACCGCGGCTCAGATTCGCCAAGGAATCATCAAGGGCGAATGGAAGTCGGTCGATGCAACGAAATACACGCAACCCCTAACGGTGAAGTGAGCAAAATAGTGCCGCCAGAACGTTCTTGTCACTCGCAAGGGCGATTCGTAAACTAGATTATCCCAGCCCACAACAGGAGGAAGGATGCATTCTCGCCTCAAAAGGGCTCTGTTTGTGCTGGGGATCGCCGCCCTGTTCGTAGCGGCAGAGACTCCGGCGCGGGCGCAGGACCAGCCGCACGTCGTTTCTCTCGGCGAACTCGGCAAAGACGCGGCGCGGCAGGCCCAGACCCGGCAAGCGAATGAACAAGCTCTACGAACATTGCTTTCTTCCGAGCAGGGTGAAAAAGCGCTCAAATCCTCGAAGCTCGATTACCAGAAGGTGGACAAGGCCATTGGCCAATTGAGCGACGAAGACCTCGCCAAGCTCGGAGAGCGTTCCCGGCGGGCGCAAGCCGATTTTGCCGCTGGACGCATGTCCGACCGCGATTTGCTTTGGATTATTGTGATCGCGCTCGGCATCATCATCCTGGCGCTGGCGTTGCACTAATTCCCGGCCATCGGAGTTCTTGGTTACGCGCTCGAAGCCGGCCAGGTTCGTTTTGTTCCTGACGCTTTCACTCGGGCCTCGAGTCGAAGCCGCGCCTCAGGAAACGGCGGGGGTCTGGCTTGACGTTCCGTTCGTCAAGCAGAGCGAGGACGGCTGCGGGTCCGCGGCCATTTCCATGATCCTGCAATATTGGAACGCGCAGGGCGTGCGGATCGATGCGCGGCGCGCGGATGCCCAGGCCATCCAGAAGCAACTTTATTCTCCCAAGGCGCGGGGCATCTTTGCTTCCGACATCGAGAATTACCTTAAAGGTTCGGGCTTCCAGGTTTTTGTGCTGGCAGGAAGCTGGATGGACTTGGAAGAAAATCTACGGCAGGGGCGCCCGCTCATTGTGAGTCTTCGGCCGGGCGGCAGAAGCCGGCATTACGTTGTGGTGACGGGGATCGACTGGCAGCACGACGCGGTTTTTATTCATGACCCTGCCCGCGGCAAACTTCTTCGCGTTGAGCGGGCAGAATTCGAAAAACAATGGCGGTCCAACCGCAATTGGATGTTGTTGGCGGTGCCCGAAAAGGCCGCGTGATCCCCTTTTTGCTTGTCCTATTCGGCTTGATTATTCCTTCCGTTCCAGGTTTCGCCCAGGACCACGGTCCGGAGGAAGCGCGCTTGGCGGCCGCCCGGAAGGCATTCGATGGTGCACGCTGGGATGAAGCCGCCCGGCTTGCAGAGGGACCTAGTGATCAATCGTCTCAACTGGATCTGCTGCTCGGCCTGGCGCTCTCGCGCATGGAAAGATGGGGGCAGGCGAAAACGGCGTTCCAGGTAGGCGCCAAAAAATCGCCGCGGGATGCGCGGTTTCCCGTAGAGCTCGCAGGGATCGCTTACAAACAAAAAGACTTCTGTCTTGCCAAGAAGGATCTCGATACGGCGCTGCGGTTGAATGCGCATGACCAGTATACGCAGGAATTTCTCGCGAGCATTTATTTTCTCGAAGGGAATCTCGAAGCCGCGCTGAAGTATTGGAATCTTGAAGACAAGCCGCGCCTCAGAAGCGTCGCGTTCGTGCCCGGATTGCGGTTGTCGGAACCCTTCCGCAACCGCGCTTTGGCTATGAACGCCCCGCAGGTGCTGACGCGAGACGCATTGCTCACCACCGAATCTCGCATGGACAATCTGGGAATTTTTTCGAAGCCCCGCTTTGAACTTACCCCTGCGGACTCGGGGAACTACGACCTCCGCCTGCACGTGACCGAGAGAAATCACTGGGGCAATTCGAAAGCGGAAGGGATGCTCTCTTTGCTGAGCGGGCTTCCCTACGCGACGGTTTATCCCGAACTCTACAATCTGGGGCATGAGGCAATGAATCTGACTTCGCTGGTGCGGTGGGATGCGGAAAAGCGCCGCGTCTTTGCGGATCTTTCCTTTCCGCTTTACTCCGACCCGAGCTTGCGCTTGCGTTTCTACGCGGACGCGCGAAACGAGAACTGGAACTTGTCAGAAACCTTCTCTGGCTTTACAACTCCGCTGACAGACTTGAATATGCGGCAGGTTGCCGCCGGGGCTGAGTTTCGCGAGGTTAGAAACGGGCGCTCGAGTTGGAGCGCGGGCGCGGAAGCCGCCAATCGAAACTTTCGCAATCTCAATGGTGCGCTCGCGGCTGCCGGGCCCGCCTTTTTCACCGGCGGGAATTCGCTTGCCGGCTGGGTGGGTGCGGAAAGGACTTTGCTGCGGGTTCCCGAGCGCCGCTTAACGCTGGATTCTTCCCTCAAAGCCACATCCGGCCGCGAGTTTGCGAGCACGCTTGGGCCCTTCGCGACACTGCGCGGGACACTCGACGCACACTGGCTCCCTCGCGCGGAGGGAGACGATTACGAGATGCGCGGGCAGATTCGCGCGGGGGCGAGGGCGGGCAAGGCTTCGCTTGACCAACTTTTCCAGCTGGGAGTGGAACGCGACAACGATCTGTGGCTTCGCGGTCATCCGGGAACGATAGACGGCCGGAAAGGCGCCGCTCCGCTCGGCCGGCGTTACTTCCTGGCGAACTGGGAGATGGACAAAAACGTTTACGCTAACGGTCTCATCAGCGTGAAACTGGGGCCGTTCCTCGACAACGGCCAAATCGCGGATTCTTCGGGGTTGTTTGGTTCGCGGGGCTGGCTTTGGGATTCCGGTCTCGAATGCAAGGTGCGGATCCTTGGCGGGCTCACCGTAGTTCTTTCTTACGGGCGCAACCTCGAGGGCGGAAAAGGCGCGTTCTATGGCACGGTGCTGCGCTAACGGCTTCCAAGGTTTCTCGCCCGGCAAAGCCTTGGCGTACGGTAACCCCATCGCCGTTTCTTTCGTCTCAGGAAAGAGTTCTCTCTGAGGCGGCAGGAACTTCAGGCATGGCGGTCGCCGCCTAGCCTAGCACTTCATTCATCGAAGGGGCGGAGCAATGTCCAAACGACTTTCTTCTCGAAGCTCGATCCTTGCGATTATCGGTGTTCTGGCGGTAGGACTTGCCTCGGTCGGGCTCCAGGGTTCGCCAAAAGCGGCCGACCAGCCGTCGTGGGGATTCGACACCGCGAACCTCGACAAGACCTGCAAGCCCTGTGACGACTTCTATCAGTTCGCCATGGGCGGGTGGATGAAGGCAAATCCCATCCCGCCCGAGTACGCGATCTGGGGCTCGTTCAGTCAGCTTGCCGACAGAAATCAGAAAAATCTTCGGGAAATCCTGGAAGCCGCTCGAAGCGGCAAAGCTCCGGCAGGCAGCAATGAGCAGAAGATCTCTGATTTCTATGCGAGTTGCATGGACGGGACCTCCATTGACGCGGCAGAAAGCAAGCCGATCGACCCGGAAATGACCCAGATTGCCGCCGTCGCGACCCTGGCGGATTTCGAAGCCGAAACCGCGCGCTTGCACAAGCAGGGTGTAGGTGTGCTGTTTCGCTTCAATGCGACCCAAGATGCCAAAGACAGCTCTCAGGTGATTGGCGCCGCGTTGCAAGGCGGCTTGGGGTTGCCCGAACGCGAGTATTACCTGAAGCAGGACGAGAAATCGCAGAAGCTTCGGGAAGATTACCTCAAGCACGTCCGAGCCATGTTGGTCCTGCTCGGCGATCTCGCCGAGGGGTCGAGTCAGGAGGCAGCCACCGTTCTGAAGATCGAGACCGCATTGGCGACCGCCTCGATGAAGAACACCGATCTGCGCGACCCGGACAAGACCTACCACAAGATGCCGCTCGCGGAATTGAAAACGCTCACGCCGAATTTTTCCTGGGAGTCTTATTTCAAAGCGGTAGGTCATCCGGAGTTCAAGGAGATCAATGTCGGTCAGCCGGACTTTTTCAAGGCGCTCGACGCACAGTTGACGGCCACGTCGATTGCGGAGTGGAAGACCTATCTGCGCTGGCATCTGGTGAATTCCGCCGCTCCCGGCCTATCCGAGAGATTTGTCCAGGAAGATTTCGATTTTCGCGGCAAGACCCTCACCGGTGCGAAAGAAATCCAGCCGCGGTGGAAGCGTTGCGTGCAGTCGACCGACCGCCATCTCGGCGAAGCGCTGGGGCAAGCTTACGTCGAGAAGTATTTCCCGCCGGCGGCCAAGGCGCGCGCCCTCGAGATGGTTCACAATTTGCTTGCAGCGCTTCGCAATGACCTCGCAACCTTGCCCTGGATGGGTCCGGAAACGCGCGCCGAGGCCACCGCAAAACTCGAAGCTTTCGCCGTGAAAATCGGGTATACCGACAGGTGGCGCGACTACTCCGCGCTCAAAATTGACCGGCGCTCTTATGCGGAAAACGTGGTGCGCGCTTCCGAGTCCGATTTTGCGCGCCGGCTCAACAAAATCGGCAAGCCCGTCGATCGCACGGAATGGGGCATGACGCCGCCCACCGTGAACGCCTACAACAACAGCAGCATGAATGAAATCGTCTTTCCCGCGGGAATCATGCAGCCGCCGTTCTACGATCCAAACGCAGATGACGCGGTGAACTACGGCGGCATGGGGGCGGTGATCGGCCACGAAATCACGCACGGTTTTGACGACCACGGCAGCAAATTTGACGGCAAGGGCAATCGGAAGGATTGGTGGACTCCGGAAGACCTCAGGAATTTCCAGTCCCGCGCCAAATGCGTTTCCGATCAGTTCGACGGGTATGTGGTTGACGGCGACTTGCACGAAAACGGGAAGCTGGTTCTCGGCGAAAGCATCGCGGACCTGGGCGGATTGGCGATCGCCTACGCGGCGTACGAAAAATCGCTCGCGGGCAAGCCGCGCCCTCCCGACCGGGATGGATTCACCCCCGAGCAGCGTTTTTTTCTAGGCTGGGCTCAGGTGTGGGGCGCCAATGAACGGCTCGAATATGCGCGGTTAATGGCCAACACCAACCCGCATCCGCTCGGAAGGTTTCGCGCGAACGGCCCGCTTTCGAACATGGCGGAATTTGCGAAAGCCTTCGGTTGCAAACAGGGGCACGCGATGGTGCGCGAGCAAACCTGCAAAATCTGGTAGAAACCCCCGGGGATTTTGCCGGCGGCAAACCTTAGAAGCCACCGGACCCGGGCCGAATGGTCCGGAGCTTGCCGCTCAGAAGTGGATGACGACTCCGCCCGCAAGCTGGAAATTGCTTTGCGTTTGCGCGAAGAAGCCGGTGTGAACGTAATCTCCTTCAGCCCGGAAGGACACGTGGGGATTCCAGCGGTAATCCGCACCGCCGCCGAACTGCATGGCAAGGGAGTTGCGACTCCCAGAAACGACCTGCGGACCCTCGCGCGCGCCGCCAAAAATCGCGTGCAGCCACGGCTCCCATCGCTTTTGGCGCCAAGCGACCTTGGGGCCTCCTCCGTAGACAGCGATTCTCGGGCCATTAACGCCGGCGACGTCTCCGCCAAAGGCACCGGTGAAACTCCCTTCAACGCCTAGCCACTCATTCAAGAAATAAGTGAGCGTAGTCTTGACCCCGAATTCGCTCGAATTGAAAAGGGAAGACCGGAAGCGGAACCAGGCGAAGGCAACGCTCAGCTGCCAGCGAAAGTCATCACGGCCTCCGTAAACGAATCTGGGATTAGGCGAAGGCGCAGCCGGGGTGGCCGGAGCCGGTTCCGCGAGGAGAGCCGTGCCGAGCCGGGGAGCCGAGAAGGATGAATTGGCGCGGGGCTCGGCGAAAGAATCGGCCGCGGCCGGGGAATCAGGAAGGGTAACCTTGCCGGCCGACGTCGCGGAGAAATCCGGCCCCGGGTTGTCGGTGTTGGAAAGCGGTTTCGTTGTGCCGACTTGCGCCTGCGATGCACAAACGGTTCCCAGCAGCAGGAATGCAGACACAAATAGACTTTTCATGATGTGCCTCTCCGAGGGCCGCCCAGACCTGTGCCACCCACACCGCTACGGTAAACAACACCAGGGCGTTTGTCTACCTTAACTCGCGACGGAAAATTGCCCCATGGGACTAGAGACGGTAGCGCGTAAGGAGGGATGGTCGAACGTTTGAACGTGCAGGTCGAGCTGGACGCGGGGGATGGCGTGGAGCAAATCCTCCCTCTGAGGAGTGGCTGCTTCGAAACGCGTCAACGTGCACCCCTTCGGAGCGTCCACCGACGGATGAACGGAATCCCGGCTCCACTCGATGAAAAACGGCAGCAGGCCGCCGTGATCGTCCTTGAGCCGGAGGGCCCTCCACCGGAGGAGTTTGCCATCCGGGCGCTGGCGCGAGCCGGCCTGCGGACCTTCAAACTCGATTCCCTGCTTGCGAAGTTGCTCGGCGAATTCGTCGAGATCGTCGCGGTGCGCGGCCCAGCCAATAAGCCGGGGTTCGGCCAGCTTGGTAATAACCGGGTATTGCTCCACGCCGGCTTGCTTGGGATCGGGCGCGATGATTTCGAGGTAGCGACGCTCGCCGAGTGAAAGAAGGGCGTTTTCTGTGCCGCGGCCCGGATGCACGCCGCCAAATGCCGCGCGCACTCTGGTGTGTTCCTCGACGAAGGCGATGCCGCGGTCAAGATCGTTCGAACCGAGCAGGATGTGATCGAGCAACCTGGGAACCTCGGCAATCTCGGGCCAAGGAGGCAAGGCGTGAGGCGCCGAGATGGCTCCCGTGGCGAACATAAGAAAGCTTCGGCGCGAGATGTTGTCCATGACCGGTTGCTCCTCGCCTCGAAGATTACACGTTTGGGCCGGGATTGTGGAGCGCTACGCGCGAGTTGGCTTGCGCGCGCGGATGTAGGCTCTCCGGCTCTGGTACTCGACTTCCGGCGCATAGGGCTCACGCTCGAGCGCATCTTCGATGGCGAAGCCCACCAGGCCGAGGTAGCGCTCTACTTCTTTCCTGCCGAACAATACGAGGTCGAGTGAGACCTGGTGGCCCCAGCAGTTTTCTTCATGAACCACTTCAAGGCCAATGTGAAATGCAAGAAAAAGCAGGCCGCCGGGCTCGAGGACACGAAACATTTCACGAAAGGCCTGGAGAATATCCGTCTTCGGAATGTGCACGATCGCGTAGAAAGCTACAATGGCGGCCCAGGCGTGATCTCGAACATCTAGCGCCAGCATGTTGCCCTGGCGGAATTCGATGGCTGGGTTCAGCTTGCGCGCCTGGTCAAGCATGCCCGGAGAAAGATCGATGCCGAAGATATCCACGCCCCGGTCGTGCAGGTAGCGCGCCACGTGACCCGGGCCGCAGCCTAGATCGCAGACGCGGCCGGCACCTTTGAAGCGCGCTGCGAATTCGTCAAGAAGCATGCGGTCGAGCGGTTTGTGGTCGAGTTCGCCGGAAATTCGATTGGCATATTCTTCGGCGATGCGGTCATAGCTGGACTGACAGTCGGAAAATTTCCGAGGATCCATGGGCCCCCTGGGCAGCGCCGGGAATTCCCTATCTTCCCACGACTTGCCCTGGGGTCATCCACAAAACGGCAGCAAGGCATGCCAAGACTCCCACGAAGTACGCAGTAATCGAGGGGCTCGACTGGGGTGGCAGATCCTTGGTGAAAAGGCGATAGACCGTGCCCGCGGCCACCAGGAAGAAGATTCCTTGGCCCAGGAACAGCCAGAACACCAGGCAAGCTGCAAGGAGGACAAACCGCTCGGACCTGCCCAAGGCAGCCACGGCCTGGCCGCCGTCGAGGATCCAAACCGGGGTGAGATTCAGAATGTTGAGCCCTGCCGTGGTGCGTGCGAGGGCCGCCCAAAGTCCGTTGCCGGTGCGGTACCAGAGGAAGGCGCAAACGGCGGCGCCGAGGAGCCCGGCTAGCGGCCCGGCCAGGCTGACGGCAGCGCGCGTTTGACGCGTAACCCCCAGCGCCTGCCAGCGAACAAACGCACCCAACCCGGGAAGAAAAACAGGCATATCCGCGGGCAACCCGCGCCGACGGATATCGATGTAGTGCCCCATCTCATGCGCAAGGATGAGAGCAGCAAAGCCAACGCCAAAGCCAGCTCCGTACAGCGCCCAATAAACACCCACAAAAGCAAAGAGGCTGAAGATGAACTTCAGTTTGAAAAGCGCCAGGAGAAGCGTCTTGCTTTTCGCCAGAACAATGGCGATGGGGGCGAGCGGCCCGAGCTTCCGGGCCCAGGCGTGGCTCTCCTGAGGCGGAGCTATGCTTGCGGAAAGTTCTAGCTTCTGGATTTGCTCGCGGATCCAAGCCGCCTGCGTTGCGTTTGCTGGGAGAAGAGGCAGTGCTTGGAGCCATTCCTGCTTGGCCAGAAGCGGTTGTTCCGCTTCGAGAGCCTTTGCACGTCCCGAGATGCGTGTCAGTTCCTCGCTATGAACTAGAGAATGGCACTGCTCGCAGGCCAGAGCACCGAGAGGCAAGCTGGCGCCGCAGTTGTGGCAATTGCGAATGGGTTCTAGGAAATCGTTGGGCACGGTCTGTCCGAAAATATACGTCAGGGAGCGGCGGCGGGCGCCGCAGGATTCGTCGCGACAAAAGGTCCAAGAATGTCGATTGCAGGGCTTGCGGTCAGCCGCCAGGCAATGCGGATTCCTACCAGCAAAATGACCAGACCAATCATTCCGTGGAAGGGATCTTGCAGTTCCAGAAGCGGTGAAGCCAAACCAAGCACAGCCAGCCCAGCCAGTGCCGCGCCCAAGTTCGTCTGAGGCTTGGCCGGTTGTGGATCAGGAGTTCGCGGCTTTGCGACCTGGGCTTGCGGAGGTGCCATTTTCCCGTTGGCGTATTGCGAAATCGCGATGGGAATCGCCGACATCGAGACCGCCGCATAGGTCAGAATCACGGCGGCGAGCTGATAGCGTCGGCCGCCGTTCCCGCGGGAACCCATGCGCATTGCTTTGCCCACGATGTAGCCGACCGCCAGGGAAATGTAGCCAATTTCGATGCCAGTGACGATTCCGAAGACGGAATAGAGGATTAATCCTAGGATTGCGCCACCCACTCCAAACATGAGCCCGCGCACAAACGCCGCATGACTATCCTTCGGAAGCTGTGCTTCGAGTTGCTCTTTGCAGCGTGCGCAGGCGAGTGCGCCATTCACGCGGTAGTAGCTGCCCACGGCTGGCTGACGGCAGGACATGCAGGTGTCGGTTCCCGGGGCCGAGGGGTACTCGGCGATTCCGAATTGGGGCACGTTGTCGCTCATCGCCCCTCCAAGTAATTGCCGGAACTTAGCACAAGTTTGAGCCGGTCAGAAGAGGAATTCTGCCCAAAAACGATACCGAATGAGCCTTGGCGGTGAGTCTGTATCAGGGTTGCTCTAGTTGCTACAGGCTGACGGTCGAGCTCGGCTGACCACGCTTGCAAAGATAGGCGTGCCAGAACAGGCGGGCGGCAACGGCACGCCAGGGCCGCCAAGGTGCGCCGAGGGCTTCGAGTTTTTCGGGCGAGGGGCGTTTCCTGAGGCGCTTCACTTCCTGGACCGCGGTAGCAAGGGCGAGGTCGCCCGTGGGCCAGATGTCCGGCCGGCGGAGCGCGCTCAAGAGGTAAATGTCGGCGGTCCACCGGCCGATGCCTTTGAAAGCCACGAGCATCTTGTGCGCCGAGTCGTCCGGCAAATCCTGGAGGTAGCCGAGGTCGAAGTGCCGGAGGGCGAGCGATTCGGCAAGAAGGCGTGTGTAAAGCGTTTTCTGCCGGCTGAAGCCGATGCGCAGCAATTCTGCGTCATTGAGGTTCAAGAATCCCTTGGGGGTCAGCGGCTTCACCACCGCTTTCAGTCGGTCGAAAGCCGCTTTGGCAGATGCCAGGGAGACCTGCTGTTCGAGAATGATGTAGACGAGCGTGGGGAATCCCGGCTTGCGAACCCACAGCGGAGGCCGACCGTAGGTTTCAACCACTTCCGCCAAATGTTTGTCGCGCTCGGTTAGAAAACGCACTCCTTGCGAGAAGGCTTCCTCATCGAGGATGGTGTGCGAGTTCGGCATGGCGGAAAGCCAAGGCCATCCCCGGGCCATCAGCTTGTCGCGCGGGAGTCCACTTCGCGCTGGAGCATCTCGACCACTTCCCCGAGCGGCTTGGGGCCGAGGTCGCCCTTGGCGCGATGGCGGAGGGAGGCGGTGCCGGCTTCCGCTTCCTTTGCACCGACCACCAGCATGTAGGGAATTTTCTGGAGCTGCGCGTCGCGGATTTTGGCGGGCAGCTTTTCGTTGCGGTCGTCAAGGTGCGCGCGCAGGTTGTGGCGCTTCAAAGTTTCTTCGACGTGTTTCGCGTAATCCGCAACCTTTTCGCTGACCGGGCAGACTTCCACCTGCACCGGCGCGAGCCAGAGCGGAAACGCTCCCGCGTAGTGCTCGATGAGAATGCCAAAGAAGCGTTCAACCGAGCCGAGCAGGGCGCGGTGCACCATGAGCGGCTGATGCTTGGCGCCGTCTTCGGCAACGTATTGCAAGCCGAAGCGCGCGGGCAAGTTGAAATCGAACTGCACGGTGGTGAGCTGCCAGGGACGTCCGATGGCGTCAATGAGCTTCACATCGATTTTCGGGCCGTAGAAGGCGGCTTCGCCGGCGATGGCTTGGTACGGGATGTTCATGCGCTTCATGGTCGCGGCGAGCGCGGCGGTCGCGCGGCGCCAGTCTTCGGGCTTCCCCGCATAATTCTCGGGATGCGCCGAGTCCCAGTCCGAAAGCTCGACTTCAAACTTGTCGAAACCGAAGTTTTTCATCACCGCAAATGCGAAATCGACGCACGCTTCCACCTCCGATTCGATTTGCGACGGCATGCAGAAGATGTGCGCGTCGTCTTGGGTAAAGCCGCGGACGCGCAGCAATCCGTGGAGCACCCCGCTGCGCTCGTAGCGGTAGACGGTGCCGAGCTCGGCAAGCCGCACGGGCAGATCCCGATAGCTGTGCAGCCTGGACTTGTAAATCAAGATGTGGCCCGGGCAGTTCATGGGTTTGAGCTGGTAATCGGCTTTTTCCACTTCCATGGGGCCGAACATGCTGTCCTTGTAAAATCCGGTGTGGCCGCTGGTTTTCCACAAGTCGAGGCGCATGATGTGCGGCGTAAACACCAGGTCGTAGCCGCGCTTGAGCAGCTCCTCGCGCAGCCAGTCTTCCACAATTTTTCGAATCAAGCCGCCCTTGGGGTGCCAGAAAATGAGGCCCGGGCCGGCTTCCTCCTCGATGCTGAAGAGGTCCAGTTCGACGCCGAGCTTGCGGTGATCGCGGCGCTTGGCTTCTTCCAGGCGATGCAAGTATTCGTCGAGCTCTTTTTGCGTGAAGAACGCCACCGCGTAAATGCGCTGAAGCTGCGGATTGCCCTCTTGTCCCTTCCAATACGCGCCCGCTACGTTCATCAATTTGAAGGCTTGAATGCGCTTGGTCGAAGGGATGTGCGGCCCGCGGCAGAAATCGATGAACTTGCCGGTCGAGTAAAAAGAGACCATGGGCTCGGCCGCTTTTTCTTCCACCAGTTCGCACTTGAAAATCTGATTGGACTTTTTGTACAGCTCGAGTGCTTCGGTTTTGGGAATCAGCTTGCGTTCGTTCGGCAAGTCCTCGGCGGCAAGCTCGTGCATCTTTTTTTCGATTTTCGCGAGGTCTTCCTGGGTGAAAGGCTCGTCGCGCAGGAATTCATAAAAAAAACCGGTGTCGATGGGCGGGCCGACGCCGAGCTTCACGTTCGGATACAGCTCCATGACCGCGGCGGCAAGCAGATGCGCCGCGGAATGGCGAAAGACAAACAGCGCGTCGGGGTCTTTTTCCGTGAGGATATGCAGCTTCACGTCGCGGTCAAGCGGACGGCGCAGGTCGATCAGTTCGCCTTCGCCGTCGTTAGGCTGCGCCACGCGGGCGACAAGAGCCGCGTCGGCCAGGCGCGGGGAAATGCTACGGGCGATGTCCGCGGGCGTGGTGCCCTTCGGGACATCCTTGACGCTGCCATCCGGCAAGGTGATGTGAATCTGGTCCATGGCGCCATCACGCAAAAGGATAAACATCAAGCTTATCGGCGCCGTTTACCTAGGTCAAGACAAGTGAGGGTAATGGGGCGCAGTCGCCGGGCGCTTCTCAGTGCCCGCCGCCGCCGACGATTTGCGGATCAGTAGCGGGCTGGCCGTTAACGGTCATGTCGTAGTGATACACAACGAGCGAACCCGCATAGATGGCAGGAGGCGATTTGACGGGAGCGTTGAGTGTTTGCGAGTCGTTTGCAAAGGTCCTTTTAGGACCCTCGAAAGGATACTTTTTCGGGAACGTCACGGTGAAAGTGTTGCCATTGGGCAGCCACGTCAACGTGTCTCCCGGACAGAGATAAACGTCTTTAGGAGTTGTCCCATCACCAGGGACGATACCAACCGTTTGGTCGCCACATACAAAACTCTCCGCTTTCCGGCCCCCGAACGGCTGCCGCGCGCAAGCTGCGAGAAACAAGGGCAAAGAGGAAACAAAAAGAAGGATGCTGCCGTGCCGAACCTGAGAAGCGTGCATATGAACCTCCGTCAGTTGTTTTTTTGAGTCTGGATCAGGGCAACAAACCGTGGATGGTCCCGTAAAGCATCGAAATTCGGAGTGTCGCGCAAATACTGTGGAGAAATGCCGAGAGAGACAGCCCTTTCGAGAGCATCCAGGGCGCGTTTGGTATCGCCGAGTTGCTGATAGACAATACCGGCGTTGAATAGGAGCCCGGGGCTTTGGGGCTGAAGACGGAGGGCGGAATCGAGGTTGTCGAGAGCGGGTTTCTTCTCGCCGCGCATAGCGTGGTAGATAGCGAGGCTAGAGAGCAGGACAGCATCATTGGGATTGAGACGAAGTTTCTCCTCGCCGATCGTGATGGCTTGGCCGTAAGCTGCAGGAGCCTCGGAACGCCGACCCGGCGCCCAGTAGTATGCGTCCCCGAGATTTCCCCAAAAGATGTAGTTCTTGGAATCCAACTGAACGGCCTGTTCAAACTGGGCAGCCGAATCGGCATAACGATGCATTTGAAAATAGGCCGTGGCCAAGTTGGAACGCGCGTCCCCCGTCGGGCGAATGCTTAAAGATTTCTCGAAAAGGGGAACGGCCTCGGCATACTTGCCCTCGAAGGCACGAACGCCGCCGAGATTCGAATAGCCGGTGAAACTGTCCGGCGCGAGAGAGACGACGTGAGAGAACATCGCGGCAGCGTCCTCGTAGCGCGCATGATACATGTAGAAGAGCCCGAGCCAGTTGTAGGTGGCCCAGTAGCCGGGACGAAGAGAGATAGCCCGCTTGTAGGCGTCTTCGGCGGCGGCAAGATTGCCGAGGAGCTCGTAAGCGGTGGCAAGACCGCCGTAGGCGTCGTCACTGGTGGGTTCTAGTTCGAGGGTGCGCCGGTATTGATCGGCAGCCTCCTTATATTCGCCATGCGCCATAAACGCCCGAGCCAGGCAGGAGAAGGCGGCGGCCAGAGCGGGGCCCTCTGCCGCGGCCTTCCGGCAAGTTTCGATGGCTCGATCGGCCCAGCGCAGGTCGTGGGTGATCTGATATTTTCGCCAGTAGGCCGTGCCGAGACCGGCGGTGGCCGCGGCGTAGGTGGGATCTTTTTCAAGAGCGCGTTGGAAGAGAGTGACGGCGCTTTCTACTTTTTCGGGCGCGACGTAGTCCTGCAAATAGCCCAGGCCCTGGACGTAGTAATCATATGCGGCGGGCTGCGTAGTGCCCTGGGAAACGGGGGACTGCTTGTCTTGAGGCGCGAGCTGGAGTTCCATGTCGGATGCGACGCTTTCGAAGACCCGGTCCTGCAGGGCGAACGGGTCACCGGCGGCCGTGGTGACGCTGCCCCCGCGCACTTGCTGGTGAGAGCGAGTGTCGATGAGCGAATAGTTCACGCGGGCGTTGTCTGCCGTGCGCTGAATATGCAAAGTCAGGACGAGGTTCACACCAAATTGCTCGCGGGCGGCATCGACGGTGGTGGTTCCCTTGGCGATGGTCTCATTCATGGGAATGACCGCGAGGGCATGACGCGCACTCAACTCGCTGAGGCGGGAATTCAGGGTGTCAGCTAAACCCTTATCAAAGGCGGACTGCGAGGCGTCCGTGACGGGAGCGGGCGGGAGAACGGCAAGCAGAACGGGTTGCGGCACCCGGGCGGGGGAGCTGACGGTCCAAACTCTGTGGCGGAACTTGTACAGACCGAGAGCGGCCAGCAAGAGCAGCAAACCAGCCGCGAAAAGCAGAGGGAGCGCGGCTCGAGGTGCGGCCTCGGCCGCGGGAATGATATTTTCCCGCGAGGACCCCAGGGCCTCCAGCGCCGCGCGCACCTCTCCTGCGCGCTGGTACCGCCGTGCGGGTTCTTTTTCAAGGCACCGAGAAATAACCGCGGCTAGGCCCGTAGGGACGTTGGGCGGAACGGTTCGTGGGGAATCCTGAAGAATCGCTCTGCAAAGCAGGTAGAGATTCTCGCCAAAAAACGCGTGGCAGCCTGCGGCCATTTCGTAGAGCACAACACCGAGCGACCAAAGGTCGGTGCGCGGGGAGGCGGGGTCACCGTTGATTTGCTCCGGCGCCATGTAAGGGAGGGTCCCGGCGAGGCCGGGCCGACTCTGTTCGGAAGCGGTTTCTAACGTCTGGCGATCAAATTCCCCGGGATCGCTGCGCCGCGCCAAGCCGAAGTCGAGAATCTTGGCCTCACCCTGGGGCGTGACAATGATGTTGGCAGGCTTGAGGTCGCCGTGGACCACGCCGCGATCGTGGGCGTGCGCGAGGGCGGATGCGAGCTGACGACCGAGGCGCAGGGTGGTTTCCAGAGGCAGACCCCCGGCGCGGATCGCTTCCGATAGCGGCTGCCCGTCGACGTACTCCATGGCAATGAAAACTTCGCCAGAGTCTTCGCCTACTTCGTAGACGGTGCAGATATTCGGATGGTTGAGCGCGGAAGCCAAGCGGGCTTCACGGCGCAGGCGTTCACTGACCAGCAAATCGCTAGCGAGATTCTGCGGAAGAAATTTAAGGGCGACGGTGCGGCGCAGGCTGGTATCTTCCGCGCGATAGACGACGCCCATTCCGCCGCTGCCGAGTGGGCCGAGGACACGATAGTGGGACACGAGCTGGGCCGGCAAGGGCAAGCACTCCTCGGCGCAAGGCCGAACGCGGGAAGTAGATCACGGTCGAGTCAGGTGCGCCGGTTTGCGCCGGCATCTTAACGTCCGAAGGAAAGTCAAGTCAACACAGGATTATCTTAGTACAGGATTATCTTAGTATCGGGTAAATTCCCGCGCGATAGGCGAAACGAGCGTACCTTTACGATTCGAAGGTCCACCTGCCGCCGGCCATGGTGCGCTCGACGGGAATGGTGACGAGTGTTGACGGATTTTCCTTCAGCGGATCGCGGCCAAGAACCACCAGGTCCGCGAGCTTTCCCGCTTCAATCGAGCCTTTCAGATTTTCTTCGTACGAGGCGTAAGCGCCATTGAGCGTGCCGACGCGAATCGCTTCTTCGACCGTGATGCGCTGCTGTGGTCCCCAGACGTTGCCTTGCCTGTCCGTGCGCGTGACTTCCGATTGGAGCGCCATCATGGGAATGAATTCTCCCGGCGGATAGTCCGAGGCTTCGGTCGGACGGATACCCGCATCGATAAAACTCCTGAGCGCAAACATGTGATTGAGACGCTCGGCGCCGTAGAAGCGCATTTTCTCGCCGTGGTAATAGACGTAGGTGGAAAACGGCGTGGGAATGGCGCCGAGAGCCTTGATACGGGCAATGAGGCCGTCGTTGACCACGGTGCAATGCTCGAGCCGAAACCGCGGATCGCGCCGCGGATTTTCTCTCTGCAGGCGCTCGTAAACGCGCAGGGTGGTGTCGATAGCCACGTCTCCGTTGGCGTGCGTGCCAACCTGCCAGCCCGCCAGGTGCGCTTTGCGGCCGTGCGCGTAGAGTTCTTCCTCGGTCATTACCAGGATGCCGTAGTCATTCGGGCGGCCTTCATAAGGCGTCGAGAGCCGCGCGGTGCGCTCGGAGATCGACCCGTCGCAAACCAGTTTCACCGCGCCAACGCGCACCCATTCATCGCCAAGGCCGGTGCGGTTGCCCGCGGCGATCATGGCGTCGAGAAAATGAAAATTGATGAAGCAGTAGGCGCGATAACGCAAATCGCCCGACTCATGCGCGTCCTGATACGCCAGCAGATCCGTGGGAGTGCCCTGGGCTTCCGTCGAGGAAGTGATGCCCGTGCGGGCGAGCATTTTGGAGATGAGCTTCACGCCCTCGCGATGATCGTCGCGCGTGAAATGGCGCGGGATCGCTTTGTCAAAGAAATCGTTGGCGCTTTCGGCGACGCGGCCGGTCGGTTTTCCCGTTGCCGGGTCGCGATCAATCTTCCCGCCCGGCGGATCGGGAGTCTTCTCGTCGATGCCGGCCTTGCGAAAGGCCAGGGAATTCGCATAAGTGGTGTGACCGCCGCGATGCTCGATGTGCACGGGGTGGTCGGGAACCGCGGCGTCCAGGTCGGCAACCGTAAGCGGGCGGCCCTCTTCCGTTTTTGTGTCGTCGTATTTGAAGCCGAGGACCCATTCTCCTGCGGGCGTTTTCGCGGCGCGCTCGCGCAAGGCGGCCTGAATCGCGGAAATCGAGCGCAGGTCGCAGTCCACCATGCGCAGATGCATCAGGCCGGCCTCGGCCGGATGCGAATGCGCGTCGATAAAACCCGGCGTGACGGTTTTCCCGCCGAGGTCGATTTTGCTGGTCGCGGCGGTTGCGAGATTCAGCACGTCCGAGTTGCTGCCCACGGCGAGAAATCTGTCTCGCCGAACGGCTACGGCTTCGGCGCGCGGCTCCCGGTCATTCACGGTCAGGATATTTCCGTTAAAGAGGATCAGGTCCGGCTGCTCTTGTTCGAGCGGGAAGAGCGAAAACGCACTGAGAGCGCCGAGAAATTCGCGGCGCAACATTCCGTGGTTCATAGCCATCCTTTGCAACAGGGGGAGCAGAATCGAGCGGATGCTATGACGGCCGAGCGCCAACGTCAACCTACCAACTACATAGACAAAAGACAGGGGGCGGCGTTAGAGGCTGCGGAGGAGTTTGTAAAGTTCATTGGCGGCGTCAAAGTCGGCTTCGAGTTCGCGGGAGGCCAGCCGCTCGCGAAGATCGTCGAGCCGGCGCGCGAACAGATCCAGTGCGGCGGAGAGGACTTCGTGATTGGTGAGCACAATGTCGCGCCAGGTCGCATAGGAGCTGCCCGCCAGGCGCAGCGAATCGCGAAGGCCGGGACCAGCCAGGGTGATGGGCAGGCCGTTTTCGTCGAGGCGGTCGTAGAGAAAACCGGCGAGCGCAACGGCCGCCAGTTGCGGAAGATGCGACGCCAGGCCAACCGCGTAGTCATGCTGCGGCGCGCCGAGCCAGAGCGGGCGGGCACCGATCTTTTCCAGAATTTTTACAAAGGCCGACACGCGCGGATTTTCCTGGCGAGACGACTCGCCAACAAGCGCGTAGGTATTGCCGCGGAACAGGTCGGCGTCAGCGTGGGCGATGCCCGAGAGTTCGCGGCCCGCCATGGGATGGCCGCCCAAGAAAACCGGGCCATTTTCCTTGGATAGATGCGCTGCGGCGGCTTGCGTGATGCGCACTTTGGTGCTGCAAGCGTCGGTGACCAGAGCATCCGCCCGAGCGTGGCGCGCGATTTCGGGAAGAAGGTCGATGGTCGCGGCAATGGGCAAGGCGATGTAGATCAAATCGGCGTTTTGGAGCGCCGGAGCGAGTTCACCGGAGAACGACTGGTCAATGGCGGCGCGGGATTGCGCTTCGCGGACGACCTCGGGTCGATCCCAGCCGGAAACGCACAGATGCGTCGTGTATTTGTGGAGAGCCAGACCAAAAGAGCCGCCGACGAGGCCGGTACCAAGGATGGTGACGCCGGAAATGAGGTGGCCTGACGGCATAGTCAGGCAACGCGTCGGCCGATGGCGGGAGCGATGATACGCAGCTCGGCCATCAGTTGCGTGAACCCAGACGGTTCGAGCGACTGCGCGCCGTCGGAAACCGCGCGGTCGGGATCGTTGTGGACTTCGATGATCAGGCCGTCGGCGCCCGCGGCAACCGCGGCGCGGGCCATGGGCGGAACCTTGTCGCGGCGGCCGGTGGCGTGCGAGGGGTCGCCGATGATGGGCAGATGCGAAAGTTTTTTGATGACCGGGATCGCGGCGAGATCGAATGTGTTGCGCGTGTAGGTTTCGAAGGTACGGATGCCGCGCTCGCAGAGCACCACGTTGTAGTTGCCGCCGGAAAGAATGTATTCGGCGCTGAGCAGCAACTCCTCCATGGTAGCGGAAAGGCCGCGCTTCAACAGCACCGGCTTGCGGACTTCGCCGAGAGCGCGGAGAAGATAGTAGTTCTGCATGTTGCGCGCGCCCACCTGGAACATGTCCACATAGGGAAGCATCATCTGAATTTGCGACGGGTCCATCACTTCGCTGACAGTCGACAGGCGGAATTGGTCGGCGGCCTCGCGCATGAGCTTCAGGCCGGGCTCGCCCATGCCCTGAAAAGCGTAGGGAGAAGTGCGCGGCTTGAAAGCGCCGCCACGAAGGATTTTCGCGCCCGCTTTCGCGACGCACTCCGCGACCTGAAAAATCTGCTCGCGAGATTCGACCGAGCAGGGGCCGGCTGCGACCACCACTTCCGGGCCGCCGATTTTGATGCCACGGCCAAGATCGACGATGGTTCCTTCCGGGCGGAACTGCCGGCTGGCTAATTTGAAAGGCTGGGTGATGCGCATGACCTCGCGCACTCCGTCCAGCAATTCGAAGTCGCGATGATCGAAGTCGCGGTGGAGGCCGACGGCACCAAGCACCGTGTGCGACTCACCGGTAGAGCGGTGGACGTTGAAGCCGTGGGCAACCAGGCGGTCGATGACGTGCTGGATTTGGGCTTCGCTGGCCCCTTCTTGCATCACAATGACCATAAAGTTTTCCTGCTTCCTTCCCCTTTGGCTTTCCATCCAAGCCGGGGTTCCGGCGGGCCGACGCCGCCCTGCCGGCAGAAACCGACAGCGAGCGGAAAGCCTTTCTTACCGGGACCGAGAACGCTCGTCATTCATTCATTCCTTTCCTTGCCGTCCCGGCCGTCTGAATCCATGGCGTCGCGTTCGGCGGCGCGCGCCTCGTCGATGATGCGCTCGAACAGGCGGCGAATCGCCGCATCGGTCAGCGGCCCGGAATTGTTGTTTTCCGCGTTGGCCAGCACTTCGTTTTCCCGTTCCGGCTGGTAGAGCGGGATATTCGCCGCTTGCTTGAGCTTGCCGATTTCGAGCGCGCAGCGCGACCGTTCGTTGAGCAGCTCGACGAGCTTTCTGTCGATTTCGTCGATGCGGCGGCGCCATTCGGCGAGGTTCATAGCCAAATCCCCCGCCACCAGAGACCGTGAAAGGTCGCGAGCCCGGTGTTCACGGCGCAACCTCCCGGCGGGAAAGGCCGCCGAGAGCCGCCTGCTTCAAGGCGCGAACTTTCAGACGGAGGGCCGCAGCAGCAGCATCGATCGAACTCGCTCGGGCGCCTGACTCTGTAGCGTTTGCGATCTCCGCAACCAGCGCGGAGCCGACGACCGCGGCATCGGCAAGGCCGCCAAGAAGGGAAACGTGGCCGGGAAGCGAAATCCCGAAGCCAACGGCGAGCGGGAGTTTGCTCGCTGCCCGGGCGCGGCGCAGCAGTGCGGGAAGGTCGTCGGGAAGGGTGTCCTTTGCGCCGGTGACGCCGGTGCGGGAAATGAGATACAGGAAACCCGAGGAACAGTTTGCAATTTTCGCTAGCCTCTCGTCGGTGGATGTCGGAGCGCCGAGAAAAATCGCATCGAGGTGGTGCGCACGAAGAACCCGCCGGTAATCTTCCGATTCTTCCAGCGTGAGATCGGTCGCGAGAACACCGTCGGCGCCGGCCGCTTCGGCAGCCGATGCGAATTTCTCAATTCCCATTTGCAAAATGGGGTTGAAATAGCTGAACAGCACCAGCGGGACTTCGGAAGTCTTGCGGATGCGCCGGACCAGATCAAGAACACCGGCAAGTGTCGTGCCCGACTTCAGAGCGCGTTCCGAAGCCCGCTGAATCGTGGGTCCGTCGGCAAGAGGATCGCTGAATGGCACCCCGAGTTCCATCACGTCCGCGCCGGCATCGGCAAGGGCCAGGACGAATTCGAGCGTCGCATCGAGCGAAGGGTCGCCCGCGGTAAGGTAGGCGACGATGCCGAGTTCTCCGGCCTCTCGCAGGGCTGCAAATCGTTGTTGGATTCTTGTCTTCAAAATCGGCCTGTTCACAAAATGCTCGATCGGCCAGCGGCAATCAATAGCGCCAGGTGCACGCGGTAAGGTCTTTGGCCTCTTCCCATTTACCGGCGTTCTTCACCAAAAGACGAAAGGCGCCCCACCCGCAAAGATTGCCGCAGATGTAGTTCTCGTAGGCGATGGCGCGTGTGCGTGTCGCGTCAAACCCCACCGGCGAGAGGTAAAAAACTCCGATTGAGATTTTCGGCGTCGTATCCGTGGCGGTTGGCGAAGCAGGCCTAGTCTTTGATCCGACGATGCGGGTTTCCCCGGCCAGATCATAGGGCGCGTTCAAGGTGAATTTCTTTCTCAGCACCAGGGCCGTTGCCGCCCTTCGCTCGTAATCATTTGCGGCTTCCCGGAACTCTTCGGGGATCTTCATGCAGTCCTCCAAAGAGTGCGTCCCATTCACGGACTCGACGTGCGTGAGCATGTTAATGCGAAGGATGGCCCCATGGGTTTCCTCGATGGCGTCGGCAAGCAGCATGGAGAGCACCGCGTACCCTTCCGCATCCTCGTAAACCCCGGCATTGGCCGGAATGTGATTGTGGACGCGCTCGTGCGCACTGCATCCGCAAAGAAGGAGGCTCACCGTAAGACCGCTAGAAAGGGCGATTTTCATGGAATCTCGGGTCAGAAAATAGTACACCAACCCCGCATCTTTGCCGCATTCGACAGGCCGATTTAGAGGTGGCGCGAATACTGGTCCATGTCCTTGTCGCCGCGGCCGGAGAGGTTGAGGATGGCCAGGTCGGTCCCGGCCATTTTTGGTATGCGTTCGAGCAAGCCGGCAATGGCATGCGCGGATTCAAGCGCCGGAATGATCCCTTCGGTGCGCGAGAGCAGGCGCGCGGCATCGAGAGCGGCTTGATCAGAGGCGGCAGAGTATTCGGCGCGGCGCTGGTCCGCGAGCCAGGCGTGCTCCGGGCCGATGGCGGGATAATCGAGCCCCGCGGAAATGGAATGCGTGGTCGCGATTTGCCCGTCTTCATTTTGCAAAACGTAGGTATAGGTACCCTGCAGAACGCCGGGGCGCGCGCCCGAGAACCCCTGATGCGCAGCCAGGCGCGCGGCATGCTCGCCGAGCCCGGCGCCGCGGCCGCCGGCCTCGATGCCGATCATCTTCACATCCGGATCACGCAAGAACTGGTGAAACAATCCAATGGAATTCGAGCCGCCGCCGACACAGGCAAAAAGATGCGTCGGCAAACGTTTTTCCGCGGCAAGGATTTGCTCCCGCGCCTCGCGGCCGATCACCGTCTGAAAATCGCGAACCATGGTCGGATAAGGATGCGCGCCAAGAACGGACCCGAGCAGATAATGGGTGGTCCGCACGTTGGTGACCCAGTCGCGCATGGCCTCGTTGATGGCGTCCTTCAGCGTGCGGCTGCCGGAATCCACGGGCATGACCTCGGCGCCGAGCATGCGCATACGCGCGACGTTCAGCGCCTGGCGCGCCATGTCCTCCGTGCCCATGTATACGACGCACTCGAGGCCAAGGTGCGCCGCCACCGTCGCGGAAGCGACGCCATGCTGCCCCGCGCCCGTTTCCGCGACGATGCGCGGCTTGCCCATCTTCACGGCCAGCAACCCCTGGCCAAGGGCATTGTTGATTTTGTGCGCGCCGGTGTGCAGCAGATCCTCGCGCTTCAGGTAGATGCGCGGCCCGCCGAGTTTCTCGGTCAGGCGTGAGGCAAATTGCAGCGGCGTGGGACGCCCGGCAAAGTTCTTCAGCAGATTCTCGAACTGTGCCTGGAAAGAAGCATCTGACTTGGCCTCCAGATAGGCGCGCTCCAGTTCGAACAGAGGCACCATGAGCGTTTCTGGAACGTACCGGCCCCCATAAGGACCGAAGCGTCCCGCCGTGGTCGTCGACGATGGGAGAATTGTGCTCACGGACTTCCAAAAGTACTTCTGCAAAAAGCCTATTTTCGCTCTGCGCGCCGCACTGCCTGAATGAATTCGCGCATCAAGCCCCGATCTTTCTTGCCGGGACGCGATTCGACGCCGCTCGCGACGTCAATCCCGTAGGGGCGCACGATGCGAACCGCCGCCGCCACGTTCTCGACCTTCAGCCCACCCGCCAGAATGATACGGTGCTTCGCCGACGCGCGCCGCGCCACATCCCAATCCGTGGCGCAGCCGCTACCACCATATTGGCCGGTGTGCGCGGCGTCAAATAGAAACGCAAAGGCCAGGTCGTACTCCTTTAGAGTTGTCAGCGGAAACTCGGCTTCGACGCGGAAAGCCTTGATGACCGGGACCACCGGGGCGATTTCGGCCACGGTCTCCGGGGGCTCGTCGCCATGAAGCTGCACGGAGTCGAGCCTGAGCGAGCTTGCCAGGGCGATCACGTCCGCCGGCAGCCAGTTCACGAAGATTCCCACGGCCTTCACTCTTTTGGGAAGCTTCCGTCGAATTTCGGCAGCTTGGTCTTCTTCGATATGACGCGGACTTTTCGGATAGAAATTGAAGCCCAGCAGATTGGCGCCCGCGTCGACGGCCGCCTGGGCGTCGGCGGCAGTGGTGATGCCGCAAATCTTTACGCGAACCATTCCGCCTATTTCCCCTGGGCCCGGGCGCCCAGAAGCTCCCGAAGAACCGTCGCGGGGTCGCGGGAGAGCATCAGGCAAGTGCCAATCAGGAAGGCATCAAATCCCGCGGCGCGAAGCTTGAGCAATTCGCCGTGCGTACAAATACCCGACTCGCTCACGGCAATGCAGTTTTCCGGAATGTGGTCAACCAACTCGAAGGATGTTTCCGTGCGAACCTCCTGCGTTTTCAGGTTGCGGTTGTTCACGCCGATGATCCGTGCTTCCGCCGCAAGCGCGCGATCGAGCTCTTCCCTGGAATGAACTTCGACCAGCGGCTCCATGCCCAGCTCCCTACCCAGAGCCAGCAGCTCTTTCAACTGCGCATCGGAGAGCGTCAAGACGATCAGCAGAAAGCTGTCCGCATCATTGGCGCGCGCTTCCCAAACCTGCCACGGGTCGAAAATGAAATCCTTGCGCAGGACAGGAAGCTTCGCGCTTTGTCGCGCGTCGCGAAGATTCTTGAGCGAGCCGCGGAAGAATTCCGGCTCGGTAAGAACGGACAGGGCCACGGCTCCGGTGGCCTCGAGCGATTGCGCGAGCGCGACGGGATCGAACGGCTCGCGCAGGACGCCGCGGCTTGGCGAAGCGGGCTTGAGCTCCGCCATAACGTTGATTCCGGGACGTGTAAGTGCGCCCGGGAAATCGCGCAGCGGCGACGCCGCTTGCACGCCGTACTTCAGCGCCGTTTCGGGCAGCACTTTCTTGCGAAGTTGAACCTCGGCTCGCCGCGATTCCAGAATGCGGTCGAGCAGGGTTCCGGTATTGGCTTGAGCACACATTGGGGCAACTTTTGTATGCTAGAGAGGGAGGACGAGAGAGTCAAATCGAGGGGAAGGGCAAGGAAAGTTCATGGGCAAGATCGCAGGATATGTCGAGACTTACAGCGCATTGCTGAACGGAATTGCCGAAGAGGCGGACGCCATCGCCATACGCTATTTTCGCACCGCGGGTTTGCATGTCGAGCGGAAATCGGACGGCACGGCAGTTACACCGGCGGATCGCGCCGTGGAAGAGATGGCGCGGGACAAGGTGGCGAAGAGCAGACTGGCCCTGGACGTCCTTGGCGAAGAAATGGGGGGAGCGAACCTCAAGTCCGCGAGCAAGGCTGACCGTCCGCGCATGATTATCGACCCCATCGACGGAACCGAAGAGTTTACGCGGGGTATTCCAACCTTTGGGACGCTCCTGGCTGTCGAGGAGGGCGGAGAAATCGTCGCGGCGGTGGTCAGCGCCCCGGGACTGCGTTCGCGGTGGTGGGCCTATCGAGGCGAAGGCGCCTTCCGGGACGGTAAAAAGCTGCACGTTTCGAACGTCGACAAGCTCAGCGACGCCATGGTGTTTACTACGGGCACGGGACCGAGCAAAAATGCCGCCGACCAGGCAAAGATCCGCAGGCTGCTCGATGCCTCGCGAAGCAGCCGCTCGTTCGGAGGATTCTGGCAACACATGCTCGTCGCCGAGGGCTCGATCGAGGCGGCGCTCGATTGGACCTCGAAGCCCTGGGATCTCGCGCCGCTGGGAATCATCGTGGAAGAGGCGGGCGGCCGCTCAACAAACGCGCGCGGCGAGAGAACCATTTACACGGGGCAGCTCATCAGCACAAACGGAAAGATTCACGACCAGGTTCTGAAGCTCCTCGAGTGAGGGCCAGCCATGGTGCGCACCAAACGAGTCTATGAAGAAGCCAAGCAAGAAGACGGCTACCGCGTGCTGGTGGACCGCTTATGGCCGCGCGGCATGAAAAAGGAGGCCGCCAGGATTGACCTGTGGATGAAGGACGTGGCCCCGAGCGACGCGCTGCGCAAGTCCTTCCACCATGAGGCCATGAAGTGGCCTGATTTTCTCAAAAAGTATCAGGCGGAGTTGCAAAAGAAAAAACCGTGGCTTGCAGAATTGAAAAAGCTCGAGAAGGAGCACGGCACGCTGACGCTCCTGTTTGGTGCGCGCGACCCGGAGCACAACCAGGCTACCGTGATTGCCGAAGCGCTAAAAAAGCATTGAACGGCGGCTAGGCACGAGGCATCTTCAGCGAGAAATCGCTCTCCAAATTGGCCGTTTCCTCCGGAGACAGGAACGGTTAGGCTCGGGTCCCCGAATAAGCGGTGTTCCTACCGGAGGTTCTGATGGACATTCGAAAGCAAGCCGAGAAAGCCGAGCAATTCCGAAAGCTGCACCACGGTCCGCGACTGCTCCTTCTCCCCAACGCCTGGGACGTGGTTAGCGCCCGCATCCTCGAGGAATGCGGCCATCCTGCGATTGCCACCAGCAGCGCTGCCGTGGCTTTTTCTCTTGGCTACCCGGACGGTCAACGGATTTCGCGCGAGGAGATGCTGGAAGTCGCCGGACGAATCGCTCGCGCCGTAGACGTCCCGGTGACCGCCGATCTGGAAGCGGGCTACGGCACCAGTGCGAAAGACATGGTCGAAACCGTCGAAGCGGCGATCGCCGCGGGAGTCATTGGCATGAACCTCGAAGACGTAACCGGAGACGGAGAAAGCTCCTTTGTCGACCGCCCTTTGCAAGTGGAGAAAATCCGCGCCATCTGCGATACCGCCAGATCATTGGGCATTCCGTTCGTCCTGAACGCGCGCACGGACGTTTACTTGCTGGCGATCGGCCCGGAAGCAACGCGGTTCGAACGCACCGTCGAGCGTTTGCGCGCCTATCGCGACGCCGGAGCGACCTGCTTGTTTGCCCCGGGCGTCTACGACCGGGAAACGATCTCCAAGCTGGTGAAGGCCGTCGCGGCGCCGGTCAACATCCTGGCGAATCCGGCTTGCCCTGCGATCGCCGAATTGGAAAAAATGGGCGTCGCCCGGGTGAGCGCAGGCTCGGGCGTCATGCGCGCCGCTTTGGGCCTGGTGCGAAGAATCGGAAAGGAGATGTTCGAATCACGTTCTTGCGAGACGATGTTTGCCGGATCCATTCCCCACTCCGAATTGAACCGTATGATGATGCGCCGCGCAAGTGGAGCCAATGCCTGAGCCGTCCTCTGCGCTTCGTGTGTTGAACCAAGAGATTGTCTCTTGCCGGAAGTGCCCGCGCCTCGTGAAGTACCGGGAGAAGGTCGCGCGCGAGAAGCGCCGCGCTTATCGCGATTGCGAATACTGGGGCAAGCCCGTGCCCGGATTCGGCGACGGGCAGGCACAGCTGCTGATCCTCGGCCTGGCGCCGGCCGCGCATGGAGCCAATCGTACCGGACGCATGTTCACCGGCGACCGCTCGGGCGACTTCCTGTACGCCGCGCTGCACCAAGCCGGTTTCGCGAATCAGCCTGTCTCCCGCAACCGCGACGACGGCCTCGAACTCGATCGGGCCTACATCGCCGCCGCCTGCCGCTGCGCCCCTCCGGACAACAAGCCGCTCCCCCGGGAAGTCTCGAATTGCCGGGGTTATCTCGAACGCGAACTCGAAATCCTGAAACCCAAGGCGATTCTCGCGCTTGGCAAAATCGCCTGGGACGCCTATCTCAAAATCCTGAAGCAGCGCGGCGTCATCGCTTCGCGGACGCCCTACAGGTTCGCTCACGGGGCGGAAGCGGAAGTTGCTCCCGAAACTCCGCGCTTATTCGCGGTTTATCACCCGAGCCAGCAGAACACGCAAACCGGCCGCGTCACTCCCGCCATGTACTGTAAAGTTCTTGCAAGAATCCGGCGTTTCCTTGAAACGCTGCCCGCTTCCTTTAAACCGATATCAAGAAGCTAACCCGAGGAGGGGCCTCCAAGGAAAGAGTCTGTAGGAATCCGACTTCATTGAGGCTCGCGTCTCGTCCCGGTCGAGTGTCATCCCGGCTGCGGTGTTCCGCAGCATGAGTAGGTGATGGTCACGCCTTACCGACAGCTGGCGGGAATTGCCGACAGTTCCGGAAGGTCCTTCCTGCGGGCCGGTAGAGCGCCCGCGCCAAGTGCAAGCATTTCGAGCCTCTTCGAGCCGTTCGAAGTGACCCTCGTCTGGCCCAGAAGATGCATAAAGCAGCTACCGCAGCATTCCTGGAGGAAACATGAACGGTCTGAAACTCCGCGCGATTTTCATCGGCGCGCCTATGCTGGTTGTCGCTCTCAGTGGAGCCATATCCTTGAGCGCCGAGGAGCCTGTTGAAGGACCAAGCAACGGGCGCGCCGCGCAAGGCGACGATCCGTCGCGTCATCCGGCCGACGGCGAGCGCCACGGGCTCCCGCCAGAGACTTTTGCCGTGACTCCCGGCACCAAATTCCTCGTGCGTCTCGAAGACGAATTGAGCACCAAGGGCACGCAAGAAAACTCCACGTTCAAAGTAAAGACGCTCGAACCATTGGAAGCAGGCAGCGGCTTTTACTTGCCGTCGGGAGCGGAAATTGCGGGACACATCAGCCGCGTCGAGGCTGCAGGGGTCGCCGGCCGCGCTAAGATCTGGCTGACCTTCGACGAACTTCACACCAAATTTGGTGACTTGCCCATTGTCGCGGAAGTCGTGAGCGTCCCCGGCGATCACAGCGTAAAACCCGTGCCGAATCAGGAAGGCTTGATTCAGGGCCGCACCAGCACGCAACAAGACGCTCGAGCAGCGGCAGCTGCTGGCGCGGCCATCGGCGCAGTAAAAGGCGTAAAAGACAAAGACAAAAAGGAAGCTGCGGAAGGCGCGGCCCTCGGGGCCCTCACCGCGTACTTGATGGAATCCGGCCGCGGCCACGAACTCAATCTCCCCAAAGGCGCTAAGTTGGAACTGGAGCTCGAAAGAGCTCTTTATCTTTTGAAGGAGTAAAATAAATGAATAAGAGGAAGCAGTAAGCCTAGATAGGCGATGCCGGTCCAAGGCAATCGCCCCACCGGGCAAGCCAGAGTCAACGGTCACCATGAACTTACTTCGGCGCGAGCTAACCTGGATATGACTCTCGGTATCTATATCCAAAAGTTTGTAAAATTTAGAAAATCCCCTAGGTGACTTAGCCCAAGTCAGCCTCTAACACACTGAAACTAGCGCACGCTCCTCGCCTCTTGGACTGGCAGCGTCTCTAACCCTCCTGGCCACCGATTTGCTCCCTCGCCTCGTGTGGAACCTCTTGTCCGGACGGACCGCGGCCCGGAACTTCGCAAGATTAGCCGTTGGCGCTCCAGACATCGGTATCCAGACGTAAATTCAACGGAGAAGAGGTGTGTCGATGGGGGTTCTCTGCCAAAGGCCCAAGGGCCTTGTAATTTCATTCTTGTTGCTTCTTGCCTTATTGTTCTCGGTTTCCGCTTCCGCTCAAATCACTTCTCAGACCGGTGCGGTTCGCGTCTTCGTGACCGACCCGCAAGGAGCAGCCGTCGCTGGAGCGAAGGTTACTCTTTCTTCCGGAGTAAGGGCCGACCTGACCAAAGAAACCATTGCGGACGGAAGCGTCGTCTTTCCCTTGGTGACGCCGGGAACCTACAAGGTGACCGTGGAGGCGCCGAACTTTAGTCGCACGGTGCTGAGCAATGTCGACGTTGCGGTAACCGCGGTCACCAACTTGAGCGTAAAGCTGGAGATCGGACAGGTCAGCACAGAAGTGCAAGTCGCCGCCGATGTCGCCGAGACCGTGAACACGACGAACGCCACGCTTGGAGATGTGCTCACGGGTGACGTCCTGCACAACCTCCCACTCGCCACCCGCAATTTCACCTTCCTCCTTGCTCTGAACGCCGGTACTTCCGCCCCCCTGCCGAATGCGACCCAGGCGGGGCGCGGGCAGGCAATCGTTTATGTCGATGGACAGCGAGGTACCAACAACAATTTGGTTATCAACGGAACGGATGCAAACAACCTCGGGAACAACAATCTTGGTAACGTGCCCATCCCCTCGCCCGATTCCCTCGAAGAGCTTAGGGTCCAAACAAGCCTTTACGACGCCTCTCAGGGAAAAACCTCCGGCGGCAATATCAACGTGCTGACTCGTGGCGGCACGAACACCTATCACGGCGAGGCCTACGACTATCTGCGCAACGATGACCTCAATGCCAATTTATTTTTCTTCAACGCGGGCGGCACGCCTCGTCCTGTCCTGAAACAGAATCAATTTGGCGGGAACTTTGGCGGGCCCATTCCTAAGCTCCACGATACCTTCTTTTTCGGATCTTACGAGGGAACAAGGCAGCGAAACGGCGTTGCTGGAGGCATTAGCACTCAGTTTCCAATTCTCCCTGCAACCCGAGACGCGGCATCGCTCGCCGCAGCCTTCAGTACGCCAACTGCTCCACTCGCGGCAAGCCAGATTGATCCAGTGGCGGTCAACCTCCTAAATCTCCCCGGCAAGTACAACGGATTCCTCATCCCTAGCGGTCGGGGTACTCCTGGAAACGCTGCGTTTGGTCTGTTCACGATTTCTTCCCCGCTTCAGTTCACGGAAGATCAATTCAACGCCAACGTGGACAAGAACATTGGCTTGCATCACAAAATAGCCGAGCGCTTCTTTTGGGCCAACGCCCAAACTGTGGATCCTTTTGGCGGCGAAGGCACCGGCCAGTTGGGTAGCGGCCAGACCACACCGATCACAAATCGCTTAGCCACGCTTTCATGGACGTATACCATCACACCGAATGTCGTCAACGAATCTCGCTTTGGGTACACTCGACTCACTCAGCAGGTCAATGCGGTCGAACCCGCTACGCTGACTCAATTGGGAATGACAAGGTTCAATGGCTCTGTCTTTCCCGGGATTCCGTTGTTTATCACTGGAGACATCAATCCGGCATTCGGCGGGATCTCAACGAACAACGACCAAGCGTCCACCAGCAACACGTTTCACTTTGCGGATAGCGTAGCCTATACCCGCGGCAGACACACCTTCAGGGGCGGGTTCGAATACAGGCGCTACCAGATCAACCTCTTCAACAACTTTGCCTCGCGCGGCTTTCTGCTCTTCAATACCTTTGAAGACCTCCTCACCGGTAACATTCTGGAGGCCTTTGTGGGAACGGGCATCACCGATCGCGGCTTCAGAGCTCGTGATGCTTCCTCTTATTTCCAGGATGATTGGAAGGTCATGAAGCGTCTGACTTTGAATCTCGGCGTTCGCTATGACTATCTTGGGCCGTCCACCGATGTAAAGAATCGGCTCGGCAACTTTGATCCTTCAAGGCTGGATGCAACCACCCTGGCAAACGGCGGAGCTGGGATTTTGAATGGCTTCATTCTTCCGGCCGCCGCCAACTTCGGCACCATTAAGGGCACGCCAGGAGTTTCAGCCTCAACGCTCCTAAGCAATAGCCCTCATAATTTTGCGCCTCGTGTCGGTTTTGCGTGGGATGTAAAAGGCGATGGCAAGACCGCAGTTCGTGGCGGCTATGGCCTCTACTATGTTCGCATCTCGAACCAAACCCTGCTTCAACTTATCACCGGCGCGCCTTTCTTCCAGTTGTCGGCCAACGTGTTTCCTGGCACGCCCCTCTCTAACCCATTCCCGAATCTACCCGTGCCATCGCAATTCCCCGTATTCCCGACGCCGCCGCAATTCCTTGGTTTCAGTGCGGCAGGGTCTCCCGGATTTAGCGGTCCGTTGCTTTCGCTTAATCCATTCGACCGTAACCTGGGAATTCCCTATGTTGGAGCGTGGAATCTTAGCATTCAGAAGGAGCTCCCGTGGCATTTCAATATGGAAGTGGGTTATCTGGGATCCGAGGGCGTCAAGCTTTTGCAAGGTCTCCAGCTTAACCAGGCACGGCTCGCCAATGCAGCCAACCCCATAGTGGTCGGTGGCGCCAACGGTGTCCCACAGACTACTCTCACCACGGATTCCACGCGTGATGTAAACGCGCGCGTTGGCGTATTGGGCTTCACACCAACAGGACTGAATACCGTCACCCAGAACGGCCATTCTAGCTATCATGCGCTGGACTTCACTGTCACTCGGCGCGTGGGCAACCTGTTTATCCAGAGTGCGTATACTTTCTCGAAGTCCATCGACAATAACTCTGGCGATGGCAACCCTCCAGGCACGCAAGACCTCGGCAATTCCGGCTCGAACAATCTTGATACCCGCACCTTGCGCGCACTTTCCACCTTCGACAGGACCCATCGCCTCCAGGTTACCTATCAGTATTCGATTCCATCTTTTTCGACTGGGGCGTTGAGGCAAGTGGTCGGCAATTGGGGAATCGGAGGCTTGACGACGTTCCAGTCGGGTTTGCCTGCCCTAATTACTTGTGCCAGTTGTCCCGCAAACCTGTTCGGAATTACTCCGAGCAGTACGTTTCCAGAAGTCGTCGGCAATTTGAATGCTCTTTTCAATTCGGGCTCGCCGCAGAATTTTACTGGGACCAGCGCATTCAACACCGGAGTGCTGGCTAATACAACCAGCAATCCGGCTGGAACAGTCCTCACTGGATTAAACACCTTTGGTGGTCCCGGAAATCAGTCTTTCACCATTGGCGGGCCCGGGGCCGGCTCCCATGTGGGTGCTATCTTTGGCAACCTTGGCCGCAACATCCCTCAAGTCCGTGGGCCCTTCCAACAACAGTGGGACTTCTTCGTGACGAAGCGATTCCCCTTCAAAGACAAGTACAGCTTTGAGTTTCGTTCTGACTTCTTCAATCTTTTCAATCATCCAAACTTTGATCTGACCAACACAGCCGTGGCATTTAAGCCACCCAGCCCGACCGATCCAAATGGATTCCAGTTCAATAATGCCTTCGGAAAGTACGACACGACACTTGGCAATCCGCGCATTGCGCAGCTTTCTTTGCAATTCCGCTTCTAACGCCACGGCGATATGGGGCCTTGGGTCCGGGAGGTGCAATTTCCTCCCGGGCCTCTTTCTTTGTGGCTGCCAGACGCGACCTGAGCGAGACCGGCGCCGTTTGAGTTTCAACGGCCGTTTTGTGTTGAGTGTGCAAGCCAGCTACTTCCTCGAAATACCCGTCTTGGCAACTTCGCGGGGACTTGCTAGAGTCGAAGAGTCCAGCAAAAAACTCCTAGAGCGGTTTCACCATAGAAAGCGCGAGAGAGGCCGGGACGCATGGGGGAAGAAACACGCGCGGCCGCGAGGGCCGTCGAGACGCTCGAACGCAAAGACCGCATCCTCATTGTCGAAGACGAGGACAACGCGCGCAAGGGCTATGAGCAGCTCCTGCAGCGCTGGGGTTACGACGTTTTGGGCGTCGGGTCAGCGGAAGAAGTTCTCGCCAAATTCGCCGGATACCAGCCGGACACGCTCATTGCCGACGTCGAACTCCCGGGAATGAACGGTCTGGACCTTCTGAAGCAGTTGGGGCCGGATCTCCACGGCGTGCCCGCCATCATCATCACCGGAAAAGGCAATGACGAGCGGGCCGTCGCCGCCATCGAAGCCGGGGCCTTCTGGTACATCGAGAAGCCGCTGAAGGGGCCGGTGCTGCGCGCGCTGCTCGACCGCGCTTTGAGCAAGGCCCGGGATTCGCGCCAGCTGGCGGTACTGCAGCGGCAACTAAGGGAAACCGGGCGCCTCGGTGATCTTGTCGGCGGCACCAAAGCCATGCAGGAAGTGATGCGCATCGTCGAGATGGCTGCTCCCAGCTCGGCTTCGGTGTTAATCACCGGGGAGACGGGCTCGGGCAAGGAGATTGTCGCGCGTACGATTCACCGGCTCTCGCCGCGTGCCGGCGGCCCGTTCGTGGCCATTAACTGCTCAGCGATCCCCGAAACTCTGATGGAAAGCGAAATCTTCGGTCACGAGCGCGGTGCCTTCACCGGCGCGGCCGAGCGCCGCATCGGCTGCTTCGAATTGTCCGACAGCGGAACGCTTCTGCTCGACGAAATCGGCGAGATGCCCGCGCCCACGCAAGCCAAGCTCCTGCGCGTGCTCGAAGACCGCAAGGTGCGCCGCCTGGGAAGCAAAACGGAAACGCCCGTGGACGTGCGCGTGGTTGCGGCAACGAACAAAGATCCCGAGCAGGCCGTCGGCAACGGCCAGTTGCGGCAGGATCTCTACTTCCGGTTGAACGTTTTTCACATTCACTTGCCGCCGCTTCGCGATCACAAAGAAGACATCCCCCTGCTCGTGGAGCACATTTTGCGCGACGTCAACGCCAAGCACGGCAGGCATGTCCGCGGAATCGGCGCGGAAGTGATGGATATCTTCATGGGGCATACCTGGCCGGGAAACATCCGCGAACTGCGCAACGCTTTGGAGCGCGCGACCATCATGTGCGAGAAAGAGCTGATCACGCGCGCCTGCCTCCCGCCGGAGTTCGGCAAGATGGCGGCCAAGGGGCCGAGCGATCTTTCGACCATCAAGTTTCCCGTGGGCACCACCGTGGACGCCATGGAACGCGAACTCATCCTGCAAACGCTCGGCGCCACGGGTAACAACAAGACGCGCGCCGCGGAATTGCTGGGGATCAGCTTGAAGACGCTGCACAACAAGCTCAAAGAATACGGCGGCGATCGCGCGGAAACGGAGTAGAGTCAGGGAATGCGGCTGCGGCTGCGCACAAAATTCACGTTGGTGATGACCAGCCTCGTGCTCTTCGTCGTCGCGGTGTTGTCCTACGTGTTTGCCGCGCAACTTCTCGAGCAATTGATTCAGGAAACCGACAAGCGCGCCGCCGACCTTTCCGAGCAAGTCTTTCTTCAGGCCAAGCATGCGCTGATAGAAGCTGCGCAGCTCGGCTTGCGCCCGGATTCCTATGCTCCTGAAGAAATCCACGATTATGTCCGGCACGCGTTCGAGATCAGCGAAGGCTTGCGAACTCAATTCGTCGCCGCCAAGAAAAACCCGCTGATCTACGAGGTCTCCATCACCGACACCGACGACCTGGTGCTGGCTTCGACCGACGAGAATCTGCAGGGGAAGTTCCTGCCTCACAGGGCTTCGCTCTCTCAGCTTGTCGGCCGAAGCTTCCTCCACCAGATCAAAGTTCTCTTGGTGCCGACCAGGCGCACGGTCAAGAACCCGCAATTGTTCGAACATGGATACTCCTTTATCAACGACAACAAGCCGTTCGGGGAAGTGCGCGTGATCGTGGATTCTGCACTTCTGGTCCAGTCGATCCAAGAGGGCCTCCGCACCGGGGGAATCATTGTGCTGGTGGCCCTGGTAGTCTCCGCCTTGCTTGCCGCTCTCGTGACCGGCATCACACTGGCACCACTGCGCGATATCACCGTACAGCTTGACCGCATCTCCGCGGGCCAATTCGACGCCCTTCATCCCGGAGCACAAACCCTGGAGGCCAGCGGCGACGAATTTGGTTTGATGAGCCGCAAAATCTCCCAGGTCGGGCAGCAACTCCGCGGCGTGCACGAAATTTTCAGCACCATGCGCGAAAACATGAACTCCGTCATGGCCGGACTGGAAGACGGCTTGCTTTTGTTCACGCGGGATGCGCGCGCGGTGATGGTCAGTCCCGCCGCCGAGAAATTTCTGGGCGCCCCGGCAAGCGAATTCCTTGGCCGCCGCGTAACCGACATCTTTCCACCGGGTCATCCGCTGCGCGACGCGCTGCACATTGAGAGCGAAGAGCTCAGCGAGATCACTGCGGAAGCCGATCTCGAGACCAGCGACGGCCCGAAGCGCGTGAACGTCAGCGTGCAAGCAATCCAGGAAGCCGGCGAGCGCATGGGCGCGCTCGTGACCCTCCGCGATCTCGATTCGCTCGAAAGCATCGGCACGCAGCTTCGTGTCAGCGAGCGTCTCGCTGCGCTTGGCCGCATCACCGCCGGTGTAGCGCACGAAGTGAAAAATCCGCTCAACTCCATGCGCCTGTGGCTTGAGAACCTCAAAGAATCCTTGTCCTTCGACGGGTTTTACGATGGCGACAGCCCCTCGCGGCAGGCCGTGCAGGTTTTGGACAAGGAAATTGACCGCCTCGATCAAGTAGTCAAACGCTTCCTCGATTTTACGCGCCCGGTGGACGTTCGCCTGGAAGCTACGCAGCTTGCCGAGCTCTTGAAAGAGGTTCTCGAAATTGCCAAGCCGCAGCTGGAAAAGTCCAACATCCAGATTGCGCAGCTTTTGCCGATCGATGTCCCGGAAGTCTATGTCGATCGCGCCTTGCTGAAACAAGCCGTGCTCAACCTGGTGCTCAACGCCTCGGAAGCCATGCCCAACGGCGGACAATTACGCCTGGTGCTGAGCCGCCGCGGTGAAATGGCGGAAATCACCGTAGGCGACACCGGTAAGGGCATCCCGCCGGAAAACCAGCAAAAAATCTTCCAGTTGTTTTTCACCACCAGACCGGGAGGCAGCGGAATCGGACTGGCCAGCACGTTCCGAATTGTGCAGTTGCACAACGGTTCGATAGACTTCACTTCGGAGGTTGGCCGGGGCACCACGTTCCGGATCGAATTGCCACTCGCGGCCTAACATCCATGCTTAACCCAGCTCAGCACCGTGTTTATCCGAGGAACCCTTTTCTCTACCGCAGCCGGCCGCTCCTGGTTTGTCTCACCTCTTGCTCCATGGCCTTCGGCATGAGCGGTTGCGTCGTTCGGCGAAGGCCGGCGATTCCCTGGTCGAGCGCGGTACAAGTGCGGCCGGTCGTGCAACCTCGCGGTGCCGCCGCGGACGGTGCGGATCTCGAAGTTCCGGAGTTTAACCTCGCTTTGGAGCCCCTGGCGGCCCTGATGGTCCCTGTGCGCATGGCGCCGCCCCGTCCACGCGTGCCTCCGGCCCCTTCCCCAGCCCCGGCCGCGCCCGTCGCGGCAGAAGGCAAGCCGCCCGCTCCCACCATCGCTCCGCAACTCTCGCAAGCCGAATTTGCCGCCGCGCAACAGGAAACCAACGAAAGCATGGACATCGCCGAGAAAAATCTCGCGGCCACGAGCGGCAAGAGGCTGAACGCGGCACAATCCGACCTGGTTTCCAAAATCAAGGGGTTCCTCAAAGATGCGCGTGAAGCTGCGCGCGCGGGCGACTGGGGGCTGGCCCGCAACCTGGCCAAGAAAGCCCAAGTGCTCTCCGAAGAACTGCTGCGCTCGGTATAGCCCCGAAGCGAGACTCAAGAGTCCCAAGATGTTTCCCTTTTTCCGACCTTTCTTGCAGGCGAAAGGGCCTATCTCTCGCGACGTCAATGGACGGTTTTTCTCAGTGGCTGCCATAGCGCTGCAAAATGCGCCAGGGGGCGCGTCCACGATGGAACTTGAGGCCAACGAAGAAACGAGCCTGGTCAGACTTCTCGCAATAAATGACTTCGCCTTGCATGGGAGGTCCCTGGTCGACCGGGGCAACCTTTACCTGATCCCCCGGTTGCCAGCGGTGGAGCGAGCACACTCGCACGCCGCCAGAACTGAGATTGTCGGTGTAGGTCTGTTCTTCGACTTCGCCCCTCCGGTCCGCCAAGGCCGAGAGACGCACGACCACCATGATGGGGAGCCTCTTTTCGCTTCTACCGGTTAAGTTTTTATCAAGAATCATAATGCGCAAGCTGTGACCGGCCAAGGCGGACGGTGTTTGCGTTTGCGCTCGACTGAACTCGTTCGAGAACCGGTGCCTTCAGCGGAAAGTCAGGTTAGGAGCGTCTCACGTTCGTGCATGGACGGTGGCTCGATGGCGCCTGCCTTGGCTCTGGCGCTTCCTCTAGGGAAGTCACCAGCATGTACTGCCACACCCATTAGAGAGCGTTTTCCGGGGCAAGCGCAATCCGTCAGAGACCGTAGCAGCCCTTGGTAAGTTCAAGTAGTACTTAGGCCTACGTCCGGCCGGAAAATCCGGGGCGTTAGCGGCCAAGGCGCAGATAGTCGTCGTTTTTGCTCAACCAATCTTCCCGAGGCGGGTCAAAGATGTCCAGGTCGAGGGTATCCTCGATGGCCCAGGCTTCGTGGGGCATATTGGGAGGGATGCACAGGACTTCGCCCGAGCGCACGACGATCTCCTTGCCGTCAATCGCGAACTTCAAGGCACCTTCGAGGATGTAGGTGACCTGTTCATTATGATGATGGTGCATCGGCACATGCGCGCCCTTCTTGAGGAACACGCGCGCCAGCATGATTTTGTCCCCCACTACCATTTCGCGGCCGATGAGTTCATTTAACTGCTCGTGTTCCACGTTCTTCCAGGGGATGTATTTCGGCTGCATCGAGGTGCTCATTTCTGATCTCCATAGAGTTTTGCGGCGTTGTCGTGCAGGTACATGCGGGCGAGTTCGAGAGCTTTGGCCTCACCGAACGCGCCTTCCGCGACGAGCTCGGCCAGGGCGGCGGCCAGGGCCGTGCGCGCAGACTCGGCCGCCAGCCAGAACGTCTCTTCCGCCCCGACGGCGTCGTTAAACGGAAAAGCGTCGGACCCAAACATGATTTTTTCCGGGAACAAAGAAATCCACTGCTTGAGAATGTTTTTGAGCTCCGAGGGATAAACGTAATAGCCCATTAAGGAAGAGTCCGTGTACACATTCTTCGCCGCGGTCATCCAGATCATCTCGAGCGTGTGCGGATAGCCGCCGTGAATCAGCACGAACTTCACGTTTTTGTAGCGCGGATCGCGCAGCACGTTTTCGAGATTCAGCGGAGTGCCGTTGGTCAGGCTGAAGTAATCCCCGATGCCCACGGCGCTGTGAAAATGCACGGGCAGATCGAGCTTCCCCGCCTGATCGATCATCACGCGAAAAACGTAATCCTGGAAGGTGCGGTATTCCTGCTCGGACGGGAGGCCGCCCGCGTGAAACTTCGCGTAAATGGCCTCCGCCGAAGCGCGCGGCGGATCGCCAAAATAAAGCGAGCGGAAATACGCGGCTTCGAATTTCATGGCCACGCCGCCCTTTTTCTGGTTGTCGGCGAGCGTTTGGCGCACGAAATTCTCATAACCGGCGAGGTCCAGGGGCAAGCCGCCGAGGCCTTCTTGTTTCATGTAGCGCTTGAGCACTTTTTCCTGGAGAGGAACGTACACGGCCATGTCGCCGTTCTTTGCGGCCTGGTCGCGATTGTCGAAGGGGAACAGGAAGGAATCGGCGAAAAACACCCAGTGGAAACGCTGGGGATCGAGATAAGGGGCAAACGCAACGCGATTGGCGAGGCACGTTGCGATGTTCATCTTGTCCAGAATGCCGTCCCAGTACGCGGTATTGCCGGAAGCTTCGGCCGCTTTCTTTTTGTCGATAAGCCATTTGGCGTGTTCGGGCTGGAAATCGTTGTAGGGGTAGGCGAACAGCGCCTTGGCGGCGGCCACGAATTCGGGATTGTCGTCGCGCAGGCGAAGTACGGAGCTTTCGCCGGGCGGCGCGGCCATCGCGTCCATGTCGGCATCGTCGGGGAAGGTGGCGTGCGAATGGTTGTCGTAGATCGGGATGCGGGCGATCTGCTCGCGCAGGCGTGTGTAGATTCTCTCGACGTCGCCGCCGGAAAGCGGTTTGGCCTGGGCCCCGGCGGCCGCAGCTCGACCGAGTGCCGCGAAGAAAATCGCAATGATACCGATCACCTTGTTCATGGCCATCTTTCAAAACTCTCTTTGAGAATTCCTACGGCCGCTTACCGCGAAACCGCGGCCCGCCAGTGCATCGCCACCCTGGCGATGCGTTCCAAGGCGTCTTCGAGCAGATTCCGCGCACTCACGAGCGAAAAGCGCAGGTAATTCCTGCCTCCGGGGCCAAACGCCGCCCCGGCAATCCCGGCGACGCCCCCTTCTTCGAGCAAGATCGCCTGCAGTTTTTCGGCCGAAAGCCCGGTCTCTTCGATGTTGACCCACGCGTAGAAGGCGCCTTGCGGCGGCAGGCAACGAAATCCGGGAATGCGGTTGAGCCCGGGGACGAAGAGCTCGCGACGCTTGCGGTACTCCTCGACCATCGCGTCCACCGCGCCGGTCCGATCGCCGAGCGCTTCGATCGCCGCCACCTGGGTGAACTCCGCCGCGCACGTAAAGGTGTTCAGCACGAGCAAATCCATCGCGTCGATCACCTCGGCGGGGCCGACCGCGTATCCCAGCCGCCAGCCGGTCATCGCGAAACTCTTTGAAAAACCGTCAATGATCACCGTGCGCTCGGCCATGCCGGGAAGCGCCCAGATGGATTTGTACTCGCCGCCAAACAGAATGCGCGCATAAATCTCGTCCGAGACAACCCACAGATCGTGTTTCCGGGCGAGTTCGGCGATCCTCTCGAGCGCGGGCAAAGCAAAAACCGTGCCCGTCGGATTATTCGGAGAATTGAAAATGATCATGCTGGTGCGCGGCGTGATCTTTCCGGCGATCTCCTCCAAATCCGGTTGAAAGCGGTTTTCCTCCTGCAACAGAAAAGGTACGGCCTTCGCGCCGAGGCCGCGGGTGAACGAGGGATAAATCGGGAAGCCTGGATCGGGATAAAGCACTTCGTCGCCCGGCTCGATGAGCGCCATCATGGCGAGAGAAAGCGCCATCTTGCAGCCGGGCGCGACAAGCACTTGTTCCGAGGCGACGTCGAGCCGTCGTGTGCGCTTCAAATAACCGGCGATGGCTTCGCGCAAGTTGGGCAGGCCGCGCGTCGCGCAGTAGCGGTCGCGCCCAGCCGCCACCGCCGCCCGCACGGCATCCACGACGGGCGCGGCGGGATGAAAATCCGGCTCCCCCAGCTCCAAATGAATGACCGAGCGCCCCAGCCGTTCCAGCTCCTTCGCCCGCGAATACACGGCGAGCGCGCCTTCTCCGTTCAATTGAGAAACGCGCGATGCGATGCGGGTCATCGGTTGTATCCGGAAACGATGGTATCACTCCTCAAGCGAGAGCCCGGTTCCCGCTAAGGCAAACTCCAGTCAGGCGCAGCCGCATTGACCCCTTAGCGGGAAGACCATTTGGTTTTGCCGCCCCTAGAACGCGTAGCGCAGCGAAAACTGAACCAGCCGCGGCGTCCCCACGGTGCTCGTGATTTTGCCGAAGGGGCTGTTGGCTCCTCCGATGGTTTCCACGTCCGTCACCGTGGGGTTACCAAAGTTGGCGTGATTCCAAATATTGAAAAAGTCCGCGGCGAACCGCAGTTCTTGCCGCTCGGTCAGTTTGAAATTCTTGATGAGCGAGAAGTCCCAATTCTGCTGATGCGGCCCGCGAAAAACATTTCTGCCCAGGTTTCCGAAGTCAGTCGTGCAATAGTTCGCGTTTGGCAAAATGTTTGTGTCGGACTGGTTAGGATCGCACAGGCTCGGCCCATAGAGTAATGGCGCTGTCGAGAATGCGCTCGAGTTCAGATACCCGTCGATTCGCCTATGGATGTCGCCGGTCCTCACCGCACTCGCAAGCGTGCTGCCGGTTGCGAGGCTTCCTGAGAGGGTACCGGGTGTAAAGCCCGCCACAAGGAAGGCCGTGCCGGCACCGGAATCCGTCACGGAGAAAGGCGTACCGGACTGGAAGATGGTGATGCCGCTCAGGGCCCAGCCGGCCAGCAGTTTTTCCCTAAGGCCGGTCGCACCCTTGTAAAACGGCAGTTCGTAGCGGTAGCTCACGCTCAAACGGTGCGGGCGGTCGAAGTCCGAGAGCCCGCGCGAAGCCGCAAGCGTCGATTCGTCGTTGAAGGCGGTGTTGAACGCGGTGTTTCCAGACGAGGTGGCGTCGGTCGATTTCGAAAACGTGTAGGCAGCTTGGAAGTACCCTGCAACCCACCGCCGGGAAAGCGTTGTCTGCAACGAGTGGTAGTGGGAATAGGCGTCGTTGGCGAAGAGCTGGAAACCTCCGTAGCCGTTGATGCCTTGGGCCCGCGACCGCGCGACCGCATTCCCAAACGTGTTGGTGGTAATAACGCAAGGATTGGGATTGCAGAACGGACTATTGACCTTCACGGAGTTGGCTGCGGAAGCGCGCAGGGACTGAAGATTGTCGCGCGTCTCGCGCAAATGCACGGCGTGCGTTCCGACGTAGCCTACCTCGAGAACCCACTGCTTGCCGAGGGAACGTTGCACGGTCAGGTTCCATTGCTGGGTGTTGGGCACAACAGAGTGCCGCGGCACTTCGAGCCCGAAAATGTTCGTGGACAGGAGCGGGCCCGGGCAAGTGCTGCCGGCGGTTGGTCCGTACACGGCGTTTTGCGAAGTATCGGATGTGGGATTACCGCTCGAATCGACAAAACCGGTGAGTACCGACAAGCAAGGAACAAAAGTGGGATCGAGCGTTCCGGCTTTGGGCAGGCCGTTTGGATTGGGATTCGGGCAGCCACTTAACGGACCGGTTGCCGGAGGCGGGGTCTCGGAGAAAAACAGGCCAAGGCAGTTCGGTGGACCTCCTCCAAACGCCACCGGCAAGAACGGCGTCTGGAAGGAAAGCTGGTCGACGTTTCCCACATCTTCGCGTACGTAATAGATGCCGTAGCCTCCGCGAATGGTGGTGGTATGGCGGCCAAAGACGTCGTAAGCCAGTCCGATGCGCGGTCCCAGCCCCGTCGAGTAATTGTTGTCGAGAGTGGTGCGGGTTGCGCTGCCGGTCAGGCCCGCGAGGCTGAGGTTCTTCACGCAAGAAGGATAGACAAACGGAAACTGGCCGGAGTTCGCGAGACCGGGGTCCAGGTTCCCGATATGACAAGCATTATCGTAAAAAGCGCCAAAAACCTCGGCGCGCAGACCAAGATTCAAAGTCAGATCGCGGCGAATTTTCCAGTCATCCTGCGCGAAGAATCCATAATTGTTGGTGCGGTATTCGTGGTTATAGACACCCCCGCCGCCAAAACTGAATTGTGGCGACCCCAAAAGAAAATTCTGGAAATCGGTATTTCCATTTGTGGTGTTGGTGAAGAACAGCTCGCCATTGAAAACTTGTGGAAAGAGCTTGTCGAGATGCACCCGCGTGTATTCGCCGCCAAAGCGAAGCACGTGCTTCCCTTTCACCCAACTCACGGTGTCCACGAAGTTGTAGTTGTTCTGGGTTTGGTGCTGGTCGGCGAAAGGCGCCGGCCCGATCTCAAAGCCGGAGCTTGCCAGTACAAATTTATAAATGGAACTGGTGACATTGTTCGTCGGCCGGTCGATGCTCAAATCACTCACCGTCACCGGGGGAAAGTTATCGAGGTTGTCGTTGATGTGTACGAACCCGAAACGAAATTCATTCACGAGCGCCGGAGAAAAAAGGTGCGTCTCGGTAATGTTAAGAAAGCGCGCGCCGACCGGCGTATCGAAAGGAAAATTCAGCGATGCTGAACTGATGCTGCTGGCGAGCGTGCTCCCCAGGGATTCCTGCAAGTCGCCAGCGCCAAACGGAAGAAAGCTTTCCGAATCGGAAAAGAAGAATCGCGCTGAAAGCTTGTCTGTTCCGCCTCGGAATTCGCGATCCCAGTTGCTCGTGAACTGATCGTCTGTATATTTTCCCGGACGACTGACCACAAAGGGCACCGGGTTCGCGGGGTCGCAGAGCTTGGCGCCGGCGGGAACATTCGCTGGTGCCGGGAACAGGTAACCTCCGGCGCCACCTCCAAACTGGTTTTGTTTGAAATTGAGCAACGCAAACACGACAGGATCGATGCTAGGCACGCCGCAATCGGCTTCGAGCTGGGTCATGGAAGCGCGGTCCGCTGCCGGAATATAAGGAATGTTGGTGCTTATGAACGTTCCCGGTGAAAGCCCGCTGCGCTGCCGGGTTCCCTGATAGTTCACGAAGAAAAAGCCATAATTCTCTTTGACCACCGGCCCGCCCAGGCTCCCTCCGAAAATGTTCTGTTTTACGGCCGGCCGCGGCTGTCCCTGCCGGTTGACGAAGTATTCGTTGGCGTTCAGAACATCGTTTCGAAAGAACTCGTAAATGTCGCCATGCCATTCTCTTGTGCCGGACTTCAAAATCGCATTGACGTTTCCGCCGCCGTTCCTTCCCTGGCTCGCATCATACAGCGAAGTCTGGACCTTGAATTCTTGGATCACGTCGGGATTCGGCAGCGGAACGTAGGTCGCTTGCGCCACGTTGTAGTCGGTCGCGCTGATGCCTTCGATTAGGTAGTTGTTGTTGTCCTCGCGCTGCCCGTTCACGAACAGTTTCACGCTGCCCCGCCCGAGCTGGGCGGCAGCGTTTAGTTCACTCTGCGCGCCGGCGGATAGTGTCAGCAATTGTTGGTAGTTCTGCGTGGCCAGGGGTAGCTCGCGCACCGTTTCCGTGCCTAGCGACTCTCCGGTCGTGGCGCTCGTGGTGTCGACGGTCGCGATCTGCGCCGAAATCTCCACTTTTTCGCTGACCGCACCCGGCTTCAAGGTGATCGTCACTTTGGTGGTTTCCGTCACGCGCACGGCAATGCCGTCCGCCTTGGCCTGAGAAAATCCCGATTTGTTCACCACCACCGAGTACGTACCGGGAGGCAGCAAGGGCACAACAAAAGAACCGTCCGAGCCCGCAGGCAGCTTTCGCACGACCGTTTCTGTGCGTGTGTCGATAATCTGTACATCCGCTCCGGCCACCGACCCGCCGCTCGTGTCCACCACCGTGCCGCTGATGGCGCCCGTCGCGCCGCCTTGGCCGTAAGCGCATCGGGCAGCCGACAGGGCTATCAGGAATGCCGCGGTCGATAACGCTCGATAAACGATTCGCATAACACCCCCTAGCGATCGAACTCCGCCGCCCCGCAGTGGTGAGCAACTCAAATATGCTTACGGCGCCCTGCAGAGGAAAGGCGAACGGTCCTGCGAGAACACCATGCGGACGAACTGGATATCCGCTCGGAAGCTAGCGTTTCGCCGTGGCAGTGTCAAGAAACGAGTGCATCAAATTCCGCACGCACCTCATGCGCTTGCTAGCGACGTTAGCTAACCCCTCGAATCCGCATGCGGGCGTAGCCCCACTTGACGTCGCCCACTCCCGGCGAGACTATCCTTGTTAGGCAGCGTGCCGGGTGCAACGGGACCGCCACCCCTGCCGTCTAATGATTGTTCCCCGCGAGGGGGTGACTTATGACTCTCCGTAGACTGTTTCCCTTTTTGCTTTTGGTTCTGCTGGCGGCGCTGTTCCTTAGTGTGCCGTCGGCTTCGGCTGACTCGAGCCATGCCCGCATCATCCGGCTCAGCGTGGTCACCGGGGACGTACGCTTTGCGGCCAAAACGCAGGGTGATCCTTTGACGGATTCCCGTGCTGGCTGGGATGCGGCTCAAATGAACCTGCCCATTCGCCAGGGCTACGTTCTCGCGACGGACAATGGCCGCACGGAAGTCGAGTTCGAAAACGGCACGCTGGCCTTCCTGAAGGAAAACACCGTTCTCGAGTTTTATGATCTCTCGCTGAAAGACGGCGCTCTCATCACGCGCCTGGTTTTGCGCCAGGGTAGCGCCTCCTTCCATGTGAATCCCTTGGAGGGCGATTATTTCAGCGTGACTGGCGGCGACTTCACCGTTGAGGTCGGCAGCCGTGCGACTTTCCGTCTCGACAATTTTGACGACGGCAGTACCGTCGAAGCGATCTCGGGCCACGTCAACGTCCTGCATCGGGACGAAACGACGCGGCTTGAAAAGGGCCAGTCGCTTTCCATGAAGGCCGGTGGCGAAGTGTCCGTGAATATTGGCCGCGTCCCCGAACCGGACGAATTTGACCACTGGGTCTCCGGCCGGATTGACACCGTTTCCACGGCCACTTCCGCCGCCATGCAATATACGAGTTCTCCTTATTACGCCCCGGGATTCGGCAGCCTGTATTCCTACGGTTCGTGGTTTAACTGCGGAGCCTATGGTTACGGCTGGCGGCCCTTCGGTGTCGGAGCGAGCTGGTCGCCCTTTACCGACGGACAATGGATTTGGGACCCTGCATTAGGCTGGACGTGGAACAGTTTCCAGCCCTGGGGTTGGGCTCCCTACCACTACGGGGGCTGGCTGTTCGACTCCGGCTGCGGAGGTTGGTACTACTCGCCGCCTTTGTTGTATGGCGGCTACTACCCCGCTCCGGGCGTTCCCATCCGGCGCTTTCCGCCGAGGGTCCATGCGCCGCGGCCCGTCTATCGTCCCGTAACTGCGGTTTTTGTTCGCAACAACAAAACGCTCGGGATCGTTCCGATGCATCCGCTGGACGGCAAGGGCAAGACTCCCCTGAACCTGGATCATGGAATTGTTTCGCCTAGGGGAGCGAGCGATCTGGCGGGACGGCGCGTGATCGCCTCCGAGCCCGGAGAGAAATGGCAAACCTTGAAGTCCCCGCCCAAAGACGCTTTCAGCAATGGGCTAGTCGCTTCCGCCGCCCCCGAGCGTGTTTCGAGAACCGTGCTCGAGCGCGCTTCGGGTACGCGTATCGTCTCCACGATGAAAGACTCGTCGATCGTCTACGACCCCAAAGAGCATCGTTATGTAAATTCGAGTAACGTGCCGAGCTCCGCATCGCGCGAAAGCCTCGCGGCGCGCGAAAAAGTGCCGTCTCCAGCCCGTGACGGCCGCAACAACGTGGATGTGCCCCGCACGAGCGCGCGCACGGCCGTCGCTCCGCCGCGCAATAGCGTCCCGCCCCCCGTGCCGTACTACTCAGGCGGTGGGGAGCGCAGCTCGGTCGGCGGTTCGCACGGCTCCTGGGGCGGGGGCGGATCGAGTGGCTCCCGTTCTTCCGGTGGCTCCAGCATGGGCGGGGGCTCCGGGCATTCGGCGCCAGCGCCTTCAGCGCCCTCAGCGTCCCACGGTTCTTCGGGCGGCGGCGGTGGTTCGCACGGCCGCCCGTAGAAGTGTTTTCTCTTCGGCGAGAGCGAAGGGGTTTTCCCGCGCGGCAGTCGAACCGCTCGCTAGGAAAAAATCATTCCCGCGTAGCCGACGACCTGGCTCAGATCGCCTGAAACATCGGCGGAGGTCGAGTATTTCACCAGTTGCGATTTCTTCCATCCCAGCGCGTCGAGCGCCGTGAGCATGGCCACCGCGGGGCCCAGGCCGCACATGGAAATCTCCTCGTTGCGGCAGGTGTCATAAAGTCCGGCGGCATCGAGCGCCAGCAGTCGGTCGATGGCTTTGCGATCCTTGACTCGCGTCGTCCGGTCGTCTTCGTAATGATTCAGATCCGAGGTCGTCAGCAACAGCACCCTTTCCGTCGCATGCGCAAGCACCCGCCCCATCGCTTCGCCCACCCTCACGAGCGACTCGAATTCGACCGTTCCCAGCGCCACGGGCACAAACGAAAATCCCGGCGCCAGCACCTGAAGAAACGGCACCTGCACCTCAAGCGAATGCTCCGTGCTGTGCGCCACGCTGTCCTCGCAGAGCAGCGGGCATTCTCGCCGCAGTTCCTCGGCAAGCGCTTCGTCGATCGGCGCATCCCCGAGCGGCGTGCGCCAGGCCCCGCTCGATAGAATCGCCGCCGGTTCGCCCCGCGGATAGTGCCGCACGCCGAGAACAATGATCTTCCGCGGCAACACCAAGCGCGCATACACCGCCCCGGCGACGTGGCCCGAGTACATGTATCCCGCGTGGGGCACGAGACACGCTTTTGCGGGAATAGCCTGCTGCTGCGGATCAGACCGCGAGTATTCACGAACTAGAGAAGTCAGTTCGTTGGAATCAGAGGGGTAAAAGCGTCCGGCAACTGCAGGGAGGCGCAGCATGAGCCGCCTCACGAAAATCAAATGGGCTTCGAGGGTTTCCCTTTGAACTTCAACGCTTGCATCGTGGTGGGGTTGTAATAAATCGTCACTTTGTCGCCGTACTGGTAGCCGCCCTTGTCCACGATTTGCTGCATTTTCTGCGAGGCTTCCTCTGCCAGAGGGAACGTCAGGATCGTCAGTTCGCTTTCCTTGCTGCGCGCGGTAATCTGCGCGACGTTCGCGTGCAGCACAAAGCCTTCAAATTTCACGAGCCCATTGGCTTTGGGCTTTGGCTTCACGGCGTTCACAATGATCGGGACCACCGTATCGACGACGATGGGCGCTAGCGGAGCCTGCGCCGCGGCAGGCGGGCAAAAAACGGCTGCAGCCTGAAACGCTGCTGGCAGCAGAAGCCCGGCGGCTTTGGTGAAACTCTTCATGCGGCGTCGTCCGTCGCAATCCGCAGCGACTTCAGAAACCTCACGTCCTGCGGCGTCATCGCCAGTCGGGCCACCGGCTTCTTCTCCGCTTCTTCCATCAGCGATTCCTGGTCCACTTGGATGCGAAGCGATTCGAGGAAGCGCCGGTCGTGGGTGGTCAGTTTTGCATCTTCCGACGTGGTGCCGTCGCGCTTGGCCAACCCGATCGTGGCGTCCAGCTTCAGGACAATGTCGTAGCCGTGCGCCCTCACTCCGGCAATTGCGCCGGTGATGCGGTCGGATTCCGATACCGTATCGTTGATCGCGTGACCCAATTCACGGAGCAGGTTCTTGAGGTGATCGTCGAGTTGCAAGGGGAACTCTCCCGTACTTCCACTGCCATTTTAGGCTCACACATCGTTGGATACAAGAGAGCTTCGTGGCGTTGTCTCCAATCGGTCCACAGGGCATTTCCCGGCCTCCGTCCCTCTCCGCCGTCCCAATGGGATCGCCCATGGCCTTCGGCTCGGCCGCCGGTTTTGCGCTAAGATGCTCTTATGTCGACGACGGCACACGCGGCCAGGGCTTCCCGCCAGCAGGGCGGCTTTCGCCGGCTGTGGCGTGTGCTGCGGCAGCTTTTTCACGAGGTTGTGGGCGCGGTCTTTGCCATTCTGGCGCTGGGCTGGCTGAACGCCGCGTTTCGCGCCTGGACCCGCGACGCCTCGCGCTGGCTGGTCGCCCTGGCCGTCTCGATGGGAGCCTTGCTCGTGTTTTTTGCGGTGACTTCGTTCCGCTACGCGCGGAAGTTATAGCCGCTGGCACTTCGCGCGGCTGATCGAATTTGGATTTTTCGCGTTTTCGCAACCATGTCTTCCGCTAAAACCAACTCCGCGCCTCCGGCCGAGCGCAAACCAAAATTCTCGACGCTATCCGGCTTGCCCGTCGACCCCGTGTACGCCCGAGAAAGTCTTGGCACCTGGGACCCGGAAACCGAGCTCGGCTATCCCGGCGAATTTCCTTACACGCGCGGCATTTATCCCACTATGTACCGCGGCCGCTTCTGGACCATGCGGCAATACGCCGGTTTTGGCACCGCCGTCGAATCAAACCGGCGCTATCGCTATCTTCTGAGCAAGGGGCAGGCCGGCCTCTCCGTCGCTTTTGACCTACCCACGCAAATCGGCCTCGACTCCGACCATGCTCTTGCCCTCGGCGAAGTCGGCAAAGTCGGCGTGGCCATCGATTCGCTCGAAGACATGGAGACGCTGTTCGACGGCATCCCTCTCGAACAAGTCTCCACTTCCATGACCATCAATGCGACCGCCGCCATCCTGCTCTGTCTGTACGTTGCGGTGGCAAAAAAACAAGGCGCCAGTCTTGGAAAACTTTCCGGCACCGTGCAGAACGACGTCCTCAAGGAATACATCGCCCGCGGCACCTACATTTATCCCGTGCGGCCCGCCATGCGCATCGTCACCGACATTTTCGCCTGGTGCCGCGATCATCTCCCCCGCTGGAACACCATTTCCATCTCCGGCTACCACATTCGCGAAGCTGGCTCGACGGCCGTCCAGGAAGTCGCCTTCACGCTGGCCGACGGCATCGCTTACGTCGAGGCCGCACTGGACGCCGGGCTTGGCGTCGACGAATTCGCGCCGCAGCTCTCTTTTTTCTTCAACGCCCACAATGATCTTCTTGAAGAAATTGCCAAGTACCGCGCGGCGCGCCGCCTGTGGGCCAAAATCATGCGCGACCGCTTCCACGCAAAAGACCCGCGCTCGCTGCTCTTGCGCTTCCACGCGCAGACCGCCGGGTCTTCGCTCACCGCCCAACAGCCCGAAAACAATATCATTCGCGTCGCGATGCAAGCCCTCGCCGCCGTTCTCGGGGGTTGCCAGTCTTTGCATACAAACTCGCTGGACGAAGCGCTGGCCTTGCCGACCGAAGAGTCCGCCCTCATCGCCCTGCGGACCCAGCAGATCATTGCGCAGGAAACCGGCGTCACCAACACCATCGACCCGGTCGCCGGTTGCTATGCCATCGAGCATCGCACGGACGAAATCGAGCGCCGTGCCGAAGACTACAGCGCCAAAATCGACGCGCTAGGCGGCATGCTGCGCGCCATCGAGACGGGTTTTGTTCAGGCGGAAATCCAGAAAGTCGCGTTCGAATTTCAGCGCGCGGTCGAGAAAAAAGAGCAAATCGTCGTCGGCGTCAACGATTTCATCGGCGAAGAAGCCCGGCAAATTCGCACGCTGCGCATTGACGAGGAAATCGAGCGCTCGCAAATCGCCCGGCTCAAAGCTCTCCGCGCCCGTCGCGATCCTGACCGCGTGGCCTCCGCCCTTGCCGAACTCGAGCGCTGTGCCAACACATCGGAAAATCTTCTCCCGGCCATCCTCGATGCCGTCGAAGCCTACACTACGGTCGGCGAAATCTCCGACGCCCTCCGCCGCCTTTTCGGCGAGTATCAGGAATCCGTGGTCATCTAGGAAATAAGCAAACTGGCACAAAGGACGAGCCGTCCATCGCGCACTGGTAAATGGTATGGGTCGCTCGGGTCCTTTCTCCTCGCCCCTTCGCACAGGCTGCCATCCCGCTTGCGCTGTAGTATTCTCATCTTGTCAGGGCATGTTATGAAGCTGATTCTCGCCTCCGCCTCTCCCCGCCGCGCCGCCATTCTTCGTGACGCCGGCTATCACTTCACGGTGCTGTCCTCGGCCGTCGACGAAACCCCGTATCCTGAGGAATCGCCCGAGGACCTGGTGCTCCGCCTTGCACAAAGCAAAGCCGACCTCGCGGCCGCTCGTTCGGTCGGCCCGGCCATCCTGATTGCAGCGGACACCGAAGTGGTTCTCGACGGCCAGATTTTTGGCAAGCCGCGTTCTTCCGAAGACGCTCGCCGCATGCTCAAAAAGCTTTCCGGCCGCACCCACACCGTTCTTACCGGCGTCGCTCTGGTTCGCCTTCCCAATGTCGAACGCCTCACCTTCGTTGAATCCACGCTTGTCGAGTTCGCTCCGCTTTCCGACGAAGAAATCACGCGTTATCTCTCGACGGGCGAGCCGCACGACAAGGCCGGGGCATACGCCATTCAGGGCTACGCCGGGCGCTACATTCCACGCATTGCAGGTTGCTATTTCAACGTGGTGGGTCTGCCGCTCGCCCGCCTTCAGCACGCCCTCAGCGAACTCGGCTGGAGGGAGGAATATCTCTCTACCGTCGTTTAACTCACGCTAGCCTTGCCGAAGTGCCTAGAGGGGCCGGGCATCTGGCTTCGCTTGGCTCGCCCTGCGCAGGTTCTTCGGGAGCGCACCGCGAGAGTTCCCTATTCGTAGCGAAGACAATCAATCGGGTCGAGGTTCGCCGCCAGGTTCGCCGGGTAATACCCGAAAAACAATCCCACACTCACGGAAATCACAAAGCCGATGGTCACCCACAAATAGGAAAGCGTCGCCGGAACCGACGGCACGGTGAGCCGCACCAGAGCGGAGATTCCCGCCCCAATCAAAATACCGATCGTCCCTCCGACCAGCGTGAGCACGACGGCCTCCAGCAAAAATTGCAGCCGCACGTCCGCGCGCCGCGCCCCGATGGCTTTGCGGACGCCAATCTCTTGTGTCCGCTCGGTCACGGAAATCAGCATGATATTCATCACTCCGATGCCGCCCACGAGCAGCCCGATCGAACTGATCACCGTCGTCAGAATCACCAGCGCACCGGTGAGCTGGTTCCACAAATTGCTCAGAAAGTCCGGGGAACTCAGCTCAAAATCATTTTCCTTGCCCGCCGGGACGCGCCGCAGCCGCCTCAGGGCCTGGATCACTTCCCCCTGGGCCGTCTCCACGTTCACGTCTTTGGGAACGGTAAAAATCAGGAACAGTTCCTTGGCCTCGGGGTATTCCTTGTGGAATTTGCTCAGCGGGATGATGGCGAAAATATCCACGCCCGGGCCAAGAAACAGGCCCTGATCGTGCTCGAACGTTCCGATGACTTCATACGTGCTGCCGTTGAGGCGCACGGTCTTGCCGAGCGCGTCTTCGTTGGGAAAAAGCGACTCGCAGATCGCGGCGCCTAGCACCACCACCGGGCGGGCGTGCTCTTCGTCGAAGGCGCTGATGAACCGGCCGCGCGCGATGGTGAACAGTGGCAGCGCCGTCGTGTATTCCGGCTCCGCGCCGCGCACGATCAGCTTCTCGACGCTACGGTCAGCGTAGGTGATCAGGTTCGAGTCTCCCAGGAAGAACCCGCGCGTGCCGATGGTGTTCACATTTTCCACGTTGGGTGCCGCCTGGCGGATGTATTCGGCGTAGGTGTATTCCAGATATTTTCGCACCCGGATCCGCTGGGGCATGCGCTGAGGGTCCGTGCCGGGCGGAAAGCGCGTCACGAAATAGGTCCGCGAGCCAAGCGACTCCACTTTGTCCTGCACGAACCTGTTCAAGCCCTGGATGATCGCCGCCATGGAGATAACCGAAGAAACGCCGATGACGATCCCCAGCACCGTGAGCGCCGAGCGCACTTTGGAGGACCGCAGCGTCTCCATGGCCGCAAGGAAGTTTTCGCGCGCCTGCTCGAGGGTCATCAGCGTCATCAGTCCGACCTCAACGCAACCACCGGATCGAGCCTCGCTGCTCTCAGCGCCGGGTAAATCCCGAAGAACAATCCGACCGCCGAACTCATCATCACGCCCGTCACCGCCACCGAAGTCCTCACCGACGCCGGAAAAGGCGTATACGTCCGCAGCACCAGCGCCACCAGAAATCCCAGCGCGATGCCGATGACTCCGCCGGCGATGCACTGCATGAAGCTTTCCGTGATGAATTGCTTCAGGATGTCGCCTTGCGTGGCCCCGAGCGCCCGCCGCACGCCGATCTCTCTCTTGCGCAGGGTCACACTCACCAGCATCACGTTCATGATCACGATCCCGCCGATCAGGACGGAAATCGCGCTGACCAGAATGAACACGCCGAAAAACGCCGAGCTGATGCTTTTCCACAGCGCCATGTAGCTGTCCTTCGTGCCGATGAAGAAGTCATTCTCCATTTTCGGGCCGAGGTGCCGCCTCGCCCGCAGGATCAGCTGCGCCCGGTCCTGCGCCGGCTCGAAATTCCCCGCGCTGGTCTTCACGTTGATGGTCAGGCTGGTCGTATGAAGTCCCTGGATCTCCAAAAACAACGGCAGCGGCACGGTCACGAAGTTGTCCTGGTCCTGTCCGAGCACGCTGCCGACCTTCTCCATGACGCCGATCACCGTGAACTCATCGTTCCCGATGCGAAGTGTCTTCCCGATGGGGTCCACGCCGAGAAACAGCCGCTGTACGATCGTATCTCCAATCAGGCAGACGCTCGCGCGGTGATCCGCCTCCCAGCTTGTGAAATAACGCCCGTACTGCACCTCCCGCGTATCAATACTGGTCATGTTGGCGGTCTGCCCGTAGTAATTCACGTCGGTCGACTCTTTATCCTCGTGCCGCGCCTTTACCGAAGCGCTGGCCGTGGCGCCCACCTCGGCGCAAGCCGGACATCCTTCCTGGATTGCCCGCACGTCGTCCATTTCGATCTTCTTGTACTTGAGCGCCTTGATGATGATGTTGAAGTCGGTGACCGCGAATGGTGTGCGCGCAATCTGGAACACGTTGGTTCCCAGGTTCGCGATTTTGTTCTCGACGTACAGGTTTGCTCCCTGGACGATGGTCATCACCGTGATGAGCGTGGCCACGCCCATCGTCAGCCCCAGCATGGTCAGCGACGCCCGCAGCTTGTGGGCATAGAGCGCGCTCACGCACTGCTCCAGATTGTCGCGAATGGCTAGCATCGGCTTCCGGGAAGCTATGGTCCGCTACTCTAGCAAATTCACCATGGGCCGATGCCACACTTCGGTTCTCTCTAGCCACGGCCCGCCACTTGTGGGTACGAAGGAAGTATCCCCAGGGTTACCTCGGATGGAACTTCCCTGTCCGCATCTTGCCGATCTCCCGGATGATTCCCCAGGAGAACGACCTGATCGTCGTAAAATAGGGGACACTTTAAATGAGGTTTGGCACTGCCTGCCACAGCTGATCATTCTAAAGCACTTAGTCAAAATCGAAATGCTCACCGAGGTCCGATTCCACAAGCAGAGAAACGGATTGTCGAAAAAGGTGAACTCAAAAAAAGCAAGGCGCCCCAACCAAGGTCGGAGCGCCTCGCTTCGTTCGGGGGGGAGAGAAAACTTAGAGCTTGCCCGCTCGGCTGCCTCCTCGCGTTGTGCTTTTCGCCATAGATATTGCGCGACGCCGGTTTTCCCGAGGCGAAAACCTAATGACTGTCTAGGTTGTTCTGAAACTTTACCGTGACCGTGAGGTGCATGGCCGTCGGCTTTCCGTCCAGCCGCGCCGGCTCATACTTCCACCGCCGCAAGGCTTCCTTGGCGGCCTCGCGCAACAGCAGCGGGCCGGTGAGGACCTTGACGTCCTTCACGCTGCCCGCCTCGTCGACCAGTGCATCCAGTGTGACATCGCCGGCCAAGCGATTTGCTCTAGCAATTTGCGGGTAGCTTGGCAGCATCGCGTGAATCAGGCGCGCCGGTTGAACCTCGCCGCCTACCGGGAGCGGTCCGTCGGGCGCGCCGGGCATGGCTGGGCTTGGCAGATTCTGCAATGGCGCATCGACGGAAGCCAGCGGCTCTTTCGCCATTGCCGGCGCCTCGAGGGCAGAATTCTCACTCGTCGCCGAGGTGGCCGGGTGGGGAGCGCTCAGCGTGAAATCGCGTGGCGTCTCTGGCTTTATTGCCGCCATTTTCCCTTCTTCCGCGGGCTCTTCTACCGCCATTACCGAAGCCTCCGGCAAGGAAGAATCTTGCCCAGCGCGACCGGACTTATTGGCATGGGCTCCGCCGGAGAACAAGAGGACAGAGCGCCGGTTACCCGAGTCCAACACCTCGACAAGGAACGTGCTCGTCGCTTCGCCGAGTGCGCCCGCGTCCGCCCCGCTAGCAGCCGGTTTGTTTTCCAGACCGGTAGTTTCCGCTCGCTCGCTGAACGTGGACGTAAATCGTATGATTCCCGCAACCGCGCCAAAAGTCGCCATAAAACCCAGGATAGCGAGGGTTCCTATACGTCCCCGGCGCTGCCTCAGTTCCAGGGTTTGTCCGAGCCTTTGCCGTGTTTCAAAACCGAGCTGCGGAACCGCTTGGGAAGGTAAGGCAGGCTTGGATTCCCAGAAGGCTTGCCTTTCAGAAGCACCCGGATCGAACTCCTGCGGGGCAAAGGCGGGCTCGGGGGGCTCGGGTCTCGATTCGACACGCCAGTTCCCGAGGCGTGCTGCGGGCTCGTCCAGGCTCGGGGCCGCAGCGGAATCCTCGAGTTCAGGCTCGGTGTCGGAAATCGCAGCCTCATCGAGTGTAGGCGGCAAGTAGGAAGGCTCGGGTTCGGGCTCGCGAGGCCAGCTCCTCGGGGAGGCTGCGGGCTCGTCCAAACCTGGCGGAGCAAACGCGGACTCGGGTTCGGGTTCCACGGACCATTTCTGGCGGCGCGCCACCGGCTCCTCGAGCGTCGGCGAGGCAAAGGAATCCTCGGGTTGGGACTCGCGAGGCCATTCTGTAGGGGAGAACGCAGGCTCGCCCAGATTCGTTGCGGCGAACGTGGCCTCGGGTTCCAGCCTGGGAGGCCATTTTTTGTGGGGAGTCGCAGGCTCATCCAGATTCGTCGGCGTAAGGGTGACCTCGCGCTCCGGCTTGAGGGGCCATTTTTTCTGAGGAGTCGCAGGCTCATCGAGCATGGGGGGCGCAGCAGGAGGCTCAGGCTCCCAAACGACTTCGATATCGGATTCGCGGTTTTCGAGATTGCGTTCGAAAACCTCCTGACGGGGTTTGGCCTTGGCCGCGAATGGCGCGGGTTCTGGCGGGGCGTATGGGGCAGATGATGATGAGAGCGCCGTGGGTGCAAAGGGCACGGTTTTCCGATCCGCCGTCTTGCTCCGTTTCTTGGTCGATTCTTGATGGAATCCTTGGCCCGGGGAGGGCGCCTGCTGCGGGGCCCCCGAGGAGAGCCAATAGCGAATCAGGTCCCGGGTTTTCGTTGAGAGCTCCACGAACTCCACCCCCGCGGTTCTCTCAAACTCCCGGGTCCACTTCACCCGGCCGGTGGCCTGAATCGATTCGCCGAAAACTTTTCCTTCGTGTCCCTCGGTAGGAATGGCCGTGCATCCCATGGCCTCGAAGGTAAAGTTGATCGACTGGCGAAGAGCCGGGGGATGCTCGAATTGAAAGCACATGCCCCTTTCGCTCAGGTCGACGAGCTTGCCCCACTGGTCGCCCCCAAAAAACACCAGGACCACCCATTGGAGAGTTGCCCTGCGGCAGGAGCGCCGCTCGTCGACTTGTCCTTCGTATCTGTGAACGGCTTCTGAGGAGAACATAGGGTACCTCGCTGTCTCGATCGGATTTCTGAGAGCTGGCTCAAGAGAAAAATTTTGTTCCGCAACGGGCTCGTCAAGCGCCTTTCGGTCGAATCAGCCTCTCGGTCGCGTCTCGGATGTTTCTTGCAAATCGGGCCAGCCCGCGGGCAGGTCGAACTGGCTGTGGCTGCTGTCGTCAAAGAGGACGAATCCCCGCACCGGTGCGAGCATTTGCCTCACGAATTCCTTGAGCCTTTCATCGTGGTGGGAATCGTCCTTGGGCCAGACGAACTCGCGCGTGATTTCAAAGGCCAGGTGGGCGCGCTGCCCCGCCGGCAGAAAGACCGGGTAGCTCAGGCGGATCCGTTGTTCCTGGCTAAGGCTTCCGTCCGACTTCAGCCTGCTCATAATCACCACGCCCGAGCCATCGGTCAGGCGGTAATCGACGTTCGACATATTGCTCAAATCGTAGGAGAGGATGAGCGCGGCCCGGGTTTTGTCCACTTCGCGGAGTTGCGTGGCCATGTACACGGCCCTGACCCCGCTGCGATTCCAGTTTTTCAGAGCCTCTTGCGGTTGCCGCGTGAAAGATGTTCCGCCAAACGCCCAGAGTGTCAGTAGGAATACCACGCCAGCCGCGCCGGCCGTGACGAGCCATTGTTTCTTGGACACCTAAGTCCCTCCCGCAAACAGTTTGTAAGTTCCTGCTTGGGCACCTCCGGTTGCGGTAGCCCCAACGCTGCCGCACCGGCCCGAGTGGACTTCCAAAAAATCCTTAACCGGGATGCGAAGCTATCCCGGGGGATGTCGTTGAATCCCCTACAAGTTAAGGTTGGCTGGGAGGTACTGGGCAGCCTATGCCCAGGTCCTGGGCTTGTCAACCTGACCGACCGGACAGGATGCGCCTAAATAGGCAATAGAGGCCTGTCTTGTGGGTCGCCCTCCAGAGAGTATTTCAGAACTTTGGCGCTTCACTGATGCGTCCAGTCACCCCGAAACCGACTACCCCGCGAATCGGTCTTTGGCCCCTCGCAATAAATCCAGAAAAAAACGTGGTCCGTTTCATTCTTTTATCCCTTATGGCAGTTGTAGCACTTAGTCGGCGGGGTGTACCAGCACGAGGGAGATGGCGAGCAAACGCTAGGGTGCGACATGCCGGGCCGGTGCGCAGCCGGCTGCGTATGGCAATTCTCACAAGAGAACTGCTTGTAGTCCGTCGAAACAATGTGGCAATCCGTGCACACCGACCCGTAGTGCGGAATGCGGAAAAAAGTATGATTGAAAACTGCGCCCAACCAAGCCGTCGTCACCCACGTGGTGTGGCAAGTGATGCAAGTTGTCGGATAGCTCGCCGCCACGTGATTTGGCACGTTGGTGCCATACGCCTGGGCGTTGATGAAGTACGTTTGATGGCAGCCGTAGCAGTCGGTGGTGGGATAGCCCGTGGTGTAGTTGCCCCCCATGTGACAATCCGTGCAGGCGTTCACCATCGCCCCGATCGCACCGGTGACCGTGGAGCGCGGCGGCAGCATATGTGGACCCTGGAGCGGGAAACCCGTGGTACTGTGGTCAAACTTTCCATCGCTCCAAAGGACCGTGTCGTGGCAGCTCAAACACATGGGCGTGGGGAAGTTCGCCGCAACGTGATTCGGCACGCTCCCGCCAAGCGTCGTCGTGCTCTGCCACGCCGTCTTATGGCACCCGTAGCAATCCGTATTCGCCGACGTGAATGTGTAATTATTGCTGACGTGGCAGTCCGTGCAAGCGTTCACCTTCCCCGCCGGTGACATCTGGTGCGAGCCCGTGAGCGGCCAACCCGTGGTGCTGTGGTCGAAAGCTGCGGTGGTCCAAGCGATCGTGTTGTGGCACGTCGAACAATTCGCGGCCGCAAACGGCGCGCCCGCGCTCGAATGCACCGGGTTAGTAGTCTGCTGCCAGGTCGTCAGATGGCAGCCGGAATTTCCGCAAGCATTCGGCGGCGTCGTCAGGTTGTAATTGTTGTTGATGTGGCAGTCCGTGCAGGCTGTCACCTTGCCCGCCGGCGCTAGCTGATGCGAATTCGTCAGCGGAAAGCCCGTGGTGCTGTGATCAAAGGTCGCCGTCGTCCACGTGGTCGTAGTGTGACAGGTCGAGCAGTTCGCAACCGGAAATACCGTGGGCGCCGCCGCGTGGTTCGGGTTAGTAGTCTGCTGCCAGGTCGTCAGATGGCAGCCGGAATTTCCGCAAGCATTTGGCGGCGTCGTCAGGTTGTAATTGTTGTTGATGTGGCAGTCCGTGCAGGCTGTCACCTTGCCCGCCGGCGCTAGCTGGTGCGAATTCGTCAGCGGAAAGCCCGTGGTGCTGTGATCAAAGGTCGCCGTCGTCCACGTGGTCGTAATGTGACAGGTCGAGCAGTTCGCAACCGGAAATACCGTGGGGGCCGCCGAGTGCTTCGGGTTAGTGGTCTGCTGCCAGGTCGTCAGATGGCAGCCGGAATTTCCGCAAGCATTTGGCGGCGTCGTCAGGTTGTAATTGTTGTTGATGTGGCAGGTCGTGCAAGCAATAGTCGCGTGCGCCCCGGTCAACGGAAAGTTTGCTGGCGGCCCGGCGTGATTAAAGGTCGCGCCGATCCAGCTGTCAAACGTGTGACACATCTGGCAGTTTTGCGGAAACTGGCTGGTCACGTGATTCGGATTGGTGGTCTTCTGGAAATCCGCCCGGTGACAGGAAACGCAGGCGGTGGACAGCCCCTTGAACTGGCCCACGGCCGCACCCTTGTGGCAGTCCTCACATTGCACCGCGGCATGGGCACCGAGCAGCGGAAAGCGGTTCTGGTGTTCCTTCACCTGCTGTACGGCGGTGTTCCAGCCTTGCACTGTGTGGCATTGCGCGCAGTTCGTGCCCATCTTTCTCTGGTGCACATCGGTGTGGCAGTCCTGGCAGTTCTTGCCCGCGTTCGTAAAAACCGGCTTCACGTGGCACTGCGTGCACTCCACTTTTTCGTGCATGCCGCGCAAAGGATACTTGGTCTTGTCGTGGTCGAATTCCGGGTTCGCCTTGATCGGGCGCCACGCTGTCGCGGAGTGGCAATTTTCGCAAGGGAGGTTCAGCGTCGGGCCATGAGGACTTCCGGTAGTCGCCCTACTCTTTTGTTGGGAAGGCTGCGCTGCCTTGGGGCGCGGCCGATCATCGCGAGTGGCATTTTCCGCGACGGGGAGGGCCAACAACGCCCACAAAACGACCTGGAGCATTGTCAGCGTAAATTCCCCCTCTCCGACAGGCGTCGAGTACCCCCGCCGGGTAAGGGGCCGTTGAATTTCCAGCACTCTCTGCTATTCCCTGTGCCGAGGCAACTGTACTGGCGGCTAGTTCTGGACCACCGGACTTTGTTACCGGGGGTAGTCAGACAAACCCCTACACTGGAGCGAACGCGCGAAACAGTCGAAGAGATCGTTGTGGCTCACGACGATCGAGTCGGCGCAGACGGGCTTCCTGCTGCGCCAGGCTCACCACGGCCCGCCTGAGGGGAGCGGAAGACGAGCACGTCAGATGAATGAAAGGTCGCGAAAACAGCTCCATGACCAAGATGGTGGTCGAAGAAAGCACCGGCAATGTTTTGCCGATCCTATCGCGCACACAATGGCGCCAGTCGTGGATTATCAGGGAGGCAAAAATCACCATGAAAAACCCCACGAGAAATGCGTGGGGGCATTTGCTTTTCGTATGATTCTAAAGAAGTTGCTGCCGCCTATCCGAACTGAAGTTCCAGTTGAACAACTGTTTCAACGCGATCTGTTCCAAAATCGGCTCACTGTCGAGCATCTCGACTACATTACCACGAGGAGCGCAACCATCAGGGCAAAGACAATCGGATCTTGTTGCCTTCGCAGACGCAGGCAAGAAGGAACATGGGAGCAGTGCGGTGTCGAGAACCACTTGGCGGCCTGCTGAAGTACTATGAGAGGGAAGCGGCATAAAGTCGACGGGACAGCGGACGATGGGCTCGCAGCACATGTATCGCATACATTAAGGATGCCAAGGAATTCCCCTGGCAAAAGACCTCCCGGGCCTGATTGTCATCAAGGTGTCCCGGGATGACATTTACTCATATACGATGCGAAAAACGGCGATGGCGATAACGGCGGGACACAGACTGATTCTCGCTTCGATATGAAGACCTTCACGGAACTCAAGAACGCGCAATCCATCACCATCGCTTACGATGGCCTCAATCCCATGCCGCCGATGTTTTGCTGTCTCAAGCCCTACTACAACGACGTGAACAAATCCTATTTTCACCAAAGTGCGGATGGTGAAGTGTGTATGCTTCTACTTGCCGTTAATATCGAAAGGAACTGGAGTTGAGCTACCGACTGCCAACTCTGCACGCTTGGCATCGGCTCTAAGCAACGGAAAGGCATACGAAAGGCGTCTTGCCCCTGCCGGGGGGATCGTCACAACTATTTCCTTTACCCTTTTGCGGTCTGGATCAGACATTGCACACAATTTGCTATCATAACCGACCGCAGTGAAATCGTTCGACCTATCTGCGCCAACGACCAATCGTACATCCCCGATCTTGAAGGAGGCAGGTTCCTGCGCCGCGTTTGTGACGGTGAACGTAACTTTGATGAGCTTGGTCTTTTCATCCTTCGAACCTACTTCACCAGCCATGAATGCGGGTCCTTTATCGGAAAACGAGATGAGTGGGACACCCTCGCCACCACGGACTGTGTCGGGAGGGGAAATATTGGTGCGACCCCCAAGATACGCGACAAACTTTGTTGCCACGGCGACGGCGTTAACAGTTACCTTCAGTTGGCTGGAAGTGCCCTTCGCCACAGCTTGTTTGGGCGGGGTCTGCGGTGCGGCAGCAGTCGTCAAAGCGACACTGAGGACCAACGCGGTGCTCGGTAGCAAGTGCCTAGTGACTTGCATGGCCAGCAATATACAGCATTTCTAGGTGCCTTCCAAGGAGAATTCCAGCCTCGAATCAGACTGCGTCGCCTTGCGCTCCATTTGACCGAAAGGGATACAGGATCCACCGAGCAGCATGGCGCCTGCGGCTTGAAGAATGCGCTCACGCACACTGTCCGAGTGGCGAGAGATAATCAGGAGAGAAACAGCGCCAACGATGAATGGGAGAGTATAGAGAACTCCGATCGAAAAGCTGTTCAGTTTCTTGAAATTCTCCATCGCACTGGTAGCCAAAACAGGAGTCCATCTGGCCGCTTATGAAACAAAAATAAACTGCAGCCAGCAGAAATACGCGTGGACGCAGCAGAGCACGCAGGTAGGCAACCTTTTCCTGCCCCTCGAGTTCGGCACGTTCCCTACGCAGGATTTCCACCAGAGGGATGCGTTCGCTTTCCGGCATCCAGACCGCCTCCGCCGGGTGGTCTTGAAACAAAATTTGAGACAAATCAAGAGCCAGAGGAAGGGCAGCGATCCTTCAGCGACCAACATCACGCGCCAGGACCAGCGGTCCAACATCCATCCAGAAAAGGGCGAGGAAACGATTACCGCGACAGGCAAGCAGAGCAGCCAAAACGCGTTGGCGCGCGCCCGTTCGGAACGGGGAAACCAGTGAGAGAGAAGAATTAACGTTGCGGGAAGAACGCCGCTTTCGGCTATTCCGAGAAACAAACGAAGCAGCAGGAGTTCGTGATGGGTCCGCGCGAGCCCACAACCCACTGCAAAAATGCCCCATGCGAATAGCTAGCAGGATACTGACGAATCTCTTGGCGCTCCAATGCTTCGCCAGATGACCACCGGGGATTTGCAGCGCGAGATAGCCCCAGAAGAAGATTCCAGCAACGGTTCCTGCCTGTTGCGGATCCAAATGCAGGTCCCGGCCGATGCGCGACAGGGCAAGTGAGATGTTAGTGCGATCGATAAACGCGATCGTATACATGATGAGAGCGACCGGTATGATACGAACCTATCGTTGGGACGGCGCGTTGCCGGTTACCGCCGCTGATGCGTCAGACTTCTGTAGTGTTCCAACGTGCGTTTTGCTTTCTTCTGTGCTGAGTCGCGACGACCAGGTATCATCGCCAGCAACGTGGTGCTTCGCCCCAGGTGCACGGTTAAAGAGGTTTCCGCGCGGAGTATATTTCAGCCGGGCATTCAAACCCAGGGATTGTGCGAGCCGTGGGGCCAGATAAAATGCAAATTAATCTGACATTAAGCTCGCACCCGGGCAGCTACTGTATTCTTTGGCTCCTAGGGGAATCTGTTTGCATCCGCATTCTCGATTCGCGGCGGCATCTCTCAGGCTCATCCTAGTCGTGTGTATCATAAATAGATAGACATATTGTGGCCAGTATGATATGCATGTATGCATGGCCAGAATCAGCCCGCTTGTAAGCTTATCCGTCGACGATCTGGCGCAAGTGGTCCGGTGGGAAGCGGCGCCCAGCACGCCGCAGCAGGTGGCCTTGCGCTGCCGCTTGGTCCTGGCGGCGGCCTCCGGCAAGCAGGACCTGGAAATTGCTTCCACCTATGACGTCAATCGCCATACCGCTGCCTTGTGGCGCCAGCGCGTGCGCGCCGCCGGGATCGGTTCGCTCTGGGAGATT